>JAZSOM010000050.1:0-4192 GCA_045536955.1 Acutalibacteraceae bacterium
CAACTCCTTGGCCCACAGAACGACATGGCTACGATCCGACTTCCGCAGACCGCATTGCGCTTGTGGCAAAACTTGCGGGCAGAGTCGAAACCGATGCGGCACTTTATTGGGGCGATCAGATCATACAAGGTCTTTTGTTCTTTATTTTCATACCTCCCGGCTCACCGGGCGGCGTAAACGATTATTATGCGTATATCGTTCACGGCGAGGGCAAGGGCGTGGACTCGATGGTTGCAGAATCCGCAGTAAACACCATTGTAACGGCTGCAGAAATTAAGCTAAACCCAAGTACAGGCAAGTATTTTTCAAAAATCCCCTTTGCAGCAACAACAGGAACGGACAAAGTTCCGCTTCTCGGTCAGCTTGTCAACACATTCAAAGTCGGCAAGGAATGGCTTGAGGGAAACAAGCAGCTTGAAAAGTATCTCGACCTGCTGGAAAAGAATCTGGCCGATACAAACGACTTCTACTCTGAATGTTCCCGCCGTGCCAATAAGCTTGCCGAGGAAAAGGGCGCGGGCAGCTACGTCATTAAGTTTGACAAAGAAAAGAATCACCACACCTACAACGCCACGTTTTGGGGTATATCAGATCTAACGATGGGAGCAACCCTTTCGGGCGAACTGGAAGGAAGTAATACAAAGGGCGTTGCCGGAACCTACACGGGAACGCTGTGGTTGGATTTAGAATTGGAAACACCTGATACTTTTGACGCGGCAATACCGAATGCTTATCCGTTCTCGCAATCGTACAATGTTCTTAAACCTTTGTGGGATATGCAAAAAAAAGACCCCACGATGTTTTTTGGTGGTGAAGCAACGCATTACACTACCGTTCTTAAAAGAGCTATGCAAGGCGAAATAACTGTTACAGTTACTGAGAACACAGGTATCGTAAATTGCGATGCTACTGGAAGCATCACATCAGGAAACGATGAAACTGAATTCAAATTTGATCATATGTGGGATAATGCGCAGCTTGATATAGTAGGAAGCGTAGGAGGCGCAATGTCATACGAGAGAGAGTATCAATACTATCATTACACATCGTCCGATCCTAAAACATTAACGGAGACGACACATACAAGCGACGCTGAAACGAGGGCGCATCCACTTGGAGTAGGAACAGTGTGGAAACCACTTGAAAGCGATATGGTCATAACGATAGATTTCAGAAAATGATAATTTGGAGGGATGAATATGAGAAAACTTTTAATGATTTTGTTGTCATTGCTTTTGTTGTTCAGCCTTGCAGCTTGCGGAAACAACGACACCCCAAGCAATGACGATCCCCTTAATCGTGATCCCGGTACATCACAGACCGGCAGTCAAGACGGTACACAAAGCGGAACAAACGATCCTGCTGATATCGACTTCAATTCTATTTTGGCCGGAAACGGATCAACTGATGTTGTGTGGGGAAAACAGGATGAAGCCACCAAACAGATGCTTATCGATGAGGCGGAAAAGGACGGCTTGACGGTTACGTTTGGTAACGACGGCAGTATGACGTTGACCGATGAAGAAGGAAACAAACACGTCCAGAAAGCAGACGGCACATGGACATATACCGGCAAGGACGGCGATTCCGTTAATATCGGTGGTAATTGGCCGGATAATGATTTGGCCAAGCTTGTTCCTGCGGCGAATTTTACTATCAGTGCATCTACCTATTATGACGGAAACTGCGCAATTTCCTTTAGCGGGGTGACGCTTGATCAGATCAAAGCATACGTTGAACAAGTAAAATCTGCCGGCTTTGATAATGACGTTACGCTAACCGACAATGCCGGTTATTACAGTTATCAAGCTTACGATGATGCCGGTAATTCTGCACAAGTTTTCTTTACAGCAGGCATTGGTGGTCTCAATATGAGAGCCGCTGATCCTTATGACGAATAATTAAAAGAATAACCCAAAACACCCACACGGGCGGTGACGGTAAAAACGAGCCGCCACCGCCCGTTTGCTTGTGGGTTAAAAAATCCGTAAGAAGGAGGTTAACGAAGTGAAGAAAAAACTACTGATTATTATTCCGTGCGTTGTTCTGCTGATCGCAGCCGCTGTATGCGGAGTTTTATGGTTCTTGAACAACGATAACGTAAACCCAAGCGGATCAGCGGAAATGCACGAACAGTTTTTGACTGCAATGGACGATATGTGTTCATCGGGAGATACGCTGAAGGAGCAAGGTCTGTCCTTGCAGGCAGAAAGCTACTATGCGTTTGCGGGCTGCTCTGTTTCCTCTCTGCGTTATGCGGTGGAGAACATTCTGTGGCTCAAGGGCGAAGGAAGTGATTTAGCCTCTTTTACTGCGGATAGTCCGTATGCCGGATGGGATGAGATCGCTTCGATCTGTTACGCTTCGCCGTATCCGTATTATTTTGAGGGCTTGGTCTTCCACGTACAGGCAAAGAATGACGAGGCGAAGGAATGCTACACAAACGCGCTGTACAATCCAGCATATCCCGAGGACGGCGTAAATTTTTATTATCTTAAAGAAATGAGCGTGGATGAGCTTTACAAGCTGCGCGATACGCTCCGCGCAAAGGAAACCGAAATATACGCAAAGTATGCCCCGACCTTGATCGAGGCAGAGCGTGATCCCTATTTCTTTGAAACAAGCTATCTGAGAGCAAAGAGCGCAAAGGCAATGGAAAGCGGAGATTACGCCGCAGCTTCCACCTATGCGAAAATTGCGGTAGCCAACGATCCGTTGGATTCCGAGAATTTCAAAAATGCCGTGCTTTGCTGTATCGCTTCCGACGAGCTGAAGGAGGCAGGCAGATATCTTGATTGGGGCTTGGTTATCGCCCCCGAGGATGAAGGGCTGAATAGCCTGTATCAAATATTTTCACAGTTGGGAGGTGGTGAAGGATGAAGAAACGATTACTTGCCGTCTTATGCGCCGTGATGCTGCTCTGTACGGTGTTTCCTATCAGTGCCTCGGCAGCCGGAAGTATCGAGGGTGTGGACTATGACCGAATCAAAGGCACGGCGGGTGGCAAAGAGGTCATTTTGACACTTGGCGATCTGCAATTCCACGGCGAGTTGACCAACGGCTCTTTGAACGACGAAGAACGAGATAAGATCATCCGTCAGGCAATGAACGATATGAAGATCACAAGCGGTATGCTGATCAATGCCGAATCCTTAATCGACAAAGCACAGAACATTCAAGGCTTCGGCACGGGAGACGTGATCAACGCCGCCGCTAAATTGGTAGGTGTTTCCGATCTTCTCGAAATTTACAACTACTTTATGGGTTCGGGAAAAGATCCCGAAAAGATTGCAAAAGATATTGCCACCTCACAGGTCACCGATGCCGCAAAGGAAAAGCTGGAGGACGTGCTTACCGACGGCGGTACGCTCGTTCTCAAGGGTGCGGGAAAATTCGCATTTAAGTTATTGTTCATTCTTCCCGACCTAACCGAGATCGGTCTGGACGCGCTTACCAAATATGAGGACATCAAATATACCGTGACCTTGGGTACGGAGAAGATGGTCATGTTGGAGGCGTTTTATCAGGCGTGTAATGACCGCATAGCGGAAAAGGAAAAGGAGCTTGGCGGTTGGGTGATCCGATTTGACAAGGCAACCGCTACCGATACGTTTACATTTTGGGGTATCAGCGGTTTAATGTCCGAATGGACGTTATCCGGCGAGCTGGTCAAAGGAATCAGCGGTGCGGGTGACGGCGTTACAGGCAATTACGAAGGAACGCTGACGCTCTCTATGAAAGCCATTGATATGGCTGAAACCTTTGATAGAAATTGGGTTCAAAACACCACCGAGTGGCCGAGCATTATGAGAGTGTTAAAATCAGGCGACAAGCTCACCGACACACCGCAGCAGACAACAAAGCTGGAACGCACGATCAGCGGAGATTTTAATTTGTATATACCCGGTGAATCAAGCGGCATATATGAGCCTGCTGTGTTTGGCTCGTTTAACGGTGCAGATACCATTGACTTTTCTTTTAGCCGTAAAGCAGAAAGTTCGTACTCCGGTTATACGGACGGCTCTAATACCCTTATCTATGGAGCGAATTTAACCTCGAGCAATGTAAATACGGTGTATTTTGAAGGATACCATACATTTCCCACAATAATGGGATCTGCGGGAACAGGGCCTGACACTTGGGCTCAAAGTACCGGCGATCTTGATATGAACGTTGGCACGGTATGGGATCC
>JAZSOM010000057.1:0-3187 GCA_045536955.1 Acutalibacteraceae bacterium
AAGCTATTGCCTACGAGGGTTTTGGTTGCGGAGGCAGGATTTGAACCTGCGGCCTCCGGGTTATGAGCCCGACGAGCTACCGAGCTGCTCTACTCCGCGCTATTTAGCTGTTGCTGTCCTGACAGCTCTATTAGTATAACCGATATTGCCAAAAAAAGCAATAGTTTTTTTAAAAATTTTTCAAAAACAATCCGACAAAAGACGCCCGCACTCCGAATGAAGTGTGGGCGCTGATTGTTTTATGCGTCAGACTTTAATCAGTCCTCGTCCTCTTCGTCCTCATACTCGATGTCGAACTCAAGGTTTTCGCCGCAGTTGGGGCACTCGATGCTTCCGCTCTCGAGGATGCCTTCGTCAACGTTGATTACTTCGCCGCAAGCGGGGCACTCAACCTCAAAGAACTCGTCATCATCATCGTCACAGCAGCAATCGCAGTCGCAATCGCAATCATCATCGTCATAGACATATGACTCAAGAGCATCGAGATCCTCATCAACAGCGTCAACCTGCTCGCCGACAAGAACAAGCTCGTCCTCGAGGTCGGATACTGTGAGTGAAAGATCATCAATGATATCAAGAAGAGCGTTGATGATTTTTACTTCGGGTTTGCTTTCGTCAAGACCAAGTCCCTCTGCGAGACCCTTGATGTATGCAGCTTTTTCTGTCAATGTCATTGCCATGGTAATTGCCTCCCTTTATATTATTGAGAAATTTTTTACTGTTTAACGTGGGAATTCATACGGAAAACAGACCGCAGAAACACACAGTGATTTTTTTCTTTTTTAACAAGCTGATAAAATTTAATGTGTGAATTGTGCGGGACAAAACATACAGTAAATTTTTGAAGTTTGTTTTTCTTATGCTCTGCTGAGATACTCGCCTGTACGTGTATCAACAACAATCATTTCGCCCTCTTCGATGAAGAGCGGAACCTTAACCTCAGCACCTGTCTCGAGTGTTGCGGGCTTTGTAGCGTTTGTAGCTGTGTTGCCTGCGAAGCCGGGATCAGTCTGTGTAACCTGGAGAGTAACGTTTGTGGGGGGCTCAACGCCGAAAACGTTGCCCTTGTAGGAGAGGATACGGCAAGTCTCGTTCTCTTTGACAAACTTGAAGTTGTCGGGGAGAGTATCTTCACCGATCGGGATCATATCGTATGTCTCGGGATCCATGAAGTAGTAGAGACCGCTGTCGTTGTAGGAATATTCCATTTCCTTACGCTCGATGTAAGCGGTGGGGAACTTTTCTGTGGGGTTAAATGTACGCTCAACAACAGAACCTGCAATAACGTTGCGGATCTTTGTACGAACGAAAGCTGCACCCTTACCGGGCTTAACGTGCTGGAATTCGATAATCTGATAAACGTTACCTTCCATTTCGAAGGTGATGCCGTTTCTGAAATCGCCTGCTGAAACCATTTGTATTTCCTCCAATAATTATAATTGAACATTTATAGTCAATTTATTTTAATACACCTACACATTTTTTTCAAGTATTTTGAGCAAAAAAGTTAGACCAAATTGAGCAAAACCGGCAAAATGCCGTTTTCTGCCACGTCAATTGCGCCGAATTCGCCCTGACGCACGCTGCCGGGGTTGAAAAAAAGTATGCCGTCGCGGTAGGTTGTGTCCTGAACGTGGGTGTGACCATATAATGCAACGGATGCGTTTTCTTTTTTTGCAGTTTCGACAAGTGAGCCGATACCGTACTTGACAAGCTGCGTATGACCGTGACACGCATAAAACCGCTTGCCCTCGATAACGTCGACAATATCGGCAGGCAGATCGCTGTGATAGTCACAATTGCCTGCAACACGGTGGAAGTATTTGTTAGGGTATTTGTGCATTATAAACTCAAGGTCACGCTCACCGTCACCCAGGTAGAAAACAATTCTCGACTGAGGCTGTGAGCTGAGAATAAGGTCGAGCTTATCTACCGCTCCATGCGAATCGGAAACGACAAGAACTCTTTTCATATTTTCACCCCGAAAAACATAGGATTAATAACAAGTATATCATATTCAGGCGGTGATTTCAATGAGCGGTAAAAACTTCTCACCCGAGCAGCTGATGAGGCTGCTGATGAATTCAAAGGGCGGCACGGCAGACAGCAGCGTTGCGCAGGATATAATAAAGAACAGGTTAACCGACGAACAGAAACAGAAAATAGAAAACGTGCTTCGTGACAAGACGGCACTCGAGCGGCTTCTCAGCAGCCCTCAGGCGCAGGAAATTATGAAAAAAATGGGTAAAAACGGATGAATATACCCGACATAAACAGCCTGCTTGAAAACCTGAGTGATGAGGATTTATCCTCGCTCAGCAATGCGGCGCAGCAGCTCTTCGGCTCACAGCAGGCCCAAGAGCCTGCGCCCGATATTTTCGGCGGAATTGACCCTGATATGCTTGCAAAAATAATGCAGATAATGCCGCTGCTGACCAACGCAGGCGAAAACGACAGAACACGGCTTATCGCAGCACTCAAGCCAATGCTGAGCAAGGCTCGCCGCAAAAAAGCAGACGAAGCAATGCAGCTGATACGCCTGCTTGAAATTATGCCGATGATTGGTGGTGACGGAAAATGGACCGTGAGCTGAGAAAGATGCAGGATCAGGCCGACCGAATAGCACGCGTTTACCTGCGCAGAATAAAGACAATGCCGAAGCCTGAGCCGAAAAACGATGAGAATATGCTTATCCTCGGGCTGATTCTGATACTGCTGACTGACGGCGCAGATATGATGACGGTTATGATGCTGCTATATATTCTCAGCTGACGCAAAAAAATGCTTGACAAGCGTTGATTTATGTGTTAATATAATCCGTGCACACACGGAGAGATACCGAAGTGGTTATAACGGAACGGTCTTGAAAACCGTCGTACGGCAACGTACCGTGGGTTCGAATCCCACTCTCTCCGCCATTTTATAAACAACCTTTACAGGTTTATATTTATACAATCAATTTACCATTATGGAGAAGTACCCAAGTGGTGAAGGGGCTCCCCTGCTAAGGGAGTAGGTTGGGTGACTGGCGCGAGGGTTCAAATCCCTCCTTCTCCGCCAGAAAAGACTCCACATTTGTCTACGACAAGTGTGGGGTCTTTTCAATGAAATAAATCCCTTGCGGGATTTGTGAAATAACGCTTCGCGTTATGAAATAGCTGTCGCTATGAAATACGCTGCGGCGTAT
>JAZSOM010000075.1:0-3160 GCA_045536955.1 Acutalibacteraceae bacterium
TTGACCGTAATGCTCTTGTCAAGATTCTCAGCGAGCCCAAAAATTCAATCGTCAAGCAGTATACTCAGCTTGTCGGTATGGATGATGTTGAGCTTGTGTTTGAGAAGGATGCTCTTGAGGCAATTGCCGATAAAACCCTTGAGAAAAAAACGGGTGCCAGAGGTCTGCGTTCCATTATGGAGCAGACACTTATCCCGATTATGTTCAAGGTTCCTTCAGAACCTACAATTTCAAAGGTTATCATTACAGCTGACTGTGTAAAGAACGGCACTGCACCGCTTGTTGAGCGTGATGCAACACGTACTGAGCGTAAGCTCACAACAACCCTCGATTTTTCAGCTGACCGCTCTAATAAAAGAAAAACAGCACACTGATTAAACAAAAGACAACTCGCTCCAATTGTGAGTTGTCTTTTTATCATTCTGTGCAAAAGATGAAATAACCTCCTTTTGAAAGGAGGTGGATTTTGCGAAGCAAAAGACGGAGGATTGATTGATATATATATTGATTTTTAAATAAATCCATCCCGTGTAAGGCAGGAGCTTGCCCCTGCCGGCGTGAAAGCGATATGACAACAAAGAATTGTTATTCTGAGCGTAGCGAAGATTCTTTTTCGGGCGGCAGATTGCCGCCCCTACGGTGTTCAGGATGACAATATAAAAACCTCCTTTTGAAAGGAGGTGGCGCGGCGTAAGCCGTGACGGAGGATTGTGTGAAATATTTCGCAACCCTCAGTCTTTGCCTTGCGGCAAATCCGGCTCCCTTCAAAGGGAGCTTTTGTCATTCTGAGCGGAAGTGAAGAATCTTTTCGGGCGGCAGGTTGCCGCCCGTGTGTCTCGGTTTTGATGCATAAAAAAACGGCTGCACGAATCATGCAGCCGTTCGTTTTTGGTTATGTTGTTACTTTAAGGTCGGTTGTTGTCCAGGTATAACCGAGCTTTGTTTTGAGGGTGTAGTTTGTGCCGACGGAGGCTTTACGTGTGACCGTCCAATGTCTCAGGCCGTCCTCACCGATATAGCTGTAGCTCTGAGAATATGTGAGCGTTGTACCGTTATCGAGCACAAGCTGAATCTTTGCAATCTGCGGGTCGGTTACGATATCAAATGTACCGATTCCGTTTTCATATGTCAGGTCAAATGAATATGCCTTCGGGGTGTCATAGGTGACGGTAAACGGTACGGATTTTTCATCCCATGCATTGCCGAACTTTGCGCGGATAGAGTGCTCGCCCGCCTCAACGCGCATATTTACAATCCACGTTTCTGTTTCACCGTTTGAGTTAATGGTTGCCTTGCTGCGGTCGATTGTTGTGGTTGTGCCGTTTTCACGGATAAGCTGGATTTTACTCGGGCTGCCTGTTAACTCAAGTCTGTAATCTCTGTTGCTGTAAGAATAGTAAGGAGTGTCGGTTGCAGGCTTGATTTCGTTAATGCCGGAAACAGGCTCGGGCTCTGTTATGACATTGACTGTGCAGGTGTCGACAAAGCCGCGCTCGCAATGCGTTGCGGTGACTGTGACCGTACCCTCTTTGAGAGCTGTGATTCTGCCGGAATAATCGTCGATTTGAACTATGCTCGGGTCGCTGACGGTATAATCGCACGCCGTCCAGACTGCTTCGGCAGGGTATGTTTTTGCCTCAAGGTCAACAACATCGCCGACGCACACATTCACCGTTTCTTCGGGAAATTCGATATATTCGGCAGGTACTACATCGGTGATGACGGTGTAAAGATGAAAACCCTCTGCCTCATCGAAAACTCTTAAAAATTCACTGTCAGGTGCGCAATGGATTGTTGTTCTTTCACCGTAGCCTTTATCCTCGTCACCTCTTATTATCTCTTTATCAAGTTCATCGTGCCAATCTGTTTGAAAAAGTGCATAACGTATTGTTTCATAACTGTAGTTAGAGGGAATATAAAGCGTACCGGGATAAAATTGCAAACTGTTGTCCACCAGCCATTCTGACCCAAGCCTTGACGGAAAATAAACATCTCCGTATAATTCGTAAGCAATAATATTCCAATCAGAGGTATCGTATTGGCACTCAGGCAAGACGGTATATTTTTTGCCGCTTGCATCTTTATGAGTATACAACGACTCAAAAGGTTGACCCGTAATCAGCCTTAAACTTTTCGGAAACGAAATTTTTCTATCCCATACCAAGTAAAATGCCAAAGGCTCAATATATTTATAACCTTCCGGAATAATAATTTCCGAAACATAATCCATGCTCGGGTCAATTTCTGCCGAATATTCGGGATTCTCCGAAACAAAATCGTCGCCGTATTTAATATAGTGAAAAACATCTATGCCATAACCGTTTTCTTTGCTATAACCAATTTTTGTAACCGGATATCCGCCAAGAGTTTCCGGGAAAGTAAACGAAATTTTCTCGGGTCCCCAATAGTTAATCTGAACATTAAGTATTGTTGCTTCTCCATCTTCTACGATATAGATATACTCTGCACCGTTAACAGTATCATAGAGCAACCTGTCTGAAAATAATCTCCAAAGTATCGTGTCTTCCAAGTTACAACAGAATTCATAATCCCCCTCAGCTGCATATGAAGGAACAACCGATGAAGCTATGAGCAAAGCTACCGCCATACACAATGATAATGCTTTCTTTATTTTTTTCATAACCGACACTCCTTAAAATATTATTATTCTAGACTGGATCTATCGAGATCTCTCATTTTAGAAAAAGTCCCGTCTTTCAGCCTATAAACTCCTGATACATAAGAACCGCTTATGACAACAGCTTCGGATATTGAAAATCGGTGTAAAAGTGATTCTTGGAATTTATTTTATTATATCATCACTTTTATTTATGTTCAAGGTTTTGTTTATATATCAAATTGATAAACTCAGACATTCATACGCGTTCAGGGTGATACATTTAAAAAGCTCCCTTTGAAGGGAGCTTTTGACAAGACAATTTACAGCGATACAAAAACAGGGGCAACCATTGGTTGCCCCTGCGATGTTCCGATACAACGGAATTACATTTATTCTTTAAGATTTTACTGTTAAGTCGGTTGTTGTCCAGGTGTAACCGAGCTTGGTTTTGAGGGTGTAGGTCATACCGGCGGGGATTTTACGCGTCACTGTCCAGTGGCGCATACCGTCCTCGCCTATTGAGCTGATGCTTTGCGTATA
>JAZSOM010000017.1:0-16186 GCA_045536955.1 Acutalibacteraceae bacterium
CGTATGCTCGGCAGAAAAAGGAACAACCGAAGCATTCCTCTCAACAGCATCCGTGATGTCAGGCTCTTTGTAAACACCCTCAATCACGCGGTAAGTCGGAGGCCAAGCGGTCTTAGGAAGACAAACCAAATGATCAACTCCTTGGCTCACAGAACGACATGCCTACGATCCGACTTCGTATGCTCGGCAGAAAAAGGAACAACCGAAGCATTCCTCTCAACAGCATCCGAGATGTCAGGCTCTTTGTAAACACTCTCAATCACGCGGTTGACACAATACGCCGCGCAGGAATCGAAGCAGACTCTGTAAAAAGCGAAACGGAAGAATACATAGAGTATGTTGTCAGGATTCCGAAACAACCGGGAACTACCCCTGTGCTCAAAACAAAGACACAGGCGGTTTCCATATAAAAGGTTTCGGCTGCACGAAACCGACCCATATCTTTCTCTTTCACACCCCACATCCGGCAAAGGAGCAGGCGTCTGTCGCCTGCTCCTTTGTCCTTTTAATACCTCAATAAAATTGCTGTCTTCCGTAAAAGCGATAAAACGAGAAAAGTTGAACACACCATCAAAGTTTTGATACCTCAATAAAACAGCTGTCTTCAATAGAAACGATAAAACGAGAAAAGTTGAACACACCATCAAAGTTTTGATACCTCAATAAAACAGCTGTCTTCAATAGAAACGATAAAACAAGAAAAGTTGAACACACCATCAAAGTTTTGATACCTCAATAAAATTGCTGTCTTCAATAGAAACGATAAAACGAGAAAAGATGAACACACCATCAAAGTTTTGATACCTCAATAAAACAGCTGTCTTCAATAGAAACGATAAAACAAGAAAAGTTGAACACACCATCAAAGTTTTAATACCTCAACAAAATAGCTTTCTGCAGTAAAAGCGATGAAACGAGAAAGTTTAACGGTTTAGCTTGCTTTTTGAAAATAAAATGTTTCACGTGAAACATAACGTGGCGCGAAGCAATTAACAGAGCAAAAAATAAGGCTTACATACTGCAAATATAATCGATATAAATTATTTTCATTATATAATTGCATATTTACTGCTTAAAAGGCGTCGGAGGATATTTACCGTGTTATCGGCAGGCGTGTTGCAAATCGCCACATAAGAGGCTTTTTCGGCGCAACAGGGGCATTTTGCTCTCGGGTGACATAGCCGTTGTTTTCCCGTATTCGGCGCGGCTTTTTTTGCTGTAATCTGTGCTGTGTTTTTTTACAGAATACGCCAAAACCTGCAAAGCTTGATTCTGCGCGGTTTTTGCAAATTTTACAATATTATTAAAAGAGCAAAATGGCATAAAATGTCAATTATAATTCTCAAAACGATGTTATAACCCCGTTTTGACACCGTTTTGTAACCATTTGTAACTTTTTAGATTTTTCACAAAAAACCGAGGTTGCGAATGTGGTTGAAGCGGATGAAAAACCGCATATTTAGTGTTAATTGCAAAAAAAGCACAATTTCTTTTGTATAAAGTGCCCAAATTATGAACAAATGAAAATTTGACACATCTGCGGATAATCTCTATAATTGCAGTTGTCACGGTCGATAATATAACCACCGGAGGAAAATTCAACCCGAATTTCCAACGGTATCATACGTCACATACGTATGAAAAAAGTTAAGGAGCGATTAGATGATAACTAAAATCAAGACAAAGGCCAAAGCAATGAGCCCTTTCAAAAAGGCTGTTGCAATTGTCCTTATCCTTGCGTTGCTCAGCACGGTCACAGCCTTTGCGGCTGAAAACGCCGGCTACAACGTGGTACTTGATGACGGCGAATCTGAAACTACAATATACACCAATGCATCCACCGCACAGGAAGTCATCAAAGAGGCAGGCGTTGAGCTTTCACCGCTCGATGTGCTCGATCTTAAAGATTTCGAGGCCGGTAAGGACAGCGTAATCCGCATTAAGCGTTCATGCCTTGTCGGCGTCAACGACGCCAGAGGCACGGTTTACTTTACGTTTGACGGCACTGTTGCCGAGGCTATTACCGAGGCAGAGGTAACCGTCGGCGAAAACGACCTTGTAAACTACGAAACAACACAGGCTGTAACAGACGGTATGATTATCTCTGTTGCACACGCATTCCCTGTCGGTATCCGCCACCATGGCAAGCGTATCGACGTTGAGATGGCAGTCGGCACTGTTGCAGATGCCCTCGAAAAAGCAGGCGTCATAATCGGCGAGAACGATATTGTTTCTCACGACCTTTCCGACGTTGTAAGCGCAGGTATGGTTATCTTTGTTGACGAAGTAATCTACAAAGAAAAGACCGAAAAAGAAGAAATTCCCTTCGAAAAGACAACAAAAAAAAGTGCCGACTTTGCAATCGGCACAACCAAGATTACAACCAAGGGCGTAGCAGGCGAAAAAGAAGTAGTCTACAAAGAAAAATACGTCAACGGCGAGCTTATTGACACAACCGTACTCAGCGAGAAGGTTATCAAAGCGCCCGTGACTCAGGTTACGTCGGTAGGCACAAAGAAGGTTGAATCCGTAAAAGCGAAGGGCGAAGCAATTTCAACAATGGGAAGCGTTGAGCTTGATTCAAACGGAGTTCCCAAGAATTATACACGTATTGTTTCCGGCAGTTCTACCGCATACTACGGCGGCGGTACAACCGCTTCGGGCAGACCTGCAAAGGTTGGTCACGTTGCTGTTGACCCGAGGGTAATCCCCTACGGCACACCGCTCTATATCGTTTCAACCGATGGCAAAGTATACGGTTACGCTATTGCAGCTGACACCGGTGGATTTGTCCACAACGGCACAAACACGGTTGTTGACGTTTACCTCAACACCTACGACGAGTGTGTTCAGTGGGGCAGAAGAAATGTAAACATCTACGTGCTTGGTTAAAAGAAAATAACTGACCGTAAAGCTGTCAACCTTAATCGGTTGACAGCTTTTTTGTAATAGGCGTGAAAATGTAACAGATGTGTAATTGACTTTTGATAAAAAGTGTGTCATACTGCAAACAACAGCGAGTATTTTGCCGAATTTTGGCATTTTTGTCGTTGAAAATAACATTGGGGGAATATAGAGATGTCAATTTGCAAAGTTTGTGGCAGCCTATACGAAGACGGCGCAAAAACCTGTCCCTACTGCGGTTCACCTACAGCACCTGCTGCATCTGCCGCACCTGCTGCGCCTGTTGCACCTGCTGCACCTGCTGCGCCTGTTGCACCTGTTGCACCTGCTGCACCTGCTGCGCCTGTTGCACCTGCTGCACCTGCTGCACCTGCTGCGCCTGTTGCACCTGCAGCACCTGCCGCACCTGTTGCACCTGCTGCGCCTGTTGCACCTGCTGCACCTGCTGCACCTGCTGCACCTGCTGCACCTGCTGCGCCTGTTGCACCTGTTGCACCTGCTGCACCTGCTGCGCCTGTTGCACCTGTTGCACCTGTTGCGCCTGTTGCGCCGGTAATGCCTGCCGGTATGCCTGTTCCTCCTGCGACAACGCCCGAAAAAAAGAAGAAAAAGAAAAAGGGCTTGATTGCAGGAATTATTATCGCGGCAGTAGCAGTTGTTATGGCAATTGCTGCGGTTGTGCTTTTCTTTATCTTTGGCAAAGGCGAAAAGCCTGATAACTATCTGCTTTATGTCAAGGACGGTGAGCTTTACTACACCGAGATAGAAGATATAGGTAAAGAAAGCGCGAAAAAAATCACAGAAGACCTTTATACGGAAGAGGAAGAAGACGGCTGGCTCAGCTTTGATGATATGTACGGTGCAATTGTCGGCTACTACGTTTCTTTCACCGAGAATAAGGAAAGCATCCTTTACCCCGAGAAATACGGATACAGCATAAACGGTTTTGATTTTTACTACCAGAATCTGAATGGCAAAGATGCAAAGGAAGTAAAAATTGATTCTGACGTACAGGATTATCGTATAAGCACAGACGGCAAGAGTATCATTTACTCGAAGAAAGAAAACGATAAGGTATCATCTGTTTACAAATACGTTATTGAAACGAAGGGCAAGGAAGAGCTTGTTGACGAGGCTACTGATGTCTCTTTCCCGGCAGAAGTCGATAAGGTTATTTATATGACCGAGGATGAAAGCCTTTACGTTCTCACAATCAACGAAAAAGGCAACAAGAAAGAAAAGATTGACACAGGCGTCGAAGAAATCAGCTATTTCAACCCGGAAGTTACAAGCATCTACTATCTGAAGGATAATGAGCTTTATCTTAAGGCTGAAGGTGCTGACAAGAAGAAGCTTGCTTCCGATGTCAGCTCGGTTGTCAAAATCTACGAAACCGGCGAGATTTATCTCCTTAAGGACTATAAGGATAAGGTTACTTACAGCGAGCTGTTTACCGATGATATGCAGCAGGCTGACTCAAAAATAGATACCGACGTATACGGCAGAGAATTTATCGACAGCTATACGAAAAACTATGCCGTATTCAGAAGAGAAGAATTAAGAGAAACAACTGAGGGTCAGGATTTCGAAAAGAAAACCTACACTCTCTACTATATCAATGCAGATGGCAGCGAAAAGGAAGTTGCAAAGGACGTAACGGAAGACCTGAACGGATTTTCCTTCACCTATGCCGATGAAGCAGCTGTTGTTGTGTTCAGTGTTCTTGACAGAAACGCAATGGCAAAGCTGAAGTTTTCTGAAATTGATTTCGGTACCTGCGCGTTTGACGAATATCTCGACGAGTTCGATTACAGCAAAGAAACTGTTGAGGTTAACACAATCCTCAGAGAAACACTTGAGCAGAACTTTATCGATGCACATAAGATGAAGGTTGCTGTCGGCGGCACGGTTACTGATATTGATGAAGATATTGCATATAGCGTTAGTGTTACTTCAGACGGTTCAACAATCTACTTCCTGGACGAGCCGAACATTGATAAGCCCGGACACGATGCAAACTATGATTATGACGCTGAGTGGTCAACCGACGTTTACTACTACAAAGATGATAAGCTCTACTTTAATCCTGAGCTGTGGGATGTCAAAATAGAGAGCGAAACAAAGGGCAAGCTTATCAAGGTTACAGTTGCAAATGCTGCTGTTGAATCCACTGAAACCGTCGATTCGGACGTCAGCTTTACAGTCGGCACGGTTCTTCGCAGCGGTGCAGACGAAGACGGTGCGCAGTTCATCACCTACTTTAAGGATTATGATGCTAAAAACGGCATAGGTGATTTCTACGTAAACGGCAAAGAAATCGCATACGATGTTAAGGATTCCATGATTGTTTTCGTTTCTGAGGAAGAGATTTACTATATCTCTGAGTATGACGCAAAAGAAAGCGCGGGCACGCTCAAGAAATACGACGGAAAAGAAAACACAGAGCTTGCAAGCGATGTATTCTATTTTGACGTATCTCCTGCCGGCGACGTTATTTATCTTGCCGATTACAGCCAGTCGAGCCTTTACGGTGACCTTTACAAAGTTGAAAAGAAAGAAAATGTTCTTATCGACTACGATGTAAGTGCATTCATCACCAGCGACGAGGCAAGCGTTAGCAGAGCTGTTGTCAGAAGCTTTGAAGCTGCATCAGAGATAGAAGAGGACTAACAGCATAAACGGAATGATTCTAAAAAGCTGTCAACCTTAATCGGTTGGCAGCTTTTTCGTTGTCCTGCGGTTAAGTGTGTTTCATAATCCCCAATTAACCGTAGGTAAATGTAACCTTATTTGTAAAGTTTTAACCTTGACATTCCCCTGCCGTTAATATATAATACACGAGCAAACTGAATAACCCCTTATTAAGAGCGGCTGAGGGAACAGGCCCGATGAAGCCCGACAACCTGCATTAGCGCAAGGTGTTAAATCCTGCGGTGTAAGCCGGAAGATAAGGTCAGACTTATTGCGCCGGTGAATTGCGGCGCTGTTTTTATTTTCAGGAGAAAGGTAAAAAGAAAATGAGCAAAAGATTATTTACATCCGAATCAGTTACAGAAGGACATCCCGACAAAATCTGCGATCAGATTTCTGACGCAGTGCTTGATGCTATCCTTGCGCAGGATCCGAACGGCAGAGTTGCCTGCGAAACAACCTGCACAACAGGTCAGATTCTCATTATGGGCGAGATTACGACAACGGCAAATATCGATATTCCCGCTATCGCTCGTCAGACAGTATGCGAAATCGGCTATGACGATGCAGCAAAAGGCTTCGATGGCAACACTTGCGCCGTTCTTCTTGCTGTTGATAAGCAGAGCCCCGACATCGCAATGGGTGTTGACCGTGAGGGTGCGGGCGACCAGGGTATGATGTTCGGCTTTGCCTGCGACGAAACGCCCGAGCTTATGCCTATGCCCATCGCTCTGGCACACAAGCTTGCACTCAAGCTTACGGAAGTTCGCAAAAACGGCACACTTGCTTACCTTCGCGCAGATGGTAAGACTCAGGTAACCGTTGAGTACGACGGTGACAAGCCCGTCAGAATCGATGCTGTTGTTGTTTCTTCACAGCATAGCGCAGACGTTGAGCGCGATCAGATTGAGGTAGACGTTATCGAGCACGTTATCAGGCCGATTATTCCCGCAGATATGTTTGATGAGAACACAAAGATTTACGTTAACCCCACAGGCCGTTTCGTAACGGGCGGACCGCAGGGCGACAGCGGCCTTACAGGCAGAAAGATCATCGTTGATACATACGGCGGCTATTCACGCCACGGCGGCGGCGCTTTCTCCGGCAAGGATCCGACAAAGGTTGACCGCTCTGCAGCCTATGCCGCACGCTATGTTGCAAAGAATATCGTTGCCGCAGGCCTGGCAAAGAAGTGCGAGGTTCAGCTTGCTTACGCTATTGGTGTTGCTGAGCCCGTTTCCGTTCGTGTAGATACATTCGGCACAGGCGCTGTTGCTGAGGAGAAGCTCGAGGAAGCTGTATCCAAGGTGTTTGAGCTCACTCCCAAGGCAATCATTAACACACTCGGTCTTCGCAGACCTATCTACAAGCAGGTTGCCGCTTACGGCCACATCGGCAGAACGGACATTGACCTCCCCTGGGAAAAAACAGATAAGGTTGACGAAATCAAGTCAATAGTGTTATAATAAAAAATTAAGAAGGGGCGATCTTTCGGTTGCCCCTTTAATCCGTTATAAAGGGGCAAGAAAATGATCGATTTACATTGCCATATTCTCCACGGAATTGATGACGGCGCGCGCAGTCTCGATGAGTCGGTTCACCTTTGCAAAATTGCACAGAGCAACTCAATCCACACCGCTGTGCTCACCCCGCACCTTGTTCATCCCGAAACGGTTGATGAGTTTGTTGCCGTTCGTGACAAGCGTATTAACGAGCTGAAAGAAGCGCTGATTAAAGAGAATATTCCGCTTGAGCTTGTGCCGGGCGCAGAGGTTTTTGTTAACGATGATATTTTCTATGCTCCGTCGCTTGATGCGGTTACGCTCGGCGGCACAAAATATATTCTGATTGAGTTTGATTTCAACGGTCTTAACATCAACAGAATAATCAAGTATGTAAATGAGTTTGTTGCAAGAGGATATTATCCGATTGTCGCTCATCCGGAAAGATACCGTTTTATGCAGCAGAATTATGATATTGTAAATCACCTTGCCGATATGGGTGTGCTGTTTCAGGTTAATTCTTCGAGCCTTGCAGGCTTCGGCGGAATGGAAACGCGTGAGCTTGCCTTTGCGATGATTTCTTCCGGTATAGCCTCGTTTATCGGTACGGATGCACACTCTGTTGCTCACCGTCCGAATAATCTTCTCGAGCAGAGAGATATGTTCCCGACGACAATTAATTTTGACACCTATGACAGACTGCTCGGCAAAAATGCCGCAATAATTCTCAGCAACGGAACCCTCGACAGAGGCAGAGTATATCCTATCCGCAGAAAAAGATTTTTCTGATGTCGATTTAAATTCCCGACTTGTGTTTACTTTTGTCAGGAAGTAGTGTATAATTTTTGATAATTATTCTTTGGTGTTTTTGCGATGAATAAGATTAGTAATGAAGATTCGGCAAAGATGACGGTAAAGAGGATATGTATGCCATCAATGCAACTTTTCAGCTTACAACCACAGAGTACATAAAAGTCTCTGGCGAAAACGGTAAAGAAGAACTTGTAATGGGTTCGCATTCTTACGACGGCTCGTACGATGCAAAGAGTCTTGCTGATGCGCTGAAAACAGACGTTATGATAAACCAACTCTACGATTTGCTCTATGAGAGAACCGGTGTAGATTACGGCAGAGAGCAGATTCGTAACGCAATCGAAGTAAAAGAAACAGATACCGATGATTTATTTGTGCTTGAGGTACCGATACGGATGCCGAGTTCTGCACAGAACTTATGGACGTTATTATCGATGTATTCCCCGCTTATCTTCGCAGCAAGTCAAGCACACTTAGTATAAAGATGGTTAATTATCCCGGTAAAGCAGTGTTAAAATAAAACGCATTGCATTCGGATTATAATATAATTAGTTTTCCGCTACATAGAAAGGATGTTATGTGATGCAAGAAAGACGAAGTGAAACCGCGAACGCGCTTCTCGGCAGCGGTTTGTTCTCTGAAAGCTCAAATTTTGATATATTCCGTTTAATCCGCGCTCTTCTTCGCAGAGTGTGGGCTATCGTAATGGTTGGCGTAATATTCGCTGCTGCAGGCTTTTTCTTTGCAAAGGCAACCTACGTCAAGAGCTACATTGTTACGGCAACGCTCCAGTTTACGACGACCAAATATATCAAGGTTGCTGACGAAACAGGTAAGGAAGACCTTGTTCTTGTTGTTGTGCCTTACGAAAATGACGATAAGGACAGCTTCAAATATCTGCTTAAGACAGATATAATGATCAACCGTCTTTACGAAAGCATTTACAAAAACACAAAGCTCAAATATGACCACGAGATGATAAGAAACGCCATCGCGGTTAACGAAACCGACGTTAAGGATTTCTTTGAGCTTCAGGTTACAAGCACTGACAGCGAATTCTGCCGCGTTCTTATGGATGCGATAATTGACGTGTTCCCCGATTACCTTAAAAGTGTTCAGAGCACGCTCGGATGGGAGCTTGTAAACTATCCTAAGGATCCTGTCGTAAACAACAGCGATAATGCCACAAAAATTGCGCTGGTTGCTTTCCTTGCAGGCGCGTTGCTGATTGCCGCAATCGTTATTCTTGTTGAGCTGTTCAGTGACACGGTCAAGGATATTGACGATATACGCAACAAAACCAGTGCGCCCGTTATCGGCTCAATACCCTACGTCGGCAAGAGTACGGGTCTTATTAACAAAAAGCCGATGTTTACGGGCGGTCTGCTGATAACCGACGAAGAGAAGGTCAGCTTCGCATTTGTCGAATGCTTTAAATCAATCCGCACACGTATTGAAGGTCTTGCAAACAATAAGGGCTTCAAAACGTTCCTCGTTTCATCGACATACGAAAATGAAGGCAAGACAACCGTTGCAATCAACATTGCTTGTTCGCTCGCTCAGAAGGGCAAGTCAGTTCTTCTTATTGATGCCGACCTTCGCAAACCTGCTGTTCTTCGCACAATCGGTGTCAAGTATGACGATAAATCGGGCCTTATCCCGATTATCAAGGGCGAATCAACTTACAGAGAATCTATCAAGTATGTAAAGAGCCTTGGCCTCTTTATCCTTCCCAGCGGCGGTATCACGCAGAAGTCATCCGAGGTTCTTGACGCAGATAAGGTCCGTGAGGTTCTTGAAACTGCAAGAAAAGAATTTGACTTCATTATTATCGATACTCCGCCCACACGTGTTGTTTCGGACAGCCTTGTTATTTCAACACTTGCTGATGCAATGATATTTGCAATCAGAAAAGAACACGCCAAGATTTCGGAAATCAACGAAACTCTCGACGAAATTGCGGCAACCAATATCGAAATTGCCGGCGCTGTATTCACAATGAACGAGCAAGAGTCGCGCGGAAGAATCCTCAACAAGGGCAACGGCCTTCGTTCAAAGCGCTACGGCAGTTACAGCAGCTACGGCGGCGGTTACGGCAGCTATGGCAGCTACGGCGGTGGTTACGGCTATGGCAGCGGCTACGGCTACGGCAGCGGTTACGGCTACGGCAGTGGTTACGGCTACGGCAGTGGCGGTTACGGCTATGGTTCGCGCGGCAACGGCTATGGTTACGGTTATGGCTACGGTCTCTTCAGAAAGAAGCATAAGAAGCACGCAAACAACCATGCACCTGCAATGCCGCCAAGTGATAATACCGATCAGACCCCGAACGATAATACTCAGGAATAAACAGCTTTATAAACCGGTACAACCCTCAGGGCTTGTGCCGGTTTTTGTGTTCCACTAAAATATTATAATATTAAATACATTATATGAATGCTTTTAATGGAAAAAAATGTCGTTTTTTGTTTCGTTCAGGTTGACTTCTGCCGAGGTTTATTGTGTGCCGGAGATTGCTCACCACTATATACAGTGGCAATAAAAAAGCAGAGCCATAGAGCGCTTGTATTTGTGCACAAAAATTGCTTTTTTCGCTTGTGCAAAAAACACAATCCGAAGTATTTTCTCTTTTAACAGTTGACAAACCCCCTTGTAAAGTACTAATATAATAATGACTACCAGAATGACAAAGGGGGTAGTGCCCCCTGTTGCCATTTCAGACTTAGTTAAATTGCTTCTGCCAATTAAACCCGCCGTCGAAAACCGGTCATGCTGAAAAGCAAACAGTATGCCGACGGCAGTCTGTTAATGAGCAGTTCCATCGGCCTACCTTGAACGGCAGATTGGTTTTTGCGGCAAGAAAGTGAAGGAGGTATGCGGCAAGCAAAATAACATTCCCATCGGCAATTGGTCGTCCGTCAGGGCGCCGAAATATAAGTCGGGGCAACCCGCAAAATTTAATGGAGGTGTACATCTTGAGTAAATCCAAAAAACTCCTTAGCATGCTCCTTGCTATGATTATGGTATTCTCGACCTTTGCAGTTGGTGCATCGGCAGCATACGCAGATTACAAGGATGATGCTATCACAAGCTACGACAGCATTGACAAGCCTGTATTCACAACAGAACAGCTTGCTTCAATCGCACTCGATGCTATCGATGCAATGCTTGCAGACTTGGATGAGACTTCAATCAAAATCCCTGTCCTCAACGTTACTATCGACTACTCCAGCATCGATACAGCACTCGATTCACTTGAAGATATCTACAACGGCGGTGTTTGGAACACAGCCCAGGCTATCGCAGGTGAAGTTGGTAAAGAGCTTACATTCGCAGCTCTGAACACCAACCCCAACGGCAACTTTGCCGCTAACGGTTGCAGAAGATCAACTCCCGGAAAGTCCGACGTTGATGTTCTCTATTCAATCCTTGCATTCGTTAACGACAACAGCAGCCTTCTTGCTAAGTACGGCTACGGCACACTTGACCTTGGCCCCACACTTACAGGTCTTCTTGGCGACTCTGTTGCAGAGTACCTCGATGCTCCCAACCTTATCAAAGGCCTTCTCTACGATCTCGCTTACAGTGACAGCGATCCCAACTATGTAGAGTACGAGGATCTCACAGTTAAGCCCACAATCGACGAGATGCTCCAGATAATCATCGATGATCTTCTTATTGACCTTGAGGATGAGCTTGAAGAGTCTTTCGAGTATGGCATCACATACGATTTTGCTAACCTTGTCGATATCGACAACGGTTCTTTCTACGATCAGTTTGAAAGCGTTATTCAGTACGCTTACAACAACTTCCTCGTTCCGTGGGGTAACACAAAGATCAAGGAATGGATCTATGACCTCGCAGAGGCAGAATACGATGAGAGCCAGAAGATTTACAGATACGAGCTTGATGAAAACGGCAACTATGTTCTCGGCGAAGATGGCAACCCCGTAAAGATCAAGGTCGGCTACTACATGGATGATACTACATACTTCCAGAATCTCCGTAAGGCTCCCTACATTTACGATGCAAACGCAAAGAGCGTTTACCAGGCAAATATCGAGGCAGGCACATTCAACGAGCTTGCTGATGTTATCAACCTCAACTACGTTATCCCCTACCACGATTTCCAGCCCGGTGAGCAGTTCTTCACAAACTTCAACAACATCCTTAAAGAGTGGCTTGATGTTATGGTTACAGCTAAGTCTCCCGAACTCGTTTGGGAAGCAGGCTCTAACGATATGATCATCACAAACCTCTTTAACAATGCTAAGAAGCTTCTTAAGGTTTACGGCGAAAGATTCCTCGGCGATTACATCACAATTCCTGAGGATGAAGTAATCGACTCCTTCGTAAATCTTGAAGATGCAGTTATCTACTTCGGTAGAGATGCTATCGCAAGATATGCAGACAACATCCTTCTTCCCGACAGTGCTGACACAGTCCGCGAGATTCTTGCTTTCGCACTTTGCGAGCTTATCGCTGACCTCGTTCCCGAAGAGAATGTTTATGCAAAGCTTCAGTCCGGTGAGCTTAACCCCACAACAGACGAAGGCTGGCAGGCAGTTCTTGCTATTGTTGCAAGATACTATGCTAACGCTTACACAAATATGAATATCCCCGCAGGTCTCGGTTTCGAAGCAACAATCTCTCACGCAGTTGATTGGGCTCTCAAGAACTACGGTGGTATCCTTTACTACACAAGCCAGATTGATGCTAACGCTACTGCATGGCAGAAGCTTGATAAGGTTCTCTTCACACTTATCCCCCTCAACTGGCTCCCCGAGAACCTTCGCGTTGTTAACGACGCAGGCCAGGTAGAAGATGCTCAGGTAAC
This sequence comes from Acutalibacteraceae bacterium, assembly GCA_045536955.1. Classification (GTDB taxonomy): domain Bacteria; phylum Bacillota; class Clostridia; order Oscillospirales; family Acutalibacteraceae; genus UBA8612. The sequence continues at coordinate 12,748 of JAZSOM010000017.1, forward strand.
AGGTTCTCAGTTCCTTCTTATTGATTTCATTCTCGGCAACATCCTTGACCTCAGAATCGAGCACATCTTCGATGTATTCGACAGAAACTCAACAGGCGGTCTCAACGGCACAATGTCCAACGTGCTCATCAGCCTTGTAACAAGCATCCTTAACTCTATCATCCCCGGTGCTATCCCCACAGGTCTTACAAACTTCGATTCTATCGCAACAAATAAGACTCTCGGTGATATCATTAAGGGTCTCCTCTCCGGCCTTTACAACGTCCGTGAGAACCTTATCCCCGGTGCTCTTCCGCTCGTTAACATGCTCCTTGGTCTTACAAGCGAGCAGGAGCTTGAAGATCCCACAATCGATTACGAAGACGTAATCATCAGCAAAACTCGTACACTCGGCGGTACAGAGTTCATTGTTCGTAACAACTCCACAGGTGTTAACACAGGTTACACCGATAAGAACGGTAACTTCCATCAGGATGCTCTCTATCAGATCAAGATCAAGAGCATCACAACTGACAACTCAGCAGTAAGCGTTTCTTACACAGCTAACACAACACTTAACGGTGGTGAGGCTAAGACCTTCCCCGTAACAGGTGCTCTTTCAGCTGACGGTCTTGTCCGTTTCGCAGTTACATACGAAATCCTCGACGAGAACGAAGAATCACTCACAGCAGAGCCCATCACAACATATCACTTCACTTATGTTGCTTCTGAGGTTTCTGACGAAGATGCAGACGCTTTCTCCTACAATACACAGCAGACAGCTAACGGTATCGAATCAGTTCCCTTCGTATTCGTCGATGGCGAAGATGTTGGTGTTAACAACCACTACATCGTAAATGCTCCCGCAGCATTCATCGGTTCATCCGAGGGTTGGGGCGCTATCCGCGATCTTGACTTCGGTTACGGCCGTACAACAACAGAAGAGAACTATGCTCAGAACAAAGCAGCTACAACAACATTTGTTAAGTTTGAGACAACTGCAGAAGGCGTTCTCGTTCCCGATGCAGACTTCCAGCCCATCGCTACTCAGTACGGTGGTTACTTTGGTTCAGTTGACTTCTTCGACGTAGTTGTTCCTCAGGTAACACTTACAGACAAGAACGGCAACGAGTATCAGGCAGATATGCCTCTTGAGGATTGCGCAGGCGTATATGACTTCGCTCTTACACTCAGCGTTTCCGAGACATGGGACGGCATGGGTGCAACTGAGTTTACAGTTGGCCGTAAGCTCTATGTATTCAACGACTACAACCTTCCCAGCATCGTTTCCTCCGCACTCGGCTCAAACCGTCAGGAGAATAACTTCGCTTCCAGCGGCACATTCACCTACACAGAGAAGGATGCAGACGGCAACGAAACAACTTACACAGTCGATGCTTCTAATGCATGGGATAACTACCTCAATGCACTTACAGCAGCACAGGCTATCGTTCTTAAACCCCAGAGAATGGCAACATTCGATGCTACCGTTTATGAGGCAGCAGCAACAAACCTCAAGAGAGCTATCGCAGACCTCGATGCATGTGCTGAAGGCGCAGGCGTTGATTCTCTCGTAGAAGACCTTGAGGAAATCGAAGGCAACAACGAAGGTCTTGTATACACAGATGATGATTATACATTCTTCGCAGATGCTGACTACGTTCTTTACACCTACAACAGATATAAGACTCACAGAGACAGAGTTGCTTCTCTTATCAACTCTCAGAAGGTTGAAGAGCCCGGTGAGGATGCAACAGCAGAAGAGCTTAAGGCTTACGAAGAAGCAGTTGCAAACATTCCCACACTTACACTCTTCGAAATCACTTACAGAGGCCATATGTTCAACATGAACGCTGACCGTCTCATCCGTAAGGAAGTTACAGCAGCTTCTAAGAACTACCTCAACAACGCATACAACCTTATCGATACAGCAGTTCGTGGTCTCAACAAGGATGACTACTCAGCAGAGTCATGGGAAGCACTTCAGACAGCTCTTGGTTTTGCTAGAGAAGTTCGTGCAGATACAAACTACGCAGAGCTTCGTCAGTCAAAGATCAACACAGCTCGTCGTGAGCTTATCCAGGCTTATAAGGGTCTTACAGCTAAGGGAGCAGATCCCGCTGATTATACACAGCTCGATGCAGCTATCGCTGATGCAGAGGCAATCTTTGCAGAAGATAACTACGCTGAGAAGTACAACGGCCTTGAAGCTCTTGAGGCAGCATACGAGGCAGCACTCGCAGTTGACAGAAACCTCCTCGCTGAGGACGGCCAGGCTATCGTTGACGCAGCAGCAGCAGACCTTATCGATGCTCTTGCAAACCTTGAGCAGCTCGAGGCAGGCATCGTTCTTAAAGACGTTTCTGAGAACGACTACTACGCAACTCTTGAAGATGACTACGGCGTATCATGGGCACCCACAATGGGCGAAATGATGGAGCCTGACTACGAGACAGATGAGTACTACAACTACATCTGCGGTCTTGTATTCGACTACTACGATGATGTTTCAACAATCGTAGGCACACAGGGTGGCGCAAGCTACGAGTTTGAAGCAAACGCAGCATCTTCCGGTGCTCTCGCAACAGGTGACAAGATCACAATGGATGACGGCACAATTTACTACCTTATTCTCTTCGGCGATGCAAACGGTGACAGCGTAGTTGACGCATCCGATATCGGTGAAGCATCCGATATGTACAACTGGGCTTCCAGCTACAGTTCAGCTAACAACGCATACTTCTACGGTGCAGACGTTGTCCGTGACGATATGGTTGACGCATCTGATATCAGTGCTATGTCCGATATGTACAACTACACACTTGATCCGTACTCAGTTCCTCAGGACGGTACATTCATGGGCTAATAAGTAGCTTTTAAATCTTGGTTTAATCCAACAACAAACCCCGGAGATTCCTCTCCGGCATCTCCGGGGTTATTACTTTAACTCCCAAAGGGGGCTACACGATGACTAAGACATTTAAAAAGTTTGCAGCGGTTATTGTTGTTGCTTCTCTGCTCGTTTCTTGTTTCTGCTTTGGCGGCAGTGCTATCGATTCTACTTTCGGCGGCACACCTACCGGTAACGAGGCAATGAGCATCGGTCTTACAGCTTCTGCCGATTCGGTTGAGCCCGGCGATGTTGTCACATTTACTGTTCGTCTTTCGAACAACTATAATGCGATTACAATGTTCTGGCCTGTCCTTTATTCAACAGACTTTTTTGAGCTTGTTGACGGTAGTGTTACATCACCTATCGATAATGTAACAGCTGTTGCCGGCACAACAACAACTACTACCGATTCAAGCTTTATCCCCTCTGCTTATGCAGGCACTCACAATGTCATCGGCATCCAGTGGGTTGCCGGCGGTACAGCTGAGGGTGGCGTCGCAGTTTTCAATTCCGGTGTAGCTGCAGACTGTTTCACAGTTCAGCTGAAGGTTAAGGATAACGCAACAG
>JAZSOM010000076.1:0-17672 GCA_045536955.1 Acutalibacteraceae bacterium
GTGTTGCGCTTTTTGCCGCAACGTTTATGAATTATATCACATCCGTTTTAGCTTGTCAACACTTTTTTCAACTTTTTTGAACTTTTTTCAGTTCGTTATTCTGTTGTCTGCGCTCCTCACGAGCGCCTTGCTATAATAACACAATGTTTGGGCAATGTCAACACCTTTTTACCAATTTTTTTGGTAGTTTTACCAAATTATTAAAATTAACCATAAATCAAAACTTTGGCTAAAGACTCTTGTATATTTTTATGGTTTCTGTTATTATATAGTGTGTTGTATAATTATATACATTATATATCAAGCTTGGAGAAAACGAAATGCCAATTAAAATTGATGCGAATCTGCCGGCAAAAAACAGCCTTGAAGGCGAAAACATATTTGTTATGACAAACGAGCGTGCGGTAACCCAGGATATCCGTCCGCTTAAGATTCTTATACTCAATCTTATGCCCACAAAAATTGAAACAGAAACTCAGCTTCTCAGGCTTCTCAGTAACTCCCCTATCCAGGTTGAGATTGAGTTGCTTCAGACTGCCACGCATCAATCCAAGCACACCTCTGCCGAACATATGCTTGCATTTTACAAAACTTTTGACGAAATCAAACACAACAAATATGACGGTATGGTTGTCACGGGTGCCCCTGTTGAAAAGATGGCGTTTGAAGATGTCGACTATTGGGACGAGCTTTGCACGATTTTTGATTGGGCTGATAAAAACGTATACTCTTCATTTCATATTTGCTGGGGTGCTCAGGCCGGACTTTATCACAGATACGGTTTAAAGAAATATCCTCTTGAAAAGAAAATGTTCGGTGTATTCAAGCATCGAGCGCTCGACTTATATCACCCGCTTCTCAGAGGATTTGACGAGGAATTTTACGTTCCGCATTCCCGCCACACAGAAGTCCGAATTGACGACATCGCTCACGTAAAGGATTTGCAGATTCTGGCATACTCGACCAAAGCAGGTGTTCACCTCCTTTCGGATATGCAGTGCCGCAACTTCTACGCCTGCGGACACGCTGAATATGACCGCGACACGCTTGCGAGAGAATATTTCAGAGACGTCAAGGCGGGACTAGAAATTGACGTTCCGGTCAACTATTTCCCGAATGATGACCCCGAAAAAGTTCCCGTTATCAAATGGAGAGGTGCCGGCAGCCTGCTCTTCTCCAACTGGCTTAACTATTTCGTATATCAGCGCACACCATACGACCTTTCGACAATGTAACAAGAAACGATAAAACCGCCCTGTCAGATTGACAGAGCGGTTATTTTTTTGTCAGCGAGCTGATTTCTTTTTTCCGGTGCGATCAACTGAAAAATCGAGATTTGTTGTAAGGTTACGCTCTGCGCGCGACTCATCACGCACAACTTCAGGGAACGAACCGTTTTTAACACAATCAGCAGTTATGATAACCTTTGAAATTGAAGACTCGGAAGGAACCTTGAACATTATCGGGATAAGCGTCTGCTCCATTATAGAGCGCAGACCGCGTGCACCCGTTTTTTTCTCAAGGGTTTTGTCCGCAATTGCCTCAAGAGCGTCCTTTTCAAAGACAAGCTCAACACCGTCCATACCGACAAGCTGAGTATATTGCTTTACAATTGAGTTTTTAGGCTCACTAAGGATTTTAACAAGCGCATCACGATCAAGCTCATGGAGTGCCGTAAGAACGGGCATACGACCTACAAGCTCAGGAATAAGACCGAACTTAACAAGATCCTGATGAATTGCCTGACCCATAATATAATCGGTATCGAGCTGACTCTTATCTCTTATTTCAGCCTCAAAGCCAAGAGCAGAACCACCGATACGTTTTTCAACAATCTTTTCCATACCGTCAAAAGCGCCGGCACAGATAAACAGAATGTTTTCTGTATTAATCTGAATAAACTCCTGCTGAGGATGCTTCCTTCCGCCTCCGGGAGGAACATTTGAAACAGTACCCTCGATGATTTTAAGCAAAGCCTGCTGAACACCCTCACCGCTTACATCGCGTGTGATAGATGTGCTTTCCGACTTACGGGCAATTTTATCAATTTCATCAACGTAGATAATGCCGCGCTCGGCACGCTCAATATCGAAATCTGCTGCCTGAATAAGACGGAGGAGAATATTCTCAACGTCCTCACCAACATATCCTGCCTCTGTAAGAGTAGTAGCATCAGCTATTGCAAAAGGAACATCAAGCGTTTTTGCAAGAGTCTGAGCAAGCATCGTCTTACCCACACCGGTAGGGCCGAGCATAAGAATATTACTCTTCTGAATTTCGGCATCTGAAGATGCACCGAAGAAAATGCGTTTATAGTGATTATAAACCGCAACACTAAGAACAACTTTTGCTTCTTCCTGACCGATGACATATTCGTCGAGTTTTGCTTTAAGTTCCATCGGTTTGGGAAGAGTAAAACTGCCTTTACCCGAACCTTTTGAATTGCGGATTTCGACATCCTCTTCCGCAATAATACTATGACAATGTTCAACACATTCGTTACAAATAAAAACACCCGGACCTGCAAGCAGTTTTTCTACCTGACTCGAGAGTTTATAACAGAACGAACAGCGAACAGGTTTTTCTCTCATATCGCCATCTCTGGACATCTGAAAGTCTCCTTAAAAAATTTATCTCCTATAAAGAACCTTATCAACAAGGCCGTATGCAGCAGCTTCCTCAGCGCTCATCCAGTTGTTTCTGTCGGTATCAAGAGCAATAGTATCAACAGACTTGCCGGTATTTTCAGCAAGAATTTTATTGAGGTTATTCTTAATCTTGATGATGTGCTCAGCCTCAATCTGAATGTCTGATGCCTGACCTCTTGTACCGCCGAGGGGCTGATGAATCATAATTTCGCTATTGGGGAGGGCAAAACGCTTGCCTTTTGCGCCCGATGAAAGCAAGAATGCACCCATACTTGCAGCCATACCCATACAGATTGTTGAAACATCACACTTGATATACTGCATAGTATCATAAATTGCAAGACCTGCAGAAACAGAACCACCGGGGCTGTTGATGTAAAGGCTGATATCCTTTTCGCTGTCCTGACCTTCGAGGAAAAGGAGCTGAGCAACAACAAGGCTTGCCGTTGCGTCATTTACCTCATCGGAGAGAACTATAATTCTGTCGTTGAGGAGTCTTGAGAAAATGTCAAACTGTCTTTCTCCTCTGCTTGTCTGTTCGACAACATACGGTACTAAACTCATAATTACATCTTCCTTCCTTAATATTGTGTTATGACCGACAGACTTTCAATCTGATGAAGGTCTGCCGGTCTGATGCTGAAATTTATTATGGACCGATAAGACCTGAAATTATTCAGCGTCCTCTGCCTTTTTCTCAGCTGCCTTCTTCTTGGGAGCAGCTTTCTTCTTGGGAGCGGCTTTCTCTTCCTTCTCGCCTTCCTCAGCCTTGGGAGCAGCCTTTTTCTTGGGAGCAGCCTTCTTCTTTGCAGCCTTAGCGTTGTCAACAACTGTCTTCATTGCCTTCTGTACTGCAACGTCAGACTTAATGCTTTCAACAGGAGCAACCTTCTTGACTGTTTCAACGTCAATGCCGTATGTTGTAGCAATCTTATCATACTCTGCTGCAACATCATCATCAGTAACCTCAAAGTTTTCAAGCTCTGCAATCTTCTCAAGTGCATAGCGAAGCTTGAGCTGCTTGAGTGCTTCCTCACGAATCTGCTCGTCAAGAACCTTTTCATCCATACCGGTGTATGCAAGGTACTGCTGGTAGCTGATACCCTGTGACTCAAAGCGCTGGATAAAGCTGTCCTTATTCTGCTGGAAAGCTTCGTCAATAAGGATTGCAGGGATATCTGCCTTGAGGTTCTCTACAAGCTGATCACGGAGTGCATCTTCAAATGCGTTATCGGCATTCTGCTGCTTACGCTCTGTGATATCCTTCTTGATGCCTGCTTTGAGCTCATCAAGCGTATCATACTCGCCAAGGTCTTTTGCAAACTCATCATCAAGCTCGGGAAGCTCTTTAACGGAAATCTTGTGAAGCTTGCACTTGAAAACAGCTTCCTTGGAAGCAAGTTCAGGTGTGTACTCTGCGGGGAAAGTAACGTTTACATCAAAATCCTCACCAATTGCCTTACCGACAATCTGCTCCTCGAAGCCGGGAATAAATGAGCCGGAGCCGAGTGTAAGGTCGTAGCCTTCTGCTTTGCCGCCATCAAATGCAACACCGTCAACAAAGCCTTCGAAATCGATTGTAACAATATCGCCATCCTTTGCGGCTCTGTCATCAACATTTACAAGTCTTGATGCCTGCTCGCGAAGGTGGTCAAGCTCGTGATTAATTTCATCATCTGAAACATCAACAGCAGGCTTCTCAGCGCTCATACCCTTGTACTCGCCGATTTCAACAGCGGGCTTTGTTGCAACCTTAACTGTCATCTCAACACCGTTTTCACCAATTTCGATAACGTTTGCATCGTAAGGAGCGCTTGCAGCGGCAACGCCCGACTCGGCAACTGCTGCCTCAACTGCTGCGGGATAGAGATCGTTGAGAGCATCTTCGTAGAAAACACCCTTGCCGTAAAGCTTCTCGATCATCTGCATCGGAACCTTGCCCTTACGAAAACCAGGGACAGAGATATCCTTCTTCTGCTTGTTGTATACCTTAACCGTTGCTGCCTTGAATGTTGCTGCATCGATTGTTAAGGTAATTTCATGTACGTTAGCTTCTACTTCTTTAACTGACTTAAAGCTCATTTTAAAATTCCTCCTATTTTTATAACCAAGGTATTATATCACGTAAATTTCAAAAAGGCTACACTTTTGGAAATTATTTTAGAAAATTTTTCAAAATTTTTCTATCAATTTCGGGCAAAAACCGAGACTGTCACCCGAAACCAGCGAAAAACGCACGTTTCTGTATTCGCCGGTAAAGGCATTTTTGATTGACACACCGTGAAGATGCGCATAATAGCAGCGCTTTACACCGTACTCGACAAGCAGATCAACTATCTCTTCACAGACAGCCCTGTTACTCAGAGGAGGATAGTGAAGGAACGCTACCGTTTCTCCGCCGAGTTTTGCTGCTTCCTGTAAAGAAAGCTTCAAACGGCAAAGCTCTCTGTTCAAAGCTTTCTCCTCATTGTCCGCACCGCTGTCATAAAACCAGCCCTTTGTGCCCGCGACACTGACGCCACCGCACCTTACGGCATTGTTGAAGAGAAAATCGATTGAACCGAGCGAATTTTCTTCAAGCAGACGCTTCATTTTCGCCTTGGTCTCCCACCAATAATCGTGGTTACCCTTCATCAGCAACTTTTTGCCCGGCAAAGAATCGATAAAGCGGAAATCCGGCAGTGCTTCATCGAGCTTCATTCCCCACGAAACGTCACCGCAAATGAGCACCGTGTCATCCGCCCCAACTATCTTACGCCAGTTTTCTTCAAGACGCTTTTCGTAATCATTCCAACCGTTGAAAACATCCATAGGCTTTTCAACGCCGAATGAAAGGTGCGTATCGCCGATTGCAAACAACGACATTGCGTTCAGCCTTTCGTTAAGATATTAGTTGATTCCGAGCATGGCGAAAACCGCCTTGCGCATATCGCTCTTGTCTATGACCTCACTGAAGCGGACTGTCTTATTTTCAAGACCGGTAAGCTGAGCAGGGCATTCAACACCTGTTGCATCGGAAAGTGTCTTTGTCATCTCGTACTCCTCGCCCTTAACAAGCGAAGCATCAACAGCGGAAAGTACGCTTGCCGTAAACTTGAACGGGCTTGCGGTAGATGCAATGACCGTGGGTTTATTGTCACCTGTTCCGGCGCGGTAATCTTCGTAAACCTTAACAGCAACAGCAGTATGTGTATCACACAGATAATTCTTATCGGCATAAACCGAGCCGATTGTTGCCTTTGTCTGCTCATCGTCACAACAGCCTGCTGCAAAGAGAGAAGTAATTTTCTCAAGAATATCGGCATCAACAGTGTATTTACCTGTTGCGGAAAGTTCTGCCATATAGCCTGCAACCTTCTTATCGTCACATCCGCTGAGGATGTAAAGAAGTCGCTCAAGGTTAGATGAAATAAGGATATCCATTGAAGGAGATATTGTTGAATAGAAGTTGCGGTTACGGTCGTATGTACCTGTTGAGAGGAAATCGGTAAGAACATTGTTTGCGTTTGATGCGCAGATGAGCTTATCGACCGGCAGACCCATTTCCTTGGCATAGTACGCAGCAAGGATGTTGCCGAAGTTACCGGTAGGTACGCATACATTAATCTTGTCGCCGAGTGTGATTGCACCCTGCTGAACCATATCACAATATGCGGAAATATAGTAAACAATTTGCGGTGCAAGTCTGCCCCAGTTGATTGAGTTTGCAGAAGAGAACTGCATACCGTTGTCTTCAAGAAGCTTTGCAACATCGGGATCGGTAAAAATAGCTTTAACACCGCTCTGAGCATCGTCAAAATTGCCCTTGATTGCGCTGACGCCTACGTTGTCACCCTCCTGAGTAATCATCTGAAGCTTCTGCATTGCAGAAACACCGTCAGAGGGATAGAAAACAAGTATTTTTGTGTTGGGAACATTTTTAAATCCTTCAAGTGCCGCCTTACCTGTATCGCCTGAAGTTGCAACAAGGATGACAATCTGCTTATCGCCTACCGTCTTGCTTGCAGCACGTGTGAGAAGATGAGGAAGAATCTGGAGCGCCATATCCTTGAATGCACAGGTAGGACCGTGCCAGAGTTCCTGAATATAAGCTGAAGAATCGAGCTTTACAACGGGCGCTGTTTTGTCGCTGCTGAACTTACCGCCGCCGTATGCGCCGCTTACACAGTCAGCAACCTCCTGCTCGCTGAAATCGGAAAGGAATTTGGAAAGAACAGCAACTGCTCTGCCCTGATAATCCTTGCCGACAAGCTCGCTGAGTTCGTCTGACGTGAGAGTCGGAATCTGCGTGGGGACAAAAAGTCCTCCGTCCTTTGAGATGCCGTTTGCGATTGCCTGTGCAGCAGTTACGCGCACGGAATTATCTCGTGTGCTTGTGTACATCAAATTAAAGACCACCTTTAAATTATTCTCCGAAAGCATTTTCTATATAGTTAAAATCCTTTACTTTGTCACCGTCAGTTATTACCTCCGCCACATCAAAACGCGGCTGAAGTTCACTCGGATACGAAGCAAGGTAATGCTGTGCCGTCGTAATTAACCTGCGCTGTTTCGCGATACCGACTGCACTTGCAGGCCTGTCAACAGAATTTGCAGAGCGTGTTTTAACCTCAACAAAACAGATAAACTCACCCTTTACAGCAATTATGTCAACCTCACCGAAGCGGCAGGAATAGTTGGTATCGGTCACCTTATAGCGATGCCGTTTGAGCCATTTTGCCGTGTAGCTCTCACCTATATCGCCTTTTACTCTTTTCAGATTCATAACAGCTTTTTCAGAAAACTGCGTCTGTGCACGGGGGAAATACCGTGCTTTTCTATCATTTCGTAATGAAGAGCAGTGCCATAGCCCTTGTGTTTTGCAAAAAGATATTCGGGATATTTTCCGTCAAGCTCGAGCATAAATCTGTCACGCGTAACTTTGGCAATAATCGAAGCGGCTGCGATACTCATTGAGAGCGAGTCGCCCTTAATAACTGTTTCGCCGTCAATAGCAAGCGGCGGCATACGGTTACCGTCGATAAGCGCATAATCAGCCTTTACGGAAAGGCTCTCGACCGCGCGCCTCATTGCAAGGTAAGTCGCCTGAAGTATGTTGACTTCGTCAATCTCCTGCTCTGTTGCAACGCCGACGGACCAAGCAACAGCGTTTTCGATAACTTTGTCATATAACTGCTCACGCTTTTTTTCGCTGAGTTTTTTTGAATCGTTAAGCCCTTCGATAACAAGGCCACGGGGCAGAATAACGGCCGCAGCATAGACGGGGCCTGCCAGAGGACCTCTGCCGGCTTCATCAACGCCACAGATTTTTTCAAACCCAAGTGAAGAAGCCTTCGCCTCATATTCGTAATCAGGCATTTATCTCACGGCCTTTCAAGTGTAATCCTGCCGAGCTTGCCGCCACGGTATTCATCAAGCAAAGTGTTTGCGGCACGCTCCGTATCAATCTCACCGCCGCTGATAAGCATACCTCTTTTGCGGCCGATGAGCTCAAGAATTTCATAATCCTCGAGTCCTTCAATATTGCCGAGCTTATAACGCTCGGTCAGCATAGACGTATAATCTCTTGCGAGTACCTCTATAAGACGGACAGCCATCAGCTCAACATCAACAACCTCATCCTTAACCGAACCGATAAAAGACAGCTTGTCTCCTACCTTGGGGTCATCAAATTTTGGCCAAAGAACGCCCGGGGTATCGAGAAGCTCAATGCCGCCACCTATGTTAAACCATTGATTGTGCTTAGTAACACCCGGCTTATCGGCAACCTTAGCCTTGCTCGTGCCTATCATACGGTTGATGAACGATGATTTGCCCGTATTTGGTATACCGACAACCATAACGCGAAGCGTTTTGCCCGCCATACCCTTCTCTTCGTTGGCACGGATTTTGTCTGCAAGCACCTTTTGCACAAGAGGGCGATAATTCTGCAGCCCCTTACCGCTTCGGCAGTCGACCGCAATTGCGTGAGCACCGTGCGAGTTGAAATAATCTATCCATTGACGGGTTGCTTTTTCGTCGGCAACATCACATTTATTGAGCAAAACAATCCTCGGCTTTTTACCGGTCATTTCATCAAGCTCCGGGTTGCGGCTGCTGAGAGGAACACGCGCATCAAGCAGCTCGGTTACTGCATCAACCATCGACAGACTCTCTTTAATAAGCCTGCGTGTTTTGGCCATATGACCCGGAAACCATTGAACAACCTGTTTTTGTGTATCATTCATAATCGTAATCACCGAAGAATTTAATTTCAGTTATCGGAGAGAAGCGCATAAGCACCTGACCGAGAATATAATCCTCATCAATAAGACCGATTTCAAAACCACGGCTGTCTGATGATTTGAGACGGTTATCACCCATTACGAAAACCTTGCCCTCTTCAATGATTATCGGATAATCCCATCTGTGACCGTCATTGGTAGTGGGAGTTTTAAGATACGGCTCATCTATGACTTTGCCGTTGACCTTTACCTCTGCCGTTTCAAAGTTGATATCAATTTCATCGCCGCCGACAGCTATAACACGCTTTACGATAGGCTCATGAAAATAATTTGGCTGAGTGATGATAACAATATCACCGCGTTCAGGCTCGGTAACAAAAGCCGAAACAATAAGCCAGTCACCTTCCTGCAGGGTATTCTCCATTGAACCTCCGCTTACGCCTACAATACGAAACAAAAATGTAAAAACAACCATAATTGCAACGATTGACGATGCAACAATTGAAACAAGTTCAACTACACTGCGCGCCAAAGACTTTTTAGGTTGCTGGTTATTATCCTGCTTAACCGTTTCTTGCTCGACGGTTTCCTGTTCAACTGCATTATTTTCTTTCTCGTTCATCTTTATCCCTCCGAATGCTTATTTAGCGGATTTTTCGGTTGAATATATCCTGAAAAGGTAACTTCCCAGAACATATCGTTCATCGATAAAACCGATTCTCGAAGAACGGCTGTCGAGAGAATCATTTCTGTTATCACCCATAACGAACAGCTGCCCCTCCGGAACCGTAAGCGGGAACTTAACATCAAAATCGCGTCTGGTCTTCTGAAGTATGTACGGCTCGTCAAGCTTCACATCGTCCACAAACACCTCACCGGTGTAAAAATTAATATCAACCTTCTGACCGCCGACTGCAATGACACGCTTGACAATGGGACCTCCCGAACTGGTCTGATTGGGCTGGGTTACAATAACTATCTCACCGTACTCGGGCTGAGAATCGAACGCCGAAACAATAAGCCAATCTCCATCGTGCAAAGTGGGGAGCATTGAATCGCCCTCAACTTTAACCGGCCTTGCAACGAATGTAAAAACAGCACACAGGAAAACAACGGCAATGATAGCGGATGTCAGCCAATCAAACATAACAGACGCCGCTTTTCCTTTTCGGCTTTGCTGCGGCGCGGGTTTCACCTCAGGAGCAGGCACGTTATATACTTTTTTATATTCAGTAATTTTCAATTTTTCACCTGCTAAAGTGTTTATTGTGAGCAAAAATAATCGCTCACCTTATATTATAACAAAAAAAAGGAACAAGTACAAGACTTGTTCCTTAAATTTGTTCAGGAAAAGTAAATTATTTGAGATCCTGCTTAACCTTTGCTGCCTTACCGACTCTGTCACGAAGGTAGTAGAGCTTTGCTCTGCGAACTTTACCCTTTCTGATAGTGGTAACCTTAGCAACGTTGGGAGAATGAACAGGGAAAACCCTCTCAATACCTACGCCGTAAGATACGCGGCGAACAGTAAATGTTTCGGAAACGCCGCTACCCTTGTGAGCGATAACGACGCCTTCGAAAGCCTGGATTCTTTCTCTGTCACCTTCACGGATTTTAACGTCAACTCTGACGGTGTCGCCGACTTCAGCGACGGGCTTCTCAGCCTTGATGCTGTCCTGTGCAATGATTTTCAATGCGTCCATTTTGATTTCCTCCATAAATTTACAGGCGTTCGTATCGAATCGTTGCGAAAGAGGACCGCCAGCCTTAATGTTATTTGCATTAATACCCGTCACGGATAATGACGGACAACAAACGCTAAAGTATATTAACACATACAAAAGCAAAATGCAAGTGTTTTTTTAAAATTTTTCGAGATTTGCAAGTAAAATTGCTTTACGGGTTATTTTCTTATATTCTATACTCTCGCCTGTCGCTGCAGAAAGCGCTTCAAGAAGTATGAACGGGCTTGCATTACGCTGACTGCCCGCTGCAAGAATAATATCGATAAACACGCTGTCATCATTATACTGCACTGTATACTCGCCCATAAGCTCGCTTACGTTAATCTGCTTTGTTACTTTTTTGCGTCCCGCCTTACCAAGCTTTTCGGCAGGAAGATTGCCGCAGGCAAGAGCCTCTTTAATTTTATCCGCAAGACCCGGAGCGCCGTAAAGTTCTATGCAGTAGCTTGCAAAAGCAATATCTGCAGGTTTATGCACGGCATCATCAACGCTTACAACTTCGATACCTTCGGGCATCGTTGCGTTAAGCCTTTCACGCACCTGCTCATTTGTCATATCACCTTCCAGCCGGATGTCAACAGGCTCGCCTTCGCTTTCAACGCCGAGAGGAAGCGGAAGCGCAAACGTAACGTACGGATGAGGATTGAAACCCTCGGTATACCACAGTTCGATTCCCGCACGGCGCACAGCGCGCATCATACAGCGTTGCATATCAAGATGTGAAGTATACTTAGCTCTGCCTTTTTTTACAAGCAGCACTCTCACGCATCGCATCGCATTCGCCTCCGTTCAGTTTATTTGCTCCGCAGCCTGCACATTTTTCACGGCAGTGCGGTGTTGTTTCATTATTATGAGCCTTGTTATATTCCCTGACAAGATGTGACTTTGTAACTCCGTAATCAAGATGATCCCACGGCAGGATTTCATCCGTCGTGCGTTCACGGTTAGCATAAAATTCGGGTGAAACACCGCATTCTTCAAAGCTCGACATCCAATCATCAAGTCGGAAACATTCCTCCCAACCATCGAGCTTGCAGCCTTTGCGCCACGCGGTTTCAATAACGTCGGAAAGTCTTCTGTCACCTCGCGCAAAAACACCCTCAAGGAAACTCATATCTGTGTTGTGTCTGGTAAGCGAAATCTTACGACTTGTAAGGCTGTTAATAACAAGCTGTTGTTTACGGAGAAGTTCTTCCTTGGAATTCTGAGCTTCCCACTGGAAAGGCGTAAACGGCTTCGGAACAAAAGGAGCGACGCTGATGCTGACACTGACACCCTTGCCCTTCGGCTTGTTGGGATTACGGTAGAATTCATCTACAACCTTCTGTGCAAGCTGTGCTACGGCAACAATATCCTCATCGGTCTCAGTCGGCAGACCGAGCATAAAATAGAGCTTAACACTTGTCCAGCCGCTGTCAAATGCCTTGCGTGCGGCAGAAAGAATTTCTTCCTCGGTAATGTTTTTGTTAATAACGTCGCGCATACGCTGAGTGCCTGCTTCGGGAGCAAACGTAAGGCCGCTTCTGCGCACGGATGCAAGGCGCTGTGAAAGCTCTTTTGAGAAATTGTCTGCACGCAGTGACGGCAATGATATATTGATTTTATCCTTCTCAGTCCAATCGAGAAGCTTGTTGAGAAGATCCTCAAGATAAGTATAGTCGCTTGTGCTCAGTGAGCAGAGAGAAACTTCATCATACCCTGTTGAATCGCAGATATTTTTACAATCCCTGTTAACCGTATCAGCCTGCTTCTCGCGGATAGGACGGTAAATATAACCTGCCTGGCAAAAACGGCAGCCGCGTATACAGCCGCGGAAGATTTCCGCAACCGCACGGTCATGGATTATCTCAACGGAAGGAACGATAAATTCAGTCGGAAAGCATACTTTATCAAGATCGCCGACAATACGCTTTTCAACCTTTTCAGGTGCAGTGCCCAAAGGCTTTATTGCTTTTACTGTTTTGTCATCGTTATATTCGACATCATATAATGAGGGCACGTAAACGCCCTTAATTTTTGCAGCTTCAAGCAGGAACTCCTGCTTTGTAGACCCCTTTGCTTTATGCTCCTTAAGAAGGTCGATAAGATCGTTAGTAACCTCTTCACCCTCACCGGGAAGCATAATATCGAAAAAGTCTGCCATAGGCTCAGCGTTGCAAACACAGGGTCCGCCCGCTATAACAATCGGAGCAAGCTCTGTTCTGTCCTTTGAGCGCACAGGCACACCAGCAAGATCAAGCATATTAAGGACGTTAGAATAGCTCATCTCATACTGAAGGGTAAAACCTATAAGATCAAAATCTTTAATAGGATCGCCGCTTTCAAGTCCGTAAAGCAGAATGCCGTTTTTGCGCATCTGATCCTCCATATCAACCCACGGAGCAAACACACGCTCACACCACGCATCCTCACGGGCATTGACAAGCGAATAGAGTATTTTTATACCGAGATGCGACATACCTACTTCATAAGTATCGGGAAAACAGAACGCATATCGTATATCAACCTTTGATGCATCTTTTTCAACGCTGTTCAGCTCACCGCCTGTATAACGGCCCGGTTTCTGAACGAGCGGAAGTATTCTTTCAACTCTTTCGGAAAGCATAAATTCCTCCACATACAATAATTGATGCTATTATATCGGATTATTACTTTCTTTTCAAGAGCATCCACGACAAATAAACCGAAGCAAGCAGCAAAGTTATGTTGTAACGGCTTCGGATAAGTACATAAAAGCCCATTGCCGCCAACGGCACAAGAAATATTATACCAAGTAAAAAAGCCATCCTTTCAGCCTTTGCAGTATTCAGCCTTGACATAAGCATACAATTCACTGCCCTGCCGCAATCAAGCGGCTCAATCGGCAAGAGATTAAAAACAGCAAGAGAAATATTAACCGCTGCAAATTTGAGCAGGCCGGACGTTCTGCAAAAAAGCATAACGCATAAAAGGACAGCAGCGGCGAACAGATTTGCTGCCGGACCGGCAAGCGCAATCACAACCTCACGCCTCCAACTACCGCACGGCAAACGGGTTATACTCATACCAAAAGGAGCAAGAAAAATCTCGGACGGTCTTTCACCGTAAAGCAGCATACATAAAAGATGCCCCGATTCGTGAATCAAAGCCGCGCAGATTGCGAGCGCCGCCGTATCGGTTGCATCAAGCACAAGTGCGGCACAAGCCATAACAAAGAAGAAAAAACTGATTTTTATTCGAATTTCACGGACGTTAAGCGTCATCAATAAGCCACTCCGGGTTACAGTATTTGCCGCCTACCAAAATCGAAAAATGCAGATGCGGACCTGTTGAATAGCCCGTGCTGCCAACGGTTGCTATAACCTCTCCCTTACGGACAACCGCACCCTCAGGTGCAATTATTTCTTTGCAGTGAAGATAGAGCGTTTTCGTTTCGCCGCCGTGTGAAAGCAAAATATAATTACCTCTTACACTGTTATTGCCTGTCTCCTCCACCCTGCCGTCAAATGCAGCAAAAACAGCCGTTCCTTCATCTGCAGCAATATCCGTGCCGTTATGTACACCGAACTTACCGGTTATGGGATGGTATCTGTATCCGAAACGTGAAGTTATTCTGCCATTGACGGGTATAACCATTTCAACAGTTGTATCAATCGGAGCAAAACAAACGTTACCTTCTGCCTGATAAACCGCAACATCCTCACCGCCCGAAGCCGCGACGTCCGTTTCGTCCTGAGGTTGAATAATCTCAGGGAAGAACACACTTCGTATGCGGCTGACAGTATGACTTATGCTCATATCCGTCTGCATAATCAGGTTAAACTCGTCGCGAAGAGCAGAAAAAGTCAGCGGAGATATTTTGGACAGTGTAAGAACCGCCGCAATGCCGACAACCGCAAGAGCAAGCTGAACGGACGAGAGTGTAACAAGCCAATCCGCCTTTTTGTCTTTTTTCTTTTTTGGCTTTTTCCTTACAGCCGTATCAGAATAGGTTTCATCAAAGCTCTGCAAAGCCTCGCCTCCCGATATAAGAATTTACCACTGAGTAAATAATTATGTAACCTTATCGACTTATATTACGGAAAGCTGTTGCAAATTTGTAAACTGATTATTAAAGATGTTGCGGTAAAAAAAAGCTTGTGCTAAAATATAGCCACATCAATAAAAAGGATGGAATTAACGATGAAAAAGATAATCGTAGCTGACGACGAAGCCAGAATCCGCAGACTGGTATGCGACTTTCTTGCAAGTGAAGGATACGAGCCGTTCGAAGCAAACGACGGCGACGTTGCACTTGAACTTTTCGAACAGAACCCCGACACTGCGGCAATCATACTCGACGTTATGATGCCCAACCTTGACGGCTGGTCTGCCTGCCGCAAAATCCGTCAGAAATCAAACGTGCCTGTACTTATGCTCACAGCAAGAAGCGAGGAGTTTGACGAGCTTATGGGATTCGAAGTCGGTGCCGACGACTACGTAACAAAGCCATTCAGTCCGAGTGTGCTTATGAAGCGTGTTGCCGCACTTCTTCGCAGAACGGGCAATGAATCCGAGCAGACATCGGAAACATTCACACTCGACAGACTCACAGTTGACGAATCAGCACACGTTATCACCCTTGAAAATGCAGCACTTGAGCTGACACTGAAAGAATATAACATTCTGCTCAAGCTTCTCTCCTCCGTCGGCAGAGTTTTTTCGCGCGAACAGCTGCTTGACGATATATGGGGTTATGATTACACTGGTGACGTGCGCACGGTAGACAGCCACGTTGCAAGGCTTCGCACAAAGCTCGGCGAGTGGGGCAACATTCACCTTAAAACCGTCTACGGAATCGGTTACAAAATTGAGGCAGATTAATTTATGGAACTTCTGAGAAAACTTTTCCCAAAGCTGATGAGCCGCAAATATTCGGTGCGCGCTCAGCTTTTCGGTATTGCGGCAACTTTTATCTGTTTAGGCAGTTTTGCGATACTTATCGCCAACTCACAGCTTATACCACTGCTGTATACAATGCGTCAGAGCCGATATCTTCAGGATATAGGCAGTCAGGTAGAATCAATTATGTATGAAAGCATTGATTTTTACGGTGATATGTCCGTTGTTGAAAAAAGCAACAACATTGAGGTTGAAATATTCAACCGTTCAGGTCATTTGCTTTACGATTCCGACGTAAGCCGTGTTATGCAGGGTTGGGAAGAAAACAAGGGCTTCAACGTTTTTGACATTTTGCGGACAAGAAACCTTAAAATCACCTCTCATAAGGCTATGCGAAACGGCGCCTCGCTCGACAGACTTATCGACATCGATACAGGTCTGCAATATATGCGGTATTCGCTCGTTTCGCAAAACGGAAACACAATCAAGCTTTATGCACAGATGAATTACCTTGAAAACGCAGCAAACGCAACAACTCGCTACGTCAGCATAATTGCAATTGTGACGTTTGCACTTATAATGCTTTCTCTGTATTTCTACCTTTTCCATTTCACCCGACCGCTCGTTGAAATGAATAAAATAACACGCGCGATGGCAAAAATGGATTTTTCGCAAAAATGTCCGCCGTACAACAACAACGAAATCGGCGAGCTTGGTCACAGCATCAACGTGCTTTCATCATCACTTGACAGCACCTTGCGAGACCTTCAAGAGAAAAACGAACGTCTTGAAGCGGATATTGAGCACGAAAGGCGCATTGAAAAGATGCGTAAAGAATTCGTATCAAACGCTTCACATGAGCTGAAAACACCCATTGCAATCATACAGGGATATGCAGAAGGACTCAAGCTCGGAATCAAATCAAACAAAGCCGGAAACGACGAATACTGCGACATCATCATTGAAGAAACGCACAAAATGAACAAACTTGTCTGCGAAATGCTTGAACTTTCAAAATACGAATCCGGTTCTTACCAATTGGAACCTCACGCATTTGAAATCAAGAAGTTTATCGACGAGAGCATTGACACATACGACATTCTTGCACAAGAAAACGGAATAAGAATTGAAAAAGAAATCCCCTGCGGCCTCATAGGCTACGGCGATACCGACAAGCTTGATATGGTAATACACAACTATGTTTCAAATGCGCTTGCGCACGCCAAAGGAGAAAAACTGATAAAGCTTACGGCTGAGGAGTACGAAGACTTTATCAGAATAAGCGTTTATAACACGGGGGACCATATTGCCGAAAATGAGCTGGACAGCATCTGGCAAAGCTTCTACCGCTCTGACAAAGCACATTCAAGGGCGGAAGGCCGCTTCGGCATAGGGCTGTCTATCGTCAAGGCGATACAAGAACTGCACGAAATGCCATACTCGGTTAAAAACACAGAGGGCGGCGTTACGTTCAGCTTCGACATAAAGAAAAATAAGGAAACAGACAATGGAACAGAAAATCAAAGCTAAAAAAGCCGTACGGCTGATGCAAAAAATCGACTCTGATACAATTGAGTGGATTCAGGATAAAATGAAGGATTTTGACCTTCTGATGGCATATTACCGCTGTGCAATGATGGAGATTGAAACCAAATTCAAAGTACTCAATGAAGAATTTTCGCTCGAGCACGACCGCAACCCGATAAGTTCAATACGAACGCGCATCAAATCATTTGACAGCATAACGGAAAAGGTAGAGAGAAAGAATCTGCCGTTTGACGTTGATTCGGTTGAGAAATATATAAACGACGTAGCGGGAATCCGGGTTATATGCACCTTCCCCGAAGACGTTTATCTGTTGGCTGAAGCACTGTTAAAGCAGGATGATATAATGCTTATCAGGCGAAAGGATTATATTGCAGAGCCAAAGGAAAACGGATACCGCAGTCTTCACCTTATCGTTGCCGTACCGATTTATCTTGCGCACGAAAAGCGACTTATGAAGGTTGAAATTCAGCTTCGCACACTTGCAATGGACTTTTGGGCAAGCCTTGAACATCAGCTCAGATACAAAAAAGATTTTGAGTTCACAAAAGAAATGGCAGATGAATTAAAGCTCTGTGCCGAGCAGAGTGCCGCACTTGACCTGAAAATGGAAGCACTGAGAAAACAAGTCAACAGCCAATAAAACAAGC
>JAZSOM010000009.1:0-4926 GCA_045536955.1 Acutalibacteraceae bacterium
CCGAAAGTGCAAGCGCTATCAGACAATAAAAGTGCAGTGGCAGACGGCTGAATTTCAGATCCGTATCAAAACTTTCACAGATTTCCCTGCACAGATTATTCAGCATGAAGTTGATCATTGTGATGGGATATTGGTTTAAGTAATAGGTGAATTACGCTTAGTAGCAGTAACACAAAAAACTCCGCTTGCCGATTGCTCGGTAAACGGAGTTCATTTTTGTTATATATTATTATATCTCATGGCTTTATGTAATCGGGGAATTCGAGGGTGTGAGTTGCTCTGTCAAAAAGTCTGAAATCGGAGCCGTTATCCCACACGATACAGGGGATACCGAATTTGTTCGCGGTGCCGATGAAATACTCAGCTCTTTCGCCGAGATTTTCGAGGTTTACTCTGTCTGTCCAGCCGAATTCGCCAAGCACAACGCCGTAACCTTTTTTAATTATGATTTTGTAAATGTTTCTGAAGATTTCATACATTTCATATTTTTCACGCAAGGTGAGTTTGTTTTCGCAGTCGAGAAATTCGCTTCTGTGTGCCGTGCCGTAATAACAATGTATTGAAACAAGAACGTGGGAATCATAGGGCAGGCTAAGCGCAGAAACGGGCTCGGTTTCACAGCGTGCCGCATAGGTTGAGATTGAAACGAAGCGGCTTTCGTTTTTGCCGCCGCTTTCGCGTATGGCTTTGAGTGCCGCAAGGTTGAGGTTATTGACAACCTCATAATGCTCGGGAATTCCGCTCCATTCGGTTTCGGAGCCCACAACTCTCGGCTCGTTCATCGTTTCAAAAATAAGGCGTTCGTCGTAGTCTTTGAAATACTCGCTCACCTGCGACCAGATGGCGGTAAGAACTGCTGTTACGTTTTCTTCGTACTCTTTATCCGTAACAAGCCAGAACGTGTCATCGTGATGAACGTTTATTATTGCATACATTTCACACTCGAGCACCCAGTCAACAATCTGCTTTACACGGGCAAGCCATTCTTTGTCAATCACATAATTCTCATCGAGGTGCTGTGCCCACGTTATCGGAATTCTTATCGTGTCGAAGCCTGCTGCCTTAACGGCTTCTATCATTTCTTTCGTTGTGTAGGGGTTGCCCCAGCAGGTTTCACTTTCAAGCCCCATTTTTTCGGTTGAGCCCATTTCGCAGGCATCAAGCGCGTTTCCAAGATTCCAGCCGTTGCCTAAACTTTTGGCGAACTCAACGGATTCGGTCTGCGGTACTTCGGGGAAAAACACCACATCAACAAAGCCCGAAAAACAACCGCTGAAAAAAGTGACGATAGCGGTGAAAAATGCAACAACTGAATTTATCATAAATATCACTCCAAATAATGTTTGCTGTAAAACAATCTTATCAAAAAGAGAAATGGAAATCAAGCAGATGAAGCATTAACAATATCGGAGATGTTTGTTGATAACTTTATATGTTTGTGCTACAATGAATTTGCGTTATATGTCTTAATCGAATAATAACATGACAGCACATCAGAGGAGGTTTCGTCTATGAAAAACAATTCCGGTACCGGCTCGAAGATAATCTCGGTTATACTCGGAGCAATCATCGGCGGATTTATGTGGAGATGCAGGGGTGACGGCGGCTTTGGCTCATCGTGGGGTCTTTACAGCGTCGGTCTTGTGCTTATGCTCCTCATTTATCACTTCTACGGCAAGCGCAAGGGTATGAAATATGAAATGATACCTTTGGGCGGACTTATGCTGGGTTTGAGTGTTACGGGTTACGCTACTGTTCTTGAACAGCTTGCGGGCGTTGTCTGGAGCGATCTGCCTTATTCGGGTGAGATGCTCAACGGTCTTGAACCCGTATTCACAGGTCCGAACGGTGATGTTTATGCACCAATCGACCATGTAAGCGGTGCGGTAATCATCTTCTTTATGGCATTCACCCTGATTCCGCTTTTCGCATTCTTTGTTACGTCGCTTTTCTCGGACAAGGAATATAAAATCAAGCACTACATAATTGCCGTAGCTGTATATATGGTGTCTCAATTGATTTTCAAAGCAACGGTTTCACACTTTATTATTCAGCTCATCAACCCCGACCAGGTGGCTTATGCTGCACTTGGTCTTGAGGCATACGGACACAACTATGCAAGCCCGATGGCGGCATATATGAGCCATTTTCTCGACAGGGGCTGGACTCAGGACATTCCGTTTTTTGAAAACTACTATATGAGCATTGAGCATATTTCCGATGCTCTTTCAGTTATTGTTCTTTCAGCGTATGCCCTTATTTTCCGTAAGGACAAATACACCGGCTTTGGCTCGCTTATTCTTAATCTGCTCACCGCAGTCACAACAACCATATTTACCCCTCTTGTTTCAAGCCACTTTAATTCGGGCTTTTTCAAGGGTGTTGAGTTTTCCGAAACCTTCAGACGCTTTGCAACCTGGGGCACATGGGAATTCGTTACCGGATTTTTCATCGGTCTGTTTGTTATGGCTTTCCTTGCTCTTACTGCCGGAAAGAATAGAGAAAACGAAGAATGCGATATGTCACCGCTTATCTCAAATCAAAAAATCAATTTCGGTTTTAACTTTGTTCTGACGGTGTTCATTCTCGGTGTGACACCTGCAAGAGCAATAGGTATCAGGTTTGCACGGCTTCTTGCTCACACGGGAGCACTTGCGGACGATGAGCCTCTCGGTACAATTCTGACGGTAGTATTGTCCGTAATATTCGGCGTGTTTATGATTAAAATACTGAGCAGAAATATGCTTAAAAAAGATTCGAATGCCTTTGATATGTCACCCGTAAAATTTGCGAAAATTGCACTTCCGTCATATCTCGGTATGTGCTTTACCGTATATTTTTTCTTTGACAATGTCGGAATACGCTACATCAAAGAGGATATCACCGTGCCGATTATGCTTGTCGCATCAGCGTTGATTGCAGCGATTTATATTCCGTTGAGAGCGGTACAGAAACGCTGCGAATAAAAGCGGAAATAACCTGATAGTAGTGAAAAAGCCGTCCGATTTTTCGGACGGCTTTCCTATTTTAATGAATCATTCTTCAAAAGAAGCCATAGCATCTTTTACTGCATAAAATGCAGGCTTTGGATTTCCGTTGACATCTGTTATTCCCCATGCGGTTTCATAGGGGCAGTCCGACTGTCCGCAGTACCAGCATGCAGGTGAATCCCTCCAACAGAAAACGAAAAATCCTGCAAGACAGTCTATCTTTTTCAAAGCAGGCAAAAGTTCTCTGTAAAACTCAGCCTGACCCTCCGGCGTATGGGTTATACCTGTAAGTGTTTCATCGAGAAAGCAGTAGAAATGCTTATACATAGCCTCGAAAACTGCATCGCCCCAAGTTGCAGGGTCGGGATACTCCTCATAAACATGATATTTCAGCTCCGCCGGAAGTTTTGCGACAAAATTCTCAATGTCCGCA
Organism: Acutalibacteraceae bacterium; assembly: GCA_045536955.1. GTDB lineage: Bacteria > Bacillota > Clostridia > Oscillospirales > Acutalibacteraceae > UBA8612. Next base: position 3,424 of record JAZSOM010000009.1, read on the forward strand.
CGTGCCGCTTCTTCGGAATCATAGCCGTAACGTGCAAGAATTTCGGCACGCTGTGCATCACTTTTCGGCTCTCCTGCACTGACAAAACCGAATTCTGCCACAATGATCGGCTTTTTAGTTATGCGGTTCACCTTGCGGACTGCGGAAACATAGTCGTGCAACTCGCCGCCGTACCACGTGCCGTAGTAAAGGTCAACTCCAACAAAATCCATATACTGCAGATAAGGTTTCATAAGGTAGTGCAGCTCTTCCATAACACCTGCGGAGTTGTAACCGATTATCAGGTCGCCCTTGACTTCGCTGAGGGCCTCTGCCTGAATACCGATAAACTTTGCCCCCTGCTCCATTGTCAGCGGATATGTGAAGTTGGAAACACCCATCTCGTTTGTTATCTGTATTCCGCCTATAATATCACGCAGGTCGTTGCAGAGAAATACTGCAATCTCTTTTGTACGTTCGGCATTTTCGTCTGCTGACGGGTCGAAACCGCCGATTTCAAAATACGATCTCGGGTATGGAGTGATCGCCATAACCTTAATTCCCTGCTCAGCGTAGCCCTTTGCTCTGTTTTTAAACGCAATATAAGAGGCGCTGATGCTGCCGTCTGCGTTATACGGGTACGGAATATCAAAACGCACCCAACCAAGACCAAGCTCATTGATACGTTCATAATTTTCATCAGGATGGCAGACTCCGTAAATATATCCGCCCGTCTTTTCCTGAAGCAATTGAGTATCTTTATTTGTGCCGTTAAAGAAACCCGTTATTGATGTGAACATCAAAGAAAATATAAGCAACATGGATTCGAACCATTGAACTATATTCATACGAAAACCTGCTTTCTGTTTGTTTAAGTTTATAGTAGCAAACACAGCCGAAAAAAGCAAGACAGAACTGTATCGTATAAACACATTATGTATGAAATAAATCGAGCACTTTCTTTTGGCTCTTCTCCGCCATCTGTTTAAACTCCCACGCACCGCCGAATTTGCGGGTGACATAGGTTACGACGATATCGGATTTATTGAGCATCCATTTATTGCGGTAATTTATAGCGAAGCGGCGGGGAACGGTTTCTATTCCTTCGGGGAGGATTGAGTGTTCGTCTGGGTTATCGTTCTTGCTCGGCATATAGGCAAGGACAACATAATATTTTATCGGATAAGTCTTTGACAAATCCTCAAGCTGGCGGTGCACCATAGCATCGAAATTGCCGTGGTTGCCGACGTAAAACACAGTTGCATTTTTATTTTCAATCAAGTCTATCAGAGTCAGTCGCAAGGCTGGCTCTGTTTCTTTTGGGGTATCTCTGTGACCGAAGAAGGTTACGGTTTGTTCTTTCATAATATCACCCTAATAAAAAATGCCCGACGGACTTTAATGTTCGTCGGGCTATCTTAATGACCTCGCTATCTGCAGCATCTCCACTTAAGGAGCATCCGAGCGGGGCGTTAATACAAACGCGCAGCCCATATAAACATATTGTATGTGTATAGCGGTCAT
>JAZSOM010000036.1:0-19834 GCA_045536955.1 Acutalibacteraceae bacterium
AGGACAAGTAGATAAAACTTCTACGAGTGAGAAACCTTTCTTGTCGATTTGGTTTTGGAAGGCTTTCTTGATAGCCTTTTTAGCGTTTCTAACCGCTTTAACGCTGTTTACGGTAACGCGTTCAAGGTACTCTGGACCGTCGAGCGTTGCGAGCATTTCGCAAACCCTAACTGGGAAACCGCAAGCGTTAACGTCTCTACCGTAAGGCGAAGTTTGAGTAACTTGACCAGGGAGCGACGTGGGAGCCATTTGACCGCCAGTCATACCGTAAATTGCATTGTTGATAAAGATAATAGTGATGTTTTCGTTTCTTGCCGCAGCGTGTATCGTTTCAGCCATACCGATTGACGCTAAGTCGCCGTCGCCTTGGTAAGTGAATACGATGTGTTCTTCGGGATTAGCCCTTTTAACGCCTGTTGCAACGGCAGGTGCTCTACCGTGAGCGGCTTCGATCATATCGCAGTTAAAGTAGTTGTACGCCATAACTGAACAGCCTACGGGCGCGATACCGATAGTTCTGCCCTCGATACCGAGTTCGTCGATAACTTCGGCAACTAAGCGGTGAACGATACCGTGAGTACAGCCAGGGCAATAGTGCATAGATATATCTGCAAGTGATTTAGGTTTGTCAAATACTACCATTTCTTATTCCCCCTTTGCGTATTTTTCAATTTCAGCAAGAACTTGCTCGGTTGACGGAATCATACCGCCCGCGCGGTTGCATAAAGTTACGGGAACTTTGCACTCAACCGCAAGTTTAACGTCTTCAATCATTTGACCCATAGAAAGTTCTACGCAGATAACGTGCTTAACTTTCTCAGCCATTTTTTCAAACGGCGCTTTGGGGAACGGCCATACCGTGATAGGACGGATAAGACCGACTTTAATACCTTTCTTTCTCGCTTCGTCAACGGCGTTCTTAGTTACTCTCGACGCAATGCCGTAAGCGGTAACTAAAATTTCCGCGTCGTCGCACTTATACTCTTCGTAAAGCGCTTCCGTCTTTTCAATTTGAGCGTATCTTTCAAATCTTTCAAAGTTGAACTTTTCAAGTTCTTCGGGAACGAGCGATAAAGAGTTTACGATATTGTGTTTTCTCTGCATCTTAGTGCCGTTGGTCGCCCAAGGCTTTTCGGGTGCGGGAGCAACTTCAAAATCGAATTCAACTGGTTCCATCATTTGACCCATAGTACCGTCTGCAAGAATCATAGCAGGCATTCTGTACTTATCCGCAAGGTCAAACGCTGTTGATGTCAGTGAAGCCATCTCCTGAACAGATGACGGTGCAAGAACAATCTTCTTGAAGTCACCGTGGCTGCCGCCCTTGACTGCCTGGAAATAGTCAGACTGTGAAGGCTGGATACCGCCGAGACCAGGGCCGCCGCGCTGAACGTTAACGATAAGCGCAGGAAGATCCGAGCCTGCAAGGTATGAAATACCTTCACTCTTAAGAGAAACTCCGGGGCTTGATGAAGACGTCATAACACGCTTGCCTGTCGCTGCAACACCAAGAACCATATTAACGGCAGCAATTTCACTTTCTGCCTGAAGAAATACGCCGCCGATTTTAGGCATACGCTTTGCCATATAAGCAGCGATTTCAGTCTGAGGAGTAATCGGATAACCGAAGTAATGCATACAGCCTGCTCTTATCGCAGCCTCAGCAATAGCTTCATTACCTTTCATTAAAACTTTCTCTCCCATTTATTTCACCTTACCTTTCAACCGTAATTGCACAGTCGGGACACATAGTTGCACAGAAAGCGCAACCGATACACTGACTCTCATCAACACAATGAGCAGGATGATGTCCTTTTGCATTAAGCTTTGCAGAGTCAAGCTCTACTATTTTTTTGGGACAAGCTGTTACACATAAGCCACAGCCCTTGCAGACGTTTTCTGCAAACGTTACTTTTGCCATTTTTCTGCCTCCATTCAAGAAAAATCTTATACTATCTTTTTTTGTAAAGTCAGCGGAAACAGGTCTGAAATCTTTCCGTTGAGATTATTGACTAAATCAGCCGTTGCTGTTGTCATTTTTATAGGAAGCTGAGATATTCTGCTCAACCTCTCTGCCTCGACAACAGAACTTAAAATATCCTCGGGAGTTGTTATTTCACCAAGATTTGAATTGTTGACAACAGCAGTAAATTTAATTTTACAAGCTGCTTCTATCTCCCGCATAATTTCAAGAGCATCCTCTGCCGTAGGAGTAAGAGGACGGTACATATTGAAAACAAAAAGCATTTCATAGTCGTTTTCGTTTTTGATAAAATCAGCATAGCGCCCCAAAGCATAAGCTCCGCGGTCATCTCCGCCGATATCCAGTACCGCGCTTTCTCCCTGCTTGTCGAATATTGAATAAACATCCTGAGGTAACGCAGGCAAATCAACGTTTGACGAAGCGAACTCTGACGATATAAGGCGTATGTCGGCCTGAGTCAGTTCATCAATGCTGTCTCTTGTGCGGAAATAGGGGTTAACAATATCAAGATCGGCAATAACAACATCATTGCCGAGATTTTTAAGATACAAAGCATAGTTGACGGCTATGTTTGTCTTGCCTGAACCGTAATGACCTGCGAATAACGTAACGCGCTTACTTTGCATCTTAAATCACCCCTTGTTGAATTAAAGTTTGTTTCTCATTATCTTGCCGCTTGTTGTTTTGGGAAGTTCATCCCTGAACACAACAATTCGCGGATATTTGTAAGGAGCTGTTTTTTCCTTAACGTACTGCTGAATGTCCTTCTTAAGCTCCTCGGTCGGTTCCGTGCCCTTGACAAGAACAATGCTTGCCTTGACGACCTGACCGCGGACCTCATCAGGAGCGGCGGAAACACCGCACTCGAGAACATAAGGAAGCTCCATAATAACACTTTCGATTTCGAACGGTCCGATACGGTAGCCGGATGATTTGATAACGTCATCAACACGACCTACATACCAGTAAAAACCATCTTCATCGCGCCAGGCAACGTCACCTGTATGATAATAGCCGTCATGCCAGACTTCCCTGGTTTTTGCCTCATCGTTGTAATAACCTGTGAATAAACCGCAGGGAGCGCCATCCTTGACGTTAACAACAATTTCACCGTTTTCGCCGACGGGAACCTCATTGCCCTCGTTATCAACAAGCTTAACATCGTAAATCGGAGCAGGTTTACCCATTGAGCCGATTTTATGGTCAGCACCGGTCATATTACCGATAATCATTGTGCTCTCTGTCTGACCGAAGCCTTCAAGAATCTGGAGACCGGTTGCCTTTTCAAATTGACGATAAACCTCGGGGTTAAGAGCCTCACCCGCAGTAGTCATATGCTTGACTGATGAGAAATCGTATTTTGAAATATCCTGCTTTATCATCATTCTGAGCATCGTGGGCGGTGCGCAGAAGCTTGTGATATGATGCTCAGCAAACATCGGCAAAATATCTGCCGCGTCAAATCTGTCAAAGTCATAGACAAAAGTTGCCGCCTCACAAAGCCACTGTCCGTAAAGCTTACCCCACATTGACTTGGCCCAGCCTGTATCGGAAATTGTGAAATGAAGTCCGTCCGGGTCAACATTGTGCCAATACTTTGCGGTATGGAAATGACCCAAAGCGTATTTATAGTTGTGAGCTGCAATTTTCGGATAACCTGTTGTGCCCGAGGTGAAAAACATGAGCATCAGGTCGTCTCCGCCGGGAGCATTCTCACCTCTTTCGTAGTGGGTACTGTAAAGAACTCTTTCCTCATCGAAGTTTCTCCAGCCGTCTCTTTCACCGTTTACAATAATCTTGTGTTCAAGTGAAGGACAGGTTGCCGAAGCCAAATCGACCTGATGAGCAGTGTCACCGTCTGCCGTACAGAGGATTGCCTTGACCCCCGCCGCCTGAAAGCGGTACTCAAAATCGTGCTCCTGAAGCTGATTCGGTGCGGGAATTGCAACTGCGCCGAGCTTGTTAAGACCGATCATAGCGTACCAATACTGATAGTGGCGCTTGAGCACGAGCATAACTCTGTCGCCCTTTTTGATGCCTAAAGACTTAAAGTAATTTGCCGCCTGAGCGGAGCCTTTTTTCATATCCTTGAACGTGATGCGTCTTTCGGTTTTGTCGCGTGAGATGTGAAGCATTGCAAGCTTCTCAGGCTCTTTGTCGGCAAGCTCATCTACGAGATCAAAGGCGAAGTTGAATTTTTCTGTGTTTTTAAACTCAATTGACGTCGGAGTTCCGTTTTCGTTTTCAACAACGTCAACATACCTTTTGTAAATGCGTTCTTTTGTATCCTTGACCGTTGCAGACTTTGTATCCTTGACGGTTTTGGCGGGCTGAAGCTCCGGGATGGGCTCGCCCGAAGGATTGAGAACAATAGCATAGAAAGTACAGTCTTTACCGTCAACAGCAATCATACCATGAGGCGTCAGCGAGTCGTAATATATGCTGTCGCCCGGGCCGAGAACCTCTGAATGTTCGCCGACCTGAACCTTGAGCTTACCCTCGATAACAATATCAAGCTCCTGACCGTCATGAGAAGTCAGCTCAATATCCTTGTTCTGGTTTTCTTCGCTGTATGTAGCTTCAACAAAAAGAGGTTCCGCAATCTTATTCTTGAATTTCGCAGCAAGGTTAAAATAAGTCATACCGTGTGCTTTTTCAATTTTCTGACCCTTGCCCGATTTTGTGAAAACGTAATTTGTAAGTTTCGGTGTGCTGCCCTCAATAATACTTGAAACGTCAACATTGAAAGCCAACGCACAGCGGTAAATGAAAGCAAAGTTGAGGTCACTTTCACCGTTTTCGCAAGCAAGATATTCGCCTTCGGAAACGCCGGTTTTTTCTGCCATCTGAGCAACAGTATAACCTTCAATTTCACGAAGTTCTCTGATTCTGGCGGCCATTTCCTTGATTTTAAAATCAAGCCCCGTCATTTTCTCCATTGATTTATCCTCCTGTTTGTATGGGACAAAACGTAAAAACCCGTCCCAAAGATAACTTTGAGACGAGTTAAATTAAACCCGCGGTACCACTCAAATTGCAGTAAAACTGCCCCTCTCGAGGTCTGTCAACCTCTATGCATTTACGCAGCAATCACGGAGAGGTTCTACTGAGCCAAATGCCTTTCTTCCTCCCGGCTCGGAAACTACAAACAACAGAAACCTTGCTGTGACTTGCACCAACCGTCATTTCTCTGAAAGCTCAGTATACTGCGTACTTTTCTTCAACGCCTTTAATATTTAACTCATCCAAATATATCACAGTTACTTTGAAAAGTCAATAGTTATATTATATATAAATATATTAAAGCTTATTTCTCATAATTTTTCCGCTGATTGTTTTAGGAAGCTCGTCTCTGAAAACAACGATTCTCGGATACTTGTAAGGAGCCGTATTCTTCTTAACGTATTCCTGAATCTCTTTCTTGAGCTCCTCTGTCGGCTCGGTGCCCTTTGTGAGAACAATACTTGCCTTGACAACCTGACCGCGCACCTCATCGGGAGCAGCAGAAACACCGCATTCAAGAACATAAGGAAGTTCCATAATGACGTTTTCTATTTCAAACGGTCCGATGCGGTAGCCTGATGATTTGATTACGTCATCAACTCGTCCGACATACCAGAGGTATCCGTCTTCATCGCGCCAGGCAGTATCACCAGTATGATAAAGACCGTCGTGCAAAGCCTCTTTGGTTTTCTCCTCATCCATATAGTAGCCAAGGAAGAGACCGCAAGGATTCTTATCACCAATTCTTACAACAATTTCGCCTGTTTCACCGTCTGCAACGGATCTGCCGTCGGAATCAACAATATCGATGTCATAAAGCGGTGTGGGCTTACCCATAGCTCCGATCTTGATTTTTGTGCCGTTGAGGTTTGCGATAGAGAGGGTTGTCTCCGTCTGACCGAAGCCCTCGTGAATTCTTAAGCCCGTCGATTTTTCAAACTGTTTAAAAACCTCAGGATTAAGCGCTTCTCCGGCGGTAGTTGCGTGTTTTATCGAGGACAAATCGTACTGTGAAATATCCTGTTTGATAAGCATTCTGTACATTGTGGGCGGTGCACAGAAAGTTGTAATATTATACTTTGCGAACATCGGAAGAATTTTCGAAGCATCAAAACGTTCAAAATCATATACAAATACGCAGCCTTCGCAGAGCCACTGACCGTAGAGCTTACCCCACAGCGCCTTTCCCCAGCCTGTTTCCGAAATAGTGAAATGGACACCGTCGCGCTGCACACAATGCCAGTATTTAGCCGTGATAAAGTGTCCCAAAGGATATTTGTGGCTGTGAGAAGCAATTTTCGGATAGCCCGTTGTGCCCGAGGTAAAGAACATAATCATCGGGTCATCACCGCAGGCAGCATCAGCTTCACGGACAAATCGCCTGCTGAAAAGGCCGAATTCCTTATCAAAATTGTGCCAACCCTCTTTGGAACCGTTGGCTACAATTTTTGTTTTAAGCGTGGGACAGTTTTTCTGAGCCTCATCGATATAATCAGTCGCTTTGCCGTCTGCCGTAACCACAACAGCACTTACACCTGCTGCATTAAAGCGATATTCATAATCATGAACAACAAGCTGATTGGTTGCAGGGATTGCGATTGCGCCAAGCTTATGAAGACCCAGAATAGCAAACCAGAACTGATAGTTGCGCTTGAGTACAAGAAGAACTCTGTCACCCTTCTTGATACCTAATGACTTGAAATAGTTTGCAGCCTGTGAAGAATACTCTTTTATGTCTTTAAAAGTAAACTTGCGTTCTGTCATATCTTCAGAGATATGAATCATAGCTACCTTCTCCGGGTAGTTTCTGCCGATTTTATCGACAACGTCAAACGCGAAATTAAATTCATCCTCGTTGTTAAACTTGATGCTGTTGCAAACACCTTTTTCATCAACTGTCGTTGTGATGAATTTATCGCAGATAAGCTTCTCCTCCGCGGTGGATTTGCCTGTGTTAACCGTACTCATATGTGTATCGGCCAACGCTTCATCCTCAGCCATAACCATAGCAAGGAACAGGCAGTCTTCACCGTCAACAGCTATCATACCGTGAGGAATAGAGCTCTTGTAGAATATACTGTCTCCCTCGTGGAGCACCTCTATATGGTCGCCTACCTGTATTTTAAGAGCACCCTTGATAACAAGGTCAAACTCCTGACCGGAATGAGTTGTCACCTCAATCGGCTTTGTCTGAAGTTCGTTTGAATACTCATATTTTACCCAATACGGGTTAGCAAGCTTATTTTTAAACTTAGGAGCAAGGTTCTGAATAAGAATACCTTCTTCGCTGGCAGTTATCTGACCGCGACCGCGTCTTGTAACATTGTAGGTTGTGAGCTTTGCGCTCTGGCCCTCAAGAAGGTCCGTAAGCTCAACACCGAAAGCCAGTGCACACTTATGAACAAAAGAGAAAGGCATATCCTCCGTACCGTTTTCGTATGAAAGATATTCTTCGAGGCTCACGCCTGTTTTTGCAGCCATTTCGGTATCAGACATATTATAAATATCGCGAAGCTCCTTAATTCGTGCGGACACCTCTACTAATTTGTTTTCATAAGAATTGTCAAGCATAATCTCACCCTTTCAGATATTAATAACATAAAAAAGTCCCAAAAAGAAACGTAGTGTTTCTCTTTGAGACGAATTTTAAAAATCCGCGGTACCACTCAAATTGCAAGATAACTTGCCTCTCAAGGTCAATCAACCCGTTGCACTGACGCAGCATGCTCGAAAGAAGCCTACTAAATAAAAATCGTTCGGTTCTTCAACTCAGAAGGGATAGGTTCTGAAACAAGGTACTGTTGGCTCGCAGCAACCGCCAACTCTCTGAAAGACCATAGTTTCAACCGTCTTCGTCACAGTTTTTATTGTGATATCAAATTTTAGTAAATATTAGCACAACGATAACTCTGTGTCAATAGTTTTTTTAAAAAAATTCCTAATAAAAAAAGCATAAACTGTTGACAAAATTTCATTTGGGTGATATTATTTTATAAATTTTCATATTTCTATACGCTATGAAGGAATTACGTCTTTTTGGTACGGCAGTTCAGAGAGTTGACGGTGGGTGCAAGTCAATCTGTTACAAAAACTCGGTCTCACTCCGGAGCATATCTTCACACGCAAACCGCGTATGCTCACAATCATAGTTGCAGACTTTTAGTCTTAAAGAGTGACTGCTGTTGCAGTAACCGGGGTGGTACCGCGGATTCAAAATTCGTCCCTGAGGTCTTTGTTGACCTCAGGTTTTTTGTTTTCTAACATAGGTTAATTATACTATACTCCTGAAAGGATAGAGAAAAATGAGAAACATCACAATTGCAGACCGCACAGTTGTCCTCAAATCACAGTCAAAGGACACGTCTTTGAGTTTTAAGGAAAAGGTTGAAATCGCAAGGCTTCTTGAAAGCGCAAAGGTTCCGGTCGTGGAATTTCCCGCGATTGAAAACGTAAAAATCGACACACTTCTTTTGAAAACCATCTGTGCTTTTTTGAAGAACAGCACGATGAGTGTGTGCACCGGTATGACGGAAGAAGGTGTTGTCAACGCTTGGAACGCAATATCCTCCGCCTCGAAGCCCCGCCTTTCCGTTGCGATTCCTCTCTCCCCTGTCCAGATGGAATATGTCTGCCACAAAAAAGCACCTAAAATGCTTGCCCTTATCACCGCACTTACAGAGAAAGCTGTTTCTCTTTGTTCAGATGTTGAGTTTGTTGCACTTGACGCAACAAGAGCTGAAAAGGATTTCCTCTACGAAGCTATAAACGCAGCTATCGGTGCCGGCGCAAAGACCGTCACAATATGCGACGACGAAGCCTCTATGCTTCCCGATACATTTGTCAGTTTCGTTAAAGAAATCAACGCAAACGTCCCCGCGATACAAAACGTCAAGTTAGGAATTATGTGCGACAACAAAAACGGTTGTTCGGCAGCAGCTTCGATGATGGCTCTTGCAGCCGGCGCAGACGAAATCAAAGCAGCAAGCGGCTCCGATATGGGAATCGCTTCTCTTCTCACCGTTTCCAACATCATAAGAAACAACGGCGACAGACTCGGAATCAACGCCGACCTCAATTACACAGAATTTTCAAGAATCATCTCTCAGGTTTCAAATATCACCGACGGTAAACCTACGTCAAACGATACATCCGTCAACGTACCATATTCGGAATTCAACCTTACCGAAAACGATGATGCACAGACCGTTGCAGATGCCGTCAAAAAGCTGGGCTATGATCTTTCAGAGGAGGACAACGCAAAGGTTTACGATGCATTCAAATCCCTTGCAAAGAAAAAGCCCGTTTCCAACAAAGAGCTTGACGCCATCGTTGCCACAAGTGCGCTTCAGGTTACACCCGCTTACAAGCTCAACAACTACGTAATCAACTCCGGTAACAGAATAATTTCATCCGCTCAGATTACATTGGAAAAAGACGAACAGGAGAAAAATGCAATTGCCATCGGTGACGGTCCGATCGACGCTGCATTCAACGCTGTTGAACAGATTTTGGGACATCACTACGAGCTTGATGATTTCCAGATTCAGTCCGTTACGGAAGGCAGAGAAGCGGTAGGTTCCGCTGTCGTAAGGCTTCGCTCAAACGGCAAGCTCTATGCCGGCAAAGGCATTTCAACCGATATTATCGGCGCAAGCATCAAGGCATATATCAACGCCATCAACAAGATTATTTTCGAGGAGAACTGATAACTATGAAGCTTTCTTTTTCGACCAAAGGTTGGCACGGATATTCATGGGATGAATTCTGCGGCATAGCAGAAAAGCAAGGCTTCAACGGAATTGAACTCCATAATATCAATAACGCTTCGTTCAACGAAAAGAACGGCGCATTTTACTCAACATCCGCTCAGGCTACGGTACGCAATATGTATGAGAAGAATCTCAGAATTCCTTGTATCGATACCATCGCTAACCCTGCCTGCATCAAGGACAGAGAAGCATTTACAAAAGAACTTGACAAATGTCTTGAAATTGCCTGCGCTCTCCACATCCCTTACGTGCGTATCAAAGCAACCGACACGGGCGCAGATTATGATGAGCAGAAGAACGATGTTGTAAGCGTGCTTTCTGCAATTATCCCCAAGGCTGAAAAGTTGGGTGTTACAATCATCGTTGAAACGGCAGGTATCTTTGCCGATACAACAAAGCTGCTCGATGTGCTTAACACATTTGCCTGTGACAGCCTTGCCGCGTTGTGGGATGTTTATTCAACATACTTTATTGCCAAAGAAGAACCCGAAATAACAATCAAAAACTTAGGTGCATACGTAAAGCACGTACACGTTAAAGATGCTGCTTATGAAGGTGATACTCTTTCATACTGCCTTATCGGAGAAGGCGAACTTCCCATTGATGAGGTTGTTCTTTCGCTCACTTCGGTCAACTACAACGGCTATGCATCTATCGAATGGGACCCCAAGTGGATGCCCGAGCTTGATGATATGGAAATTATCTTCTCTCACTATGTCAGCTTTATGGCTCGTTTCGGCAACACTTCAAGAGGTAAGAAAAACCTTTTCTGGAACAAAACCCATACAGGCAACTACGTGTGGAAAAAGGAAACTCTGATTGAAAAGACCTTCTCACAGGTACTTGATAAAATGGTTGAGGAATTCCCAGACCAGTATGCTTTCAAATACACAACGCTTGACTATACAAGAACGTATTCTCAGTTCCGCGACGACGTTGACGAGTGCTGCCGCGCTTTCCTTGCATTGGGTGTAAAACCCGGCAGTCACATTGCGGTGTGGGCAACAAACGTTCCGCAGTGGTATATAGCATTCTGGGCAGCAACAAAAATCGGCGCCGTTCTTGTCACAATGAACACGGCTTACAAAATTGCAGAAGCTGAATACCTTCTCAAACAGTCAGATACACATACACTTATTCTGATTGACGGTTGGAAAGACTCAAACTACAACGAAATAATCGGTCAACTCTGCCCTGAGCTTGAAAACACTGTGCCCGGCGAGCCTCTCCATTCCAAGAGACTTCCCTTCCTCAGAAACGTTATCACAGTCGGATTCAAGAAAAAAGGCTGTCTTACGTGGGATGAGGCAATTGCAAGGGCATCCGAAGTTCCCGTTGAAGAGGTTTACAGAATCGCAGCTAACGTTGATGTAAACGACGTATGTAATATGCAGTACACCTCAGGCACAACAGGTTTCCCCAAGGGCGTTATGCTCACCCACTACAACATCGTCAATAACGGTAAAAACATCGGTGACAGAATGGATCTCTCCACCGCTGACAGAATGATGATTCAGGTACCTATGTTCCATTGCTTCGGTATGGTGCTTGCAATGACCGCAACAATGACTCACGGCGGTACGATATTCCCACTCCCCTACTTCTCACCCAAGCCGTCGCTTGCCTGCATCAATAACGAAAGAATCACCGCGTTCCACGGCGTTCCGACAATGTTCATCGCGCTGCTTGAACATCCGGATTTCCCGAAAACCGACTTCTCTTATATGAGGACGGGTATTATGGCAGGCAGCCCTTGCCCGATTTCCGTTATGCAGGACGTTGTTAACAAAATGAATATGAAGGAAATCACCATCGTTTACGGTCAGACCGAAGCATCACCCGGCTGCACTATGAGCTCAACGGACGATCCGCTTGAGGTACGTGTTGCAACAGTCGGCCGTGCACTGCCTGAAATCGAATGCAAGATAGTTAACCCGGAAACCGGTGAAGATTGCCCCGATGAAGTTACGGGCGAGTTTGTTGCGCGCGGCTACAATATTATGAAGGGCTATTACAAAATGCCTAAGGCTACCGCATCCACAATTGACAAAGAAGGTTGGCTTCACACGGGTGACCTTGCCTGCAGAACTCCTGACGGCAACTACCGCATCACAGGCAGACTTAAGGATATGATTATCCGCGGCGGTGAAAACATTTACCCCAAGGAAATCGAAGAATTTATCTATACACATCCTAAGGTAAATGACGTCCAGGTTATCGGTGTGCCCGATGAGCAATACGGCGAAGAAATCTGTGCCTGCATTATCCTCAAAGACGGCGAAGAAATGACAACAGACGAAATGAAAAAATATATTATGGATAATATGGCTCGCCATAAGATTCCGAAATATATTGACTTTGTGGACACGTTCCCGATGAATGCCGCAGGTAAAATCCTCAAATACAAAATGCGCGAAAACGCAATCGAAAAATACGGTCTGCAGAAAGCAAACAGCGTAGAGACAGCGTAAAATTAACCCCGAGTATTCTTTTGAATACTCGGGGTATTTTTTAGCTGCACGTATCAAAAAGCACAACGTTCATTCAAGTCACCGTTTACACAAAAAAGCAAACCGCTCAGATGAGTGGTTTGCTCATAAATCAAACTTAACTTGCAGCCAACGTCAATCAGACTAATCATCATGCACTATTGTCCAAAGTTCATCCTTAACTTTAAGCTGACCGTCCTTTAACTCATATACCACGGTAACAGATTCTTTAAAGTAACCATCTTCGTCAACATAATCAAAACCTATGCTAAACGCAAAACCTTCGCTTGTTTCCAAGGCTTCAATATCATCAGGCATACACACAACAGTAAATTTTTCGGTATCATTACAGCTGATCGGCTTAACCAGAACCCTGTATTTACCGTAGCCGTCGGAGACCCAGGAATAACCTTTCCTTGAGTTATGAACCGTTGCGGTATATTCGGTTATAAGACATTCACTTTCATCATAAAAATTAAGCTCACCAAAATCGGAAAACTCAGCATAATAAGTTTTTTTATTGCCATTTTTGTCCTCAAAAACAAGGTCCATACAACGGCCTGTCTGATCATCAGAGGTTTTGCCATCAGCACTTTTGAACAAAAAAATCTGCTCATCGTTTTCAACTTTAACTTCAATCAAATCGAGATAATAATCATTCTGATTATCATATTCCCATACAGTACCGTTTGATTCATCGTAAGGAAGTATAATTTCGGCCTGAGATGCACCTGTAATGGCTGCGGACAAATTACCGAAAAGAGCTATTAACATAAATATGGGAAAAAGAAAAATCAGCCATATTGATGCGCCCATTATTATCCTCCTTTAATTCAGTATACACAGTAAAATGTATGAAAACAGATGTCGACATAGCTCATCTAACCGGACTCGCCAAAATCCTGCTTCGTGTTTTAACTTTATGACATAAGAATTATACATTAACTCAACTTAGAAAACAAGCAACTAAAGTTTACATCTGTTAAAATTATAACATAAACCGAAAAATCATTGTACGGTAAATCAGGGTTGAAAGTGAAATATCCGCGTTTATTAAAATTTGCCTGCTCACTTTCAACAGAGATTTTTGCTTTTGTGCCGTTAAGAGAATCAGCAAGACATTCTATAACAACCTCGATTTCATCATCAGGCTCAAACAGATTGCCGTCGCCGACAACACCAAAACGAACACTTTCACTTTCACCGTTTATGTAGTATTCTGTTTCAGTATCTGATTGTGCGATAACAAGCTGCTTTTCGGGAAACCATCCGACAAAAAACATATCGATTGAAAATATAACAGATAGAAAAAACGAAATTATTCGTATCATCTTTTTCTACTTTGATGATAAATATTAATCTAATTATATAAAAACAACATATTAAACAAGCAATACAAAAAACGACATATCAAAACACGTCGTTTTTGCTGTCTCTATGTAACGGAAATCAAACTAACCTGTCAGCTATCAATTCTGTATGAAAACGGTTTTATATCATCGTATACATTGCTATCCTCAGTTCGTTCTTTAACAAGCTCATCTAACATTTCATGCATATCTTTAAGTTGACTGTTAAATTCTTTAGACAATGTTTGTTCTCCAACAATCACAACTTCATCAGCATCACATTCACTCCATAACAAATCCCAGAACGCATCCCAATTTGCACCATACCATTCGGGGAAGTCAAAAGCTACTCTGATTCGTTCGTGAAGTTCACCTAAATATTTACAATCGGTCAAATCCAATGTAATTGTTTTCTTTTCTTCCATATTAAATCTCCTAAATAATCTCATAAAAAGTTTCATAATGGTCATACGTCACAAATAACAAACCGTCATTTGACCACAACACTCTGTGTTTATTTCTTTTTCCTTCATAGTAATTTATATCTGCTTCATACCATACTCTTCCTGGAACATCAGGTAAATGACCATTCTTATTATGATATATGCCAGCCGTTATCATTTTTCCGGGAACATAATTTGCTGGTGATTTACCTTGACGCCATCCGAAACTTTTGGCCTCATTTTTTGTAGCATAATATTCAGGCAATTCACCAAAATGTTTAAGCCAATAATCTGCACCATCTTTTTCGTTTTTTGTTGCATTACCTGCTTCAATTGACTTCATTTGCATAATATCACACCTGCAATTATTATGCAATGGTGGTGCAGGGTCAACAACTTCATCGATTCTATAAATATAACCATGCCTTGAACGGCATTCAATACAAGTCTTCAAATCAAGAATTGCTCGCCAGTTCTTATAATTTTTACTCTGTGTAGTAACAGGTTCAAATGTATCAAGTAAACCTTTCTCCGTATATGACGGTTCATCGTAATACACAATAGTTTTCTTGACAAAATATTTATCATTTTTAAATTCTGTCATAAATCCTCCATATAATTAAAGATATAGAGAACATTTGTTTGCTCGTTGATAGTATAGAGTAATTATTGAATTTTGTCAAGAGTGATCTAAAATTAAATAAAATAAAAAGACTCCTGATTAATTGAAGAGTTCTTTTACGGGGTTTGATTTTCGTTACCCAAAAATGGAACCTCTACACTCTTTCGAACCCCTATATCGAACCTCAATCTTACTTATTAATTGTAACAACAATAATTATATAAGTATTTAATTTAAAACCAAGCAATAAAAAAACGACATGTCGAAACATGTCGTTTTTGTTGTGTCTATGTAACGGAAATCAAACTGCTATTTTAACCATCAATTCTGTAAGAAAATGGTTTTATATCTTCATAAAGCATATGATCTTCTTGCGTCTGTTTCACTTTTTTATCTAATATTCTATGAATTTGAGAAAGGATTCTTTCAAATTCTTTTGGTAAAGTATTTTCACCAATAATTATCAACTCTTCAGCATCGCATTCGGTCCACAATAAATCGTCAAATGCACTCAAATTTGCACCATACCATTCAGGAAACTCAAACGCTACTCTGATTCGTTCATGCAATTCACCTAAATATTTGCAGTCTGTTAAATCCAATATAATTATTTTCTTTTCTTCCATAGTAATCTCCTAAACAATCTCATAAAAAGTTTCATAATGATCGTATGTTACAAATATTAATCCGTCATTAGACCACAGTACTCTGTGTTTATTTCTTCTTCCTTCATAATAATTTATATCTGCTTCATACCAAATTCTTCCGGGTACATCAGGTAAATGACCATCAGAATTTTCATAAACTCCTTTTGAATACATTTTCCCTGGTGCAAACTTTGAAGGTCGTTTGCCGTATCGCCATCCTAACTTTTCTAAATCCTTTGAAGATACATAGTATTCTGGTAAAACCCCAAAAAGCTTAAGCCAATAATCTGCACCATCTTTTTCGTTTTTTGTTGCATTACCTGCTTCAATTGACTCCATTTGCATAATATAACACCTGCAATTATTATGCAATGGTGGAGCAGGGTCAACAACTTCATCGATTCTATAAATCTGACCATGCCTTGAACGACATTCAATACAAGTCTTTAAATCAAGGATTGCTTTCCAATTTTTATAGTTATTACTCTGTGTAGTAATCGGTTCAAAGGTATCAAGTAATCCTTTCTCTACATATTGCGGTTCATCGTAATATACGATAGTTTTCTTGACAAAATATTTATCATTTTTGAATTCTGTCATAAATCCTCCATAAAATCAAAGATAGAGAGAACATTTGTTCCCTCTATTTAAAGTATAAACAAATTTTTAGCTTTTGTCAAGAGAAATTTCAAAATAATCAGAAAAATAAAAAGACCCTTGAAACGTCAAGAGTCTTTTTACTGGGTTTGATTTTCGTTACCCAAAGATGGGACTATTACACCTTTTCGAACCCCCATATTAACAATTATTTTCTTAGGCTCAGGAGAAAAGCCTTATGTAACTATTTATAGTTCGACAAATTGGAATTTGTCGATTACATCGGTGTTCCAACTTCTATTAAATTACCATCCAAATCGTAGAATCTGACCACCTTTTGCCCCCAGCTGTGTGCCATCAGGTGATTGACATATTCGATTTCAGGGTAAAGTGTTTCCAGACGCTCTACAAATTGTTCTATATTGAGCTCTTCAAAATACAACTCAGACTGATTACTGTTTGGAATTACACTTCTTTTTGTGAATTGTTCCCAGTATCCCGATTCTTGTAAATATAAATTATTCGTCAATTCCATATTCCCATCGTTGTCTTGAAGCAGTTGAAATCCAAACATATCACTATAAAACTTTAACGCACGGTTACAATCTTTAACAACAATAAGCGTTCCTTTGTATTTCATATATGTTCTCCTCGTCAAATTCTTATTTTCCTAACTGTTCGACTTATTGGAATTTACTGTTCTGTATAAAACAGGGAGTTTACTTATTAAACGTTCAAAGAACTGATGACATTGCGGACAAAGGTCTTGAAAAAAAGATAAAACACGATGCCAGAACGCGGCAAGTGAGTCGCACATATCTTTTACGAAGCGCTCGAATTTTGTAAGTCTGTTATTCTCATCATAACCATTTTTATCTTTATATACACGAACATAGTCAATAAGCCATTCAATAGGATATTCATTTTCAGGTTCATCCCAACCGCTGAAATCTGAATTGATATACATAGACAGAATCATACACATTCTGTATTGGGGTGATTCTATGGTCTTAGCTACTTCTTTTCCGTCCACATAAAATGTTATCCCTTCAGGTCTCCAGTCCATAGCATAGGTGTGGAATTCGTTCACATAATCCGTCGGTTCTCCGTCCAATTCAACTTTGCTTGCCCATTCATCGAGATTAGGGTCATTCCAAGCGTGAACTTTGGGTTCAAATACTCCGGGTGATTTGAAAAAGGTTTCCAACACATCTATTTCACCGTTCTGAACAGAATCTGTTCCGTCGGTATCATCCTGGGCACCGATAAGCCACCATGATGCGTATCCGCCGCCACCTGTGTCAGGCATTTTCATTCGTATCTCAAAGTATCCGTACTGTGTAGCATACCCTTCATAAGGCTCAACTTCCATCTGCTGAGCACCGCCCGGATGCAGATGATTCTTTTCCCAAGTCTGAATACCGTTTGCTATCCATAAAAGGTTGTCGGGGTCTGCTGAACCGGGCTGACCGCCGAAATAATCAGGCGAATCCTTTGTGATATACAGATTCAGACAACCGTTCTCGATTTTATACCTTGCAGAGGAACCTTCTGTATTGGCAGTACAGTGAGGTAAATATTGCGGTAACCAATACTCTGTATTTAATTTGTCATCATTAAATTCGGTGCTGAAATCAAGCACATAGCCTTCCTTTTCGGAGATATTTTCTTCGGCAGATGCGACTGAAGGTAAAGCGAGCAAAATAGCTAAAACAAGCAAAAATACAATGCTTTTTCTGAACATGATTTTTATCCTTTCGTACGAATTCTTATTTTATCTGACTTTTCGATAAATTGGAATTAGATTACTTGGGTCCACTATCTGTAATAATATAAAACCCTTCTTGAATTGCAGAAAAGGTTGCGACAGAGCATACAACTATGGCGGTGTATTTCAATTCCACGAAGGATATTGTCAAAGGCAATAAGAACAGAAGGAGTCCTGTTACTTTGTTCATAATCGTATGCAAGGATATAAACTGTTTTTTAGAAACATATCCCCATATGATATTGCTGATTTTGATAACCGCAATCACACCACCCCATATCCACAACCATTGTGGAATATGGATTGCAGGCAACAACTTAAACAAAGATACCACTACAAAAATGAGGTCGGCAATCGTGTCCAGTTGGCTTCCAAACTTGCTGGTACTCTTTGTTTTTCTGGCGATTGTTCCATCTACCATATCACTAAAACCGCAGAAGAGATATATGATATAAAATGCCATGGAAAATGCAGGGAAGAACAGCAATAAAATACTACCCAAAATACGACAACCAGTGAGTATATTTGCAATATGCTTCGTCATCTGTTCACCTATAACTTCTTATCATTCTGTCCGACTCCTATATTCAATATTACGGAATATAATTTCTCACAATTGCAGTTACAACACCGTTGGAAGTTTCCACAATTGTATTACTGTTGACAAAATGCGTATCATATGTAAGAAGTGACATAAGTTCTTCGGCAGTATATGTCTTTGGGTTATCCATATCAGAATTATCTGTAAATACGAAATCAGCTGAAAGAGTGTAAGTATTTTCGCCGATTTCATAATAGGAATGGCGGTCATTCATACCGCTTTCGAAATATAAGCCATTTTCGTCTGTTTTAAAATAACGTCCGCCATTTTCAATGCCGCCATTTACAATAATAAGACCGCTGTCACGGACTTCTATAGTTTCAACAGCAACATTCTTGCCAAGACACCAGATTGTATCGCCAACTTTCAGAGATTGAATATCTTCGCTGCTGAACATTTCATAGCGGTAAATCATAGTTGTCAATGTGAATGTGCCGTCAGCGTTTTTGATGAAATCGCCTGCTCCAAAAGATGCCGCAAATTTTGCATTGTCAAATTCCTCAACTCCCTGATGACGTCCAAGCGGTCCATTCAGAGCAAAAATCTCATTAGGACTTGCTGCGGTTGTTTCTTGAACAGCGGTTGCAGGCTCAGTAGGTGCTTCTGTTTGGGTAACTGTAGTAGTTTCAGCCTCAGTAGTTGGGGTTATTTCGGGAGCTGCGGTATCAGCTGCGGTTGCTGACTGTGATTCTGATTCTATAATATTTTCTGCTGTTGTTCCCACAGCTGGGGCTTCTGTTGTCTGTTCAGCAGTGCTGCCTGTTGAAGTGTATGATATTTCCTCTACCTCAATTCCGCATCCTGTCAACGAAAGCAAAGCCGTCAGCACTATAATTCCAATATATTTTTTCATAAATCTTCTCCTTTATTCCTCATAAATTTATTGTATCTCTTTCGCATAGACAACACATACTTAAAGAGCTTACATTTTTCTTATTATACACGACACACAAAAAATTGTCAATAGTTCAAGAGGGGGTTCGGATATATTTTTTTGAAAAAACTGTAGAGGTTCCCTGTAATGCTTATCCGCAATAGGTTATATTGCTACCCCAGCTAAATCTTACCGACAAACCAGAAAAACTATATCAAATTCCAAAGTTTTTATCGGTATACCAGTAAAAACTTCTTGACTAAAGGAAGTTTTTCGGGTATAATTATATTAAGGGCATCCGCAAACTAAAGTTTGCTATAATATATCGGAGGTGTTGCTATGATTATCAGACCTGATTATATAGAAGCTATTAAGTCATTTATTGATGTACCACTTGTAAAAATTCTTGCAGGTGTCCGTCGCTGCGGAAAATCCACTATCCTTGCAATGATAGCTGAGGAACTGAAAAAGCGTGGAATCAGCAATGAAAATATTATCCATCGCAGATACAATGAAATGAATATTGACGATGACTTTACCGCAAAAGATATGTACAACGACCTGAAAACTGCTATTCAGAATAAGGGCAGATGTTATCTGTTTCTCGATGAACTACAGGAGGTTAACGGCTGGGAAAAGGTTGTGAATAGTCTGCTTGAAAGCTGTGATGTTGACATTTATGTGACAG
>JAZSOM010000055.1:0-33974 GCA_045536955.1 Acutalibacteraceae bacterium
ACTTTAATTCTATTATTTCTTTTTCATACTCTTGAATGTGTCTGTATTCTCTTGGCATGCAAAATCCCCCTATGGTAGTTTCTTTAATTCTACCATAGGGGGCTCTTTTTTTCATTGTCCGTTTTTTACGGACCTGTTCAATGTCTGCTGTTTTTTGTTTTTTTCTGTTTTTACATAAAGGGATAATTTTCTGCAAAAGTTGCAGGGTTTTTATCGGCTAAAATATTGACAAATTACGTGCCGGACAATATTATTATTATGTGTACTTGTGTCTTTATTAAAAGGAGGAGAGGATTTGGTAGATATACATTGTCATATTCTGCACGGCGTTGACGACGGCTCGGGTAATATGACCGATTCTCTCGAAATGGCACAGCTTGCCGCCTCGAAAGGCACAAAGGCAATTTTTGCAACACCCCACTGCAATATGCCGCATTTTTTTGAAAATTTCTGGAACGCGGAGTTTGAGCAGAAGTTTGCCGCTTTGCAAAAAATGCTTAAAGACCACGGCGTTAAGACGGCGGTTTACTGTGGGCAGGAGATCTATCTGGAAGAAGGCTTTATTCAGCTGCTCGCACGCAATGAGCTGATGACCCTCAACCGTTCAAGGTACGCTTTGGTTGAGCTTGATTTTTATGAGCGTTCAGACGAAGCATATAAAAAAATTGAAGCACTTGTCAGTGAGGGTTACGTTCCGATTGTGGCTCATCCGGAGAGATATGCTTTTGTCGGCGAAGATAAAGATGCCGTCAGAAAGCTGCGAAGCCGCGGCGCGCTGATTCAGATCAACGCAGGCAGCTTGAGCGGCGAATTCGGCATTGTGCCGAAGAGAACGGCAGAAGAACTGCTGAAAAAAAGACTTGCCGACTTCGTTGCAAGTGATGCCCACAGTCAGTACGGGCGCACCCCCGACCTTTCGCAGGCACACGAATTTGTCTGTGAAAATTACTCTTACGAATATGCGGATGCTCTTTTCGACGTAAATCCGCAACACGTCATAAACAACTATGAAATACGGTGACAGATTATGATGAAAATACTTCGCAGAACAATATTGATACTGTTTGCGGTAATGCTTGTTGCGTTTGTGGCTTTTTCAATTGTTGACAGACTCACAACCGACAAAACACAGCCTGTAATTACGGTTTCGCAGGAGTCCCTGAAGGTCAGCATAAACGACCCGAAAGAAAAACTGCTGGCAGGTGTTACGGCAACCGACGGCAAGGACGGCGACATAACCCACAAGGTTATTATCGAATCAATTTCAAAGTTTATCCGTCCCGGTGTATGTACGGTTACCTATGCTGTTACGGATAACGATAATCACGTTGCAAAAGCAACCCGAACACTCGAATACACCGATTATACCTCGCCTGAGTTTTATATGAGGCGTGTGCTTGTCTATTCGGTTGAAGAAGAGATGGATATTCACGAAGCGGTCGGCGCAAGAGACTGTATCGACGGTGATATAAGCGATAAGGTTACCATCGTCGCGACCGACTACGTTGAAAACACGGCGGGCGTCTTCAACGTTTCGCTTCAGGTTTCAAACAGTATGGGTGATACAATTTATCTTGACATCACGGTGCACGTTGAGGGTAACGAAACAATGGCGCCGCAAATTGCGCTCAAAAAGAGCCTGATATACCTCAAAAAGGGTGCACCGAAACCTAATTTTGAAGATTACATCAAGGAAGTTACCATCGACGGCGTTGTAATGAAAGATTACGGAATGCTTATTTCGACCAACTTCGACAGTAACGTTCCCGGCACGTATAACGTGCATTACTACATTACAACCACCACGGGTTACGAAGGTCATTCCATTCTGACCGTTGTTGTAGAGGAGTGATAAAACTTGAAAAACAGAAGCTCAAATTTTTCGATAACGTTTGAATGGAACAGCCTTGTCAAAGACCTTGTCCGCAATTCCTGGGCAATAATTCTTGCTGCAATAATTGCCTGGATGGGCATAAGTGTTTTTGAAAAGAGCGTGTATACACCGACGTATACCAGCAGTGCCGTTCTTGTTGTCCGCTCAAAAAGCGGAACAAACGGAATGTACAGCAGCCTTTCTGCTTCGTCCGAGATGGCTACAATTTTTACAGAGGTTTTCAAGCAGCCGTCACTCAAGAAGTTGGCTGCCGAAAATCTCGGATACAGCGGCTTTAACGGAACAATTACGGCAGAGGTTAACGGCTCTACGAACATTATGAATATTTCCGTTAAATCAGATAATCCCGAGACGGCGTTCAAGCTGCTGACATCCGTGCTTCAGGTTTATCCTAAGGTTTCGGAGTTTGTGTTTACGGATGCCGTAATCGATGTGCTGTCGGCTCCCAGAATGCCTGTTTCGCCGTCTAACTCCGTTCTTACGAGGTACAGAAATCATATAGTTCTGCTGGCAATGCTTTTCGTTGCAGGGCTTATAGTTCTGTTCTCCCTCCTCAGAGAAACCGTGAAAGAGGAACGGAAATTTACCGAC
Source organism: Acutalibacteraceae bacterium (assembly GCA_045536955.1). Classification (GTDB taxonomy): domain Bacteria; phylum Bacillota; class Clostridia; order Oscillospirales; family Acutalibacteraceae; genus UBA8612. Next base: position 2,486 of record JAZSOM010000055.1, read on the forward strand.
AAAATCGACGGTGAGCTGATAGGCACAATATCACACGAAAGACCCCATCTTTCGCTCAAAGAAAAGTTCAGGCGCAAGAAGCGATCTATGCTCATAAACGATGCTTATTCAAGCCTTAAATTCACCGAGGATTATCAGCGTATTGCGACAAAACTCGAGTATGCAAAAAGGAACAAGGATGAGCGCGTTTTCGAGGTTCTCAGCGTTGCCGAAAACGAAGGCAAATCAACGATTGCGGCCAATATAGCCATTGCTCTTTCAAACAGGGGCTACCGCGTTGCGCTGCTTGACCTTGACGTTCGCAAGCCCTCTATGCATAAAATTTTCGACTTTGAAAAAGAAACCGCAACAGACTTTGCCGACGTTTTGCTGCAGAAAGTTTCTTTCAGTAAATTCAGCTTTTTCCGTTACAGAAAGAGCGACCTCATAATAGCTTTTAACAAAAAATCTCACGCAAATTCTTCTGAGCTTTTTCAGAACGATATGCTGAAAAAATGTATTGCTGTGCTGCGCGAGAAGGTTGATTTTGTAATTATCGATACTCCTCCCACGTCCGTTTCGGCAGATGCAATCACTATTTCAAATCTTGTCGACGGAGCTCTGCTTGCAATAAGGACGGATATTGCCCTTGTTCAGGATATCAACGATGCTATTCTCTCAATTTCCGATGCGGGCGGTAAGCTTGCGGGCTGTATTCTCAACGATGTATATAAGCCATTCACGCTGTTCGGTCAGATGGGCAGTGATGAAATGGGCTATTACGGTCATTCGACCTATTACAAGAACCATACAAATTTCAACAGTGTTCATTTCCGTGCAGAAAACGATTCGAATGAAGAGTTTATGGCAGGAGAGCTGAACAACACATCATTTGATTAACAGGAGCGGTTTATTGTTATGAGCGATAGGAAAATAACAAGCGAAGCAAACGAAGCCGCTTCCAGCGTAGAAATAAAGGTTTTGCTGAGTGATTTGTGGCGCGGAGTAATCAAGTTCGGGTGGATTGCGCTTGTTCTCGCCGTTGTGTTCGGCGGTGTGCAGTTTTACAGAAGCTACGTGCGTTTTGTTCCCGAATATACCGTGTCCGCAACATTTACCGTCCAGACAGAGAACAAGGTTCTCTCGGGTCAGGGCGGTGTCTCCGCATACTCTTTCTACTACGACAGAGATACGGCTGATCAGCTGGCAACGGTATTCCCGTTCGTTGTCGGAAATTCTGTTCTCAAAATGCAGGTGTGCGATGACCTTGGTGTTGCTTCAATGCCTGCAACCGTTACGGCAAAGTGCGTTACGGGTACGAATATGGTTACGCTTACAGCCAACGGTAATGACCCTGAGTTGACCTACAAAGCGTTGCTGTCAGTTATCGATAATTACAGCTCTGTTGCCGATTACATCATCGGCCGCACCAAGCTCCTTATGATAAGCGAGCCGATTATGCCAACGTCACCGTCAAACAGAATGGCGTGGCAGAAATCTGTGCTCACGGCTGCGGTTATCGGTCTTCTTGTCGGTGTTGCATGGATTATGATTTATGCAATTATGCGTAAAACAATCCGCACAAAAGAGGATATTCGTAACATTCTCAATCAGCACTGTATAGGTATTCTGCCTCAGGTTATATTCAAAAAATACCGCCGCAAAATCAACACCGATATTGTTCTTACCAATCCGCTTATCGGCAGCGGTTTTCTGGAGTCGCTGAGGCTTTTGCGTACGTCGGTGCAGAGCAGTCTTAAAGACGGCGAAAAGGCGGTTATTATTACCAGCACTGCACCTGATGAGGGTAAGTCAATCGTCACCATAAACCTTGCCGCAATATTTGCCAAGAGCGAGAAAAAGGTGCTTGTAATTGACTGTGACCTTCGCAATTCGGGTATTGCGTCTGTACTCGGCAAGGGGGAAATTAAGCCTGCCGAAACAGATAAAGATTCTGAATTTAGTATCAACCACGTTGAGTCGTTGGGCTTTGATTTATTATCCTTCGATTCGTCGCCCGCTTCGCTGCAAAGGGTTATACGCACATCGGGAATTACCGATATGCTCAACCGTTTTAAAGAGGAATATGACCTCATTCTGATTGATACACCGCCTTGCGGAGTCATTTCAGACGCCGCGATCATTGCCGGCGCTGCCGATGCAATTCTCTATGTTATCAGGCAGGATGCCGTTATGCAGAATGCTATACGTTCAGGCATAAATATGCTGCTTGAAACCGATGCCAGATTCCTCGGCTGTATTCTCAACGGTGCGGCAGGCGGTCTGGGAGGCTACGGCGGCTATTACAAGTACGGCGGCTATCATAGATATTACCGCAACAACTACGGCTACGGCAAAAAAAGTTACGGCTATACCAGAAGCACTAAGGGTAAGCATAAAAACTCCTGATGCCGTGTGTTTTAACTTCAGACATTGTCGAAAGGCAGTGCCGTGCAACATTGCACGGTGCTGCCTTTTATCTTTATAAAATGCGCAAATAATTAAAATCTTCTATATATTAGTAAATATATGTTGCATTGAAATTTCTCCTGTGGTATAATCCACAGTGGAAAATAATTTTTATCGTCAAGGAAGAAAGATATGAAAAAACCCGGTGAATACAGGGCTTTGTTACGCTCTGTTTCAAAAGAGTGGAAATGGCTTTTGCGCTATGTTTCAAAATACCGCGCGCACATTTTCCTGTATATCGTCATCGGTGTTACGTGCACGCTGACAGGGCTTGGTGTAAGCGTTGCCTCAAAACACCTTATCGACGCCGTTGTCCCTTCCGGCGACGTCGCTGCCCGTGACGTTAAAACTCTTTTTGTCAGTGCAGCTGTTGCGATAGGGCTTGCCGTGCTTCAGATTGTTCTCAACACGGCTATGTCGCGTGTTGCAACCGTTGTGGGTACGAAGGTAAACAACGAGGTGCGCAGCAACGTATATGAGCACGTTATATTTTCCGATTGGAGCCGCATCGGCAAGTACCATTCGGGCGACCTTCTCAATAGGGTCGAGGGTGATGCAGGCGCGGTATCCAACAGCATAGTTACGTTTATTCCCGGCGTTTTTACAAAGCTTACAACCTTTATCGGCTGCCTTGCCCTCGTTTTATATTATGACCCGACGATGGCTGTTTTCGCTCTTATGAGTGCGCCTTTCCTTGTTCTCACTTCAAAGGTTTCAACCAAAACAATCCGCAAGTACAGCCAACAAAGCCGCGAAATAAACGGTACGATACTTTCCTTTGTTTCCGAATCGGTGCAGAACCTTCAGACCATCAAGGCGTTCAACCTGACAGGGCGTTACGTTGGGCAGATGCGCGGCTATCTTGGTCAGTACCGCTCAATCAGACTCAGGCAGGATAAATTTTCGCTGATAATGTCGTTTTGTCTTTCAGTCATAGGTCTTATCGTTTCGTACAGTTGCTACGGCTGGGGTATATACAGGCTGTGGGACGGTGCTATCTCATACGGCACGATGCTTCTTTTTCTGCAGATTTCAGGTCAGCTTACTACTTCATTCTCCTCTCTTGTCGGCCTGTTCCCCACGGCAATTTCAATTGCAACGGCAGCCGGCAGGGTGATGGAAATCACCGACCTTTCACTTGAAAGCGATAAGGACGGCGAAAAAGCCGAAGCCATAAAGACGAGCGCTCAGACAGATGGTCTTACCGTAAGCTGCGAAAACGTAACCTACACTTATAACGACGCTGAGCACGCGGTGCTCAACGATATTTCTTTTTCGGCAGCTCCGGGCGAAACGATAGCCCTGGTTGGTCCGTCGGGTGAGGGCAAGACGACAATCCTTCGACTTATTCTCGGTCTGGTGTGTCCCGATTCCGGCGTAATGTCGGTAGCAACCTGCGACGGTCAAACACTCACAGTTTCCGACAGCACAAGGCGCTTCTGCTCTTACGTGCCTCAGGGCAATGCGGTTTTTTCCGGAACAATAGCGGATAACCTTCGCATTGTCAGCCCCGAAGCTACGGATAAAGAGCTCGAAGAGGTGCTCAGGGTTGCCGAGGCGTGGAGCTTTATCGATAAGCTTCCCGAAAAAATGAACACGCCCATCAGCGAAAGGGGCGCAAATTTTTCCGACGGTCAGATTCAGCGTATCTCAATTGCGCGCGCGCTTCTTCGCGATGCCCCCGTGCTTGTTATGGATGAGGCAACAAGTGCCCTTGATGCCGAAACGGAAGAAAAGGTGCTCGGCAATATGATGAAGGCATATCCGAACCGCACCTGTATAATCACAACTCACCGCCCGAGTATGCTCAACTACTGCAACAGAGTATACCGCCTCAACGAAAGCGGTAACCTGGCTCTTTACAGGGAGACATAAACCATGATCTACAAACTGAAAGACGGATTTATAATACGCGAAATCGGCGGCAACACAATGGCAGTGCCCGTGGGCGCAAAAACAAGTGAAATACACGGTATGATTGCACTGAGCGAAAGTGGCGCTCTGCTATGGAAAGCACTTGAAAGCGGTGCCGATATTCCTGCACTTGCCAAAGTGCTTACAGATAACTACGAAATTGACAATGCTACGGCACTTACAGATGCAGAAAAGTTCGTTGCAGGGCTCAAAGAACAGGGTGCACTGATATGACTGAGTGTTCACTTCCCTCAAACGGCTATATGCAACAGCTCAGGCAATGGGCAAGGGAGCATAACGTTCCGCTTGCAATAACATTTGAGCTCACTCCGTTTTGCAATTTTAACTGCGTTATGTGCTACGTTCACCTCAATGAGGAGGGCGCAAAAAAGCAAGGCAGCATATTGCGTGCGGATGAGTGGCTCGAAATTGCACGTCAGGCAAAAGAGATGGGTACGCTCGAAATTTCGCTTACCGGCGGTGAGCCTTTTGTTCACCCCGATTTCTGGGAAATATATTCCGAGCTTAACAAAATGGGCTTCCTCATCACTGTACTTTCAAACGGCTCACTCATAGACGAAAACACAATCGAAAAATTTCGTGAGTACGGTATGCCGTACCGTGTGAAGCTCACCGTTTACGGTGCAAGCAACGAAACCTATCTTAAAACCTGCGGCTCAGCTGACGGTTTCACAAGGGTTTCAAAGGCGGTTGACCTGCTCAAAGAATCAGATGTGCCGCTCATACTCACTTCTACCATCGTCAGGGAAAACGCAGATGATTTGCAAGAGATTTACAGCTTTGCCCGTGAAAAAGGGCTGCCTATGCAACACACGATAACGGTTGTAAACTCCGCCAGAGGTTCACTCAACAGCATCACTTCTTCTCGCTTTGCGCTCAGCGATTTTCCGGAGGAGCTTACCGTTGAAGAGCTTGAACGGAGCAAATTTCCGCCACTTAAATCACCGTTTGCGTGGTGCGCGAGCTACAGAACGTCGCTGTGGATAACGTGGCACGGTCACCTTCAGCTTTGCGCATTTATGAATAAGCCTTATACAAGCTGGTCCGGTAGCCTCAGAAGTGATTATGAGGCTCTGCACGAAAAGCTCAGTAAAATAAAAAGTCCCGCTCGTTGCAGTGACTGTGAATGGAAAGAATTCTGCCAGCGTTGTCCCGGCACACTCTGTGCAGAAAGCTCAGACCCCGAAGAGGTGTCAGAGAGTCTTTGCAATATGGCAAAAAAACTTTATGAAATATATACTCGGAAAAAGGAGAATTGATATGAAGAAAAAATATGTCGTTCCCGAGAGTAAGCTTATAGCAATCAATATAAAGGAGAGCATAGCTGCCGTATCCGGCGGTATATCCGAAGTGGCAGGTGCTGCCGTTATCAAATTCACTCACGAGGTTGACGGTTGCCGCGGATACTATATGGGCGTAATGTCTGCTGAGGTTAAGGTAACCACAAACAAATTCCTCGATTATTACAATGAGCTCAGAACATACGGTATGGAGCCGTTCTTCAACTGTCTGAGCTACAACCTGGGATGATTATCGGGATTGCGGATATTCCGCTTGAGTGGCAGTCGGATTATTCCGATTTCGTCAAAGCTTTTGAATGCGATGCCGGCGAATCGCCCGTAATGAATCTTGAATTTGCCTCACAGATGAATTCGATACACGGAATACAGTATACGCACAGACCTTCAGAGCGCGTGCTGAGGCTTGAAACCGGTGAGTTTCTGCTTGCCGATGCTCAGTGGGAGAGATGCACCGTATTCACCGAAAGGCGAAACAGCTCCGAGCATTCGTTGCCGCTTGCCGCAATATGTTCAAGGTTTGCAAAACTTAATACACTGTTTATGCACGCATCTGTCATTGATTTGGGTGGCTGCGGAATAATTTTTGCAGGTTTTTCGGGCGTTGGCAAAACAACTCAGGCTCAGCTGTGGGAAAAATATATGGGCGCCGACATAATCAACGGCGACAAAGCTTTTCTCCGATTTACGGATGGTGGCTTTTATGCTTACGGCTGTCCGTGGAGGGGCTCGTCAGATTATTGCCTCAACACAAAAACTGCTCTCAAAGGCATTGTTGTGCTCAGACAAGCGCAGGAGAACAAAATCACGCGTCTCGATGCCGCGCAGGCAATAGAACTTTTTATGCCGCACGTCTTTTTACCTCATTGGGATACGGAATGTCTGCAGAAATCTCTCGATACGCTTGACAGACTTGCAAAGGAAATTCCTATGTGGCTGCTTGAGTGCAGACCTGATGAGGATGCGGTAAAACTTACATACAGTAAGGTTTTTGAAAATGGAAAAAATTGAGTTTTCAACATCAGAAATCTCTGCTTCTCTTGAAGAGATTATCAGCGTGGGAGGACACTTTACGCTGTGCGTATCGGGCTCGAGTATGAATCCGTTTTTAGTGCATGGCAGAGATTTCGTCCGGCTTAAAAAATACACCGGGCAGGATCTGAAAAAAGGTCGGATTCTGCTTTTCAGACGCGATACGGGTGAGCTTGTGCTTCACCGTGTCAAGCGTGTTTTACCCGATGGCAGCCTTATAATGAACGGCGATGCTCAGGTCTGGTGCGAAACAATATCGCCTGAGCAGGTGATAGCCGCTGTCAGCGATATCGAGTGCAAGGGCAGGCTTTTCTCCTGCCGCTCGTTCAGATACCGTGCTGTGGTTTTTTTATGGCAGCTGCTGTTTCCGTTTCGCTCGCTGATATTCAGGGTGCGCAACAAACTGAAACGGATGATAAACAAAAAAGACTGATTTTTTGGAGTGTGCCAATGGAGCGGACAACAGAAATTCTAATAGCGCTCATCGGCAATGAGGTTTGCGGCAGGCAGGTTGAGTTGCCGCCTGACTTTATGTCGGATGAACAGCTTGTTATTGATTTGTTCGTCAAGGCAAATGAGCACGACTTCACACATATTATTGCTTCAAATCTGAATAAAAGAAAATTACTCAGCGGCAGTGCCGCTCAGGCATATATGTCTCAGCTCTACGGTGCACTTTTCAGAAGCGAAAAAATGAACTACGCTTTTGAGAACGTATGCAAAGCGCTGGAAGAAGGGCAGATACCTTACATTCCGCTCAAGGGCGCTGTGCTGCGCAGCCTCTACCCCGAGCCGTGGATGCGCTCGAGCGTGGATGTGGATATACTTGTTCACGAGCGGGATCTGAACGCTGCGGCAGATATAATAAAAGAGTGTCTGGGTTACAGACAGACCGCAAGCACAAACCATGATATAACACTTACACCTGACGGAAACATACTTATCGAACTTCACTTCCGTCTGATTGAAGACGACCATAAGCTTGCTTCTGCAAAAATTCTCAACGATGTCTGGAATTATGCGAAGCCGAGCGATAAAAACAGTTTGCGTTATGAGTTGAGTGTCCCGTTCTTCTACTTTTATCATGTGTCGCATATGGCAAAGCACGTTGTGCAAGGCGGTTGCGGAATCCGTCCGTTCCTCGATTTGTGGCTTATGAACCGCCACTGTGATTATAAAGACGAAGAAACGAGAAATCTGCTGAGAAAAGGCTCAATGCTTAAATTTGCCGAAAGTGCAGAGCAGCTGAGCGAAGTGTGGTTTTCGGGCGCGGAGCACACTGATCTTACACGTGTGTTGCAGGACTATATCGTCAAAGGCGGTATGTTCGGCACGGACGAAACAAAGATGCTGTCCAACCAACAGCATCACGGTGGGAAAAGAAAACATATCCTCAGGCGAATTTTTGTGTCGCACAGGGATCTTGCATATACGTATCCGATAGTAAAGAAATACCGCTTTTTAACTCCGATTTGCGAAATTTGTCGGTTATTCTCATTACTGTTCGGAAAAAAGAGAAATTTCAGAAAAACATACCTCGCCAACCTCAAAGGCGTGTCGGCAGAGTATGCGGATGAAATGAATTCTCTTTTCTTCAACACAGGACTTTAAAAGTGCTGAAGCATTCTGTCAGCAGAAGGTGTGACTACTAAAGTGAGCAAAAAAAGAGAAGACAAACTGAATACGGATGCTTGCAAAAACGGAAGAAATTTTCCGGGAAGAGCTTACGGCATTTTTAAGAGGCTGGCGGATATTGCGGTTTCGTCGGTCGGAATTATTGTTTTGTTTGTTCCGATGCTTGTGATTTTCTTTCTCATACTCGTTATAGATAAAACACATCCTATTTTCAGCCAGGAAAGAGTCGGCTTAAATGCAAAGGTTTTCCACCTGCTTAAATTTCGGACTATGAAAACAACAGCGCCGAAATATATTGCTACGAGCGAACTTAAGGACCCTTACAGCCACATAACAAAGCTTGGTAAGATTCTGAGAAAACTTTCGTTGGACGAACTGCCGCAACTTTTCAATATACTCAAAGGTGATATGAGTCTTGTAGGTCCGAGACCTCTTATTGCTGAAGAAAAAGAAATTTACAACTTGCGTATGGAAAACGGTATTTATTCCGTAAAACCCGGTCTTACGGGCTTGGCGCAGATCAATGGAAGAGACAATGTTTCCGTTCAGGAAAAGGTTAAATGGGACAAGGAATATATTGATAACCGCGGATTTATGGCGGACTTAAAAATACTTTTTCTTACGATACCGAAGGCTTTCTGCAGCGAAGGAGTAGTCGAAGGCATCAACACAGACAACAACACAGCAAAGAGGGATAAATCTGTACAATGAGAGTGTTAATTCATACCGGTGATTCATATCCGAACGATAGCCCTGCCGCTAAAAGAATGAGAGTTTTTGCGGAGGTTCTGGGGCAGAGCGGACATAAGGTAACTGTGCTTGCACCCGGATGCGGTTCATCGAAAAAATTTCCTGATGTCATATATTGTCCGACCGTAAAACTCAGAAATAAAACAACGATCAGAAGATTGCTTAATCAGATAAGTTTTAGCTTCAGTTCCGTAATTAAATCGCTCGCGGCAGGCAAAGCGGATGTTGTTCTTACAACTTCTCCACCCGCTCTTATAGGAATAAGCGGCTGGATGATTGCAAAAATCAAACACGCAAAGCTTGTTTACGATGTGCGTGATATATGGCCAGACGTTGCTTGGGAAATGGGAAGTTTCACTCCGAAGAGCCCTATGAGCCGCGTGTTTGCGTTTGTGCGTAATTTTATGCTTTCTCGTGCGGACCTTGTCACAGCGGTCAGCCCCGGTAAAATCGAAAAACTCAAAGCTTATGCGCCGGATGCAAATATAAAGTATATAACAAACGGTCTGGATGAAAAATTTCTGGAAAATGTGTTTGAAAAAGGCATTGTTGAAAAATATAAGCTTGATAAAAATTTCAGTTGTGTTTACATAGGTAACATCGGATGGGCACAGGGCCTTACCCAACTTTTACAGCTTGCCGAAAGAGCAAAAAACGAAAGCATGCCGGTCCATTTTTACCTTTTCGGCAGCGGTGTTGAAGAAGGTATGCTTAAAGCATACGCTGAAGAGCATGAGCTTGATAACGTAATATTCGCAGGCAGGATATCGAACGATTTGATATATACGGTTCTCAAGTGTGCGGACATGAGTTTTGTTTCGTTGGTAAATGAAAACCTAAAAGACAGTGTGCCTACCAAACTTTTTGAAGCCCTGGGTGTAGGGTGTCCGGTGCTTCTTGCTTCTGTCGGCGATTCAGCAAATATACTAAATGAATGTCGCCTGGGTATAGCTGTTCCGCCGAATGATGCGGACAAACTGTGGGAAGCTTTCAAAAAAATGTACGAAGAGCATAAATCGTTTTTGGACAACAGAGATTATGCTCTTGAAGTGATAAAAAGCAGGTATTCAAGACAGAATGCGGCTGAACAGCTGGAAACAGAGCTCAGGGGTATTCTGTAAGTTATTTTACAGAGAGGGAAAAGCATTATGGTAAACGTTATAGGTTTAGGATATATCGGACTTCCGACGGCGCTTATGATGGCGGCGCACGGAGTAGAGGTTGTAGGCACAGACTACAATAAGGAGCTTGTTAACACACTCAAATCCGGCAGGACAACCTTTAAGGAGGACGGTCTGGACGAGCTGTTTGCAAAGGCGGTAGACAGCGGAATTGAGTTTTCAACCGAGTATCAGGTGACGGATACATACATTGTTTCCGTGCCCACACCTTACGATAAATTCTCAAAAAAGATTGATGCCTGCTATGTTATCTCTGCCGTTAAAAGCGTAATGGAGGTTTGCAAAAAAGGTGCGGTTGTTATTGTTGAGTCAACCGTTTCACCCGGCACAATTGATAAGTTTGTCCGCCCTGTAATAGAAGAAAACGGTTTTGTTATCGGCAAGGATATTCACCTTGTCCACGCACCTGAAAGAATTATCCCCGGCAATATGATTTATGAGCTGCTCCACAACAACCGCACAATCGGTGCAGACGATAAAGAAATCGGCGAAAAGGTCAAGGAGCTTTATGCTTCGTTCTGTCAGGGCGAAATTGTCGTAACAGATATCCGCACTGCAGAGATGACAAAAGTTGTTGAAAACACATTCCGTGCGGTAAACATTGCGTTTGCAAACGAGCTTGCAAAAATCTGCCGTCAGGATGATATGGATGTTTACGAGATTATAAAAATCTGCAATATGCATCCGAGAGTAAATATTCTTCAGCCCGGTCCCGGTGTCGGCGGTCACTGTATCAGTGTTGACCCGTGGTTCCTTGTCGGCGATTATCCGAGCCTTACAAAGGTTATAGGTGAGTCAATGGCAATAAACGACAGTATGCCCGATTTTGTGCTCGACAGAATCCATACAATAATGAAAGAAAACAACCTTACCGATATCAGCCGTGTAGGTCTGTACGGTCTTACATATAAAGAAAATGTTGACGATTGCCGCGAGTCACCGACGTTGCAGCTTCTTGAAAGCCAGGAGAGACATCTTGCCGCACCGCTCAAGGTGTACGATCCGTTCATCAGCGAAGATATGGTTGAAAACCAGTATCACGATTTTGATGCGTTCCTTAACGATGTTGATCTTGTTGTTGTTATGGTCGGTCATAATCAGATAAAAGAGAATCTTGATAAACTCGACGGAAAAATCGTTCTTGACACAAGAAAGGTTTACAAAACCGCAAGTGATAAGGTTTACTATCTTTGATTAATTCTGTGAGGAAACAATATGAAAAAAGTTATGTTGGTTTTCGGCACAAGACCGGAAGCAATCAAAATGTGTCCTCTTGTAAATGAACTTAAAAAGCACAGTGAGCTTGAAACGGTCGTTTGTGTCACAGGTCAGCACAGACAGATGCTTGATCAGGTTCTTAAGGCTTTTGATGTCAAGCCCGATTACGATCTGGCAATAATGAAGGACAAGCAGACTTTGTTTGACGTTACGACAAACATACTTGAGCGAATCAAGCAGGTGCTTGAGAGTGAAAAGCCCGATGTTGTGCTTGTTCACGGCGATACTTCCACAACCTTTGTAACTGCACTTGCGTGTTTTTATCTGCAGATTCCTGTCGGCCACGTTGAGGCAGGACTCAGAACATATAACATATATTCTCCGTATCCGGAGGAGTTTAACCGCCAGGCGGTAAGCATTATTGCAAAATATAACTTTGCGCCCACCGAAATGTCAAAGAATAATCTTATCGGTGAGGGAAGATCTGACGAAAACATTTACGTAACGGGTAACACCGCAATCGACGCGCTCAAAACAACCGTGCGAGAGGATTATACACATTCCGAGCTTGAATGGGCTGCGGACAGCAGGCTTATTATGCTCACCGCACACCGCAGGGAGAATCTTGGTGAGCCGATGCACAATATGTTCAGAGCAATCAAGCGTATTGTTGACGAACACGAGGACCTGAAAGTAATTTATCCTATACATATGAATCCCGTTGTCCGTCAGGCGGCGGCAGAAATTTTCGGCAATCACGAAAGATTCCGTATCATCGAGCCGCTTGATGTTCTCGATTTCCACAACTTCCTTGCACGCAGCTACCTTATTCTCACCGATTCGGGCGGAATTCAGGAAGAGGCACCGAGCCTTGGCAAACCCGTGCTCGTAATGCGCGACACAACCGAAAGACCCGAAGGCATCGCCGCAGGCACACTCAAGCTTGTCGGCACAAATGAGGAGACAATATATAAAGAATTTAAGCGCCTTATCACCGATGAGGCTGCTTACAGCGCAATGTCGCAGGCATCCAACCCCTACGGCGACGGCCACGCCTGCGAGAGAATTGCACAGATACTTATTCAAAGCTAATTATCAATGTATCATCAGCTGAGGAGATAAAAACAATGAATCTTTATGAAAAGATAATCAACAGAGAAGAGAAGATTTCTCTTGTCGGGTTAGGATATGTAGGTATGCCGATTGCTGTTGCTTTTGCAAAAAAAGCTGACGTCATTGGCTATGATCTCAACGAAAAAAAGGTTGAGCTTTACAAGAGCGGAATTGACCCCACGCTTGAAGTCGGTGACGATGCAATCAAGGCAACGACGGTTGAATTCACTTCTGACGAAACAAAGCTCAGGGATGCAAAATTCCACATTGTTGCTGTTCCCACACCGGTAAACGATGATCATACGCCGGACCTTACACCTGTTGAGGGTGCAAGCCGCATACTTGGTAGAAACCTTACAAAGGGCAGTGTTGTTGTTTTTGAATCAACCGTTTATCCCGGTGTTACAGAGGATATCTGTGTGCCGATTCTTGAGAAAGAATCCGGTCTCAAGTGCGGTGAGGATTTCAAAATCGGTTATTCACCTGAGCGTATCAATCCCGGTGATAAGGTGCATCGCCTTGAAACAATTGTCAAGATTGTTTCGGGTATGGACGAAGAAACCCTCGACACAGTTGCAAAGGTTTATGAGCTTGTTGTGGAAGCAGGTGTTCACCGTGCTGAGAGTATCAAAGTTGCCGAGGCAGCAAAGGTTATCGAAAACAGCCAGCGCGACATAAACATTGCGTTTATGAACGAGCTTTCAATTATTTTCAACAAGATGGGTATAGATACGAAGGCAGTGCTTGAAGCTGCAGGCACAAAGTGGAACTTCCTCAAGTTTTTCCCCGGTCTTGTCGGTGGTCACTGTATCGGCGTAGACCCATACTACCTTACATATAAGTCAGAGCAGCTCGGCTATCACAGCCAGGTTATCCTTGCCGGCAGACGCATTAACGACGATATGGGCAAATACGTTGCAGAAAACACAGTTAAAAAGCTTATAAATGTCGGCGTTAATGTTAAAAATGCAAAAGTTGCAGTGCTTGGCTTCACCTTCAAAGAGAATTGCCCCGATACCAGAAACACGAAGGTTATCGATATCATAAACGAGCTTAAGGAATACGGAATTGAACCTGTTGTTGCAGACCCGCAGGCTGATGCTGACGAAGCGGAAAGACTCTATGGCATTAAATTCTGTGATATTTCTGATGTAAAGGATATGGATGCCGTTATTCTTGCTGTTGCTCACGCAGAATTCAATAAACTTACAGCTGATGATATTGCGGCAATGTTTAATTCTTCGGATAATCAGAAGGTTATTATCGACGTCAAGGGTGTGCTCGACAGAAAAGAATATACCGATGCAGGTTATCTGTATTGGAGACTGTAAAATAAAACTTAATGTCAATCAGGAGAAAGTTATGAAGGTACAAGCCTTAATACCGACAATGCACCAAGCGGATTTTTCAATTCTTGATAAAATGAATATTCAAACCGATGCAATTGTTGTCAACCAGTGTGACAGATTTTCAAAGGATGAATTTGAAAGAAACGGCAGAAAAATTCTTTTTTATTCGTTGGATGAAAGAGGCGTTGGTCTGAGCCGTAATTTTTCGCTTATGCGTGCTACGGGAGATATCGTGCTTTTTTCGGATGACGATATAATTTATTACGACGGTTATGAGCAGCAGCTCATAAAGGCTTTTGAAGAAATTCCGGATGCCGATATATTAGTTTTCAACCTTGATTACAAAAATGACGAGCGTGCAAACGACAGAAAAAAACTGAATAAAATCAAGCGAGTTCGTTGGTATAACTGCAGCGGCTACGGCGCGGCAAGAATTGCGGTAAAAACCGAGAGCATTAAGAAAGCGAACATTGCGTTTTCGCTTCTTTTCGGTGGAGGTGCAAAGTACTCAGCGGGCGAAGATGTGCTTTTTATTAATGAGGCTGTCCGTGCAGGACTTCGCATATATACTTGCCCTATGACTATTGCTCAGATTGAAGGTTCAACCTCAACATGGTTTAAAGGCTACGATGAAAAACTGTTTAAGGACAAGGGTGTGCTTTATGCGGCGCTCAACAAAAGGGTAGCCATTCTGCGCGCCATAATATATGTGCTCAGGTATCCTCACACCTGTAACGAGCAACTCACAGTGCCCAAAGCCTTCGGTCTGATACGTGAAGGTATAAAAGAATTCAGACGGAGATAAGCGATGAAAATATGTATCTTAAAAGAATCACTGTGTATAGGCGGCACTGAACGCAGCGCAGCTAATATTTCCGTTGCTTTGGCGAAGAAGCACGATGTTACAACAGTTCTTTTTGATGGAAGTAAAATTGTCTATCCCTATGGCGGCAAGCTTGTCGATATGAAACTGCCGTCGCAGACAAGTTATTTGAAAAAGATTGTAACGGCAATCAGAAGATGTGTAGGACTGTCGAAACTGGTAAAGCAGGATAAATACGATGTTGTTTTTCTTTTTGCATGGCAAAAAAATCCGATCAATGCATTCAAAATCAAGAATTGCGTCAAAATAATCTCAATCCGAGATTTCGGTGCATTGACGGAAAAATCGGATATCTATAAAAAGAATCTTGATTCATCCGATGGTGTTATCTGTAATTCGCAGTATATCAGGGACTATTATGTTGAGAAATATCCCGAAGATTCCGATAAGGCCTTTGCCGTGCACAACATTATTGATACGCAGTCTATTGTTTTACAGTCAAAAGAAAAAATTGAAGATGACGGATTTGAAAGCTTCAGAAACTCTCACAAAAAGGTAATTGTGGCTGTCGGCAGATTCTGCAAGGAAAAAGCTTTTGAAAACCTTATCCTTGCTTTCAAGGAATGTAAAAGCAGGATGTGCGATATCGGTCTTGTTTTTGTCGGCGACGGTGAGCTGAAGGATAGTTGTGCGGACACCGTAAAGCAACTGGGTCTTGAAGAGGATGTTTATTTTGCCGGATATCAGAAAAATCCGTACAAATATATGCATAAGTGTGATGCGTTTGTTCTTTCTTCCCGCAGCGAAGGTTTTCCGAATGTGTTGGCCGAAGCAATGGCGCTTTCTTTGCCCGTTATCAGCACAAACTGCCTGACAGGTCCTGCAGAAATTCTGATGAAAAATTACGATTATAACATAGCAAAAGAAACTTTCGAAGAATGCGACTACGGTATTATTACTCCGCGCTACGATTTTTGCGGTGAGGAGTGTGCAATTTCTCAGCTTGCACAGGCAATGGAACATCTGCTTTCGGATGAAGAGCTTATGAAAAAATACGGCAGACTTGCAGGCGAAAGAGCCGCTGATTTTTCTGCTGAAGCAGCGGTTAAAAAACTTGAAGAAATATTCACTCTTCTCAGGGACAGGAGAAATAAAAGTGATTAAAAATAAAAAACAACTTGAATATTATCTGGAATGTGATCGTGTTGCGTTGGGAATCTCAAGAAAAAAACCGAAATTAATCGGTGATGAAATATGGAAGTTTGAGCGTGTTATGCGTAAGCTTGACTATGCCAGCACCTCTAAAAAAGCATTAAGTCGCCTGATATTGAAGTTAAGATACCGGAATCTTGGCATGAAGCTTGGTTTCTCTATTCCGTTCGGTGTCTGCGGTCCCGGCCTTGCCATTGTTCACTACGGAAGTATTGTTGTTGCGACAAATGCAAAAATTGGAGAAAACGCAAGAATACACAGCGGAGTAAATATCGGTGCAAATGCAGGCGAAGAAAAATCCGCAACAATAGGCAATAATGTCTATATCGGACCCGGTGCAAAAATAATCGGTGATATAACTATCGGTGATAACGTTTGTATCGGTGCAAATGCTGTGGTTGTAAAAGATGTGGAGCCAAATATTACAGTTGGTGGTGTCCCTGCAAAAAAGATTAGCGACAACAGCTCAGAAAAACATTTGAAAAAAGCGACCTTAATCGTAAACTACCCGGAGGCATAAAATGGGCTACAAACATCTTAAATTTCCCGAAAATTCACTGTTTCTTGTAACAGGCGGTGCAGGCTTTATCGGCAGCAACCTTTGCGAGGCTATTCTTGCTATGGGGTACCGTGTGCGCTGTCTTGACGATTTGTCAACAGGCAAACAGAAAAATGTCGATATGTTTGCCGACAATCCGAATTATGAGTTTATCAAGGGCGATATAAAGAATTTTGACACATGTATGAAAGCCTGCGAGGGCGTTGACTATGTGCTCAATCAGGCCGCCTGGGGCAGTGTGCCCAGAAGCATTGAAATGCCGCTTTTCTACTGCGCCAACAATATTACGGGCACACTCAATATGCTTGAGGCGGCAAGACAGAATAACGTCAAAAAGTTTGTTTACGCTTCAAGCTCATCTGTTTACGGTGATGAGCCGAATCTCCCCAAAACAGAGGGGATAGAGGGCAATCTGCTTTCTCCCTATGCGCTCACAAAAAGATGCGATGAAGAATGGGCAAAGCAGTACACAAGGCACTATGGGCTTGATACTTACGGTCTGCGTTACTTTAACGTTTTCGGCAGACGTCAGGATCCCGACGGTGCTTACGCTGCTGTTATTCCGAAGTTTATCAAGATGCTGATAAACGGTCAGACTCCGACAATCAACGGTGACGGCAAACAGAGCCGTGACTTTACATATATCGAAAACGTTATTGAGGCAAACCTCAAGGCTTGCCTTGCGCCGCACGAGGCTGCAGGTGAAGCGTTCAATATTGCCTATGGCGGCAGAGAATATCTGATTGATATTTACTATTCGCTCACAAAGGCACTCGGTGTTGATATCGAACCGAATTTCGGTCCCGACCGTGCAGGTGATATCAAGCACAGCAACGCCGATATTTCAAAGGCAAAAGCTTTGCTCGGTTATGACCCCGATTATGATTTTGACAGCGGACTCGAGCAGGCTATTTCGTGGTATAAGGAGAATCTTTAAGTCTTATGAAAACAAGGGTATCAGAAAGGCATATGCTGATGGGCTTGGTAATTGTTTTCAGTATCTTGTTGGTGCTGAGATCAGTTATCAATGTCTTTGTGTATCCTCTTATTCTTGTTGGTGCGGCGACGGTTGCTCTTTTGCCGTTGGGCACTTGTCTTCCGGTGTTGTGCTTTTTGCTTCCGTTTGCCAATATTATCAAAATAAGTCCCGGTCAGATAAGTCTTTTTACTGTGCTTTTTGCGATTTATGTTTTGCGCATTATCTTCAAAACCGGCAGACTGAACCGTATGTTTTTATTTACAGCATTCATTTTTGCCGGTTACTGTCTGGCTTTTTCAGGTCCGGAAAAAATAATTGTTATAATTACAATGGTTTGCGGCTTTACAATGCTCAGAGAAGTTACAGAGTCGGATGAATATGATTATCAGCATGTATTATATGCTTTTTGTTTCGGTATAATAATTTCATCGTGTATAGGTTTAATGAGAGATCAATTACCTATTATTCAGTCTTTCAGTAAGGATGCCCTTCATAAGATTGGTTACGAAGAATACTCTGAAAGGTTTGTTGGATTAGGTGCTAACCCGAATTATTATACGATGGATATAACGGTTGCTATGAGTTGCTTGGTAACGACAATATGCACCAAAAAAATGAGACCGATTTATATGATTCTGTTTGCTATTCTCGCGGTTTTCGGTCTTATGTCTGTCAGCAAGTCATTCCTTTTGGTGCTTGCCGTTATGGTTGCTTTGCTGCTGCTGGACAGTATGAGAAAAGGCGGCACTAACTTTTTTAAGTTGTCATTTGTTTTAATTGTGGCAGGTGCTTTAGTTTTGACTTTTGCTGAAGAAGCAGTTGAAACATATATTTTCAGGTTAACTAAAGACTCTTCAGGAGACCTTTCGTCAGTTACAACCGGAAGATCCGATATCTGGATAATGTATATTAAGGCAATGCTGAAAGATTTCAAAGTTTTGTTTTTCGGTGCAGGTCTGGAGAAAATCCTCGAGCATGGCACACACAATACGTATATAGAAATTGTTTATGCTATTGGTATAATCGGTCTGATTTTATATGGTTTTGTATTGAAATCGTCAATTGCAATAAAAAAGTTTCCTAAGAATCTTCTGTATTACATTCCCATTTTAATTATTTCGATAAGATTTATGGGCATTGGTATGTTTACACAAGACACCCTGTGGTACTATATGGCAATTATTTGTTTGTTGTTAAAAGAAGGGAATAGCTTAACCAATCAAAAGAATAAGTCTGTTGTATAAGTTGTCTTATGAAGAAAATATGCAAAAAGTAAAGGAGATTTCATAAATGAGAATAAAAACAGCCATAGGTTATGCTCTTTATGTTGGTTTTGCAAAGCATTTACCGCAATCTTATTGTCACATCAAAATTTTTCAAAGGCAGATACGAGCCTTTTGCGGAAAATTGATACTTAAAAAATGCGGCAAAAAAGTTAATATTGAAAGAAAAGCGACATTTTCAACCAGAATACAACTCGGAGATTATTCCGGTATAGGAATCAATGCAAAAGTAATGGGTCCATGTACCATAGGCAATTATGTAATGATGGGTCCTAATTGTACTATATACACTCAAAATCATGCATTTGCAGATCCGGATATACCTATGAAGCTTCAAGGCAGACAAGAGGAACGTCAGGTAACAATCGGTGATGATGTTTGGATTGGTGGAAATGTTACAATTTTGCCAGGTATCACGGTAGGCAGTCACTCAATAATAGGTGCAGGTGCTGTTGTGACTAAAGATGTGCCAGAATATGCAATTGTTGCGGGTAACCCGGCGGTAATTAAAAAATTCAGAAAATAAACAAAGCAGCAACTTGTAATGCCGTAAGGTTAAATGATTTTGTACGCTACTTTGCATCTTTTGCCGAATTATGTATTCAGAAGTGAAAGTTTTTAAAGAAAATAGCAACTCGGAGATATATTAAGTATGGAAACCAGCAAAAAAAGGAACATTTTGTTCAAGGGTAGCAGACTCAGCGGAGGTGCTCCCCGTTCAGAACTGCAATACATAAAAATACTTAATGCTGACGGACACAGACTGACAGCTTTGGTTCAGGATGGCAACAGCAGACTGAAGGATGAGTATATCGACGCGACAGACAGCCTTATTTGCGGTAACGATATCAGTAAATTCTTATTGAGCAATGATTATTTAAAAGCATACAAAACACTCAAATATAATTTTAGATTTATAGAGGAAAATTCGTTTGACCTTGTGTTGGTAGATGGATTTTTAAATGATTATTTTTTTGGAGATTTCTGCAGACAAAAAGGACTTACTGTTGTTACTTTTATTGCAGGCGGAGATCTCTCGATATATGAATACGCTTTACCCTATTGCCGCTCTGATCATTTTGTTTGTTTCAGCAAGGAAAACAAAGAGGTTTTGCGTAAGTTTTTTGATGAGGATAAAATTACCGTTATTTCAAACCGAATAGAAATAGCCAAAAGGTTTGATGTTGAAGAACATTATAAACTTGATAAAAACGGTACGGTAAATATTTTTATTGCATCACGTCTTCATAACGATAAATATGACTCCGTTGCAAATTTTATAGATACCGTAAATTTCGTTGCGGCTGAAAGTCGTAAGATTTCGCTCACAATCGCAGGTGACGGAAACAGGCTTGGTGACTTGAAAAAATATGCAGAAAGTATCGGTAACCCTAATCTGAATATTGAGTTGGTCGGTCATATTGATAACCTTGTTCCGTATTTTGAAAAGGCGCATATTGTTGTCGGCAAGGGCAGAAGTGTTCTTGAGCCGATAATGATGAACCGAATCGGCTGCGTAATCGGTGATGACGGAAAAATTGAAGTCTGCACAACCAAAAATTTTGACAATCTTTATCATTATAATTTCTCGGGCAGAAATCTCCAAAAGGACAACCCTGTGGATGAGCTTATAACTCTGATTGATTCGCTTGTTGACGGCACGTTTGATTTTGCTGATTTTGAAGAAACAGTAAGGCTAATTGATTTCAGTTATTCTTCCGAGTATCTGCCTGAAAAATTTTATGCAGTGCTCGATAGCATAGAGCCGCCGAAGAAAACCGGAAAATATGTTTCTCCGCTGTTCCTGGTCATAAAATATATTTTTCTTAAGATTGGCAGAAAGCTCAAAAGGAAGGGTTAATATGGAGAATAAAGGTTACTGTATTCTCAATAACGTGGATTTGTGGCAATTTAACACCATGAAAGTTCACTCAAATGCATGTAGGCTTGTTTTGCCTTATACTTCGGATGGTCTTGTTGAATTTTGTAAAAGCCATTCGTCTGCTGAAGATTTTATTACAATAGGCAAAGGCTCGAATACTATATTTTCAAAAAATGAATATGACATTCCGGTGCTTTGCACTAATCTCATAAATCAAATGGCGTTTGAAAACGGCAGAATTTTTGCACAGTGCGGTGTTTCCCTTAATGATCTTGCGTGGTTTGCACGTGATAAGGGCATTGCAGGATGTGAATTTTTGGAGGATATTCCGGGAGCGCTCGGTGGTGCATTATGTATGAACGCCGGTACGCACGACGGCACAATATCAGAACTTGTTTATTCGGTTAGAATTTATGACTTTGTCAAGCGCGAGATAGTCGAACTTTCACGTGATGAACTTGCGCCACATTGGGACAGTCGCAAATCGTATTTTCAGGCGCACGACTGTTGCGTGATTGACTGTGTTATTGAAACAGGCAAAATTGATGACCCGGATTCAATAATGGAAAAAATGCTTGAAACAAAGCGTAAAAGATATAAGAAACAACCCAGAGAATACCCGAGCGCAGGTAGCGTATTCAAAAGGCCATTTACT
This sequence comes from Acutalibacteraceae bacterium, assembly GCA_045536955.1. Taxonomy (GTDB): domain Bacteria; phylum Bacillota; class Clostridia; order Oscillospirales; family Acutalibacteraceae; genus UBA8612. The sequence continues at coordinate 23,838 of JAZSOM010000055.1, forward strand.
GACGGTGAGCCTATATACGTATGGAAGCTTCTTGAAGAAGCAGGCTTACGAGGCTATTTGCTTGGCGGTGCTCAGGTTTCGCAGAAACACCCCGGTTTTATAATAAATGCAGATAATGCAACGGGCAAAGAGCTTGTATCTCTGCTTGATCTTTGCAAAAAAGAGGTTAAAGAAAAATTTGGCATTATACTTGAAGAAGAATGGAAAATAGTTTAGGAGGCGCACGAGATGATAAAAATTAAGGGTGCAGAAAAGATTTTCGGCGAAATTGAATTGAGTGGCGCTAAAAATGCGGCGCTGCCTCTGCTTGGAGCCGCCTGTTTGTGCTCAGAAGACGTTACGTTGCGTAATATGCCTGTTGAGCTCAACGATATTAAGGTTATGATTTCCGTGCTTCAGGAGGTTGGCTTTGATATTGAAGTTGTGGATCATTCTGTTATTTTCCACAATACAAAGGAGCGCAGGCTTTCTCCCAATGTGCCCGAAAATGCACACAAAATAAGATCTTCGCTTCTGATGCTTCCGATTCTTCTTACACTTGTCGGAGAAGTTTATAACCCTATGCCCGGCGGTTGTAATTTAGGTGACAGAAAATACGACATTCTTCTTGAGTCACTCAATCAGCTTGGTGCCGAAACAGAGGAAACGGAAGACAGTATCAACGGCAAGCTTGAATCAGGCTTCAAGGGTGCCGACCTTACTTTCCGTATTGCAACAACAATTGGCAGCGAAAACGCTGTTATGGCAGCCGTTATGGCTGATGGAAAAACAACCATCAGAAACGCAAACACACGTCCCGAGGTTATAGATCTTATCGATTTCCTTAACGCAATGGGAGCAAAGATTACATACAGCACACGTTATATTGAAGTAGAGGGTGTGGAACGACTTAAAGGCGGCGAATACACGGTAATCAGTGACAGCCACGAAGCGGTTTCGTATATGATTCTTGCGGGTATAATGCGTTCGGAAATTATGATAAAAAATTTTGATACCGAGTTTATAAAGGAAGACGTTGCTCTTCTGCGTGATATCGGTATGGAAATTTTCGAGTGGGGCGGTAATCTTTACGTTTCGGCAAAGGATAAGGTGCTTAAACCGTTTTCAATGGCAACCTCACCATATCCCGGAATCAATTCGGATATGCAGCCGATTCTTGCGGCACTTGCCTGCACAATTGACGGCGAATCAATAATTACAGATACACGCTTTACCGAAAGATTCCAGTATGTAAACGAGTTTGTAAAATTCGGGCTTGACATTGTAAATTACCAGAATTGTGCCATAATCCACGGCGGTAAAGAATTTAACGGCACCGATGTCTATGCAACCGACCTGCGTGCAGGTGCGGCGCTCACCTTCCTCGGAATACGTGCAAACGGTGAGACAACAATTGATAATTATTATCAGACCCTTCGCGGATACGTCAATATTATTGACAAGCTTAACAATTTGGGAGTTGAGATTGTTGAATCTTAGGTTAAAGGATTATATTGAAGCGGAAATACCGCCGTTAAAGAAATACAACGGTATACTTAAGCCTATAATGCTTCGCAGGATACTTAAGTTTAATCCGAGCTATGATGCAGTATATAAACTCAGATATTGCCAATTGTTTTTACGAGGCAAAAATCCTGTAAGAAAGCTGATAAGTAAGCGTTATAAGCGGTTGCTTGTGTACCGTTACGGTTTGTATTTTTCAGTTTCCTCCAACACTGTTATCGGAAAAGGCTTGCGCTTTCCACACCCGACGAGCATAGTTATAGGCGAGGGCGTAACTTTGGGTGAGAACTGTATTATTTACCAAAATGTAACCGTAGGTGGTGTTAGGTGCGGCAGTACGGGAGATAACAGATACCCTACCGTAGGCAATGGTTGTGTTTTATACGCAGGTTGTAAAGTTTTAGGCGGCATAACGGTATCGGATGGAACACAAATAGGAGCAAATGCGGTCTTGCTCAAAAGCACAGAATCCGACAGCACTTATGCAGGTGTTCCTGCAAGAAAAATTAAATAATAAGGATATTCTGTAATTTGAAGTTATGAAAATAAAAAAGATTTCAGGGTTGTTGAAAAGCGATTATATTTTAAACAGCATCAGCAAGGTTGTTACAATTTTTATAGGATTTCTAAGTTCTATGTTCTCGGCAAGGTATCTTGGCGTTGTGAACAAAGGAGTTTATTCATATATTTCCAAACTTGCAAGCAATGGTGTTATTATCGCTAATATGGGACTTTATCAGTCGTATTCCTTTAACTATAAAAGGTTGGGAAAGGATACACTGAAAAAATACAGCGATTTATTTTTTCTTCAGTTTTTTCTGTATCTGGCAATTGCTGTTGTCACCGCTTTTTTGGTGAAAGAGAGAAGTATTGTTCTGGCTGTGTTACTTGTTCCTTTTGATGTGCTCAAGCGTCAGTACGAAAATGTAGTTCTTATTGAAAATATGAGATTGAGAATGTTTTTGCATGTTTTCAATCAGGTTTTGATGACGGTTTCTTACGCGGCGCTGTTTTTCTTTGCGGATTCAAATGTTGTGTACATCGTTGCATTGACAATTTTTGCTGATGCATTTACCGTGGCTTTTTATCTTGTGAAACTCAGATATGTGCCGAAAATCTGGCAGGCAGATTTTTCTTTCTTAAAGGAGATAATAAAGTTTGGCTTTTTGCCAATGTTATCTTTGCTGTTGGTCACTGTTAATTACAGTGTAGATATTTTTTTCCTTAAAGGTTTGGGTACTCCAGAAGAGTTGGGTTATTACTCTTTTGCAGTTACTATTATAAATTATGTATGGATGTTGCCCGACGCGTTTAAAGAGGTGCTTTTTTCAAAATCAGCTAAGAAGTTTGATAAAGAAAACATAAAGCTTTCCACTCAGATTTCACTGCTTTCTATGATTTGTTGTCTTGCTGGTTTTGCTGTGCTCGGCAAGTTTCTTATCGGTTTGGTTTACGGTGAGGAATACTTGCCTTCATACGGGGCGGTTCTTGTTTTGATTATAGGAGCTTTCCCTATGGCTCTTTTCAAGCTTTTGGGTATAGTTCTTGTTTCGCAAGGCAAGAGGGGTATGCATTTCATAACCCTTGCAATAAGTGCAGTAGTTAATATTGTGTTGAATATTTTTACAATACCGCACTGGGGCATGTATGGAGCTGCGTGGTCATCTGTAGTCAGTTACACAATTTGCGGCGTTGTTCTCACCACATACTTCTGCAAACTTTATAAAATAAAATTCACTGAAATTATTATCCCGTCGCCCAAATTACTAAGATCAATATTCTCAAAGTTAAAAAAATCTTGAGCAAGCTAACCCCGACATTCTCTTAAGGATTTCGGGGGTGTTTTGTTTGGTGAAGCAAATGATTGATGTTGTTTTTAACGATCTGAACAGGCTTGACAAAAAACAAAGCATTACTCAAGTGGGGCCATGCTATTGTTATATACGCACAACTGTGATATACTGAAACTTATTCATAGACTAAAAGTATTGTCGCAGTAATAGATAGAGCTCGCTATCATTCAATTAACCGGTGAGGAAACAGTATGAAAAAGGTTTTAATAGTAAGCGATTTCTTTTTTCCGTCTGCGAATATCGCTGCTGTTCGTCCGTCTAAAATCGCCAAGAGGCTGACCGCAGACGGATACTGTGTGGACGTTTTTACAAGGTATCCGATAGGCAATAATGCAGGTGAATATTGCAACGAATGCTTCAGCTTTCAGAGCGGCAGCGCGTTGGAGATAATGAAAAAAGAAGACAGCGCTGAAAGAACAGGCGCAAAGAAAATTCTCTTTGAAAAGTTTAATTTTCTTTATATGAGCTTGCTTAAGATGAAAAGCAACCTGCAAACAAACCGCAAAAATGAGCAGATGCTCGATGCGTTCAAAGGATTTGTTGCCAAAAATCCGCAGAATTACGATGTGATTTTCACAACCTTTGGTCCCGTAGGCAGTTTGCTTTGCGGGTTGTATTACAAAAAGAAATTTCCACAGGTAAAATGGATTTGCGATTTTCGTGATCCTGCCGTTATTTCGCAGGCGGGTGCGCTGAAAAATTTTTCCAGAAGACGCAAAGAGCAGAAGTCGTGCAAAATGGCTGACGAAATCATAACCGTTTCAAACGGATATATGAAGCGAATCTGCGGCAATAAATACACCGAAAAGCGGCATATGATTCCCAACGGTTATGATCGAGCCGATATGGTGTATTCAGGCGGAAAATCCGAAAATTCAGATAAGCTCAGTTTAGCATACGTGGGCATATTCTACGGCTTTATGCGGGATATTCGCCCTGTTTTCCGCGCGATAAAAGAGCTTGTTGACGAAGGTCTTGCGGATAAGGATAAAATCTGTATAAACTATGCAGGTTCTAATTACAAAACGATTCTGGAGCAAGCAAAGGAATGCTCGGCAGAAGACTTTATCGTAAACCACGGTGTTCTTGCAAGAGAGGATTGCCTCAGGTTGCAGTTTGGCTCCGATCTGCTTATCCTTGCAACGTGGAACACTGAAAAAGAATGTGGTGTTTTTCCGGGCAAACTGCTGGAGTATATGCTCATCGGCAAACCGATTGTAACTACCGTTACGGGTGATGTGCCCGACAGCGAGGTTGCACAGGTGGTAAGAGAGGGTAATCTCGGCATCGTTTACGAAGAAGTAAACAGTGAAGCTGATTTTGCAAAGCTGAAAGAATATATCCTTACACAGTATAATTATAAAGTGAGCGGTAAGGAGCTGCCGTTCAGCCCCGAACAGTCGGTTCTTGACAGATATAACTACGACACGATAATCAAACGCATTGAAGCTTTGATAGAAGGCAGTGAAAAAATAAATGGCTAATTCTTCTCAGACACGCGTCGGCAGCAACGCCGTTAAGCTGACTGCGGCAAAATTTATCACAATGGGAATCAGTCTGGTTTCCTCAATGCTGCTTGCAAGATTCCGCTCACTTACCGAGTACGGTACTTATTCACAGATGATGATGGCGGTAAGCCTTGCAACCTCACTTATTATGCTCGGTCTGCCCAACAGTATAAATTATTTTTTGGGCAAGGCAAAGAGCGATGATGAGCGGTCAAGCTTTCTTTCGGTTTACTATACGCTCAGCACTGTGTTGAGCATTCTGGTTGGTGTTGTTCTTGTTGCAATAACGCCACTGCTTGAGATATATTTTAAAAATGAATTTATCAGCACATTCTGGTATTTTTTGGCGACTTATCCCTGGACAAGAGTTATAATGTCCGGAGCAGAAAATCTGTTGATAGCCTACAACAAATCCAATATGCTTATGGTTTTCAAGGTTGCCAACAGCATTTCTCTGCTTGCAATTATTCTGATAATTCAGCTTTTCGGCGGCACGTTCACCCAGTATATTATTCTTTTCCTCGGTGTTGAGGCTGCTTTCACTTTGTGGACGTATTTTATCGCAAAGCGTAACGCAAAAAAGCTGCGTGTATCTTTGAATAAAGAGCTTATAAAAACCATTTTTAAGTTCTCTCTTCCCATAGGCTTTGCATCAATGGTCGGAACAATAAATATAGAGCTGGATAAGCTCGTTATTACGTCAATGCTTTCGACTGAGGACCTTGCAATTTACACAAACGCCTCAAAGGAGTTGCCTGTTTCAATTATCGCAACTTCGATTACCGCGGTTTTGCTTCCTCAGGTTGTAAAGCTTATGCATAACGACAAAAAGGAAGACGCCGTCAATCTTTGGAAGAGCGCAACCACAATCGCTTTAGCGATTATATCTTTTATTGCGGCCGCTTGCTTTGTTTTTGCGCCTGAGGTTATTGAGGTAATGTACTCGGCAAAGTATCTGCCGGGCGTATCTGTCTTCAGGGTTTACTGCATTGTGCTGCTTACCAAGTGCACTTATTTCGGTATGATGCTCAACGCTATGGGTAAAACGAAGTTTATACTCTACTGTTCAATCGGTACGCTTGCGCTCAACTTATCACTCAACTATGTGTTCTTTACGGTGCTGGGCTTCATCGGTCCTGCGGTAGCTACGCTTATGGCTACGACCCTGATGAAGATTCTGCAGCTTATATACACATCAAAGATGGTTAAGGTACCGTTTTCCAAGGTTTTTCCGTGGAAGAATTGCGGATTATTTATTCTCTTCAATGGTCTGTGCGGTGCAGCGATGTACTTCATAAAATCATTTGTTGAAAGCAGGTTTGAAATAAACAGCATTGTCTGCGCAATTGCTGTCGGAGTTGTGTGGTTCGGTTTCTTTGCGGCGGTTATGTTCAAGCCGCTCAAAAAGCAATGGACATTCCTGAATAAAGAGAGGTAATGTTTATGAAAAAAGTCGGAATTTTAACTTTCCACCGAAGCATAAATTACGGTGCTTTTATGCAGGCATATTCCCTCTCAAAAAAAATTAAAAAGAGCTTCCCGGATGTAACGGTTGAAATTATTGATTATACAAGCAAGATCATGGACGACCACTATGTTCCGAAAATAAATCTTTCAACTTTGAGAAATCCTCGTGGATACCTCCTGAAAAAGAAGCAGTACAAGCTGTTTAAAGAGGCTCTGGCAAGGCTGCCGTTATCCGAAAAGAAAATGTGTAGCGACGGTCAGACACAGCAGGTGCTGAAAGCATATGAGGATGATTATGACGTTTTTGTTGTAGGCAGCGATGCCGTGTGGAACTGGTGCAAAAGAGGATTCCCGAATCCGTACCTGTTCAACTTTGAAAAAGACGTAAAAAAGCTCAGCTATGCCGCATCGGCATACGGTATGGATTCAAGCTATGTGAAGAATGGGGAAAGGGAATATTTTGCCGCTTCGCTTGAGAAGTTTGCTTTTATCGGTGTGCGTGATGAATACACCGCATCTCTTGTAAAAAGTGTATCCTCTGCCGCAATCCCCGAATACACCTGCGACCCGACTGTTTTTTTGGATATGAACGATGTCTTTGCCGAAATCGGTCTGAGTAAAGAAGAATTCAGAACAAAGATTTATAAGAAGCTGAATATAAGCGAAGACAAAAAAATTATCGGTATGATGGGTGTGCCTGCTGAGCTTGCCGAAAAGATATCTCGCAGATTCGGCGGCGAATACGTGCTTGTGAATTTGTATAACTACTCCAGATTTGTTAAAACTCAGCTGCTTGATATCGACCCGTTTGAATGGGCGGCTGTTTTCGGTCTGTTTGATCTGACGGTTACAAGCTTTTTCCACGGCACGCTTTTGTCGCTTTGTAACGGCACGCCCGTAATCAATTATGATTTTTCTGCATTCAGCCGGAATAACGAAGGTAAAATCTGCGACGTTATGAGGCGACTCGATTTGTCGGACTGCCATTTCAAGAGCAAAAACGATTTTGATATGATTATAAAAAAGGCTGAAGAGGTGCTCGGAAACAGAGATACTTATTCAGCAAAGATTGCCGAAAATATGAATGCGTTGGCGGATTCATCGGACAAGTTCTTCGAAAAAATAGGAGAGTGCTTACAATGAGAATTATCAGAGCAAGTTTTAGCTTTCTGAAAAAAACAATTGCAATGATAATCGGCCACATTTTTTATAAGCCGAAATATCTCAAAGGGCGTTTCTTTTCCAAGCGAGCCTATTCTGATGGTTGGCGATGGGTAATGGAAACTGTTTTTATGCAAAAAATTATAGGCATAAACAGAAAAGTGCCGTTTCCGGTTTCGTTCAGGGCAACCGTCTGTAACTGGCAGAACATTGAGTTTGATCCCGACAATATCAATATTTTTCAGAAAGCAGGTTGCTATTATCAGGCTTCAGGTAATTCAAAAATCGTTATCGGAAAAAACTGCTATATTGCCTGCAACGTTGCAATAGTCACTGCTAACCACGATTTTAACGACTTGAGCAAACACAGCGAAGCGAAGGATGTAAAAATAGGTGCAAACTCATGGATAGGCTTCGGTTCGGTTATATTGCCCGGTGTTGAGTTGGGTGAGCATACGGTTGTGGGAGCAAATTCGGTTGTTACCAAAAGCTTCCCCGAGGGTAACTGCGTTATCGCAGGCAATCCCGCAAAGGTAATCAAACAAATTCCTCCTTACAAATCGGAGTGATGTTATGAAAATTCTTGAAAATGAAAAGCAGTGCGTGGGTTGCGGGCTTTGTGTATGGGTCTGCGACAAAGATGCAATAACTATGAGGGTTGCAGAAGGTGGCTTCCTCTATCCGCAGATTGATGAGGAAAAATGCGTTTCGTGCCAAAAGTGCAAAAACCTCTGCCCCGTAAATAAAGAGCGTAAATCCGTCACACCCCTTGAATGCTATGCGCTGGCGGATAACTGCACACAGCATCGCCGCAAGAGTGCATCCGGCGGTGCAGCTGCCTTGTTTTTTGAGGAAACAATCAACAGCGGCGGCACGGTATGCGGCTGTCGTCTGGACGAAAATCTGAAAGCCGTTCACGATACGGCGAACAGTATTGAAAGCATCGATCTTTTCCGTGATTCAAAATATGTTCAAAGCGATATGAGCACGGCGTGGGACAAAATTAAAGGCTGTCTCAATAGCGGCAAAAAATTGTTGGTTTCCGGCACTCCGTGTCAGATTGCCGCGGTCAATTCAATATTCGGCAAAAACGATAATCTCACAACTGTCGATTTTGTCTGCAGCGGTGTGCCCGACCCTCAGATTTTTGAAATTTACAAAGCTGATATAGAAAAAGAAAGCGGCAAAAAGATCAAAGAGTTCTATTTCCGCGACAAAACCAACGGCTGGAAAAAGAGCAATATAAGGATTGTTTTTACAGATGGCACACAGCGGATTATCACCCGAAAGGACAGCTATTATTTCGGTCTTTTCGGTACGAATCTTTATTTCCGTGAGTGCTGTTATAATTGCCGATTTAAAAAATTTAACACTTATTCCGACATAACCGTCGGTGACTACTGGGGAATTGACAAGCTTCATCCCGCGCTTGATGATGACAGCGGCTGCTCGCTTGTTATTGTGAATACGGATAAAGGCAAGGCACTGGCAGACAGCGTAAAAGGCAGGTGTACGGTTGCCCAGACACCGCTTGATTTTGCGGTTCAGACACATCCGAAGCTTGAAAAAAGCATCAACACGGCAAGGTACAGAAGTCTGTTCTTCCATGTATACAAGGGCGATGAAAAATCGCTGAAAAAAGCAATAAAACTATGTACTGGCAGCTTTGTTCTGCGAAAAATAAAACGTGTTTTATACAGCAAATTTCTGTCGGTTATCGGCAAAATATAAATTTGAAAAGAATCACCTTAAAGCTGTTTTAAAACAAGCTTCGGGGTGATTTTTGTTTTGTGTTGAAAACACAGGTTGTATATAATATAATGGGGTTGTAACCGTAAGCGAAAGGAGAATATATATGACCTTTAAAAGAATATGTGCTGTAATTTTATGTATGCTTGTGCTCCTTGGTGTTTCTGCAAATGCGGTTTCCTCAACGGAGAATGAAAACAATAAAATTACCCCCTCTGCGTGGGCGGCTGTTGACGGCCTGGGACGCACCCTTTCTCTCAACGGCGATGTTTCAGACCGCAGGGAGGACAAATACGTTGCAATGTTTTACTGGACGTGGCACTACCCATGGATAAATGACCACGAGCCGATTACCACGGGCAGCGTGCTCAATAAATATCCCGAAGCTGTTAACGATTGGGAGCATCCCGCGTGGGGCAACACCTACGACGGCAGACCGCATTTCTGGGATGAGCCGCTTTACGGCTTCTATACTAATACAGATGAATATATCTTGCGCAAGCACGCTGAGTTGCTTGCTGATGCTGATATTGATGTTATCTTTTTTGACACAACAAATGCTACGGAAGTGTTTAAAGACGGCTACGAAACCTTGCTTTAAGTCTGGAGCGAAGCAAGGGCAGACGGAGTTGACGCCCCCGACGTTTCTTTTATTCTCAATTTCGGAGGCAAAGAGGAGACACGCACACAGCTCTACGATATTTACGACAATCTCTACAGCAAGGGCAGATACAGCGATTTCTGGTTTATCTGGGACGGTAAGCCGATGGTTATGGCTGATCTCAATTCGCTTGACCTTACCGAAGCAAAGGACAAAGAAATTTTTAATTTCTTCACCTTCCGTGATAATGAATCCGCTTACTTTGCGGAGGATACGGGATATATTCGTGACACAT
>JAZSOM010000006.1:0-21727 GCA_045536955.1 Acutalibacteraceae bacterium
ATCAGGAACAGGTAACATGAAACTTATGATTAACGGTGCTGTAACTTTAGGAACCTTAGATGGTGCCAATGTTGAAATACATGAGCAAGTTGGGGACGAAAATATGTTCCTGTTTGGTCTTCATGCAGATGAAGTTGAGGAACTTTGGAGAAGAGGCTATCGTCCTGCTGATTATTTGGATAACAATCCCGAACTTAAGGCGGTTATCGATATGCTCACATCAGGAATTTTAGGCGTCAAATTTGAGGATATCAGACGCTCACTCCTCACAAACGATTTTGGCATTGCAGACACTTATATGATTTTGGCTGACTTCGCTGACTACGTAAGAGCTCACGAGGATGCCGAAAAAGCTTATCGCTCAAAGCTTGATTTTGCCCGTATGTCTTTGATTAATATAGCAAAGGCGGGGATTTTCTCTTCGGATAGGGCTATAAAAGAATATGCGGATAACATTTGGAATATGAAGTATTAAAATATTCTGGCATAAGAGGTTACCTCTTATGCCTGAATATTTATTAAGCGGTGAAAGAAATGCGAATTTTATTTAATAGCAAAAAGGAATGCTATAAATCGCCTTTTGGTTGCTTGAGACAGAATGAATTATGCACATTGCGCATTAAAATTCCAATTATCTGTCATGCCAAGGCTGTATGTCTTTGCATTAGCTCCGAAAATGGTTTTAAAATGACTATACCATTTAGCCTTGAGTCAACGGATGGTGATTACGAGGTCTATTGCACCCAGTTTTCTCTTTTTGCTTGTGATATTTATTTCTATTATTTTAATATTACTACAAAAAACGGGTCATTTGATTTATTTAAACAAGGCGACGACACCAATATTGGTATTGGCGATTTATGGCAGATTACTTGCTTTGATAAGGACTATGATACTCCAAGCGACTTTAAAGGCAGGGTTATGTATCAGATTTTTCCTGACAGATTTGCAAAGTCCGGAGAAGTTGACCTATCCGGCAAACTAGAACCTTTTGAGCTGCATGAAAATGAAACCGACACACCGGTTTATCTGCCCAACCAAGACGGACGAATAACCAACAGCGATTTTTTTGGTGGAAATCTTAAAGGTATTACAAAAAAGCTTCACTATCTTAAGGATATAGGAGTCGGTATAATATATCTAAATCCGATTTTTATGGCATATTCAAACCATCGCTATGACACAGCAGATTATAAAAAGATAGACCAGCTTTTGGGTACAGAACAGGATTTTGCCACATTCTGTCAAGAGGCACACAAACTTGATATAAAAATTATACTTGATGGTGTTTTTTCTCATACAGGCAGCAATAGTATTTATTTTGATGCAGAGGGTATTTTTGGCAATGGTGCTGTCAGTAATCCGGATTCGCCCTATAGACAATGGTTTCAATTTGACGAATATCCACATAGTTACACTTCGTGGTGGGGAATCGATACATTGCCTTGCGTTAATGAACTAAACCAAAGTTATATGAATTATATCATACATGCAGAGGACAGTGTGATTTGTCATTGGATGAAACTTGGAGCAGATGGGTTTCGGCTTGATGTCGCTGACGAACTTCCTGATGAGTTTATTGCAGCGTTTCACAAAAAATTAAAAGAAGTCAATCCCAATGCTATTTTATTGGGTGAGGTGTGGGAGGATGCGTCAAACAAAATAAGCTACAGCAAACGTAGAAAGTATTTTTCCAACACGGAATTAGATTCGGTAATGAATTATCCGTTTAAAGAGGCAATTATGGGGTTTGTAACAGGTAAAATTACCGGTAATGCCTTTGCTGACAGAATCATGACTATTGCAGAAAACTATCCCCGCCCGGTGCTCGATTGTCTGATGAATTTGCTTTCAACTCACGATACACCGAGAATTATTACAGCCCTCTCAGGAAAAGGCGAGGGTATGAGTAAGACCGAAAAAGCGAATTTCAGGTTAACCGGCAAAGAACTTGATAGAGCATTGTCTTTGGCAAAAGTGGCAGCACTTTTGCAATTTACTCTTCCGGGAAATCCGTCTATTTATTATGGGGATGAAATTGGAATGGAGGGTTTTGAGGATCCGCTAAACAGATGCTTTTATCAGTGGGAAACCCCAAACACTTGCTTGCAAAACTTTTATAAAGAATTAGCTTTTTTAAAGAATGAAAACGAAGCTATTAAATATGGAGATATTGTTTTTCAAGAGGTGGGCGATAATTTTATAAAGTATGCTCGTAAAAGCCAAAACAAAATTGTATCTATTGCCGTGTCACTTGGTGATAAACTTGAACACAGTGGCAAACCCCTCTTAGAAGTCTCGGCAGATAATATTTATGCAATGATTTATGAATAAGAATATATAACTGAGAATATTGCCAGAATAATCGAATATCAAAAGTTTGAACATGCAGTAGAGTATTATAGATACATTTTTGAAAAAGAAAAAGGAGCTTGAGTTTGAAGAACGATAGAATATAATTAGATTATAATCAAATACACGCTGTTTTTTGAAACAGGAGATTTATTTGACAGGTTATCTGTTAGACTCAGGGAAATAGTATACATTTTTTCAATTCCATAAAAAATCATCCCACATTTCGATCAAAAACACATATTTTCAAACAAAGCAAAACCTCAGAAACCGCTTGGTTACTGAGGTTTAATGTGTTAATGGGCTACAAAAAATATTTTTGGCAGTTTTGCGTATGAATTTGAACACACAAAAAAATTATATTTTTTTACTAAATGGTAACGACTTAATATAGTCTTCCATAAATTGATAATCGGGATTTCCGTCTTTGTCTATGGGAAAATAGATTTTCGTCTGTTTAATTAAATCTTTAGTAAAAGCCCGACCAAATACAGGATATCTGTATTTTTCTTGTAAGATAGGCGATAAACGAAATAAAATGTGTCTTTGTCATATCGTGATTTACGATAATAAAATGTTCGTCCTCAATCTTTTCAATGGTTATTTCGTGTGCCTCGTCAATGTCTTCTGCTTCGAGCGGTGGCAGTTTGATGCCGCAACAACTAATAACCGCATCACCCATAGCTCGTATTACATTATTACACACAGGGCAAACGTAAAATTTTGACCGTAGAACATTGGAGGAAATGTTTTTATTTATAACCGTATCGCCCGACATAAGCTCCATAACCGATACACCAAGAGCAAAACTCAGTGGCTCTATCAAAGATATGTCAGGAAGTCCTTTTCCTGTCTCCCATTTTGAAACAGCCTTACTGCTAACACCAATCTTTTCTGCAAGTTCTATTTGTGTTAAATTTTTATTTTCACGCAGTCGTTTAATCACTGCGCCTGTAATATAAGTGTTCATACCAATTATCCTTTGAATTTAGTATAATGCATATTCTCTTAAACCTCAACCTACTTTGCGTTGAATTGCATATCAAAATTTGATGCGCAGAAAACAAAGAATAAGGGATTGAGAAACGTGGGCAAAAATGCTATAATGCTTAAAGAGGTGCAAATACTATGAGAAAACTTAAAGGATTGATTATAATGCTTTTAATATCACTTTCTTTGTTCGGATTAACCGCTTGTCAGGATGGCGGAAACAATGCTGGCTACGAGCAGATTACGGCAAAAGAAGCCAAAATAATTATGGATACCGAACAGGATTATATCATCATAGATGCCCGCACCGAAGAAGAATTCGCCGAGGGATATATTGAAAATGCAATTTTGATTCCCGAATATGAAATTAAAGACCGAGCAGAAAAGGAACTGCCCGATAAAGAAGCTCTTGTCCTCGTTTATTGTCGTAGCGGTAGGCGAAGCAAAATTGCATCCGAAGAACTTGTAAACTTAGGCTATACCAACGTAAAAGAATTCGGCGGTATTATCGACTGGCCGTATGAAACAGTGAGGTAATTATGAAAGATGAATGTTTGATTTGCGGTGCACCGCTTAAATATTTAGAAAATGACAGCGAGATGGAGTGCATTCTTTGTCATAAAAAAGAAAACAGTAAAACTATGTGTGAGAACGGTCATTATGTTTGCAGTGAGTGCCATACACAGGGCATAGATACTATTATCGGTGTTTGTATGAGTGAAACCTCAAAAAATCCTATCAAAATTTTGCAGAAACTTATGGCTTTGCCGTTTTGCCATATGCACGGACCTGAGCATCATATTATGGTTGGCTCCGCCTTGCTTACAGCATACAAAAATTCAGGCGGTGAAACCCAGCTACATAAAGCGCTTGTAGAAATGCAGTCGCGCGGTAAAAAAGTGCCCGGTGGTGCTTGCGGATTTTGGGGAGCTTGCGGTGCGGGTGTGAGCACAGGTATGTTTGTATCAATTATTACAGGCTCTACACCGCTCGGTAATGAAGCGTGGGGACTTTCCAATCAGATGACCGCAAAAGCCCTCAGTGCCATTGGTAAAATCGGCGGACCTCGTTGCTGTAAAAGGGATTCCTATCTTGCCATAACCGAAGCAGTAAAGTTTGCGAAAACACATCTTGGTGTTGAAATGGAAATTGGCGAAATCGAGTGTATCCATTCGGAATTTAATAACCAATGTATCGGCGAGATGTGTCCGTTTAAATAATGTAGGGACAGGAAGACTCCCTCACATTGTGAGGGAGATGTCACGAAGTGACAGAGGGAGACGGCCTCCGTCAGAGGTCCTCGACTGTCCTTTAGGAAGTGAAAATATGAAGAAAAAAATAGCCTTTATATGCGTACATAACTCTTGTCGCAGTCAGATTGCCGAGGCGCTAGGTCGTCACTTTTTAAATGATAAATATGACTTTTATTCTGCGGGGACCGAAACTAAACCACAAATTAACCAAGATGCCGTGCGGCTTATGAAGCAGCTCTACGGTATTGATATGGAACTAACACAGTATAGCAAAACCTTTGCTCAAATCCCCACACCCGATATAGCAATATCTATGGGTTGTGATGTTGGCTGTCCGTTTATCAACAGAGCCTTTGACGATAACTGGAACCTACCCGACCCAACAGGCAAAAGCGATGAAGTTTTTATCAAAGTAATTAAACAGATTGAAGAGAAAGTTAAGAATTTATAATGAGGTGTTTTTTATGCGTAAAGATTTTGGGGTTAAAACCTGGGCCTATCCTATGCCTGTATTTATTGTTGCGGCTTATGATAATGATGGAAAGCCAAACTGTATGAACGCGGCTTGGGGCGGAGTTTACGATACTAATCAAATTATGGTTTGCCTTGCCGATGACCATAAGACAACTAAAAATATACTGACAAGCGGGGCTTTTACGGTAAGTATTGCCGATGCAAAGCACGTTGTAGAGGCTGATTATGTCGGTATTGTTTCGGGAAACAAGGTTCCCGATAAGATGGAAAAAGCCGGTCTTACCACCACAAAATCCGCATTTGTAAATGCGCCCATAATTAACGAATTTCCTATGACTGTTGAATGTAAACTCTTAAAATTCAATGAAGATGGTATCTGCATTGGCGAGATTGTAAACGTCAGTGCGGATGAGTCGGTGCTAGGCAGTGACGGACAAATCGACCCTGAAAAGCTACAGGCTATCACTTACGACCCTGTGCGCCACACCTATATTAAACTCGGCGAAAAGGTCGGCAACGCATTTTCTGACGGAAAGAAGTTAATGTAATATGGAACTATCAAGTTTTTTTAAAAGTGTGTTAGAGCAAGACACCGCACCGATTGTTATTTGCGATTTAGAGCATATGGTGGTTTATATGAACCCTGCCTCGATTTCACGTTATCATACCGACCTTACAGGCAAAAGCCTAAAGGCTTGTCACAATGCCGAATCGGGTGCCAAAATTGATCGTGTAGTCGCTTGGTTTGCCGAGAGCAAAGATAACAACATTGTTTACACTTCGCGCAACGATAAGGAAAATAAAGACGTTTATATGGTTGCTTTGCGTGACGCGGGCGGCACACTTATCGGCTATTACGAAAAGCACGAATATAGAGGACAAGAAACCGCAGAATTATATGCAATATAAAAGGGTTTTATTAATAGAAGAGGTGTAAAAACTATGGATAATTATGTGTTAGAAGTGAAACAACGCTTCGGTGAAACAAAAGCATATAAAGAACACGCAGAAAAAACTGCAAACTACACCGCAGAAAAATGGCAAGAGGTAAACGATGGTTTAATGTCAGGCCTCACCAAATTTGCCGAGTGTATGAATTACGGATACACCGCCGACTCTGTTGAGGCACAGGCGCTTGTAAAAAAACTGCAAAACTATATAACCGAAAATTACTACACCTGCACAAACGAAATTCTAGCAGGACTCGGCCAAATGTATGTCGCCGACGAACGCTTTAAAAACAATATCGAAAAAAATGCCAGCGGCGCTGCAGAGTTTATAAGCGCTGCAATAAAAGTTTATTGCAGTAAATAAAATCTATTTTTAAGGAGAATTACGATGACCTTAAAACTGTTTATCTCAGCAATAACAAAATTTGTACTCGGTGTGGCTTTAGTAGGTCTTCTCATATTCTTGCCCGCAGGCAGTTTGTCCTTTTTTGGCGGTTGGTTATTTATGGGGATTTTGTTTATCCCGATGTTCTTTGCAGGAATTGTAATGATGTTCAAAAACCCCGACCTATTAAAAAGCAGATTGAACGCAAAAGAGAAAAGAGGGGAGCAAAGTCTTGTTGTAAAACTGAGCGGTCTTATGTTTGTGGCAGGGTTCATCGTTGCAGGTCTTAACTTCCGCTTTAACCTATACTCCTTGCCAAAAGGTGTGTCGCACGGTGCTGCGGTGGTGTTTTTGATGGCATACATTCTCTATGCCGAGGTGCTTAGAGAAAATACATACCTAAGCCGTACTATCGAAGTGCAGGAAAACCAAAAGGTAATAGATACAGGACTTTATGGAATAGTCAGGCACCCAATGTATAGCGTAACCTTGCTTTTGTTTTTATCAATGCCGCTGGTACTCGGCTCGGTATATTCGTTTTTAATTTTCCTTGCATATCCTTTTATCATAGCAAAAAGAATTAAAGATGAGGAAAAATTTCTCGAAAAAGAACTTGACGGTTACGTTCAGTACAAACAAAAAGTCAAGTACCGCTTGATACCGTTTATTTGGTAACAGTAAAATTAAACCCATTTGTAAGGATGAAAGCAATGATTATTTTAATTACAGGTGCTTCGCACACTGGCAAGACTGCTCTTGCTCAAAAACTACTCGAAAAATATAAATACCCATATCTATCGATTGACCATTTAAAAATGGGCCTTATTCGTAGCGGAAACACCGAGCTTACACCTTTTAGTGAAGACGATTCCTTGACCGAATATCTATGGCCGATAGTTCGCGAAATAATTAAAACTACCATAGAAAACAAGCAAAATCTTGTTGTTGAGGGTTGCTATATTCCGTTTACTTGGCAAAATGATTTCGATAAGGAATATCTCGACCATATAAAATATTATTGCCTTGTGATGAGCGAGAATTATATAAGAAACCATTTTGATGATATTAAAAAATTCGCTTCAGTTATTGAAAAACGCATTGATGATGACTGTTTGATTGACGGCTTATTACAAGATAACTTACAGGTTTTAAATGCATGCAAAAAGCATAATGTAAACTATGTGCTTATTGATGATGAATATAAAATAAATATTGATTTATAACTAAACAGCCGCTGAAGCATAAAAACTTCAGCGGTTTTAATATTACTTATCAAAAGAAACAGGTTTTGTATCGTTGGTTGCAAATTCGTTAGGACCGAGCTCTTTTGCGGGAATATTAAGGAATAAAGCTTTAATTTCAGGCTCTTTGATTCTAAAACATTGAAAAGTTTTACATCAAAAGGTTTACAGATGAGTTGACAGATGTAAATAGAGGTAGTATAATAGACAACATAAAATCTAATGTTCGTGTGATGAGGGAAAAGGTATGAAAAGTCAAATCGAGCAACTAAAAATCGAAAAGAATGCAGTTATACTTGCGCATTATTATGTCCCTGCCGAAGTGCAGAAAATTGCAGACTATGTTGGCGACTCTTTTTATCTTGCAAAGGTTGCCAAGCAAAGCGATGCGGATATCATTGTTTTCTGTGGCGTTCAGTTTATGGGAGAAAGCGCAAAAATTCTGGGTCCCGATAAGAAGGTTCTTATGCCGGATCTCGTTGCAGACTGTCCTATGGCTCATATGGTTGCAGATGGTATTATAGAGGAAATGCATAAAAAATACGATGACCTTGCTGTAGTGTGTTATATCAATTCCACCGCTGAGCTTAAATGTAAGAGTGATGTGTGCGTTACATCTTCAAATGCGGTGAAAATTGTAAGGGCGTTACCTAACAAAAACATTTTCTTTATTCCAGACCATAATCTCGGCAGTTTTGTTGCCGAGCAGGTGCCGGAAAAGAATATCATCCTTAATGACGGATGCTGTCCGATTCATGCAAAGATTACTGCCGTTCAGGTCTTGGCAGAAAAAGAAAAGCATCCCAAAGCGAAGGTTCTAACACATCCCGAGTGCGATGCGGCTGTTATAGAATTATCAGATTTTGTAGGAAGTACAGCAGACATTATCGCTTACGCAAAAAAGAGTGAAACAAAGGAATTTATAATTTGTACCGAAGATGGTGTGGATTATAAACTGATTACCGATAATCCAAATAAGCGTTTTTATTATCCGAACCCACATCCTTGTTGCGCAGATATGAAACTCAATACATTAAAGTCTGTTTTAGCGGTTCTGCAAAAAGAAGATAAGGAAGTTATTGTTGACGATGCCCTGCGTAAAGGCGCACTTAAACCTCTCGAGAGGATGTTGGAACTTGGCATATAATATGAAGACAGATATTATAATTGTTGGAAGCGGTGTTGCAGGTCTTTACTGCGCACTTAATCTTCCAAAGGATAAAAATATAATTATTGTGACCAAAAATAAAGCACGCAGAAGCGATTCCTACTTAGCGCAAGGTGGTATATGCGTTCTGCGTGATGAAAAAGATTACGATGCCTTTTATGAGGACACGATGAGGGCGGGACACTATGAGAATAATCCCGATTCTGTCGACATTATGATTCACTCCTCAAGAGAAGTTATCTCGGACCTTATATCCTTTGGTGTCCGCTTTGAAAAAGATGGAGAGAAATTTAAATATACAAGAGAAGGTGCACATACAAATCCCCGAATTCTCTTCCACGAGGATGAAACGGGCAAGGAAATTACATCCCATCTTCTTGAAACGGCAAGAGGCAGAGAAAATATCACGATTATTGAAAACTATACGATGGTTGACCTAGTTTGTAATGGCAACGAATGCTACGGTATTATCGGCCACGATGCAGACGGTGTCTATTCTGCCATTCAGGCTGATTATACTGTTCTTGCAACCGGCGGTATCGGTGGTATCTTTGAGCATTCCACAAACTATAAGCATCTTACCGGTGACTCGATTGCACTGGCGCTAAAACACGGAATAAAGCTTCAGCATATCGACTATATTCAAATTCATCCTACTACCCTCTATACTGAAAAAGAAGGCCGAGAGTTTTTGATTTCCGAGTCGGTTCGCGGCGAAGGTGCTATACTTCTTAACTCTAAGGGAGAACGATTTGTCAATGAGTTACTGCCACGTGATGTGGTTGCAAACGCAATATTTAGTGAGATGAAAAAAGAAGGCAGCAAACACGTATGGCTGTCTATGGCTCCGATTCCCGAAGAAGAGATACGAACTCATTTCCCAAATATTTATGAGCGCTGTCTGAAAGAGGGCTATGATGCAACAAAAGAGCCTATTCCTGTCGTTCCGTCACAACACTATTTTATGGGCGGTATTGATGTTGACCGATACAGTAAGACGTCAATGAATCGTTTGTATGCAGCAGGAGAAACCGCTTGTAACGGCGTTCACGGAAGAAATCGTCTGGCAAGTAACTCGTTGCTTGAGAGTCTAGTGTTTGCAAAAAGAGCGGCAGAAAATATTATAAGTAATTATACCCATTTGGACTGCGTGCCTGAAATTACTATTGAACCATCGAAATACGATGGTTATCAAGAAAAATATAAAGAAATCGTTTTGAACGCTATCGAAAAGGAGAAAATAAGCCATGAATAATATTTCTATGAAGATTAATGCAGATGACATTATTTTAAACGCTCTAAAAGAGGATATCACAAGTGAAGATATTTCTACAAATTCTGTTATGAGGAACTATCAACTTGGAGAGGTAGAACTTATTTGCAAGGAAGATGGCGTTATAGCAGGTCTTGAAGTCTTCAAAAGAGTGTTTGAACTTCTTGATGTTAATACTGAAGTGTCTTTTACTGTCAAAGACGGTGATAAGGTTAAAAACGGACAAAAATTAGGAGTTGTTCGTGGTGATATTCGTGTTTTGCTTTCAGGAGAAAGAACAGCACTTAATTACTTACAGCGCATGAGCGGTATTGCTACATACACCCGAACGATCGCTGATATGCTGAAAGGCACCAATACCAAGCTTCTTGATACAAGAAAAACCACTCCCGGTATGCGCAGCTTTGAAAAGTATGCCGTAAAAGTTGGCGGCGGTTATAATCATCGTTTTAATTTAAGTGACGGAATTCTTCTTAAAGACAACCATATCGGTGCTGCAGGCGGTGTGAAAGAGGCTGTTTTAATGGCAAAGGAATATGCACCCTTTGTTCGTAAAATTGAAATAGAAGTTGAAAATCTTGAAATGCTTACCGAAGCTCTTGAAGCCGGTGCCGATATCATAATGCTTGATAATATGAGCGTCCCAGATATGAAAAAGGCAGTAGAGCTTTGCGCAGGCAAGGCTGAAACCGAGTGCAGCGGAAACGTTACAAAAGAAAACGTTGCAAAACTAACCAAAATTGGTGTAAACTATATATCAAGCGGAGCACTCACACATTCTTCGCCTATCTTAGATCTTTCACTTAAAAATTTACACGCTGTATAACGGTTATAGTTAGTCGAAACAGTAATTAATGTTACTGTTTCGACAGCAAATCAAAGATTTGGTGTCAGATTTTTGACGAAAATCTGACTATACCCGTTGCAATGAGTGTCGTGTTCGATTGAAGTTTTTAAACTTCAATCGAACTCAACCGATAAAATCGGCTGTCAAAGCGCTTTTTTAGCGTTTTGACAAACTACAATCATTATAAGGGAGTGAATATATGAAGGCTAATGATAGAAGAAAAGCTATCGTCAATCTGCTCTTATCATCAACCGATGCTATATCCGGTGGCAAATTGTCAGAAAAATTTGGCGTTTCGAGGCAGATTATAGTTCAGGATATAACCGTGCTTAAAGGCTCCGGCTATGACATACTCTCTACTCATAATGGATACATAATTCAGAAATCCCCATTAAAAGAACGTGTTTTTAAATTGCTTCATACTACCGAGCAAACCGAAGATGAACTGACTACCATTGTAAACCTAGGCGGTACAGTCGTTGATGTATTTGTTTGGCATAAGGTTTACGGAAAAATGGTGGCACCTTTAAATATCTTCTCGCCGATGCACGTTAAACAGTTTATTGAGGGTGTAAGAAGCGGTAAATCTACTGAACTTATGAACATTACCGGCGGATATCACTACCATACGATTCGTGCAGAGTCAGAAGAAATATTAGATAAAATTGCCGAAGCACTCGAAGAACGAAAATATATTGCACCTGAAATATAAATGTAAAAGGTTCGGTTTTAACTAACCGAACCTTTTTAAAATATTGGTTTTGTCACGCTCGTGCTGTTAATCGCTCTTTCTTGCAACCTTATGTTCAACCCTAAGCATGCCGGCCTTCAGGGCGGCGCAGTTATGTGGTAGGTGTATCCTAATTAAATAAGTAAAACTTGTGTTTAGGTTGAAAATATTTTATAATATCCTTACAAAGTCCGTTTTATAGTACACAGCGGCAATTATAATTATTTTATAAAACGGAAAGAAGGTATTGAAATGATTGAAATAGTTAAAGGCGCAATATTTGGTCTTGCGGTTGCAGATGCAGTAGGAGTACCCGCAGAATTTATACCAAGAGAAAAACTTGCAAAGCATCCCATTACGGATATGGTGGGCTTTGGTTCGCATGATGTGCCAAAAGGCACTTGGTCCGATGATACTTCAATGGCTTTATGCACACTTAATAGCATTGCCCAAAAAGGAAAAATTGATTTGGTCGATAATATTTTAGAATTTTCAAAATGGGCAGAGGATGGCTATATGACACCGCACGGAAAGGTGTTTGATATTGGCAGAACATGCCTTAGAGCAATTGGAAACTATTGGCGCGGTAATGATGTGCATTCATGTGGCGAAACACGTGAATATGCTAATGGTAACGGTTCATTGATGCGTATTATTCCTGTTTGTCTTTTTAATGAAATCAATCAGCTTTCTACTGCTGATTCAATTGAAAATATACATGCTGTATCCGCACTCACACATGCACATGAGCGTTCTTGCATTGCTTGTGGCATTTATGATTTTATAGTGAGAGAACTAATAAATGCTCCTAAAAAAAAATCAGTGATTGAGGCGCTAAAGAAGGCCAAAAAATATTATTATAATTATGAGCAAATTTTTCATTATGAGCGTTTGTTTAAAGTTGATTTCGCAAATCTTGATGTTTCAGAAATTAAAAGCAGCGGTTATGTTGTAGATACGCTTGAAGCAGCAATATGGTGTTTGCTTAATACTTCAAATTATAGGGAATGCATTCTTAAAGCTGTGAATCTTGGTCAAGACACAGACACAGTAGCCGCAGTTGCAGGCGGTCTTGCCGGAATTCTTTACGGATATGATAACATACCTAAAGAATGGATAAATGCTCTTGTTAAAAATGATATGATAACTAAAATGTGTGATGATTTTAATTCAAAACTGAGGACTAATGTAAAATGAAAATAGATATAAATTTTGATTTTACAACCGATACACCAAACTTTTGGGATAATTTCTGGGCATATGAAATACTTGGTGGCTTTGGAAAAGACCCCGATTCAATGAGCAAAACATTACAATCATATCATCAATTTTTATGGAGTAAACCTTTACCTAACGGTAAAACAATGAGTTTAATGGTCGGGAATAGTTATAACTATCTAACTTGGGATAATTTTCGATTTGGTAGTGATTCAATTCTTGCAAGTTTTCGCTATGTTCGATATCGCAAGATGCTTGAAGAGGTATCAAAAGATTTGCCTGATTACAGAAAGTTTATCGAAGATTTTTTACATAAAAGTTACACCATAGGCGGTTCTATAATTTTTCCAAAGGATAATAGTATAAATCGTGCACGTGGTTGCAATGCATACATAAAAGACCGTTGGGATTTAACTCTTGAATGTATTAGAAGATATTATAAAAACGAGGATAGTCCATTATTTGATACATTAAATAAAAACAAAGAATTTTTCGATTTATTTGTTGATTTTAAGGGTTATGTAGATTTCTTCTTTTTACAAGATTGCGTGTCAGCAGATTATGAATCGGTGAATTTTTGGATTGGTGATGGTGATATGTCAAAAGATCCTATGCCGCAAACAGTTGACGAATATTTACAGTGGATTAAAAATCAACTTGAGTTTGTAAAAAAGAGAAATAAAAGAATAGCACAAGCTATAAATTGTAATAAATAATTTAACACATATAAGCAAACAACCGCTGAAGCGTAAAAACTTCAGCGGTTTTAATATTATTTATCAAAAGAAACAGGTTTTGTTTCGTTTGTTGCAAATGCGTTAGGACCGGGATCAGACATGGAGAAATACATCTTGGCGGCTTTGGTGGTGCCGAAATCTCGGTTAGAGCCTGAATTTTGCACCTTGTTAAAGGCATCACGGAACATCTGATTGTGAGCTTCCTCTCGGTTTAAAAGAAAGTCGATGGTTTCACGCACTTTTTTGTCGTCAATCTGACGGTAAAGATATTCATAAACCACCTTTGCGCGTTGTTCGGATGCGATATTGCTGAGTAGGTCTGCACAGAGGTCTCCTGTAACGGTTACATAGTCGCCCGTCCAAGAGTAACCCGAAGCGTTAATAAGACCGGGGTTAAGTCCTAAAAGCACGTGGGACTGAATCTCGCCCGAAGGCACCTTATCGGCATCAACATCGTGTCCATTAAGCAGATTGATGGTTTGCGCAACCATTTCCATATGACCGAGTTCTTCGGCGGCAATATCAAGGAATAAATCCTTAATTTCAGGGTCTTTAATTCTAAAACTTTGGGACATATACTGCATAGCAGCCTTAAGCTCACCGTTGCCGCCGCCGAGTTGTTCTTGTAAAAGCGCCGCATACTGTGGATTAGCTTTTTCCACCGCTACAGGATGAAAAAGCATTTTTTCGTGTTTAAACATAAACTTACCTCCGTTTATTTTCTACTATATACTTTTTCCATTTTCTGCGCCGATATACAAACGCGCAAATATATCCGCTAATTTGGAGGTGAGCAAACACGAATAATCCAAACCTGCCTAAAATGGCATAATTTCGAATCAGTAAAATCGACAGGAGAATGTGAAAAAGCATAAAAAACGTTTGTAAAAAAAGAAAATGCCGAAATCGGCATTTGATTATTCATTATTCATCAGCGAAGCGATTTCATCATTCAATATTCATTACGGAAATCCGTTTTAATGAATGATGAATACCTAATAATGAAAAATGAATAGTACAAAATCAAAAATCCGTCCACTTTCGTGAACGGATTTCCTATTTTGGTCGGAGTAGCGTTATAGTAATCACGCGAAAACCCGCATAAATACTGGGTTTTTCGCAGTCAAAAACAGTACAAAGGTCTATTTTTAACGCACACCAACCATTAAAAAACACATTCTCCAGTCAAAAAACACCTTAAATTTAGGGTGGCGGTTCGAATTGCGTCACCTTCACCATGTACGGTGTTTATATAGTAAGATTGGAGGAAAAACAATGTCTAAGATCACATCAATTATATCTTGCAAAGGCGGTGTTGGTAAAACAACAACTGCCGTAAACATCAGCTCATATATCCATACACAAGGCAAACGAGTTCTTGCAGTGGATTTGGATTATCAGCACAACCTATCAAAGCACTTTGGCATCTTTCCCGGCCATCTTAAAGACAAGCCTACGGTATACGATTTATTCAATGCCGCAATGGATGATTGTTCAGATGATGAGATGAACGAAATGATACACAATGCCATTGTGAAGTCAACTACCGTTGATGTTCTTCCATCGACGGCAAAGTTATCCTTGCTTGACAAGGTCCTCCCCACTGCAACCTGCAGAGAGTACATATTGAAAGGTATATTGAAACACATCAAAAATGAGTATGATTATATCTTCATTGATTGCCATCCCGGATGCGACTTATTTGCGATTAATGCACTTGCTGTATCCGATAGCGTAATTATCCCTGTAGAAGCACATCCACTGGGGCTTGAAGGTCTTGATCAAGTTGAGAAGCTTATAGGAACGGTTCAGCGACACCTTAACCCCGATCTGAAGGTTGATGGAATCTTGCTTACCAAGTTCCAAAATAATACCAACTGTTGCCGAAACATCCGTGATGTTGTAAAAGACGGATACGGAAACCGAATGCATATATTTGATGAACATATCAAGTATTCCATCGGCGTTGCAGAGGCACCGGAGTTTGGTCTTTCCATTCACGAATATGCGCCGAAGAATGACGCTGCACGTTCCTACGCTAAGATAGCGATGGAGGTGATGTTCAAGTGAAGAAAGCAGACTTAGAGGCACGGCGACAACAGTTAAGCAATGTTTCGACAGACTCGGAAAACGACTTTGACGAAATCGTGTCCTCTGCTCGAAGTCCCAATGACTCAGCAAAAATAACGATAATTCCATTAGAAAAACTCGTTGAGTATTCCGATGATGCTTTTGAAAGTATTACAGGCAGACCGCAGCCCTTCAAGGCTCACAGTCAAGAAAGCCTCGAATCGCTATCAAAAAGCATTAAGGAAAACGGAGTTATCAACCCGATTATCGTTCGTCCGCTTGAAGATGGCAAATATCAAATACTTGCAGGAAGAAACCGAGCAAGAGCATCCCGTATTTGTGGCAAGGCAGATATTCCAGCCATTATTAGAGCAGATATAGACGATATCGGCGCCGCTATGATAATGCTCGATACCAACCTTGAGCAACGCCCACATCTCAGTTACAGTGAAAAAGCTTATGCATATAAAATGCGTGTGGATCTCCAACGTAGTCAAGGCAAACGAACAGATATCGAAGGCGGTAAGAAACTAGATGTGTTAAGTGAGGTCGGCAAAGACAATAACGATAGTCGCCGAACAGTAGCGTATCTCATAAGGCTGACATATCTTATCCTCCCCCTCATAGATATGGTCGATGATGGCAGACTTGGTTTTAAAAACGGTGTTGCAATTTCATATTTAACAACCGAAACACAAAACCTTTTGTATTCTGAAATCATTATGGCGGGAGAAAAAATTAAACAATCGCAAATTAAAGAATTAAAAGTGTTGGATGAATGCGGTGCTGTTAATATTGACAGCTTAAAGGCGCTTTTCAGAAAGCCGATAAAACCGCAAATATCCTCAATTACAATAAGTGGCGATAGTCTAAAGGAGTATGCGGATATCCTCCCTGACAGTAAAGAGGTCGAGCGATTATTCATTGAATTTCTAAAGACATATCGCGCTTCCGTTACACAGGCTTAACCTAGTGCACCCGTTGCACCAAGTTTAGCATAGCACAGAAATGTGGTGAGAACATGAAACGAATTTTTATTATATTTCTTGTTGTGCTTATGTTGGCGGTGTCCGGTTGTTCCTTAGAAAACCACTTGAATGAAAGCAGTGTGAGTGAAACGATCGGTACTACCCAAAGCCAGCAAGAACAAACCGAAACATCACAGACAGATACACAAAGTACGGGGTCAATCCCAACCGACGAAGAAAGGAGCACTGATGCCAATGTAGAGACATCAAAACCCGTCAGCACAGAAACCACACCTCAAAAAACGGAAAGCACGCCTCAAACAGATAACAAGGAGCCTGCGCAATCCGTAACTTCTTCAAAGCCGTCAAGCACAACATCAACTGTACCTGATATAACCGATAAGAAGCCCGAAACTACTGAAAGTACGGAGACAACCAAAACGTCCCCCGAACCGGAAGAAGTCAAAGCTTCTGCAGATGATGTAAAGAAAATCGCTGAGAAGATGGTGGTGTATATCAATGAGTACCGAGCAGAACAAGGTGTTCAGTCTGCCAAGGTACTTTCTGGACTGACTCAATATGCAGAGTATCGCAGCAAACAGCTTGTATCAAACTTTGCACATGACGTTCATGACGAGCGTGAAGCCGCAACGCAACTGAAATACGGAGAATATGTAGATCCCTCCCTTTATGGAATGACCGGAGAGCCGTATTACACAGCAAATGCTCGTGAGGCAATCGCAAAAACTGATTTTGGTGGAACGATTGATGCTGTGGCGAAACGCCTTGCTCGTTTAGCCCGTAACAGCTCGTCCCATTGGAGTTATGTCGGCGGTGCAGAATACGGATACATAGCAATAGGTGTCACATACCGTAACGGCGTGTGGTATTGCGATATTGCAATGTCAAGCACGAACACATACAATTAAATAACTTAAAATCTGTCAGACATAAGCTCTGCTGCCTTTTTGGGTGGCAGGGCTTTTTTGTTTTTCAGAGCAAAAACAATTGAAAGGAAACGACTACTATGACTAAAAACAGAAAACGATTTTTATCCGCTTTTCTTGCGGTAGTAATGCTCTTGTCGATGGTTCCGTTTTCCGCAATGGCGGCTCCTGCATCAGATCTGCCCGACAATATGGTAGATAGCCCGATTCTTCGTGCTCTTGAATACACGGGCTATGATGTGCAGGCGCAAAAAGATAACGGAACGCTTTACCAAAGCGGAAGCTACGGTTCCCGTTGTCCCGAAAGCATTCGTTCAAACATTCATTACGGAACGAATATGTCTGGTAAAGAAACTGTTGCGGATAGTTCAACCGTTACAGGCCGTGCACCTGATATTGCAAAGTTTGAGAAAAACGGACTTTGCTGTGCGGCTTTTGTAACCTACTACGTGTGCAACTATCTTCCCAATATTGAAGGTGCCGACACTCAGTTCATTCTTGATGCTATCAATGCAACGGGTATGAACTCTCAGGCGGTTGTTACCTGGCAGACGGCTCTTAATAAGCTGGTAAAAGACGGTGAAATTGAGAAAATCGGCACATCATCTTCTAATGTAGACAGATCAAAACTTGCCCCCGGCGACCTTATTATCTTCGGTAATGATGAAAGTTCGCATACACATATTGCGGTCTATTCGGGCACTTATAAAGGTACTGACTTCCTCATTCATGTCGGTAACGACAGAGGACCTGAGATTATGCCTGTTGCTTGGATGAGCGATTCTTCTAATGGTAATAAAGCTTCTTATCCGAACGCTTATTACCATCTCCCCGAGGACATTATCCAAACAACCGGTAAGATTGAGGTTTACAAGAAGGATACCGATGGCAAGGCACTGGCGGGTGCAACCTTTGTTGCGACCTCTACTACCGATTCGTCCGTGCAGTATAAAATCGGTCCTACCGACAGTAAAGGTTATGCCTCTGTAGATAACGTAAAGTATGACACCTATAAAATTAAAGAAACGGTCTTTCCGACTAATTACAGAAGCTATGGCACAACCGAATGGACTGTAACTCTCAATGGAGATTCACCTAACGGCACCGTAACCGTTAATGCTGTAAATGAGCTTATCCCCGGCAACTGTCAAATCGTTAAAACATCGGAGGATGGTGTTGTTGACGGTATAGATTTTACTATTAAAGGCAACGGCGTAAATAAGACTGTTACCACTGCAAACGGCGGTAAAGTAACCGTTAAAGACCTCAAGCCCGGCACATACACCGTAACTGAGGAAACAATTGATTACTATGAGCCGCAAGAGGTTCGTTCTGTAACGGTTGTAAGCGGTCAAACTGCTACCGTCACCTTCAATAACGTATTAAAGCGCGGAGATCTGTCTGTATCTAAAACTTCAGAAGACGGACTTGTAGAGGGCGTCCAGTTTAAGCTCTCCGGCACTTCGCTTAGCGGTCATAAGGTTGAACAGTTTGCTGTTACCAATTCCAAAGGTATCGCAACATTTGAGGACGTGCTTATCAGCGGACACGCATCCTATGTTCTTGAAGAGGTCAACACTGCCGCAAAATACATTGTGCCTGCGAATCAGAGTGCTGTAATCAAGTGGAACGAAGTGACCAACAATTACATGTATAACGAGTTGAAACGCGGCGATGTCCGTGTAACCAAAAACTCGGAAGATGGACTGGTTGAAGGCATCCGTTTCCGTCTCTACGGTACTTCTTTAAGCGGTGAAAAGGTAGATTTGTATGCTACCACCGACTATAGCGGTGTTGCAGTATTTAACGACGTTCTCATCGGTGAGAACTATGTTTTAGAAGAGGTAAACACACAGGTTAAATATGTGATTCCTGAACCTCAAAGTGCAGTTGTTGAGTGGGATAAAACCACTAACTATACTTTCAAAAATATTCTTAAAAAGTTCCGTGTAGATGTATTTAAGGTTGATGGCAATATCTTCTGGGGTGACGATAACGATAGCGGTTTAGTGCCGGTATCTGTTATGTCCCTTAACGGCGACCTTCCCAAGAATTCGGATGATGTCGTAGATATGTATGGTTGGCCCTACGGTTTATCTCAAGGCGATGCAACTCTCGAAGGTGCGGTTTACGGATTGTATAACGGCTCTGAACTCGTTGCAACCTATACAACCGACAAGAACGGATATTTTATCACCGATTACTTTGTTTGCGGTAGTGAGTGGTATATCCAGGAAATTACCCCGAGCGAAGGATACTTGTTAGATCCGTACCCCTACTATCTTGATGTATCTGCTGGTAATTACAGTGTTGAACTGAATACCGAGTATCTGGATGTTTACGAAGAAAGAATTGACGGAAAGATCTCCATTATTAAGC
Organism: Acutalibacteraceae bacterium; assembly: GCA_045536955.1. Classification (GTDB taxonomy): domain Bacteria; phylum Bacillota; class Clostridia; order Oscillospirales; family Acutalibacteraceae; genus UBA8612. Next base: position 19,983 of record JAZSOM010000006.1, read on the forward strand.
ACGCAGATGATGGCTCAACTCAAATCGAGAAGCCTGAGAAAAACGCTGTGTTTGAGATATATTTAAAGTCTGCCGGCTCTTATGAAAAAGCAGATGAAACCGAAAGAGCAATTCTTGTAACCGATAAATATGGTTATGCAGAAACAGACTGGCTGCCTTACGGTGTGTACGTTGTAAAGCAAATCGAAGGTCTTGAGGGTAAGGAGCTTATGCCTGCCTTTGAGGTCAACATTGATACCAATGAAGAAATCTATCGTTATCTCATAAACAACGCTACCTTTATGGCGGATATTGTTATCCAAAAAGCCGATGCAGAAACGGGAAAAATTATCCCTGCTGCGGGTGTTGGCTTTAAGGTTCGCAACAAGGATACCGGCGAATTTGTGGTGCAGCACATCAATTATCCCGAACAGATGGATATTGACGTTTATTACACCACTGCTGACGGCACTCTTATGATGCCTTACGCTTTACCGTATGGACAGTATGAAATCATCGAACAATGCACTGCTTACGGATATGTGCTTGATGGCACGCCCGTTCCCTTTGAGGTTGATGGCTCGACTGTTCTTGTGACAGTAACAAAGTCTAATATGCCACAAAAAGGCATTATCAACCTTACCAAAACGGGCGAAGTTTTCTTTACCGTTAGTGAAAAAGACGGAATGTATCAGCCTGTATATCAGATATCCGGCTTGGAGGGTGCCGTTTTCGGTGTGTTTGCTGATGAAGATATCTACACTCCCGATGGCACTCTGAGATACGAGAAGGATCAAAAGGTAGATACCATTACTACCGGTGCAGACGGTATTGCGACCACGAAGGAATTATATCTCGGTAAATATCGTTTGAAGGAAGAAAAAGCCGCCTACGGTATGGTGTTAAATGATGAGATTCTTCATGCAGAGCTTATCTATGCAGGTGAAGAAATTAGCGTAACCTCTACCGCTGTTTCGATGATTAACGAGCGTCAAAAGGTAATCCTTGACTTACTTAAAACAATGGAGCAGGACGAAACCTTTAAGCTTGGTATGAATGATGAAATCAGCAAGGTTAAGTTCGGTCTTTACGCTGCAGAAACTTTTACTGCAAAAGATGGCAAGGAGATCCCGAAGGACGGACTTCTTGAAATCGTGACCTGCTCTAAGGACGGCAAAGCGGTATTTAATACCGATATTCCTGTTGGTTCTAAGCTGTACGTTAAGGAATATGCAACCGACAGCAATTATATCCTTTCCGATACCGTTTATGCGGTTGAGTTTGTATATGCAGGTCAGGATGTTGCCACCGTTGCTATTTCCGTAAATAACGGAACTGCTATTGATAACAAGATTATCCGAGGAGATATCGAAGGACTTAAAAAGGATGAGGACGGCAACGTTTTAGCAGGTGCTGTATTCGGTTTGTTCTGGGCTGATACCACAGAATTTACCGAAGAAACAGCTATTCTCACTTCTACCTCCGATGAAAATGGTGTGTTTGGCTTTGAGAACATTCCCGTTGGCAAATGGCTCATCAAAGAGTTGTCCTGCCCTGAACAGTTTGTCCTCTCCGATGAAGTATTCACGGCAGAAATAACAAAAGACGGACAGGTTATTGAAATCGAGGTAGTGAACGAATTTATTACCGGAAATATCGAGATAACAAAAACCGATGCAGATAATGGAAACAAACTTTCCGGCGCCGTGTTTGAGGTTTATGTCGATGTAGACGGAGATAAGAAGTTCAACGCAGAGATTGACACG
>JAZSOM010000016.1:0-12072 GCA_045536955.1 Acutalibacteraceae bacterium
TATTGAAACAGCCTTCGAAAACGACCGCAAGGTTGTGCTTGAAGAGACTGTTTTCGGCAGAGAGGTTGAGTGTGCAGTACTCGGAAACGATGAGCCTATTGTCGCAACACCCGGTGAGATTGCACCCTGCAACGATTTCTACGATTTCGATGCCAAGTATGTCGCAGGCACAAGCGGACTTTTTATTCCCGCACGCATCAGTGAAGAGCAGCTTAAAGCAGTAAAGCAGCAGGCAATCAAGGCATATAAGGCTCTCGGCTGCGAAGGCTTCTCAAGAGTTGATTTCTTTGTAAACGATGAGCAGATTCTGCTCAATGAAATAAACACAATTCCCGGTTTCACATCAATAAGTATGTATCCCAAGCTGTTTGAGCACAGCGGTGTATCTTACCCCGAGCTTATCGACAGACTTATCACACTCGCTATCCAGCGAAAGGAGAGCCGACGATGAGCCGCAAGGTAGTTATCACAATCAACGACAGCCACGAGGTTGACGGCCAGACGGAAACCGCAAAGCTCTCAACCATCGGCAAATATGAAGAAAAAGAAAACGGCTATATGTTGCGCTACCTCGAAACAGAAGATTTTCAGGGCAGCGAAACAACCGTTTCCTACATTGACGGTGTCGTTACAATGAAGCGTCTGGGCGGCAGACACAATGCACAGCTCATTGTCGAGCCCGGCAAGCGTTACAGCTGTATGTACGCAACCGAATACGTCGACCTTATGCTCGGTGTTCACGGCAAAGAGGTCAAAAGCCGCGTCGGCGAAAACGAAGGTGAGCTTTTCTTCAGCTACACTCTTGATTTCAACACAGGCTTCTGTTCACAGAATAAGCTTCGGATTACGTTCCGTTTTGAATAAAAGCGAGGTATAAAAATGTCAAAGTTAGTCAAAAACGTTCAGAATAAACTTACTGCATCAATTGCTGCAGCATTCGAAAAAGCAATTGCTTCGGGCGCACTTCCCGAAGCCGAGATTCCTTCTTTCAACATAGAGGTTCCGGCAGACCGCGCAAACGGCGATTTTTCAACAAATGCCGCAATGGCAGGCGCAAGAGTTTTCCGCCGTGCACCTCGACAGATTGCCGACGCAGTATGCGCAAACCTTGACCTTGAAGGAACTTACGTTTCAAAGTGCGAGGTTGCGGGAGCAGGCTTCATCAACTTCTATCTCAGTGACAGCTATTATGCCGCCGTTCTCCGCGATGTACGTGCTTGCGGCGAGGATTACGGCCGTTCTGATTTCGGCGAAGGTAAAACCGTAAACGTCGAATTTGTTTCCGCCAACCCGACAGGCCCTATGCATATGGGTAACGCCAGAGGCGGCGCACTCGGCGACTGCCTTGCTGCCGTTCTTGATTGGGCAGGCTACAAGGTAACACGCGAGTTCTACGTCAACGACGCAGGCAACCAGATTGCCAAATTCGGTCTTTCGCTTGACGTTCGTTATCAGCAGATTTTCAAGGGTGAGAACGCAGTTGAGCTGCCCGAAGACAGCTACCACGGCGAAGACATCAAAGAGCGCGCTCAGCAGTTCGCCGATATCCACGGGGATAAGTATATGAACGTTTCCGAGGAGGAGCGCAGAGCAGCCCTTGTTGAGTTTGCCCTTCCGCTCAACATCGATAAGATGCACGCAAACCTCGATAAATACAGAATCGATTACGACGTATGGTTCCGCGAAAGCTCACTTTATCAGAGCGGCGAGCTTGACGAAACACTCGCTATGCTTAAAGAGAAGAACCTCACCTACGAAAAGGACGGCGCAATCTGGTATAAGGCAACTGAGCACGGCGGAGAAAAGGACGAAGTTCTTGTCCGCGCCAACGGCAACCCGACATACTTTGCGGCAGATATTGCATATCACCGCAACAAGCTCGAAAGCAGAAAATTCGACAAAGCAATCAACATCTGGGGTGCTGACCATCACGGCCACGTTGCCAGAATGAAGGGCGTGCTTGAGGCACTCGGCACAGATTCTTCCAAGCTCGATATTCTGCTTATGCAGCTTGTCCGTCTCACGCGCGGCGGAGAGGTTGTCAGAATGAGCAAGCGCACAGGCAAATCAATCACACTTGAAGACCTTCTTGAGGAAATCCCGATTGATGCGGTACGTTTCCTCTTCAACATCCGCGAGCCCGGCTCGCAGATGGATTTTGACCTTGACCTTGCCGTTGAGCAGAGCGCACAGAACCCCGTTTACTACTGCCAGTATGCTCACGCACGTATCTGCAGCATCTTCCGAAAGCTCGGCATTGAAAACATTGCCGCTGTTGAATGTTCTGACGATGAATTGTTGCTTCTCACTGCGGCAGAGGAGAGAGAGCTTATCAGTCACCTCGCATCACTTACAGGTGAAATCGTCAATGCAGCAAAGAACTATGACCCTGCAAGAATCACACGTTACTGTGTAGAGCTCGCAACGCTCTTCCACAAGTTCTATAACGCCTGCCGCGTCAGCAGCGAAGACAAAGCACTTACACACGCAAGGCTTTACCTTTGCTCCTGCGTCAAGGCAACCCTCAACAACGTTCTCACAATGCTGAGAATCAATGTCCCCGAATCTATGTGATTTTGAAAGAGGGAGATTTAAAATGTATAACGTAAATATTATCGCCCACAGAGGCGCCAACAAAACCGCTCCGCAGAACACGATTCCCGCATTCGAAAACGCAATCGCAATGGGAACAGACGGTTTTGAAACCGATGTTCACCTTTCAAAAGACGGCGTGCCCGTAATCTGCCATAATTACACAATCGACGAAACCTCAAACGGCTCGGGCGAAATTGAGAAAATGACTCTCGCAGAACTCAAAAGCTACGATTTCGGCTCATATTATGACGAAAAATTCAAGGGTACAACCCTGCCCACGCTCGATGAGTTTCTTGACCTTGCCGTCGGCAAAAATCTTAAAATTCTCAACATTGAGCTCAAGCCCGAAAAGAACGATGCAAGACGCGAAACGCTTGTCAGAAAAACCCTCGAAGCGGTTAAAGAAAGAGGATTAAGCGATATCCTTCTTATCTCAAGTTTCAGCAAAGAGATACTTGAATACATCAAGCAGATTGACCCGAGCTGCAAAACAGCTTTCCTCTACCCTGCCGGCTATATCAGAGCACATCTTGCGTTTGTGCCGCCCTTTGCCGCAATGGAAAAGATGAAGTGCTATGCCGCTCATCCGCACAAGCTGTGCATCCGAAGCGACTTTGTCCAAAAAGCACACAAAAACGGCCTTGTGATTAATGTATGGACAATTAACGAGGACGAGGACATACGCAATATGATAGAGGCGGGAGTTGACGGCATTATCACCGACTGCCCCGACAAAGTGCGCCGCATTCTCAATGAAATGAACGGGTCCGCAGAATAAAACCACATTAAAAATTTAACCGTTCTTCTTGATAAAGTCCAGGCAGAGCGGTTATTTTTTATGTTACATATATAATTTAACACTTGCAAAATTATAATTATTATGTTACAATTATCGCTGATTTGAATAATCAAACGCTGTGAAAAAGCACAGTAAGCACCTGACAAACGCTGCAAGCAGAGAGTCCGTGTCACAGGCTGGAAGCACGGGTTGCAACGGCGGGTTGCCGAATTTCACTTTGGAGCGGCATGGCTGAAGACATTTTCGTTGCGTAGGCCGTGACGGTTTGCCGCCGTTACAGGGCACAGGAGCGTCCGCCGGCAAGGCGGAAATACGGGTGGTACCGCGGAAGTTTGTAAACAGAGCTTTCGTCCCTTTAATCAGGGGCGAAGGCTTTTTATTTTTAAGTAAATTAACCGAAAGGATGATAGATTTGAAAGAACAGTTAAATTCAATTGCTCTTGAAGCCAAGGCCGCCGTTGATGCGGCATCTTCAAACGCAGACCTCGAAGCGCTGCGTGTAAAATACCTGGGCAAAAAGGGCGAAGTTACTGCAATTCTCAAGCAGATGGGTAAGCTCTCTGCCGAAGAAAGACCCATTGTCGGTCAGCTCGCAAACGAGGTAAGACAAGCAATTGAAGCTCAGCTTGAAGAAAAGGTAAGCCAGCTCAAGGCTGCCGAGCTCAAAGCAAGACTCGAGCGTGAAACACTTGATGTCACTATGCCCGGTGAGAAAGTTGCCCTCGGCCACAAGCATCCCCTCTCGATCGTGCTCGACGAAGTTAAGGAAATTTTCCTCGGTATGGGCTTTGAGGTTGCAACAGGCCCCGAAGTTGAGTGGGATTACTACAACTTTGAGGCACTCAACATCCCCAAGGAGCATCCCGCACGCGATACACAGGACACCTTCTACATCACAGAGAATATGCTTCTGCGCACGCAGACTTCTCCGGTGCAGATAAGAGTTATGGAAAACTCCAAGCCCCCTATCCGCATCATCGCACCCGGCAGTGTTTACCGCTCAGATGCAGTTGACTCAACTCACTCCCCCTTCTTCCATCAGATTGAGGGTCTTGTAGTTGATAAGGGCATCACAATGTCCGACCTCAAGGGCTGCCTTTTTGATTTTGCAAAAAGGCTTTACGGCGAGGACACAAAAATCCGTCTTCGTCCCCACCACTTCCCGTTCACCGAACCCTCATGCGAAATTGACGTAACCTGCTTCCGCTGCGGTGGTAAGGGTTGTCCCTTCTGCAAGGGCGAAGGCTTTGTCGAAATTCTCGGCGGCGGTATGGTTCATCCGCAGGTTCTCAAGAACGGCGGCATTGACCCCGAGGTTTACAGTGGCTTTGCTTTCGGTGTCGGTCTTGAGCGTCTTACGCTCTTCCGCTTTAACATTGACGATATGCGTCTGCTGTTTGAAAACGATATGCGTTTTCTCGGCCAGTTTTAAGGGAGGAGAATAAAAATGGTATTATCAAAAAGATGGCTTCACGATTATCTGAAGCTCGACGTTACAGATAAAGATTTTGCTTCTGCGCTCACTCTCTCCGGCTCAAAGGTAGAGGGTTACGAGACAGAGGGTGAGGAGCTCTCCAACATTGTTGTCGGCAAAATCGAATCACTTGAGAAGCACCCCGATTCCGACCATCTCTGGATTTGTCAGGTAAATGTCGGCGCTGAAGAAAACCTTCAGATTGTTACCGGCGCACAGAACCTCAAAGAGGGCGACTTTGTCCCCGCTGCTCTTGACAACTCCGTTGTCGCAGGGGGCAAAAAAATCAAAAAAGGCAAGCTCCGCGGCGTTGAAAGCGCGGGTATGCTCTGTTCTCTCGGCGAACTCGGTCTTACCGCTCACGATTTCCCCTACGCTATCGAGGACGGCATCTTTGTTCTTGGCGATGATTGCGACCTCACTCTCGGCAAAGACATCTGCGAGGCAATCGGTCTCAATGACGTTGTCACAGAATTTGAAATCACCTCAAACCGTCCCGACTGTCTCAGCGTTCTCGGACTTGCAAGAGAGGCTGCTGTAACCTACGGTATGGATTTTGAAGAGCCCGTTCCCACGGTTGAGCCCGGTGAAGGCGACGTAAACGACCTTCTCAAGGTTTCAATTGAAGCTCCCGAACTTTGCTACCGCTACGTCGGAGCTGTTGTCAAAAATGTAAAGATCGAGCCGTCGCCCCGTTGGATGCGTGAAAGACTCCGCGCAAGCGGCGTACGCCCGATCAACAATATTGTTGATATTACCAACTTTGTAATGCTCGAATACGGTCAGCCTATGCATGCTTTCGACCTTCGCTATCTCGACGGTAACGAGGTTATTGTCAGAAACGCAAAGGATGGCGAGAAGATTACAACACTTGACGGTATTGAGCGTGAGCTTAATTCCGATATGCTTGTTATTGCAGACTCCAATAAACCCGTTGCCGTTGCAGGCGTTATGGGCGGCGAATACAGCGGCATTATGGATGATACAAACACTATTGTTTTTGAGTCCGCCTGCTTCAACGGTCCGAGCGTAAGAATGACGGCAAAAGCTCTCGGTATGCGCACAGAGGCTTCTTCTCGTTACGACAAACAGCTTGACCCCACAGGTTGCCGTAAAATCCTTGAGCGCGCACTTCAGCTTGTTCAGCAGCTCGGTGCAGGTGAGGTTGTTAACGGTGTTGTCGATTGCGACTGCTCCGACAAAACAGCTTTCACACTTGCTTTCGAGCCCGATTGGGTCAACGGCTTCATCGGCATCAACGTCAGCGCAGATGAGCAGAAGCTCATCCTTGAGCGTCTGGGCTGCAAGGTTGAGGACGGTGTAATTACCGTGCCCTCTTTCCGCGGTGACCTTCGCCACAAGGCTGACATCTCAGAGGAAATCGCACGTTTCTACGGCTATGACAACATTCCCGACAGACAGCTTGCGGGTGTTGCAACAGCTCAATACACACCCGAGCAGAAGTTCGAGCGCCTCATGGGCGAAACTATGCTTGCCTGCGGTCTTTCCGAGCTTTGCACCTTCTCATTCATCAGCCCCAAAAGCTATGATAAAATCTGCCTCCCCGCAGACAGTGAAAAGCGTAACTGCGTTGTTATCACAAATCCGCTCGGCGAAGACACAAGCGTTATGAGAACAACGCTTCTTCCCTCAATGCTCGAAACTCTTGCAAGGAACTACAACAACCGTAACGCAAAGGCCTACCTTTACGAAATCGGCAAAGAATATATCAGCAAAGGCACAGAAGAGCTTCCCGCAGAGCCTATGATGCTTTGTATGGGTATGTACGGCGCAGACTGCAGCTTCTTCACACTCAAGGGCGTTGTTGAGGAGCTTCTTGATAAGCTCGGCGTCACTGACTATGATGTAGAGGCAGTAACCGACAACCCCTCTTACCACCCCGGCCGAACAGCAGTTCTCAGCAAGGATGGAAAGGTAATCGGTATCTTCGGTGAGGTTCACCCTCAGGTTCTCGGCAACTACTCAATCGGCACAAAAGCTTATGCCGCTGAAATCAGTTTTGATGCTTGCTTCGAGCTGAGTAACCTCAAGCGCACCTACAAGCAGCTTCCCAAGTTCCCGGCGCTCAGCCGTGACCTTGCCTGCGTCTGCGAAAAGGCAATGCCTGTACTCAAGCTTGAGCGCACAATAGCCGGCGCAGTCGGCAATACGCTCGAAACAATCGAGCTGTTTGACGTTTATGAAGGCTCACAGATTCCCGAGGGTATGAAGAGTGTTGCTTTCAGCCTTAAGCTCCGTGCAGCAGACAGAACAATGACCGACGAGGAAGCTGACGCCGCGATGAAACGTGCCGTAAAGGCTCTTGACAAGCTTGGCGTATCGCTCAGAGCATAATTTTAACGGAGGCACTGCTATGAAAGAAAAAGTTAAGGTAGCCGTTATAGGCTGCGGTACTATTGCAAACTCTGCACATATTCCTGCATATATAGCTTCTGATATTGCCGAAATAAAGTATTTCTGCGATATTATTCCTGAAAGAGCTGATGCTGCTGTTGAAAAATACGGTTGCGGTAAGGCTGTTTACGATTATCACGAGATTCTTGACGATGCTGAGCTCGATGCCGTTTCCGTTTGCACCCATAACGATATGCATTCGGTTATTTCAATCGACTTTATGCGTCACGGCAAGGACGTACTCTGCGAGAAACCTGCCGCAAGAATTCTTTCCGAAGCACTTGAGATGGAAAAGATTTCTTACGAAACAGGCAGAATTCTTTCAATCGGTGTTTGCAACCGCTATGCAAATTCAGTTAATCATATCAGAAAGCTGATTGCTGACGGTGAGCTTGGTGATGTTTACCACGTTTATGCAAGCTTCCGTGCTCACCGTTCAATTCCCGGTCTCGGCGGTGACTTTACAACCAAGGCTTGCTCAGGCGGCGGTGCACTTATCGACTGGGGTGTGCATTATATCGACCTCATTCTCTACTGCCTCGGCGACCCGCAGGTGCTTACAGCAAGCGGTGAGGCTTTCTGCAAGCTTGGTAAGGATATGAAAAACTACGTTTACGAAAGTATGTGGGCAGAGGATACCAAAAACACAGAGACAGGCACTTACGATGTTGATGACTCTGTCGTAGGTCTTGTTCGTACCGACGGTGCCGTAATCAGCTTCAACGGTGCTTGGGCACAAAATATCGGCGAAAGAGAAACCTTTATCGACTTTATGGGTGATAAGGGCGGTGTCAGACTCGATTACTGCGGTAATTTCCGTTTCTGGACAACCAAAAACGGTATGCTCACCGAAACAATACCCACCTACAAGGCTAACGATATGCATCGTTCAGAGGTGCTTGATTTTGTTGAGTGTGTCGCAAAGGGCGAGAGAAACCGTAACGATATTAAATATGCCGTAGGCACATCAAAAATCCTTCAGGCAATTTACGATTCATCCGAGGCACACACCGAGGTTAAAATCAATAACTGATATTAAACCAAGACAATAAAACGAACAGCGGCACACTTCTTTGCGAAGCGTGCCGCAATTGTATTAATTCAGAATACTTGTGCAAAATCGCGACTGACACTTGAATCCGTAAGTTCACTGTCGGTTATTTTACAGTAAGCGCAGCATTTTTCAACTTTTATGCAATGTTGCACCGGCAAGTTCATAAATAAAGAAAAAAGGGTTGTATTCTTCAAAGAATTAGTATATAATAAACTGTACTTAAGTTTTACACTTTAATTCGGAGGTGTCATAGATGACCGATAAGACCATAAAATTTGACTTTATTGACGACCACGATGCTGAAATGCGTCGCACGTTACAGACAGTATATGACGCCCTTAAGGAAAAAGGCTACAATCCGGTCAGCCAGATAGTCGGCTATATCCTTTCCGAAGACCCGACGTACATCACAACCCACAAGAATGCACGCAGTATTCTCAGCAGGGTTGATCGTTACGACTTGCTTCAGGCACTCGTCGAGAACTATATCACTAAATAAGGAGGGGGAACCAGATATGGCAGAAAAGAAAAAGGCTAAGTTCCTCAGTTACAAAGGAAAGCCGCTTGTACGTTGCGGCAACACAATATACTACGGCAACTTAAGCGATCCATACGTTGTGCTTCTCCAGATTCTCAGCACAAAAAAAGTAAATGACCTTGATGTTGCAGATAAGGTCACGGTACAGCTTCTCAGCACCAACCAGGACGCACGCCCGAAAGACAGAATCATCAAGAAGAGCGAAAAGAAAGGCCTCTATCAGGCTATGGATATCGGCTCAATATGGCTTGAGCTTGCTCTTAAAGACAGCAAATAAAAATCAGCCTCACCGCATACAATGCAGTGAGGTGTTTTTTATGGTATTCCGTATAAGGCGCAACTATCTGTTTCTCGCTCTGTGCGCTGCCGTTGCATTAATCGGCACATTGAAGCTGAGCCGTGCAGTTGTTCAAACCTCCGCGCAGACAGAATTGATACAGCTGCCCGTCGTTATGTATCACCAGATAACAAAAAATCCGACACGCGCAGGACAGTACTGCGTAACGTTGAATGAGCTTGAAAATGACCTGAAATACATCAAAAAAAGGGGCTACACCCCAATAACGACAGATAGACTCCTGCGTTACGTATATGACGGTGAACACTTGCCCGACAAGCCCATTATGCTCACCTTTGATGACGGATACGAAACCGTATACAGCTACCTTTTACCGTTGCTTGAAGAATACGATATGTGCGCTATCGCATCGGTTGTTGGAGCGTACACAGATATGTTCACACAGCTTGACGACCACACTCTGAGTTATTCGTATATGAACTGGGCAGAAATCAGCGAGCTCGCTAACGGCGGACGGATTGAAATCCAGAGCCATAGTTATGACCTGCATAAGCTTAACAATTCGGGGCGAAACGGTGCAAAAAAGGTCAGTGGTGAAAGCATATATGAATACTCTGCTTTTCTCCATTGCGACCTCGGGAAAATGCAGAGCCTTATGGAAGAAAAAACCGGATACAGGCCTACCGCCTTCACCTATCCCTACGGTTGCTACTCAAAAGAATCAAAGGATATACTTAAAAGTATGGGATTCGAGGCGGCATTTGTATGCGAGGAAAGAATTAATTACATCGACGTCGAAAACACCGACTGGCTTTACAGAATCGGAAGATACAACCGCCCGCACGGAATCGGCAGCGCAGAGTTTTTCGCAACAATGGGAGTGAAATAAGGGCAATATAACGCCCAACGTCCTTCGCAAAATTTAAAACCGATGCAACCAATCGCAACTCAAAATCTTACAAACAGCATTGATGTTTTTGTTTGTCTGTGATATATTTGTTTCAAAGAACAACTTGACAGGAAATAATAATGATGACTAAGAAAAACAGACTGGAATATTCCGTATGCACATTAAGTGTTGCTGTTTCGGGTTTCTTGATTTATGGGGCTCTTGCAACCCAACAGCCGCTTGTGGATGACAGCAAAGCCCTGTCATTTTTGCTTTTTGGTTGCCTGGGCGGATTCGGATTCAGCGCCATAATTTCCACCATTATACTTTCCGTTGGCTTTTTCAAAAAGCGAGGATTTGTTTTTAAAATTTTCGCTTCCGTTCTCTGGCCTATTACATTCTGCGTTTGCGTATATGCAGGCATTATCACCTACATTCCTTATCAAATATATAATATCGTCAAAATCATATCGCTGACACGGGAAGAGAAAACGCAAAAGCAGACAGAAAACACTTCAGCAGAAATCTGACATCAACAAAAATACCATACGGCTTGAACTGCCCCAAATTGTGCAGACAGTACAAAAAGAACACCCATGGCAGAAATATTTAATTAAGCGACATACTGACTTCGTTTTTCAAGTGGAGTCGGTTTTGTTTTTAATTGGATTCTTTCGTTGTTGTAAAAGTGTATGTATTCACTTATGAGGATGCGAGCCTCCGCATAAGTTTTCAACTTTGTTCTGTAAATGCATTCTGTTTTGAGAATCGAGAAAAAATTTTCAGCCATTGCGTTGTCATATGGATTTCCGCGTCTTGACATTGATGGCGTTATGCCGTAAGATTGAGTTAGCTTAAAATACCCGTGTGAAGTGTATTGAAGGCCTTGGTCACTGTGGAGCTGCAACTCTGCAGTGACCTTCTCTTTTCTCTTGGCTGCTTTGATGGTACTCAAAACAAGGTTGACATTCTGTTCAGTTCCGGTTTTGTATGCAACAATACTGTTGTCATACAAATCTCTGATTACAGATAGATAAAGTGTTCCTTGCTGTGTCTTGATATATGATATATCTGTAACCCATTTTTGATTAGGTCTGTCTGCTATAAATTCTCTGTTCAACAGATTCGGATAACGATGAAGATGTTCTCCGTAATTTCGGTATTTCTTTCGTCTGACTACCGATAACAGGTTGTATTTCTGCATAACTCGCAGTATGGTTTTAGGGTTATGATGTATATTTTCTCTTTCAAGCCACAGATGTACTCTGCGATAACCGTATGTTTTACCGCATTTATCCTGACATTCTTTTATCTTTTCTGCTAACGGTAAATCCTTTGCAGGCATATCCATTCTTTTTACATAGTCATAGTAACCGCTTCTTGACACATTGAAGAATCGGCACATTTCACTTATTGAATATTTGTCTTTGTGACGGAAGATAACCATAAACTTTACACTTGTTCTCACTTCCTTTCTGCAAGCAAGAGAAAATCCCGCATCAGTTTATTCTCCATTTCTAATGTCTTTATCCTTGCATCTTTTCGAGTAAGGATATATTTCAATTCAGCTATCTTATCTTCTTCACTTACAACATAATTCTTTGGCGGTCTACCTTTTCTCTTTAATGCTATTCCGGCGGCAATTTTGTTTTGCTTTTCTCTATATCTTTTTAGATACTTCTTTATTTGTTCTTGACTAAAACCTAACTTGTGTCCGATTTCCTTATGGGTTAATCCTTTTTCTCTTAATTCAAGTATCTCTTTTTCGTAAAAGCTGATATTTCTATATTCTCTGGGCATAAAAATCCCTCCTATGGTACTTATCTTAATTCTACCATAGGAGGGTTCTTTTTTCATTGTCCGTTTTTTACGGACCTGTTCAAAGTAAAAGCTTCTGTGGGGTTTTTCTTATGCTTTGTACGAACTGTAAAGTATACATTTTTATTTTAATCGTTATAATAATGTAAGTTTTTTGTAATTATTGTTTCGTATAATCTGAATAATAAAATT
>JAZSOM010000047.1:0-3827 GCA_045536955.1 Acutalibacteraceae bacterium
GTTCCCCGTTAAGAGAAAAATCCTTGAATTCATGAGTGCTGCGGTTATAAACAACCCTCATTCCCCTTGAAAGCTGATAAAATTCGCAATGCGAGCCTGTCCAGACCTCATCACGGAGCATAAATTCAATCATCCGCCTGAACTGTTTACCCGTTACCGACAGCATATGGGCTGCATCGTCATACGCAAAGCACTCGACAAAATCGGAGAAGAGAACAATCGGACCGAGTTCTGTGCTTCGCAGGCTTCCCGAACCGAGAAGCATAACATCAAGTCCGAGGCTTTCGCACAGTATGTCGGCAAAAAGTCCGCCGATTTCTGTTTCACGGTAGCGTGACGGATGGGTAAGCCGGCGTTTGAATTTCGTAACAAGGCGGCTGTATTTTTTGTCAGTCTGACCTTTGTAGAATTCAATTATCTTTTCAAGTGCTTCATCTCTCGGGCAGGTTTCTTTGCATATGGGAATGCTCTGCCAGTTATAGCTGTCAACACGGTTTTCGTCGGTGTTGACGGTTATATCAAATCTTCCGATTTGATCGGTGCCCGTTCCCGCCTGCACGATAATAATATCGTTTACAACCTCGGGCTCGGTGATGAAAGTATGCGAATGACCTCCGATGATAATATCCACACCCCACGCAGGGTCAAGCCTTGCGGCAAGCTCTTTGTCTTCCTCAAAGCCGATGTGTGTAAGAAGAACGGTCAGGTCAACATCAACGGCATTATAGGTGTTACATATTCTTCCGACCTCGCAGGCAGCTTCGTTGATGTCAACAAATGTGCCGACAAGTCCGTCTTTTTTTGTAAGTGCAAGCACCTCTTCGGTCAGAATGCCGATAAACAGAATTTTCATTCCGTCAATTTCAGCTATATGGTGAGGCTTGAAAAGCCTTGCACCGTTTGTTTTTATATAAAGGTTTGCGTTGATAATCGGAAATTTGGCACATTTCTCAATGAACAGGAGGTGTGCAATTCCGTAATCCGCCTCGTGGTTGCCGACGGTCACAACATCCGGGGCAAGCATATTCATAATTTCGATTGTCGATACTCCCTGAAATTCCGAGTCAATAACAGAGCCTCTGAACATATCGCCCGCAACGCAGTAAATGCAGTTTTCAGCTTCCGCTCTGACCTTGTTGACATACCCCGAAAGCATTGAAACTCCGCCCACAAGGCTGCTGTCAATTTCCTCGGCAAGAAAATCTCCGTGCATATCGTTTGAATGAAGAATTGTCAGTTTTTTAAAATTTTCCATTTCATCCTCTTTTCCCTGTTAATCAGACATTATCAGCATTTTTGAATTTGTAATATTCATTCACAAGGTTTCTGTAGCCGAGATTTTTTATGTCCTCGTATCTGAAATTATAGCGTGATTTTGTTCTTTTTCCCGTTGCGAGATAACGGATGCACTCCTGCATATATTCATCAATCTTTTTCAGAGTTTCATCGGTGTTTATAACAGGGAAAAACCACCGTGTCCACGTCAGCTCGCTGTAAACGGGATTATCATAAAGCTTTGTGTTGAACCGTTTTACAAAAGCTCTTGCCGCATATTCTCCGGGTAAATTTTTCTTGCCCGCCCAGCGAGAAAGTGACCTTGCTTTTCTTCGCATTTTTGCTTTGAGCTTTTCAAAAGAAACATCATTGATGTCAATTATTCCGTTGTGATAAGAAAAGCCGAGGAAAGTCCATTTTTCACCCGGATTTGTTATTGTTTCCTTATCGGGATTGATGGTGAGTTTTTTTGAAAAAAGGCAGTTTTTTATAGCCTTGATGCTTTCGTCAAGCTCGGATTTATCCTTTGCAAAAACAAGAATGTCATCCGAATATCGGATATAGGGAATATTTCGACTGAAGAAATATTCATCAAGCTCACGCAGATAAAAATTTGCAAGAAATGCAGATACGGGAACACCTGCCATAATCCCTTTTCGTTCTTCAAGCAATTCACCGTTATACTGCACATACGGATTTCGGAGAAGTGTTTCAAAAAACAAATATAATTCGGAATCGTCACTTAAAGCTTTTTTTAAATTCGGAAGAAGAATATCAACATCAACCGAGTTGAAATAGTCACTTATATCGGCTTTGTAGACATATCTGTCATCCAAATCCTTGATTTTCATAACATCCTCTGCGGCTTTTTTAACTCCCGATTCTTTTCGGAAGGAATAAAGATTCGGTGAAAAAAGATAATCATAATCACGAAGAAGAAAGGAAATCAGCTTTAAAACATAGTTTTCTTCTCTGCCAAAAGTATATACAGTTCTTTTTCTGCCTGCTTTTGATTTGCTGATAAGCGTTTTTTGCGGAGCTGAAAAGCTTTGATTGATTCTGATTCTGCCTGCAACGGGAAGATATTCCTTGCCGTCAATAAACCTCCGAAGGTCTGCAGTATCCTTTTCGCTTATGTTTCCCTGCTCAATTTTGTGAATAAAAAAGGCTTCCCATATTTCCTTTTCAAACAGTTTATCAATTACGCACATAAATCATTAAATAAAAAAACAGAGAGAAAATGATTTAACATCGCAATTTTGCGATACGAAACCGTACACGAAACGGCTGCCTGCAAAACTCATAAAGTTCCGTGCTGGGTTCTTCACAGGCGCATAAAGCTTTTCTCTCTGTTTTAAGCAAAAATTATCTGAGGTTTTCTCTTATTCGGTTAATGACATATCCGCTTTCGTTTTCCATTCCCTTGAAGAAACGGATGTAAGGAATGCCGTTATCGTCAAGAACCTTGTAAGTTCCTTTTGCAATCATAGAACGGTACTGATTCTTGTTCATAACAAGAACTGCAAGCTTAGGCTGAGAACCGTTTGAGAAAAGGTATGAAATCGGGTAGCAGCTCGGATGCGCACTTGCATCAAAGTTTTTGGCGTGAACATTTGTTGAGATTGAATAACCGGGGAAGCTTGCTTCGGTGATAACAGACGCAAAATAATTGTCATCGGTGTTGTATGTTTTCTGAACAAAAGGAGCAGAGGCGTATGTCTGCGATGACTGTGCATTACGGGCTGCATCGTCAAACTGCTGTGCGGTTTTATTGGCAAATTCCGTTACAGAAGGTTTAATAGCTTTGCTGATTGCATCACCTACTGCCTTACTTACACCATCGCTTATTCCTTTTCTCAAAATTCTTTCCAGAAATCCCATAAAGGTTCCTCCTTATAAATCTTTATATCTTATCAATATTTGTTTACGGCTTTTTATACCGAGTTTACGGTATATGTTTTTGCAATGGAAATGCACGGAAGAATGTGTAATAAACAATTCCTCCGCTATCTGTGCCTGCGTTTTGTCGGTAAGAAGATGAGCGAAAACCTCAAGTTCACGCCTCGATAGTTTTTCCAGCTCGGGATAAATTTCAAGCAGCCTCTTATGTTCGTTTTCTGCCAATGCAATATAATCGAAATAATTCAGTATTCCCATACGCCACCTCTTCAAGGATAATTATACTTTGTCAAGCTGAAGATGTAACCTGCCCAATACAGGGGGATTTGACACACATACTACCTTTTTGGGTAGTATTTCTCGTATGTTCTTGAAAAAAAGAAAAATGTAATTTATAATTCTATTTAGAAAAGATACTGTTATGATTTGATTATATTGATTTTTTTGTCCGTTTTGCACCCCCCGTTTGGGGGGTTTTTAGGAAAAAACCACCTGTTCGGGTGAGTTTTTTAAAGAATTCAATGATTTTTACGATTTTGCGATGATTTTTCGCAGCAAAGGAAGGTGCGGTTTATGAATCACCCTATTCTCATAGAAAACCAGAAAAAGAGGAGAGATATTCCGCTTTGGATGCTCGTCTGCTTCTCTATGTT
>JAZSOM010000041.1:0-6987 GCA_045536955.1 Acutalibacteraceae bacterium
CTCGGGCACTCCAATATAAACACAACTCGTATTTATATCATCACCACCGGCGCAGAGCATCAGCGCCGTATGGAGAATATGCGTTTAATCATTTAAAAAAAGAAAACCGCCACACAGAGCAGCGGTTTGAATATCACATAATGGGTATTATGTTGCGCTTGTTCATTAAAAAACCGATGCTACGTGAACATCGGCATCACATAATGGGTATTATGTTGTTAAAAACGGTGAAGAACTGCGACTCTTTGTCTTGTAAAGCTCAATTATATGTAAAAAAAGGCATAACAAATGAGACCTTTTGAAAAAATTGAACAAAAGGTCTTGTTTGCCACGCCCAAAATCCGTTATAATTATGTAAATCTCATTTTTTATCGAAAATCACTTGCTTTTTCTACCAAACTGTGCTATAATTCTTCGTACTAATAAATTAACGAAGTATGCTTGTTCGGCTTTTTAACAACATAATACCCATTATGTTGCCAATTGCCGTTATTCAGCAGGCAGGGTTAAAACCCACGTATTGTTGTCGATCATTATGTTTCCGTCCGTTTTATTTCTGTCTGTTACCCCAGCGCAAACGCTCGGCGTTTGCATATTTTTGCCGAAAGTTGTAGCAAACGTTTAAGGCAAGGAAGGAGAAAATCAGAAATGAAACAGGATGATACCCGTCTGAGGCTCATTGACGGAACTATCCATGTCATTGCAAGAGACGGACTCGACAAAGCTACTACAAAATCAATAGGCGAAGAAACCTCCATCAATCAGGCATACATTTACCGTCATTTTGAGGATAAGGAGGATATGTTCGCCAAAACCTTTGAGAGCTTGGATGAAGAACTGGTAAACAAAGCGATGCAGCACATTCCTGTAATGTATATGCAGGAAATGGATTACGAAATGCGTTGCTGGGTGTTCTTTACTTCAGTATGGAAATTCATGCTTGGTAACAAGGATAAGTGTCTTACGTTTATTCGGTATTACTACTCTCCGTATTTTAAACAGTATTCAGCGGAAAGTCATAACCGTCGTTACAAGCCTCTTGTAGAGAAATTTAAGGATGCGTTCCGAGACGAAGCAAATGTGTGGATGCTCTTAAATCATATTCTCAACGTAATGCTTGATTTTGCTGTCAAAGTTTTTGACGGCGCAGTATCGGACAGCGATGATACAGCGGAGCACGTGTTCCGCCTGATTTACGGTTCGGTAAAACAGTATTTTAGAGAAAAGGAGTGTTAAGTGCAGTGAAAAAAGTATTTAACATAATCAAAACCACTATTGTCTGGTTAATTGTATTGCTTGTAGTATCTATGATGATTTTTACGGTCATCTCGGTTACTACATTTAATAGAAACGACCGCGATCTCTTCGGGTTTAAGATGTACATAGTCAATTCGGATTCAATGGCAGCCACCGACTTTAATGCAGGCTCCTTGATCCTTGTAAAAGAGGTTGACCCCTCTACTCTCAAAGAGGGCGACATCATCACCTTTATGTCACAGGATACCGACAGTTTCGGTGAAACCATCACCCATAAGATCCGCAAGCTGACAACCGATGCAGAGGGTAATCCGGGCTTTATCACCTACGGTACTACTACCGATACCGATGATGAAACCATCGTTACCTATCCTTACGTGCTCGGTCAGTACCAGAGCCATATTGCCGGTCTTGGAACCTTCTTTAATTTCTTAAAGACCACCCCCGGCTATTTCGTCTGCATCTTTACGCCCTTTATGCTGATTATCCTGTATGAAGGCATTAAATTCTTCAACCTGTTCCGCCGTTACAAGAAGGAACAGATGGATGAAATGCAGGCTGAAAAGGATAAGATCGAAGCTGAGAAAGCAGAAAATGCCAAGATGCTTGAGGAACTCAAAGCCCTCAAGGCACAGCTTGAAGGTCAACAACCCGTGGCTGTAGGCGTTGAAACCGCTGCCGCCACATCCGATGATACCGCATCTGACGCTGCGCCGGGTGCAGAAACAGAGTAAGGTATATACCCTCCCCAAAGAAAGTAGTTGATGTCCTAATGTTACAGTTTATTATTGGTCTTTTAGTGGGCGGCATATTCGGTTTTGGAATATGCGCCATCTGCAGTATGGCAGGAACAGACGACCGAACGGAAACCCAATGTGCGAAGAAAATAGGAGAAGACGATGCCAGAAGCGAATAACCCTGATACCGAGCTCTATTGGCTCATTGGCATTGCTGCCGCATTTTTCTTGTTTATTGTGATTGGTCGGTTTGCAATGTTCATCAACGACTTTTCTCGTGAACTACGATACTTAAATAATGAGATCGTACGAACAACCGGCGCCGAGCGCAGGCACTGGATTCGCCAACGACGGAGATTATGGCTATCTCTAATCCCGTTCGTAAAGTATTGATTTTCTTACAACAGAGTTTGTCTCTGTGGTGAGCGTGGTAACAGAATGTGTCTTGTCTTCAAACATTTTTACCTCACGCCGTCCCATCGGGATCGATGGGCGGCAATCAAAGGGTATAAGCAAAGCCTTGTACCTTTTGATTGCCGAATGTTTCGGTAAATCCGCCTCCCGCGTTAGGTCAACGGTCAGCGTGAGAACGGTAAAACACTTCCCAACGTTGGCACTATTTCAAAAGGAGGTCATTAAAAATGACAAAAACCAGAAGCACCAAGCGTGCTTTACTGACGAGCGCACTCGCACTCCTTATGTGCGTGTCTATGCTCGTTGGTAGTACGTTCGCTTGGTTCACAGACAGCGTTACCTCCGCAGGTAACATTATTAAGTCCGGAACGCTTGATGTTGAGATGTATTGGGCAAACGGCACGGAAGCTCCCGAAAGCGCAAACTGGATCGACGCTTCTCAAGGCGCCATTTTCAATAACGACAAATGGGAGCCCGGTTACACCGAGGTTCGTCACATCAAGATTGAAAACAAGGGATCTCTTGCTCTCAAGTATCAAATTGCTATCGCTGCAAATGGCGAGGTATCCGACCTTGCTGATGTAATCGATGTTTATTATCTTGACCCTGCAGCCCAAGTTAGTGAGCGTAGTGATTTAACTGCTGACATGAGACTTGGTACCTTAACCGAAGTTCTTGATGCTATCAGCACTACCGCTTCCGGCAATCTTGAACCTGTGCAGAACCATACCATTACTCTTGTATTGAAGATGCAGGAAAGCGCAGGAAACGAGTATCAGAATAAATCCATCGGCACCGACTTTAGCGTAAAGTTAACGGCTATTCAGAAGGATTTTGAATCCGACTCCTTCGGCAATAACTACGATGAAGGGCTTGAACCGGAAACGATGTATCTGTTCTCCGGCGCAGATCTTCACAATTCTACTGCTAAGTCCGGCAGATTTGAGTTGTCCGAGGATATCAGAACCTCTGAGAGCGATGCCCGCTATGGCTACGGTTATGAATACATAATCAGAAAAGGTGCCGACTACACACTTGATTTGAACGGCAAAACCGTCATTCACGATACCGTCAACGAAAATGCAAGCCATAATGCATTCACCTACACATTTGTTGCAAACAACGCAGGAACAAAGTTGACTATAAATGGTGACGGAAAGGTCTATGCCAATAACAGTGAAGGCTACACCTGCGCAGTACAAGGCAAGGACGGAACCTTGATTACTCTTAACGGAGGCGATTTTGAGGTAGATAACGGTATTGCCGTTTGGGCAGGTGCTGGCTCCCATATCGTTATCAACGGCGGTAGTTATGTCAACGGGAATGCAACCACCAGCCACGAACTTATCTATTCAAGCGGTGGCGTTATCGACATTTACGGTGGATTCTTCCATAATACCGACGGTAATTATACCTTGAATGTTGAGGACAGAAATCGTGCAACCGGCTTTATTAACGTATACGGCGGTACCTATGTAAACTTTGATCCTTCTACCGGTGGTCAGGACCCCAACAACATCAAGGTTGCCGACGGTTATATGGTTACGAGTGAAACCCAGGCGAACGGAGACGTGTGGTACACCGTTGTTCCCGTTCCCGATGGCTACGAGGCTGTATCGAATGCCGATGCTCTGGTTGATGCTCTTGAAGCCGGTGATAACGTTGTTCTCACTAAAAATATTGTACTGAATAGCGCAATTGCCGTTTCTGAGACTGTGGAAATTGACCTTAATGGTAAGAGCCTTACCGTTATGGGTATGGATTTTCAGGCGGGCGCCACGATCCAAAACGGTACCATCACCAGCGCCGACCACACAAATCTTGTTCCTCATTTAAAAGTAACAGGCGGTAATTTGGTTATGACCGATGTTACAGTAGATGTGAACCATCACCTGAATGCCAACACCAACTGGACTGAAGCAACGGGTATGGAGATACAAAACGCAACCGCTACGCTGAATAACTGCAATATCAAGATCGAGAATCCCACCGGTGCAAAATGGGTCTACAGTTACGGTATCAGCTTGAACAATTCTACTCTTACGCTCAACGGGGGTTCCATCACCGCAGAATGTGTTGCAGGCACTGCCGCTAACGGTCCTACCAACCCCAATGCAATCAGCGCTATGGGCGAATGTACCGTAACGCTCAACAATGTTGATGTTGATGCAACCTACTATGCAACTACCGTGAACGGCCACCTCACCGTCAATACAACGGATACAAGCGTGACGAGCGCAGATATCGTTGACAACCGCGGTGGTAGCCACACTTTGAACTATATCAACTAATACTCTGATTAAAAGGAGATCATTGAAAATGACAAAAGCAAAAAGTACTAAACGAGCATTGTTGCTCAGTGCCTTATCCTTGTTGATGTGCGTATCAATGCTAATTGGTAGCACGTTTGCATGGTTTACAGACTCCGTTACCTCTGCAGGCAACAAAATCCAATCCGGTACATTGAAGCTCGACCTCGAACTTCTTGATAAAAACGGAAACTGGGAGTCTATCAAGGAAGATAAGACCGCACTTTTCGATTACGACAAGTGGGAGCCTGGTTACACTGAGTTTAAGGTTCTTAAAATTGAAAACGAGGGTAGTCTTGCTCTTAAATGGTTGGCTAAGTTTGTTTCTGCAAACGATTTATCAATTCTTGCAAATGTAATTGATGTTTATGTGTATCCGAGCGTAACCGAATTGCAATATCCTGCTGACCGTAATCTTGACGATTACACCAAAGTTGGCACAGTTGCTCAATTTGTAAATTCCATTAAAGATACAACTAAAGGTGAACTCAAGGCCGGCGAAGCTGCTTATCTCGGCATTGCACTGAAGATGCGTGAAGAAGCTGGCAACGAGTATCAGGGTCTGGATCTGGGCGGCGCATTTGATATCCAAATCATTGCAACCCAGCTCACTTATGAGTCTGACAGTTTTGATAATCAGTACGATGCAGACGCAAAGCTTGATTGGGCACCCGTTTCTAACGCTAATGAGTTGAAAATTGCCCTTGCAAATCATGAAGAAAACATTGTATTAACAAGAAATATTGAGGTTGCCGAGAAACTGTCTGTTGACTATGATGCTACTATCAATGGCGCCGGATACATAATAGGCCGTGCAAATGGTTTTACAGATACGATATTTACGGTTACGGGAGGCGCAACCTTTACTGTTGAAGATGCTGTTATTGACGGTGGTGCCGTTTGGATAAATTCCCTATCCGACAATACCGCACTTACCAACAGCGGTATCACCGCAACAGGCTATTTAATTGCTGCTGAGAGCAATGCAAGCATCGTTCTCAATGAAGGCGCCGTTCTTCAAAATAACGATGGAGCACACGCGGTAACGCTTGGTACAAGAATCGGCGCTACGCTGACAATGAACGGCGGTTGGATCATAAATAACCGTTCCGGTTCAGGCGCTGTTTGGGGCGGCGGTCATATCACTATGAACGAAGGCTCCAAAATCAACAACAACATTTCTACCGGGTCTGCTGGCGCTATTCGTATGGTTAGTAGCTGCAACCTTACCATGAACGGTGGTGAGATCAGCAACAATACCGCAGCCGGTAGTGGCGGTGCTATCTGGGGTTATGGTGCTTCTGTTTACAACCTTAACGGCGGCGAAATGTCTAATAACACAGCTGTTGCAGGCGGTGCCATTTACACAGGTGACGGCTCTACAATCAATATCAGCGGCGATTTTGAAATGTGCGGCAATACCGCAACCGATGCCGGTGCAATGCGTTTGTCTAACCGCACTGTATTCAAAATGTCCGGCGGTAAGATTTCCGGCAATATCAGCACGAACTCTCCTGCGTGGAATGGTTTCTACGGTTGGAACCCTGGTGTAAATATTTCCGGTGGCGAGTTAAACGATGATATTTACATCCAAGGCGGTCTCACTCCTACGGTTGGCGGTAGTGGTATCAATGGTGTAATACATTTTGATCTAAGCACCAATCATAATACCGCAAATCTTGCAACTGATTTCGCTACGATAAAGTTTACTGTTGCTAATGATTCCAACTTCAGCGCTTTCAACTTCAAGCCCGCATCTGGTTACGTATATACCGAGGGTGATGAAGCAAAGCTTGTTTGCCTCAACGAAGGCTACGAAACCTATTGGGATTCCACAACAGGTACTTTCCGTCTTCAAGCAAACTAATATACAACCACGCTAATTCTGTCTTGTTCATAAAAAGCCGTCCTATCCCCTTTTTCGGGGATAGACGGCAATCAAAGGATACAAACACAGCGTTGTGTCTTTTGATTGCCGAAGGGCAACGAAGGAGAGTTAAAGGTATGAACAATACGTTGAAAAAAATATGGAATATCGTATCGACGGCATTGGTCGTGCTGATCGTTTTGTGCGCCGTCTTTTTGATGGGCTCACGGTTACTTGGATTTCAGTGCTATAACGTCATTTCGCCCTCTATGGAGCCAGAATATATGGTTGGCGACCTGATTTATGTAAAGGACGTTGACCCTACCACAATTAAGGAAGGCGATGTAATTACTTTCATCGTCAACGAGGACTTGGTCGTTGGTACTCACCGCGTTGTTCGTGT
>JAZSOM010000064.1:0-54798 GCA_045536955.1 Acutalibacteraceae bacterium
ACAAACCATACATATTTGCCGCACGAGAGACTTATGCCCATATTTCGGGCCGAACTTACTCCTTTATTTTCTTTATGATAAACAAATATATTGCTATGATTTTGGGCTATTTCATCAAGAATGTCCTCTGAACCATTATCCGATCCGTCATCAATGATGATTATTTCATAATCATCGGTAGGTATATCTTGATTCAAAAAAGAATCGACGCATTGATTTATATATAAAAAAGAATTGTAAACCGGTACAACTATACTGAGAAATTTTTCTTTATCACTATTGTTCATCGTTAACACTCTCCTCAATGTAAAATATAAAAATTCGTTTAGAATAATCAAAATGCTTAATGTCCATATAGAAACTGAAATTATTTTAGTTAAAAAAACAAAAAAAGTCAATATCTTCACACTGCAACGATATAAATTAAAACATGTTGGTTGTATTGTTTAACATACCATTAGACAGAAAAAAGGTAAAGTAACGGAATTTACTTTGCTTCTTTTTGTTTTGATATGAGTTAGGGATTCGAAAGGGCGTGAAGAAAATGCTCCGGTGGAGCATTTTTAGCCCGTCGCGTTGATGCTGATTAGCCGATAGAGCAATGGACGGGTTCGAGATGACGGTAGTTTTCTGCGTTTGTTTCCAAAAGTTTGCGCAACAATAGCTATACAACACGTAACCGTTAATTTATAGTGTTTTCGTCATAATAAGCGAATATATACACTTCTATAACAATGAATCCAACTAAAAACAAAACTGACTCCGCTTGAAAAACGAAGTCAGTATGTCGCTTAAAATTTAATATTCCCTACCATAGGGGGCTTTTTTGTACTGTCCGCACAATTTGGGGCAGTTCATTTATAGTCAGTTAGCTCTTTTTGTTTGGATTTTATTTTTTTATTACCGGAATAGCGACTCTCGCTCCGAGTTCGGTTTCTGCTCCAAGATTAAGAGATGGAGCAATATTGTCAGCAGGTTTGTAACCGTATCGCTCAAAATTGTAATTTTCAATTGCTTTAAAAACCTGACCAATGTATTTTCCGAAATCATCGGGGTTATCATACGGCTCGCTTTGGAAATAAAGCATTATACATTCAGAAAGCTCAGCAATTTTATATCCTTCCGGCAGAGGTTTGTCATAATCAAAAGGGACTTCAACACCTGAAGCAATTTTGCTGAATCCTTTTTCTTGCAAAAATTCGGGCAAATCAACAATAGCCGCCGTATCAAATTTTTCTGGTATGCTGTTTAGTAATCCTTCCCAACCACAGCCGACTTCTTCACAATATGAAAAATAACATGTTGCAGATTTTGCCTGCAGATAAATCAGTTTCCTTTTTGGTCTGTTCACAGGTGTAACCGTACAGATTGATGTGTTATCCATTGCATATCCTTCTTTCAATATGTTGTAATGATTTGCAGGATGCTGTGTAAACAACGGAATTGCAATTTTACTTTTGCGGTATTCGCCAGGAGTAACAGAAAAACGCTTGACGAATGACCTTGTATAGCCTTCGTGCGAGTTGTAATGGCTGCCCAAAGCAACATCAAGAACATTGTCATCTGTGTTAATCAATTTTTCTGCACTCTTGCTCAGAACAACAGCATTGATATATTCATAAAGAGTTATTTGCATATGTTTCTGAAACAGTCTATCCAACTGACGGCGAGAATATCCGACTGAATTGCAAACGTTTTCTATGCCGAAGCTATCGTCATTATGATGTGCTTTTATATACTTTTGTGTAGCAACAACTATTTCTAATCCGTTCATTTGGCACCCTTAAAACATGATAACTTCAAATCAATCTGTTTTCTTGATTTATGTGGACATTTAATATTTCGGATAGTTATATCTCCACTCATCGTATTCTTCTTTGCTGATTTCGCCGTTGCGGTATTGTTCTGCCTTCTCCTGCCAATCAGAAAAACGCTCAAACATTGAGGTATATGTCGTGCCGGTTTCACGGTTAAGGCGAATGCAGATTTCATCGTTGAGTTTATCAATCTTAAGACCGTAAACATCTTCCATAGCAAAGAGAGAGTGCATCAGGCCGATATAGCTGTCGATATCCGGTACGGTCAATGCATTCGGTGATACATCCAACACCTTAGCCAATGATTCAGTTAAATCTGCCTTGGGTGTTCTTGAACCTGATTCATACTGAGCCATACGAATATCTGCAGTCTTCTCAGGAAATCCTACGGAAACACCAAGATATTTCTGAGTCATTTTTCTTAAATTCCTGAAGTAGCGGATTCTTTCACCAATAGCCATAAAAATCAGTCCTTTGCCATTAATTGACCGTATTATAGCATATTTGCTTAATATGGGTCAATATTCGTTAAACAAATTTGCTAAGTTTGTGCATTTTGCTTAATTGACTTTAGCAAATATGTTTAGTATAATAGAGATACACTAAACAAATAGCGTTAGGTTAAAAACAAATTGGATAACACAGATACGGGATACGCAATATCCCTAAGCACCCAACGCAAATAAATAAAAAGGAAGGTATCATCTATGTCAGAAACCAGTTTTATGACAGTTGATGAAGTAGCCGAAGCGTTGAGAATTTCCAAATCCTATGCTTACAAACTAATCAGACAATTAAATAATGAACTAAAAAAAGAAGGTTATATTGTAATATCCGGAAGAATCAACAAAAACTACTTCAACGAAAGAACCTGTTATAAACCCAATTCAAAAGAAAGGAGAAATTAAAACTTGCCTATATATTTTGACAATAAAAACCAAAGCTGGTATGTAGTTTATCGTTTCAAAGATGCTATGGGTAAAGAAAAGCAGTCAACAAAAAGGGGATTCTCCAAAAAGAGAGACGCAAAAGCGTGGGAAAGTGAATTTAATCTTAAAAAAGACAAAAATATGGATATGACCTTCCAAAGCTTCTGTGAAATATATCTCGAACATGTTTATTCTGAGGACAAAATATCTACATACGTCACAATAGAAAGCAGAGTCAGAAATAAGATCCTGCCGTTTTTTAAGGATAAAAAGATTAGTGAAATTACAAGCCATGATGTTGACATGTGGCAGAACGAAATTAAAAAAAGTCAAAAATATGCTCCATCATATATGAGACAATTACACTCTCAACTAAGCGCTATTTTCAACTTTGCGATTAAGTATTATAACTTCAATCATAATCCGGCAAGAGAGGCTGGAACAATGGGAAGCAAAAAGCCAAAGAAAAAGATGATTATATGGGATACTGAAGAATACAAAAAATTCTCTTTCGAGATTATGGACAAACCTATTTATTTTTACGCTTTTGAAATGCTTTATTGGACCGGTATTCGTTTGGGAGAACTTCTTGCACTTACTCCCTCTGACTTTGATTTTAAACACCACACTGTGACCATCGACAAAAATCTTCAGCATATAAAAGGTCGGGATATTATTCTCCCACCTAAAACAGAAAAAAGCGAAAGAACAATCAGCCTTCCCAAGTTTTTGAGCGAAGAAATGAAAGAGTATATTGATTCGCTTTACAAAATAGAAAATTCGGAACGTATATTCAATATCTCCAAGAGCTCACTTCATCGTGAAATGACAAGAGGCAGTAAAGCATCAGGTGTAAAGCGTATACCGATTCATCATTTACGTCACAGTCATATTTCTTTACTTATACATATGAGATACACCGCTGTTGATATCGGTGACAGAGTAGGTCACGAAAGTGCATATATTACGTATCATTACGCTCATATCTTTCAAGCGGTAAAAAGAGAAATCGCAAACAAACTTGATAAATGTAGAAATCAGGAGGTATAAAAATGAGTGAAAGAGCACTTGACAAACAAGGAAGATGGCGTTGCAAAAATGTGAATTTCAGAATGTCACCCGAAGAAGCAGAATTGCTTGATACTGCTGTTAAGCTGTCAGGACTGACAAAGCAGGAATATCTTGTCAACAGGGTTTTGAACAGAGAAATGATTGTAAAATCCAACCCCAGAATTTACAAAGCTCTCAAAACAGAAATGGACAACATTCTTTCTGAACTTCGCAGAATGGAGTCTTGTTCAGAAGCGAATCCGGATTTTCTTGCCGTTATTGAGCTTGTCGCCGGAACAGTAGAAGGAATGAAATAGTAAACTACATACCAAAAACGCAGCACCGCATCTGGTTTCATCAGATACGGTGCTGTTTATTGTATTACTCTTTTGAAATTAAAATATTTATGGTAAAATGAATTTCAAATAAAATAATATGAGGTTTTTGTATGGACAGAATAAAACAACTTGCTACACGATTTAGGAACGCTATAGAATCGGTGCAAAGAAACGAAGGCAGAGATAAAGTTTCTTTATTAACAGACTTTCCAAACGGTACGTGCGGAATAACCTGTTGCCTTTTGGGTCACTATTTACTTAAGGAAGGGATTAAGACTTATTATGTTTCAGGAAACTTTCATTCACAATCGCATGCATGGTTAAATACAGATAACGGCGTATTTATTGATATTACCGCAGATCAGTTTAAAAGAAATAAAGAATTATTAAACTTTGATATTCCTGTTTATGTCGGCTACTCAAATGACTTTCACGATTTGTTTAAGGTTATTGATAAAAGAGAAAGTGTTTTTCTGGATAAGTTAGGAGCAATTAATCCAAATTTGTATTTTAATTTATATAATCAAATTGAAAAATATTTATAACGCTCAATTAAATCTTGATCATTTTCTTCAATGTAGGCGATTAAAAATTAAAGGTCATAGTCCTCTCCGGATAAATATCTATCATCGTAGGAATTGGCGCGATCTTTTTCTTCACGAAAAGCTCTGTCTTCTTCCATCTGCTGTTTTACAAGTTTCTCGACCTTTTCAACCGCAGGATCATATTCATGATCGATACAAACCTTTACAAAAGCATCGTAAAAATCAATAGCATCAGCTATATATTTGTTTGAGTCTTTGATTTTTTCAATCTCTTTTCTGTGCTTGTCGAGTTCTTCCTGACTCTTTTGCTTATGATATTTCAGGAGAGACTGTTCATTTGCCAGACCATCGTTTTCTCTTTGTATCTTTTCTTTTTCAGCTTCAAGCTCAGCAATCTGTTGAGTCATAATATACTGTTCTTTTTCAAGATGCTTTTTTCCCTTGCCTGCATCTGGGTGGTGGATTTCTATGCCGTGTGCACGACATATATCATCCAATGCTTCTCTTTCTCTGTGACCCCACTGAGTAAGCTCGGTCTCCCTACACTTACCTCTCGTGTTTCTGAATCCCATCTCACGCAAAGCTCCGCTCTGTGAACACTGTGTACGCATACCTCTTTTGTTCTCATAAGAAACCGGTATATATGTAATATGAGCATGCGGTGCACCCGGTTCATCTGCGTGCCAATAGGCACCGATAAGTTCGAGGTTCGGATTCCTTTTTTCCCAACCCAAGGTATACTCTTTAACAATGCTTCTTGATACAAATTCCGGTGGACAGTAATCCTTGTTTCCGATTGTAACAATTACCTCATAGCACGGATTCTTCTGTTTGGATCTGTTGATATGCTGATAGTAATTATCAATCTGTCTGCGTTTATCCGGCTGTACGGCATTATACTCCTTTACAGAATCTCCGAAAATTCTTTCAAAAGCATCTGAAGCCATTTCGTGATACCAAATCTCGAAATGACCGTTCGGGTCGATATGTTTCTCTTTTTCAACAATTTTGCGCTCACGTGCATTATGCAGCTGTTTGACGTCTGGCCCGTTATGAACCGATGATGTCATAGGTGGATTTTTCATCATAAAAAATCATTCCTTTCAAATATGTTTTTATCGGTATGCTTGCAACCTTTCGGCAGCAGTTGCGGCTGACTGAGGGCTTTGGTTTCTTATATGGAAAAGAGGTTTCCATAATAAGAAACGTTATCAGCTTTATTTACCGAATCTTGGCTGAGCCGATAACCAAAGCCCCTTTTACGGTTTATGCCGCTTCCGGCTGCACTCGTGTTTGCTGCGCATAGCCGATAACTCAATAGTGGTTGTGCGCGGCACAACCCCATTTCGCTCCTCATGCCGGAGGGGCATAGGGGCGTGGGAGATGCTCTCCCGAAGTCTTCGGACTTCTCCCTCAGACGAGCGACATCACATTTTTTGCTTTGGTATGTGTTGCCGCATCGTCACTCAAACCGTACAATTCGGCTTGTACGGTTTGTAGAAAGAGACCGTTTTTTACTCTTTTTCTTATCACTTTTTTTCACAATAATTTGAACTTTTGTAGGGATAAATCACCACCTTTTCAAAGAATTGCAAAAACAATTCTTTAGTAAAATGTGTAAGATCCACCGGCACTACAAAATCAAAGTGCGTTTTGGCAACAAAAAAAGCTCCTCATCACACCCGAAAAACGGATGCGTGAGGAGCGTAATTCATTATGATAAAACATCTTTAATTCACCTGATTCTTCTGACTGTAAATATAGCAACCACCCGACCTGAGTTTATGGCTCGAGTCGGGTGGTGTGTTATTAGGAGTTATTAAATTATAAAACCGAACAATGCTTGCAGCCAAGTGATGATTGTTGTAAAGAAGCTTGTTATTGCGCTTATCACTCTTTCAAAAAAGGTTTGTTCGAGGATGGTGAAGTTTACGCTTGTTGTGCCGGAGTAATTACCGATACCTTGAATAGTTGCGGTAGCTGTACCGGTATTGACATTATTCTTATAAGTAACCGTATAGTCCGTACCTTCTCTGAGAATATTGCTGCCGTCTGTTACTGTGAGCGACGGTGTAACTGCTTCGCCGGTATAATTTTGGTCTGCAACGGGGGCGATAGTGACAGGAGCAATGTTCTTTGTGATAATGGTGAAGCTTGCAATGCTTGTGAGCACCTTATAAATACCCTTGCCGCTGACTGTGACCTTTGCTGTGCCGACATTGATATTATCTGCATACTTGACCGTGAAATCGGTGTTTTCGGTCAGGTGTTTATTTGATACCGAAACATCAAGCTCAGGCTCAATTCTGCTGCCGGTGTAGGTCTGATTCGGAATCGGTGCGATAACAAAGGTACTGACGGGGATATTGTTCTGTACAGCGTAATCGTGTGCGTAGGAATTTTCCATACAGTAGATTGTGAGCGAATTACAGCCGTCAAACGCATCAGCGGCTATGTTGATAACCGAGTTTGAAATAACCGCAACTTCAAGATTTGAACAGTCCGCAAACGCTTCGGACTTGATTGTTGCAACGTTACCGCCGATTGAAAGCGTTTCAAGGTCAGCGCAGTTTTTGAAGCTCTGTTTTTCGACAGACACAAGGTCTGTTGCCTGCTCATATTTATTTTCACCGAGTGCAACAACCTTGACACCGCTGAAAATAAAGCTGTTGGGATAAATCTTTTCAACGCCTATAAAATCAAACTCTGAAAGAGATTCACAGTATGCAAATGTTTCTTTACCAATCAGTTTGACATCGGATTCCCATACAAAATCCTTCAGAGCCGTACAGCCATAGAATGTGTTTGCCATAAGATATTTTACATTTGATGACATATTCATCTTAGCAAGATTAGTACAGTTCATAAATGCACCTTCATCAATGTACACTACTGTATCGGGTACATCGAGTTCGGTTAATGCATTACAATTGGCAAAAGCCTTTTCTCCAATCATTCGTAAGGATTCAGGGAAAGTGTTGCCTATTATTTGGACAGCTGTGTTACCAAACGCACCGATTTCGATAGAAACAAGCTTTTGGGGGAAAGAAACTGATGTTATTGAGCTGTCTTTGAATGCATTTACGCCAATTTCCGTTACCGATTCGGGAATAACAAGCTCATCAACAAAGCCGTAAGCGCTCATAAAATAATCAGGGATTCGCTTGACGGTATCGCCGATTACTATTTCTGTGATACTTCCGTTTGCAAATGGCGAAATATATTCGTCATTATCATTTTTCTTAAGGCTTGTAAATTCACAGTTTGCGGCATTGAAATAAACAGTTGTAACGCTTGATGGGATAGCTGTTCTGCTCAGCTCTTTAACTCCCTTACAAACGGTAAACTCTTCCATAGCTGTGCAACCGCTAAAAGCAGCTGACTTGATTTTTAATTCAGTGGCATCATTGGAAAACTCTACGCCTTCCAATGATGTGCAGCCTTCAAATGCTTGTTCTCCTATTTTGGTTACAGAATAAGGAATAGAGATGTTTATCAACGCTGTACAGTTTGAAAAAGCTTGTTTCTCTATAGTAGTAACCGCATCGGGTATGGCTATAGCTTTGATTTTTGTCTGGTCGGCAAAAATTCCGCTCGGTATAGTTTTTACATCTTCGCCAATAACGATATTTTCAAAAACAACATCTTTAAAAGCTTTGACAACATCATCGTCGCTTATTTTATAATCAATTATATTGTAATAAAGCGTAGTGAAATTTGTTTTACTGAAGGCAGAGTTACCGATGTGTGTCAGGTTGTTTCCCAAGATAAGATTGCCGTTCAAAGAAGAACAGCCATAGAAAGCACTGCCTTGAATATCTTGCACAGATGCGGGGATTTCAAGTTCACTTAACGCAGTGCACCACGCAAATGCCGAACCTGCAATTGTATTCAACGAGTTCGGCAGTTTTATTTCTGTCAGGTTTTCACAGTAACGGAAAGCACTTGAATCTATACTTTCAATGCTTTCAGGTATAGTTACTTCAGAAATTGCGGATTCCGAAAAGCAATAATATGGAATAGCTTTAATCTTATTTGAAAAAATAAACGATTCTATACCTGACCTATAGAATGAATAACTGCTAACAGATGTAATTTTTTCGCCGCTGACACCTAAACTCTTCAAATTAGCACATTCATAAAAAGCATTACGGTTTACGGTATGCAAATCATCTGAAAATTTAACATTTGCCAGTGAAGAACAGGAACGAAATGCGTATTCTCCAATTACAACAGCACCTTTTGCAGTGACATTTTCAAGAGATGTGCAGCTATAAAACATTTCATCAGGTATTAATGTAACATTATCAGGTAACACTATTTTTTTCAGCGACTTACAGCCCTTAAAAACAGCATTACCAAATGTGCGATAGTCGGTGTTATAGTTGACTTTCTCAAGTAAAGTGCAGTCTTCAAAAACCGAAGAGCCTATATGTTCAATGCAAAGAGGTATGGTTACCTCTTTCATTTGCACTCCCTTAAATACACCGTAGCCTAATTCTGCAACCTGTTTACCGCCCAATGTCTGAGGAACAATTATGTGTTCAGGCACGTTTTCGCTTTCATAGCCTACAATTACTGCTTTGTCATTATTGAGAAAATACTTGTATTCTCCGTCTGTAAGGTATTCGGCATCACTTGCCGTGCGAAAGAATACAGTCCATCCTGTGTTCTCCCAATTATCCACATAACTGCACTCATAAGAGTTACAGTTCCATCTGTAAACGCTCTCTGGAAATTTGTTTTTAAATATAAGATTTCTCGGGAATGAACCGTTGACATAACCCATGGTGCGTCCGCCAAAAACAGTGTCTTTGTATTCAATGACTTCGCCTTCAAAAACAACCTCTTCTAATTTAATGTTATGAACACCCATAGAGTAAGAATTAACAATTACATAATCACTTTTTACCTTAACTCTTCTTACGTTAGAATAATACAGTGCATATGGCTTAATATCGAGAGTTACACCTGCGCCTCCCGGAAAAATAAGATCTGTAATTTTTGTATATGCAATAAAATGTTTGCCTACACTTTCAAGCTTATTGCCAAGCTCTAATTTCTCGAGTGATTCACATTGTTCAAAAGCACTCTCACCAATTACTTTAAGGTTAGCAGAAAGCTTAACATCAGTTAGCTTCTTACAACACATAAATGCGGACTTCCCTATTTCCTCAACCGTGTCAGGCATAGTAACACTTTCTAATTTGGATGTAGCACTTTGATAATAGTCTGAGCCATTTGGTGAAAATGCACCTTCGTACAA
This sequence comes from Acutalibacteraceae bacterium, assembly GCA_045536955.1. Lineage (GTDB taxonomy): Bacteria > Bacillota > Clostridia > Oscillospirales > Acutalibacteraceae > UBA8612. Next base: position 9,946 of record JAZSOM010000064.1, read on the forward strand.
TTTGATTACCGGAAGATTTTCAATTTTTTCAGGTATGATAACATCAGTGTCACTTCCTGTGTAATAAACTATAGTGACACCTATGGAATTGCCCTGTTCATCGGTTTCAATCATATAAACATAATCACCGTAGGTTTTATGCCCATCTTGTAACTGTGCAGCCTTTGCAACAAAAGCTTCTCCTATGTTCAGCTCTGCCATAGGTATTCCGCTGAACAGCAAAACGGTTGCAAGCAATACAGCCGCTATCCTTTTTATAGTTTTCATATCATTATCCTCCGTAATATCAGGTTAAAGGTTGTAGAGGTTTGTCGATTACTCCTTGAACACGTTAAACGAGCACGAGCAGCCCTCAAAGATCACCGTTACGAGCACTTTTTTCTCAAACAGGGTTGAAATATCGGTAATATCAACCGCATAATCATCGGGGCTTATTTCCTTTTCATTGCCGTTGCTGTAAACGGCGTAAACCTGCATAAAGCTCAAATCGATATTGTTCAAGTCCCCTGCGGTGAAATCGTAATCCTGCGGAAAGATTGCATAGATTGAAGTGAGCAAGGGTGTGCTTTCGGTATTCAGAATTCGCACCTTGAAGCTCTGCTCAAATTTGCCGTAGCTTACCGTTAAGGTTTCATAGCCTGCCGCTTTGCCAAATGACGGTGAAGCGGTAATTTTATAATTCTTTGCTTCAAGCTCTTTTTTACTGCCGTCATCATAAAGTAAATATACTTTTAATCCGTTTGTATTCAGCTGCTCACCGACATTGTATTCTGTTTTAAAGCCTTCTTCAAACTCAATGGTTATGTCTTCTTCCTTTTGGTGTAAAACCGTTGTTTGTGCCGGTTTAGTTGTTGGATCAGTCTGAGGCGGAAGTGTTGTTTCTTCCTCGCTGTTTGAAATAAAATCAGCAATTTTCTGTGCAACTTCTTCGATAATATTGTAGTCCGTTGCGGCAGCAATTGCCGAATTGCCTGCAACAAGCATAATCGCCGCAGCGATAACCGCTGCAAAAGCCTTGGAAACTCTGTTTGTTTTTATGCCAAGCTTTGCCATAAATTCTTTGCGTGAAATCACCGGAAGAACGGCATCAGCAAAGCCTTCACGGATTGCGTTAATAGCAGAAGCACATTCGTCTATGAAATCAAAATCCGCATCTTCCTTTTCAAGCTCCGCATCAATAAGGGAGTTGAGGTAACTGCAGAGTGTTTCGGAAATATCCTGCATAAAGTCAGGGTGAAGAAAAACTTCTCTGTTAACTGTTACAGTCATATCGGTCAGCCTCCTTTCTCAAAATCTAATTGGGTCACCATATCGGTTATTTTTGTTTTCAGCCTTACCAGCCTCATTGAAGCCGCAGGCCGTGAAATATTTAAAGCCAAAGCAATTTCATCAACACGGGTGTTCTGTATGTACCGCAGGTTATACAGCGTTTTTTCTTCCTCGCTCAGTTCGTCAATCAGACGTTTTGCAAGAGCATCAAAATCAATACTGTTGAGTGTTTCAGTATAAATCTCGTCACTTACCGACGCACCCTCTGCAGCTTCAAGCGGCACCATGCGTTTGGTTTCATTGGTAATTTGCTCCTGCCTGCGCTTGACAAAGTTTTCCGCCGTACGGTAAAGAAAAGCCCGTGGGTTTTCAAACTCCTCTCCGTCAAGAAGCCGTTTATTAAACACCAGAAACGCTTCCTGAACACAGTCATCAGCCGCTTCACGCTCACCCGAAAGACGGGCAAGACAGTAATTAAACAGCTTCAGCTGATAATCGTCATAACACTGCTGCAGCAAGACTGAAGCCTGTTTTTTAACCGACATTGCGCCGCCTCCTTTCGTGTGATAAATTATGCTTTCATTATGTAGTCAGCCGAAACTGAAAATGTAACGGAAAAATTTTAAAAAACTTATATTTTCATTATATCATACCGCAACCGGAAAATCATTGATGTAAATTTACCAATAATAGGTGAACATGTTTGGATATAAAAACAACGGACCTCTTTTCAGAGATCCGTTGAAAAAGAGTTTGTGCTTATTTGAATAAACTAACAATAAAGCTAAACACCGTATCAAAGATAACTATGATTATTGCAGAACGGTCATCCTCACGGGTTTCTTCAATACCGCAAGCACAAATTCTCGTTTCTGTTCCGTTTCTGAAAAACTTTGCGTCACCGTTAGCTTGCCACACACCAAAGCTATGACCTGTCATAAGGTGTTCACCATCTGAAACTGTGTCAGTTACATCACAACCTGATTTTGTGCAATGGGCGGTTTTGGTACCGTTTGTTTCACAGTTTGCATCGCCGTTATAAACATATTCACCCCATATATGGATATGGTTTATTGTATCGGTTTTGTGGCAGTCCTTGTTAAGGCATATAGCAGTTTCGGTCAATCCGCTTTCGTCAAGGATATATTCGCCGAAACTATGATTTGTTGCCGGATGATTGAAATCTACTACGGTGTTAGTTGCGTTGCAACCGTCTTTGATACAAGCGGCAGTCATCGTGCCGTTGTTTTCACAATTAGCATCGTTATTATAAGCGTATTCGCTCCAAGTGTGACGGTGTACAACAGTATTGATTTCTGTACAACCTTTATTTTGGCATCTTGCTGTTTCAGTTAAACCATTTTCGTCAAGTATATATTCGCTCATATTGTGTCCGGTGGCAGGGTAATTTATATCCTTAACAGTATTTGTGACTTTGCAGTTCTTGTTTGTGCAGGAGGCTGTTTTTGTTCCGTCGTTTTCGCAGTCAGCGTCATTGTTATAAGTGTAGCTACCCCATGCGTGTTTGTGTTCAATGGTATCTGTGGCCTGACAGCTATCTGTCTTACAATGTGCTGTTTCGGTCAATCCGCTTTCATCGAGAACATACTCACCGAAGTTATGCTCTTCTGTAGTGTGTTCTGTATCGGGTACGGTGTTCTTTTTACCGCAGCCTTTAATAATGCAGGTTGCCGTCATTGTTCCACTGGTAATACAAGTTGCATCGTGATTATATATATACTCGCCCCAAGTATGGTCGGAAATAGGATGATACGGGTCAGCGACAGTATTACTCATACCACACATTTTATCGGTACAAACGGCAGTCATTGTTCCTGCAGTCTGGCAGGTAGCATCCCCATTATAAATGTATTCGCCCCATGTGTGAATGTGAGTCTTGCTGTCTGTTTCAGGACAGTTTTTACTGTTGCACTTTGCAACCAGTGCTGTACCATCTTCATTTATCGTATATTCAGAAAAAGAGTGTGCTTTGTGGAAATACTTGAGCATATGGTAGCCTTCGTTTTCGTTCGCTGCATCAGCTACAAATTCAGAATACAAACCATAGTTAGGATTTTTGAGATTTTCATTTGTGGTGGGATAAACGCTGAGATTATATATAACTGCGGGGTAGTAAAGTCCGTCATCAGGATACATAATACTTGGGTTTTCCTGATAAAATCCCCAAAGGTCAGCAACAAAACCTTCGCTGTCAAACTCTTCTATTGTACTGCCAAGGTAACTGCAACAGTAAAGCTCAAATATCTCTTCAAACAAACCTGAGAACTCGCCGCAGAATTTGCCAATATTTTCACCACTTATTTCACCGACGGTATAGATATAGCTTACTGAATTGCTATTACTCTGTGCAGGCGCAAGAAGTCCGGCAAATCCACCAGCAACACCTTTTTCATCTGTCGCAGTAACATCACCAATATTATAGGAAAATTCAACTTTTTTACATCCTGATATTATGCCCGCAAAACCGCCTGCATAACTCGCACTGTTTATATCAGCGGAATTATAGCAAGCAGAAACTGTGCAGTTGTTAAATGATCCTGCAACACCGCCAACATACGTACCGCCGAAAACCTTTCCAATATTACGGCAATACTTTACCGTACTACCACTTGCGTTTCCGAGAACGCCACCTGTATAATTGCCACTTCCTATAACAATGGCATCAACAGAACAACCTGTTATTTTTGAATTCTTTAATGCAGAGCAAATTGTGCCTAAGCCATTATAAGAGTTGCTTTTGTTTACAACAAGAGAGTTTATAATATACAGATTTTTAATATCTGCATTAACGCAGTTTTCAAAAAGACCTGAGTTCATATACAAGCCGCTGATGGTATAGTTCTGTCCATCAAAGGTTCCGCAGAAGTTTTTAAGCGAGGGCAACACCTCCGGCAGAACAGAACTGCCGTTGTATGATGGATTGTTATTTTCATCAACTGAAAATACTCCGTCATATACAGAAATGTTGTCGGTCAATTTTACTGTTACGGATTCAAATGTATCGGTACTGTTCAAAAATGCTTTAAGCTCTGCAGCGTTTGAAATGGTGTATGTATCTGTAGCAGATACAATGGGTACAGCTGCAATCACCATAAAAAAACATAATACCAACGATAACATTCTCTTCATATTAATAGCCTCCTTAAATAGTGGCAGTTGGAAGCGGAATTTATCAGCAATTCTATTTTATAGCCACAACCGCCATTGGTCAATATATTCCTCTATTATGTAGTCAGGCTAAATTGAAAATGTAACAGAAAATTTTAAAAAATAATTTTGTGCGCTATAGACGGCCATAATTCGTTATTCGCGTTAAAGATCATGCGCTTTTACGCGTGGACGTTATAATTCGTTTTCGGTAAAATATTCATGCAAGGAATTCACACAATTCCGAATAATACCGAAAGGATGATACAATGAAAGAAGAAAAGACTCAGGAAGAAGTAAAGAACGAAATGTTTGAAAAGTATCAGTTTCCGCCGGAAGCAGTTGACCGCTCAGAGAAGTATCCGCTTGCGTATCCGTTTGCAAAAGCTGTTTTCGAATGTACCGAACCCGGCTATATGGAAGATTTCATAGCTGAAGGTGGTCATATTTTCTACCTTTCCAACCCGTCCGAAATCAAAAAACAGTTAGGTGAAAACGAGTTCGTTGTTTGTGACAGAGCGTACTCTCACATTCCTATGGGCTCTATTGTCAAAGTGAATCCCGATAAATGTCCCCGTGTCGGTTTCGCTCTTATCGAATTTGCCGGTGAAGTTACCATTGCATACTTGCACCCTCGTCCGGAAAACATAGTTCGCCTTGTGTTCAACGAAATGTATGAGGATATTTTTCTGCCCAAAGATGCGTTTAAGGTTTTAGGTAAACCCATAGGCTATCGTATGCCCGGTGAAACAGAAATCACACTGGTTGACACTGTGCTTTGAAGAGTTTATATAATATCTAACCAAGATTTTGATAAATATACATATGATCTGACTTTGATGGAGTGTTTTCCAGGACTGGCCGGGAGGGGCACAAAAGAGTGTCAAGTCAAAAAGCTTGTTTAGAGCAAATCTTATAATTAATAAAGCACACAAGACTTTCGGTTGAATGATGTTAAAACGATTAAGAAAATAGATACTAAAGTTTAAACAGCTCGCTTTAGCGGGCTGTTTTTATTATCCAAAGGCTACGAAACAGTTAAGAGAAAAAATGCTATATCTAAAAACCCAAAATAAAGCTGTACCTTATGTACCCATCTGCTCAAAACACCTATATATCAACAAAAACAACAAAGTACACACCCTAACTGGGCTTGTGTTAGGGTGTGTACTGCTATGTACCTTTTGTACCATTTTTAATTTTTTGAACTCTATTCTTACATACTTTCATTGAAATATTTTATTATATCACAAATGAAAGGATTTTATTTTTTATAATGGAAAATTCAAAAAATTCAGCAAAAAAGAAAAACGGCGGTGGTTCGAGAACTTTTCATATAGTTACCAACGTAATCCATCGCGGCACTGGAGAAACCATTCTCACCAAAGATGATGCAATCGAAATCATTAACCATCATAAACAAATTAAACAATGCGCTTTAATTCTTCATGACAAAGATGTCTATACTCAAGCAGAAGAAATTAACAATCATCAACATACTGCAGGTACACTTAAACCGGAACATTTACATATAGTCTTTAAAACTGACAAATATTTGAGCGTTGAAACAGTTGCTAAATGGTTCGGTATAAGTTCTAATTTTATTGATTTGCCCAAGGGCAAAGGTGCATTTACAGATTCTTTACGCTATTTAACTCATGAAAGTGAAAGCGAGCAAGCTCTCGGTAAACATCTTTATTCAGATGATGAAGTTATAACTAAGAACCTCGATTTTAGAGAACATCTCACAAAACAGGAAAATAATAAAAAACTATATAATCAAGAAGACATCGATAATGTTGCCTCAATTAAACTTGATATTTTATACAAGGGAAAAACGCTTCAAGAAGTTTCTGATGAGTTTCCCCTTGTATATATAAATAATTTTGAAACTTTTAGAAAACTGCGTACGGAGTATTTGAACACTATAGCTTCCCCTCCTCCATTCAGAATAAACTTCTATATTAGTGGTGCTGGCGGAACAGGAAAAGGATTATGTAGTCGTGCACTTGCCAGAGCATTAATTGATCCGGAAGGCACAAAAGATGATAAGGAAATTTTTTTCACAGTGGGGTCTAATAAAACATCGTTTGAAGGATATGATGGGCAGCCTGTAATCATATGGGATGATTGTCGCTCAATGACTTTATGGAACAAACTTGGTGGAAGAGAAAATATTTTCAATGTATTTGATATGTTTCCACAAGATATTAGACAGAATATAAAGTACAGTTCGATTAGATTAAACAATATCATTAATATCGTAAATTCCGTTCAGGATAACATCGAATTTCTTGACAGTATTGCCGGTGAATTCACTGATAAAAATGGAACCGTTCAGAGTGCGGAGGATAAGAATCAAAGTTATAGACGTTTTCCGTTTATCATCAAACTAAAATCAGACACCTACGATTTGCTTGTCAACAAGGGTGTTATCTACCAAACAAAAGAATTTCAAGAATTCACACGCTATAGAAATATTTGCGGAAACTTTCAGGATATTACAACCAAATGTGCTGAAAATATCAAATTACGAAATGAGATTAATTATAAAACCTTAAAACTGGTTGTTGACTTGTATAAATGTTTAGTTGATCTAATTCAGCATAAACAAACAGCCACAGATGATGAAATTCGCAATGAATTTAAAGATAACGGAACTGTCATTAAACAAATACCTACCCTTTTTACACCCATTGACACTGATGACGATGATTATGAACTTCCTTTTTAAAAAGCTCAAAATTCAAGTTAATAAATATCACCCAAAAGAAAAAAAGAGCATCTGCACGAGCAAAAATAAACTCGGCAGATGCTTTAATTATAGGAAGATCAATCTCTTGTTTTAATAATCACTCCTTCAGACAAGTAATAAATTGCAAGTTTATTTAGCAAGACTAATAATCAGATTTTCTACGGGGGAACCCGCAATAGCTACCGACCAAAGGGTACCAGATTCCTCGTAAGCTACAACTACACCCGGAACTTTGTTGTCCTTAGAAAGGGTACGAACAACCATCTTTTTGCCGTGTACTGTGTTGACTTCGATCTGGTCCTCTCCGGTCAACGGAGCTTCAGTACCATTTTTTAACAGTAGCTGAGTTGTGGGATTAAACGGACGAATGAGTAACCCGTCATCGTTCTTGGATGTCAGCAAAAACTCCTTGCCGTTATCAATCAGCATTGCGATGCAGGTTTCTTGGTTTTCGTTATATTCCACGAATCTAACGCCAACATTACCGGCAGCCGCTTCAACATAGAAGCTCTTTTTCTTTGAGTTGAAATTCATTTTTTTCGGATTCATATTATGAAACCCCTTTCAATTTTTTTGAAACACTATCCACTTTGTTAACAAAACCGTAATATTGACATGTTATGTTATATTTGGTGAGGTGTTTTCAGAGAAAGTATGTAAGAAAACTTCTGAGCACGCGTTTTCTGAACAAGAGTTTTTTAACGCCCTTTTTATGCGCAACAATCATACGTAAGAGCTGTTTTCTGCGCAGCGGTTCTTCGCTCATCGAAATAGTCTTGTTTAGAAGCCTATGCAGACAAAAAAGCATCCGGAGCGTTGTTTCTCCGAATGCTTTTACTCTCTTTTGTTAAGGAATTTTGATGTTTTAAAAATACTTATATACATTTAAATAATTTTGTGATATACTTTAATATGTATTGTTATATCGCTAAGAGGTGGTTGTATGGCAACAGCTGAGCATCTTAAAAATTTAATAAAAGCACATTTGGATCACGATGACGAAAAATTTAAAACCGTAGTTCTTCAAATTGCTGCATATGAAGCAAGACATAATCACGGTGGACTGGCTCGTGAACTAAAAGTTTTGGTAGAGAAATCAACTTCGAAAGTTGCTATTTTACGACCGAATATTCAAAATCCTATGTTGTCCATCAGTATGCCTACTGATAAACTGTCAGATCTGGTGGTATCAGAGGATACATTGGAACGCATCAATCGAATATTAAGTGAATATCGCAATAAAAACAAACTTCAAAAGTATGGATTGTCTAATAGGCGTAAAATATTGATCGAAGGCAATCCAGGGACAGGAAAAACTTTTACCGCTTCTGTGATAGCATCGGAATTAGGATTGCCTCTTTATACTGTCCAAATGGATAAAGTGGTAACCAAATTTATGGGTGAAACAAGTGCAAAGTTAAGACAAATCTTTGACTCAATTGGTTTGTCTACTGGTGTATATTTTTTTGATGAGTTTGATGCTATTGGTGCAGACAGAAATTTAGATAATGAAGTTGGCGAAGCTCGAAGAATACTAAATTCATTTTTGCAGTTCATTGAGCAGGATTCATCAGACAGTATTATCATTGCTGCAACCAACAATCAAAAATTATTAGATCAGGCATTATTTAGAAGATTTGACGACGTACTTCATTACAAGCTTCCTACCGAGCGCGAAATACGCATACTGTTCGAAAAGCAAATTATTTCATTTGATAAGAGATTTGTTGTAACGGATACACTTGTCTCCAACGCCACATCCTTGAGTCAAGCAGAAATAATACGAGTTTGCGAGGATGCAATTAAAAATGCTATCTTAAATAATTCAATAATAACAGAAGATAGATTGATTTCTTTGATGAATGAACGAATTAGTGCTTACTCAAAGAAGGAGGCATAAAATTTGTCTGACAATAAGAAGCTTATTTTTTTAACAGACACAAAAGAACCCTTAGATTATGCTTCTAAGAGCAACCCAATTACCAAAAGATTTCCTCTAAGGGATAATCCTAAACAACACGCAGATTTTATTAGCAGAAAGATCCAAGAATGTAAAAGACAATCTGCGAGTCATGTATCCAATTTAACCCAAGAACAGGTCGCTGCGATTCACTACAAAGACGGAATGTATCTTGAGTTTTCTGGTGCTCAAAACTGCGACTTGGCCAGCAAAAGTCTTGAAAATCTATCGAAAGGTATAAGGTTGCTAAACATTAGGACCGAAGACGACGTGACGAAAGCAACGGTCTATGTTCCAAATGGTGAAGAATCAGTTTTTCTCAAAAAAATACAAGCTTATGCAGAATCCAGTGTTTCTGGGGCCAAATTGAAGCACAATGATTTAGTAAGTGGTATCGAAAGTATTCGATTAGCCGTTTTAGAATCGTTTTGGGTGGGCGATTTTGAACATATTCCAACAAATGATACACCTGCGTGGTGCGAAATATGGTTAAGATATGATTCCAAATCACCCAAAGAAGAAGTACAGAGAAATTTTGAAGAACAATGTTCCGCGTTTCAAATCGTATTAAAGGAAGATACTATCATCTTTCCTGAACGCATAGTAGTTCTTGTACAAGCCAATCAAATCCAATTAAAGAATCTTATCTCAGCTTGTGCCTATATCGCTGAAATAAGGAGAGCTCCAGAATTAGCAACATTCTTCGACGAATTACCTGCAAACGAGCAACAAGAATGGTGTCAAGATTTGCTTGACAGAACTATTTTGAGTGAATCAGATTCAACAATTTGCCTCTTAGACACGGGAGTTTGTAAAAACCATCCTTTGATTGTTCCACATACTAATGTGCAATTTGTTCAAACTACAGACACATCTTGGAGTCCTTATGATTTACAGGGGCACGGCACAGAAATGGCAGGAATTGCCTTGTATCGCAATCTTGTAGACAGATTATTGAGTACAGAAAAGATTGAAATTTCTCATAAGTTAGAATCAATAAAAATCTTGCCTGATGTTGGGTCCAATTCCCCTCGTCTCTATGGTGCAATAACCAAGCAAGCTGTGTCCTTAGCAGAAATTGAAAATCCAAGAGCAAAACGATCAATATGTATGGCGGTAACATCAGAAGAATATAATACCAATGACGGTAGTCCTACTTCCTGGTCTGCTGCAATTGATTCTATTACTTCTGGAGATGAAGAAGATAGGCAAAAAAGATTGTTTTTTGTAAGTGCTGGCAATATTTCTTTAAACGAATTGCAATCTATCGGCTATCCGGCTGCAAATACACTTCACAGTGTTGAAAGTCCGGGACAAGCTTGGAATGCTATTACAGTTGGTGGTTACACTGATAATATAACAATTCAAAATACGGCTTTTGTTGGATTTTCACCTGTTTCCAACACAAAAAATTTATCTCCATTTAGTTCCACATCGGTTATGTGGGATAGAAAATGGCCCATAAAACCTGAAATCTTATTGAATGCGGGTAATGCAGCTACAAACGGAAACGATTATACAGATTGTCCAGACTTGTCGTTGTTAACAACAAGTCACGATATTCGAAAGCGAGTATTTACTCTAACCTCTGGAACAAGTCCAGCTACCGCAGAAGCATCATGGATGGCAGCTCAGTTGTTTAAAGAATATCCGAATATGTGGCCTGAAACAGTAAGAGCTTTATTGATTCACTCAGCCGATTGGACTAATAATATGCAAGCGCAATTCAATACAGATGATAAAAAATCAACTGGAAGAAGAAATTTATTAAGATCTTGTGGATATGGTATTCCTTCGCTGGAAAAGGCGCTATGGTGTAAAGAGAATTCTGTTAATATGATTGTTGAAGGAGAACTTCAACCCTTCAAGAAAGACGGAAGCACTTGCAAAATGAACGAAATGGATTTACATGAATTTCCTTGGCCTACAGATGTTTTACAATCTCTTGGAGATACTAAAGTTCGTTTGCGTATTACACTTTCTTATTTCATTGAACCAGGTCCAGGCGAGATTGGATGGAAAGATAGATATAGATACCCTTCATGCAATTTGAGATTTGATCTCATCAACAACGATGAAAATGTCGAGGATTTCAAAAAACGAGTAAACGTCAAAATGCGTGGAGATAACAGAAAGGATTCCGGAGATGGTTCAAGCGGAAGTGAAAGATGGTATTTGGGAACAGATAACCGCGATGTTGGATCAATACACTCGGATTTTATAGATTCTTCCGCCGTGGAATTGTGTAACGCTAAGTATATAGCTGTTTATCCGGTGATAGGATGGTGGAGAGAGCGTTCTCATCTTGGAAAATACAATAATAAGATTAGATATTCATTAGTCGTTTCGCTTGAAACCCCCGCAACAGAAGTTGATCTTTACACTCCTATTGTTACTAAGATCAATACCGTTGTTCAAACAGAAATACCCACTGTATAAACCGTCAAAAGCTTATAAATCTTTCCATATCACAAACTATAACATACGCATATCGTTCACAAGCAGGTTGCAATACCGTTTTATAATCACATACTTGTGACAACAAAATGACAACAAAAAATCGGATAGCCTATATTATAATGATAATCTGAATAGTATAGATAACCTGAGACAAATTGCCATAGCAAATACGTTTAAGGTCAAATCGATACAAAAGAGTGGGAATAATATCAACTTAACACAATTTATCTACAGTAGCAGACAGTGTTTTTCATTGTCTGCTGTTATTTTTGTTATCATTATTATTTGGAGTGCATTTATTATCCGCAGCAGAGCCACAGAAATCGTAAACCACGATGTGATTTTTTAACTAACTAAGAATGGTGGCAGGAAACTAATGCCTATCCGTCGGATTGTCATTTAATCTGCAAAAGAGATATTCTAATGAAATCGTGAGAAATATTGATTTTCTGACGTTAATATGCTAAAATTTTAGTAACCCATTTTTGTGTAGTGGAGTTATAGTGTGTGGAGGTAGGCTCGTGGCTATCTGTTATAACAACCTTTGGAAGCTTCTTATTGATAGAAATATGAACAAAACTGAACTCAAGGAAGCGGCAGGAATTAGCTTTAATGTTATGGCTCGAATGGGAAAAAATGAACCCATTTCATTTGAAAGCATTGAGAAAATATGTGCAGCCCTTAATTGTAATATTGGGGATATTATAGAGGTTGTTCAAGAGGATCAACCAGTAGTAGAAAGTAAACCCTTTACCACTATTGAACTTTTTGCAGGTGCCGGCGGATTAGCTCTCGGTATTGAAAAAGCGGGATTTGATACTATTGGCTTGGTTGAATTTGATAAGAATGCCGCAGATACGCTAAAATGCAATCGCCCTAATTGGCGTGTTATAAACGATGATATTGCCAATATAACTTGCCTTGATTTGAAAGAGTATTTTGGACTTGCTGAAGGAGAACTGGATTTGTTATCTGGCGGAGCTCCTTGTCAAAGTTTTTCATACGCTGGTAAACGTCTTGGTTTAGAGGATGCAAGAGGAACGCTTTTTTATCACTATGCAAAATTCTTAGAGCAACTTCAACCCAAAATGTTTTTATTCGAAAATGTTCGGGGATTGTTGACTCTCGATAAAGGTCGTACATATAAAACAATCACAGAGATTTTTAAAAGCGCCGGATATACCATTCAAAAGCAAGTTCTAAATGCTTGGGATTATGGTGTTGCTCAAAAGCGTGAACGTTTGATTACCATCGGCATTAGAAACGATTTGGCTGATAAAATTACATTTGAATTTCCAATCCCCCATAAGTACAAGCCTGTCTTAAGAGATATTTTACTGGATTGTCCGAAAAGCGAAGGAACTCCGTATTCAGCGTATAAACGAAAAATCTTTGAATTGGTTCCTCCGGGCGGTTATTGGCGAGATATACCCGAAGATGTGGCAAAGGAATATATGAAAAGCTGTTGGTATATGGAAGGTGGTCGAACCGGTATATTAAGACGATTGAGTCTTGATGAGCCGTCGCTTGCAGTATTAACATCTCCGAGCCAAAAGCAAACAGATCGCTGCCATCCGTTGGAAGCTCGCCCTTTTACAATTCGAGAAAATGCACGTTGTCAGAGCTTTCCTGATAATTGGCAATTCTGCGGTAGCGTAGGTCAGCAATACAAACAAGTAGGAAACGCAGTTCCAGTAAATTTAGCGTATGACATAGCTGTAAAAATTAAAGAAGCATTGGAGTGTTTATGATGTGGAACTTGTCTTTTATAAGTGAAGAGGACTTCACAAATCATGTAAAAGCAACAATTGAAAAATATGGTGAGAAGCTGGAATCCTTTGATTTGAAGCGTTTTAACAAGAATATCATTGATCCTATCAAGTTGATTTTTGACAAAACGGTTTATCGTTCTACTTGGGATGAGATCGTAAGTAATGAGATTTTCCGTCAAAGAGATAAATCCAACAACAATGATATTGGTTATTTCCATCAGAGAATTTTCCAGTACATAGCAAATTGCCATGTTCCTCCAAACGGAGAAGAAGGTGGTTGGGATGTAATTTATGAAAACGCTGAAGGCATTGCTATCCCTGATGCAGGAAGTGTTCATACCGTTTATGTGGAAATGAAGAATAAGCATAACACAATGAACTCTGCTTCTGCTGGTAAAACATTTATCAAAATGCAGAATCAGCTGCTCAACGATGATGATTGTGCTTGTTTTTTGGTTGAAGCAATTGCACAGCGTTCTCAGAACATTAAGTGGGAAACTACGGTTGATAAAAAGAAAGTAGGACACAAACTGATTCGTAGAGTCAGCCTTGATCAGTTCTATGCCCTTGTTACTGGTCAAGCGGATGCTTTCTATCAGATGTGTATGGTGTTGCCTTCAATCATCGAAAAAGCAGTAAAAGAACTTGATGGCAGTATTGTTCCTCACGATACCGTTATTGAAGAACTTAAAGCAATGGCTAATGAACAAGCTATTGAATCTGAAGACTTGGCTATCGCAATGGCTGCATATATGCTCGGCTTCGGTAGCTATAAAGGATTTAATAAACTCTGATTATACGAAGCCAAAGCGAGGAAATTTTTATGAATTATGATAAGGGATCAGAATGGAGAAGATGGGAATTACATATCCACACTCCTGGCACTCAAAAAAACGATAATTTTTATGGTGCTTCCTATGATGAAAAGTGGAACAAATATTATGAGGACATTCATACGTATATTGGAACTGGAGAGGATCCACTAAAGAACATAGCTGTTATAGCAATAACTGACTATCTGTCTATCGATAATTACAAAAAAGTTGTAGCAGATAAAAGATTGCCCGACAGCGTTAAACTTGTATTGCCAAATGTGGAAATGAGGATTCAGCCAATAGCCAATGATTCTCCTATCAATATCCATTTCCTTTTCAATCCGGATATTATAGAATCTGTTGAAGATAGATTCTTTTCAAGGATTAAATTCATATACGGTGCGACTAATTTTTCGGCATCTCGAAGTGAGTTAATTCGACTTGGAAAAACAATTAGCTCTGAATTGGATGATGAGTCTGCTTACACAAAAGGTATAGAACAATTTGTCCCTTCATTTGATAAAATTCAAGAGATTTTTGCGAACGACCAAGAACTTAGAGAAAATACGATTATTTTAGTATCAAATAGCACAACTGACGGAGTAAGTGGTGCGATAAACCATTCTGATTATTTGGATGGTTTTCAAGGGGACAGTCAACTTAAAGCCTTTAGGCAAGCAATATATAAATTCGTCGATGGTGTCTTTTCGGCGACCCCCTCAGATATTGCATACTTTTCGGGCGAAAAAGCAAACTGTCCGGTAGACTTGGTAATTAAAGAATGTGGTTCTTTGAAACCTTGTGTCCACGGATGTGACGCTCATAAAAACGAAAAAATATTTGAACCAGACCAGCAGAGATATTGCTGGATAAAAGCAGATCCTACGTTTAATGGATTAAAACAAATTCTTTACGAACCTAAAGAACGTGTAAGAATTTCACAAACGATTCCAGACTATAAGGCAGAGTACTATGTAATCGAAAATGTGCAATTCGTTGACGAAGATTTTCAAGTTGCACCCATAGTATTCAATGAAAATTTAACATGTATTATTGGTGGTAAGTCAACCGGTAAGTCTATTTTGCTTCATAACTTAGCTAATTCCATAGATCCATCTCAAGTTAAAGAAAAAGAGGACAAATCCACTTCTATTACTAAAAACATCGAAAATGTTTCTGTAACTTGGAAAGATGGAAAAAAAGACGAAGCACGAAAGATTGTCTATATTCCACAGACCTACTTGAATAGGTTAAGCGATGCAAAAGAATCGACAACCGAGATTGACAGAATAATTGAAGAAATTGTTTGGCTTGACTCTGATGTTAAGGCAGAGCATTCTTCGATGCTTCAATCAATAAAAGAATATAAAATCGCATTAAACATAAATATCCTTGGGTTGATTGAGAATCGTAAAGAAATAGATAGCATTAAAAACGAAAAGCAAGAGATCGGAAGCCGGGAAAGTATTGAGGCTCAAATTGAGAAGCTAACCACCCAAAAAGACACTTTATCAACGGATCTTAATTTGTCAAAAGAAGAGCTGAATTTGTATGACAAAACAATTGCAGAGATCGGTGTAGTTAATGAGCAAATTCTTTCTTTGCAAAAGGATCTTACCAATGTTCAAGAAATTGAGAGTGTAGTCGAAAAAAGAATATTCAACATTTCTTTCTCGGATCACATTCAAGAATTGATAAGCCGGGCAACAGATGATGCTATTACAGCCGCAAATGCTATTTGGATTCAAAGCAAACAAGCTATAATTGACAGTATTTCTAAAGAGTTGGATGAAAAGGAAATCCGAAGAGACCAACTTATTGAGATTCAAGATGGCTTAAAATCCAAGGTTCAAGAAAACAAGATTATCTCGGAACTGTCACATAACATCCAAAAAGAGAGTGAAAAGCTAAAAGATTTAACTGCAATAGAGAAAAAGGAAGCAGCTTTGATTGAAAAAGAAAATACATATATTTCTGACATTTGCCAATCGATAGAGAAATTCAAGTGTTTTCACAATCAATATGCTCAAACTGTCAACGGAAAACCCGAATTCAAAAGTAATGATTTAGAGTTTTCTGTAGGGGTTCCCTTTAAAAAAGAGGCATATGTAGATAAAGTTTTACGGCTTTTCGATAACCGATCTACGGTTCTAAAAGAAACTATTTCAATAGATAATTTTTCTGAAGATCAATATACGGAACAACTTTTAAGAGATTTTATTAATAAAATCCTTGATGAGAAACTGCAGCCTAAAAAAGGTAACACGCAAGAGACTGCAATCCGGGAGCTTTGCGATGACTGGTTTGAAATAAAATATAACGTACAAATGGACAACGATACCATCGACGTTATGTCGCCGGGTAAAAAAGCACTCGTGTTATTAAAGCTGTTAATAGATTTAGCGGATAGCAAGTGTCCAATTCTTATTGATCAGCCAGAAGATGATTTGGATAACCGTTCGGTCTTTAATGATTTAATTCCGTTTATAAAGCGAAAGAAAAAAGACAGACAAATTATCATTGTTACTCACAATGCGAATGTTGTGCTTGGCTCTGATGCTGAAGAGGTAATCGTGGCCAATCAGCAAGGAAGTAATGTTCCAAACAAACGCTACAGGTTTGAATATAGGTCTGGCGCTATTGAAAACAACCAACCTTTGTATGCTGCGGACGGAGAAATAGAATCAGGAATACTAAACTCTCAAGGAATTCAACAACATATTTGTGATATTTTAGAGGGTGGTGAACGAGCTTTTGAATTGAGAAAAAACAAGTACCATATTTGAGTCGTCCGCAACGGTTTTCCACAAGGATGGCGAAATTTTGTAAAGTTCTTGTGACAACAAAATGACAACAAAAAATCGGATAGCCTATATTTTAATGATAATCAGAATAGTGTAAATAATAAGAGATAAATTGCCATAGCAAAAATGTTTAAGAGCAAATTGGTACATATTAATAACAACAAACCCCGAAAACCTTGATATTCCAAGGATTTCGGGGATATTTTTTGCCCAAGCGTACTAAAAGCGTACTAATTTTCAGGAATTTATCATATTCGACAGCATTTTGGCTACATTCTCATCTTTATTCGGGTACAGATGAGAATAATTTTCATCTGATAAAATTCTGATTCTCATCAACTTCTAAAAATCGAGGATATAATTCGTTATCATAAACGGTAGGCTGATACTTGCTTGTGGCAAGCATAATGGCAAAACGTGCGAATTCGCTTCCGTGGCTGCATCCGACATGAATTGCATTTTTTACAAACCATGTATATTCGGGATAAAGGCAAGTAGAAGCATCCACGGATTTGTCCGGCGAAATAAACTCCGGAGCAACACCTGCAAGATACTCATCGCTGAGCTGTTCGCCGGAAGGCACAACTTTTGCATAATTAGAGGTTATATATGTTGAAACAAGCACATCTCCCTGAGTATCAGAACCCTCATAAATAGGAACAAGACCCAGACCGTAGTTTGAAACATAAGAAATCTTGATATCCTCTTCGTGAGCACGGCTTAAGATTTTCTCTGTTGAGAAAACAAAATCTCTTAAGCCCTTGATTTTTTCGATTACCACAGCGTATTCGTCTTCAACACCGTCAAAAACATATTCCAGACCTTCGTCGAAATACTCATCGGGGCATAACGCCCATGTGCCCGGTGCCGTTGCGAAAATGTTACGCAGGAAGTCGTCATATAGTTCCTCCTGGTGTTCGATCAAAACATCAGAGACAATATTTGCCAAAAAATCATAAAGACCGATTGAACCTGCAAATTTCAGCAATATTTTTATAAATGGACTCTGATTAACGGCAAAGCTGTCAAAAAACTTGGCGACCGTTTCCTTTTTGATCTCAATCTTGCCCGTGAATAAATTTCCTGCAAAATCCGAACCGTTATGAACGCCCGAAAGAATAACCGCGCTGTCGATTTTATCATAGCCGATATAATGGAAATACGCTGTCAGAGCAACGGATCCCATGCTTGTTGCGGCTATGTTAACCTTATCCTTGCCAGTTTCTTTTTTTGCAATTTCAATTAATTCATCAAGCTCCCGTGCATAAACATCGGGATTTTTTCTCCAGTCAAAGGTGAAAACATATACATTTTCTGCACCCAATTGATCAACGGCCTCATGAATAAGTCCCTGAGCGTGTTTTTTACCGAACACGGATATATCAAATTCTGCTGTTGAGGTATTAAACTGCGGGACATGCACATCCTTGAATATCGGCTCTCCTTTATTGTCACTGGCAATAGGGCCGAAAAGCTTATTTACATATGACAACAGGGTATCCGCTGCAGCATCCTTTAAAGAGAAAAACTCCTGAAAAAGGAATGTTAATGCAACCGATATAATTTCCGGTGTGTTAATATCCAGAACTTCCTCTCCGTTTTCATAAGCAAAGCTCACAATGTCAAACCCACGGACAATAATCAACGGATAATCGTTATACTCGTAATCATTGCCGGTTGCGCTTGCACCTACACAAAAAAATGATGTTGAGCAAATCACAACAACCATAATCAGTGATATTGCTCTTTTGGCTGTTTTCTTCATTATTATTTCTCCTATACTCTGCACTGAATTTGCTTTAAAGGAAAATTATACCACTCTATATATTATTGTCAATTGCGTAATTGTGAAAAAATTATTAATTTTACCAACGGAATGTTAAATATCTTTACTATGGAGCTTTTACCGCACTCGCCGAAACATCTTTCCATGATTCAATTACCAATTGAGTGAGGTTGTGAGAAACAAGCTACACCTTTTTGTGACCTTACGTATGTCAGGCTGCGCCCTTAGACCTATGTTCTTATAAACTCATTGCAATGGTAACAAAATACTGCTATAATCAAAGCATAAAAATCAGAATCGGAGACAAGTCTTATGAGAAATTTCTTCTTGCCTGTTATCAGGTTTTTTGCATCGATTCTTCTTATGCTGGGCATACTTCAGCCGCCTTATGCCGAATAGAGAAACATCAAATACCACAATGGAGTATTAAAAGACTTAAGTTAAGCTTCATTTTTCTAACACTTTTTGCCAAAAACACCGGAGGATGAAAATGAGCACAAATATATCAAAACAAAAACGTGAGGATTTACTTGCAAAAATTAAAGAAATTCGTACCTTTATTTCTGCTGCACCGCAGGATGAAAATACAGGTAATCTTCTGTCATACCTTTCTGAGCTTGAAAAAGATGTTAATGGCAAGAAATATGGTCTTGTGTTTGAAGAACACCGTGAAGAAATTGATGAAGTTCTTGACACTCATACGCCTGTTCTCACGGAAGATGAAGAACTTTTCATCGATAACGGCGGGCAGATGAATTTCGTTATCGAGGGTGATAATCTTGCTTCTTTGAAATTACTTGAAAAGACACATAGAGGTAAAATAGACCTCATTTGCATAGATCCTCCCTACAACAGGGGAAAAAAAGACTTTAAATATGATGACAATTATATTGAGTTAAGCGATACCTTCAGACATTCAAAATGGCTATCTTTTATGGACAAAAGATTGCGATTAATGTATTCTTTACTTTCACCGAATGGTCTAATCATTATAAACATCGATGAGCACGAGTTGGCAGCACTATCATCCTTGTGTCAGGCTATTTTCACTGACAATAACGTCGATTATATGATATGGCAAAAAACAGATTCGAAAGTCGATCGTAATACGAATGCTAAAATCATACATAGATTTAAAAGTGTGCACGAAAATATAGTTGTTTGTTATAAAAACAAAGCAAACACCTCTTTCAATAAAATGATGAGGCTACCAGAATGGAAGAACAAACAAAACAATCCAGATAACGATCCACGCGGTCCTTGGTCATCAGGTATCATTTCATTTGAAGAAGGACATAAAAACGAAGACAAAAATTCGCCAAATTATTATACAATTACTACTCCATCGGGGAAGCAATATACACGACATTGGTTTATTTCCAGAGAAGAATTTTTGCAATTGCAAAGAGATAACCGTATAGCATTTCCTAAAGGTGGAGAAGGGGTTCCGAGATTAAAAACTTTTGAGAATGAAGAAAAAGAATATTATATGGACAGTATTCTAAGAGGAGTAGGTACTTCTTCTTCTGCAAAGGATGAATTGTTTGATATTTTTGGTAACAGGGAGATATTTGATACGCCAAAACCTATTAAACTTATCCAAGAATTAATTAGAGTTTCCACTACAAAAACATCAATTGTTCTGGATGTTTTTGCAGGCAGTGGCACAACTGGACATGCTGTTATGAAGTTAAATGCAGAAGATAATGGTAATCGTAGATATATTCTTTGCACAAATAACGAAAATAATATTTGCCGTGATGTTACTTATGAACGTATAAAGCGTGTTATTGATAAAGAAGGATACGAATCAAGCCTTAAGTATTATAAGGTTGAATACATACCAATAAGTGAGCGTATGTATTATGAATATGCTGATGAGCTTCTTCGACACATCAGAGAACTTGTAGAACTTGAAAATGGACTTAACTTCACAAACAATGCTGAAATAGCCATTGCTCTTACCGAAGAAGAACTTGACGAATTTGTTGCAAATATTGAAGATTTCTCAAAATGTAAAAAGCTCTATATGGGACATGATCTCTTACCTACCGAAGAACAGGAACAGGCTATATCCTCACACGAAATAGAGGTCAACATCATTCCCGATTATTATTACAGAGATTTACAGGAGGGCTGATTATGACATTAAAAGATTTTCAGCTTACAGCGGTTAAATCGTTATTTGAAGCTATGGACAAGCCTGCCCGCGACATCATCCTAAAAAGTCCTACGGGTAGCGGTAAAACCATAATTCTTACATACTTTATGCATCAATATATTCAGTCATTTTCAAAAACTGTTTTTGTGTGGCTTACCCCCGGTAAAGGCAACCTTGAGGAGCAGAGCAAAGCGAAAATGGACAAGTATATCCATGCTTCACAGACAAAATTGCTGTCAGATGTTATGACTGCAGGTTTTGAAGAAAATGACAGTTGTTTCATCAACTGGGAAAAGCTCACGAAGAAAGGCAACAATGCTCTTAAAGACAGTGAGCGTACAAACTTCCTTGAGCATATTCAGAATGCTTTAAATAACGGTTTGCGTTTTGTAATTATTGTTGATGAAAGCCATCAGAACAACACTATAAAAGCAGATGAGATAATTCAGTATTTTCATACTGATAAAATTATCCGTTGTTCCGCTACGCCCAAAGGCATAAAGAATGCAGAAATTATTGAAATACCCGAAGAAGAAGTTATCGCCGCAGGGCTTATCAAGAAAATGCTAATTATCAATGAGGATTTTCCGCAGACAGTTGTGACAGAAAATCAGACCGAGTTTCTTCTTGAGCAAGCATATAATAAACAGAGAAATCTCCGTTCTTCTTTTTTACAGAATAATTGTGATATCAATCCTCTTATTGTTGTTCAGCTTCCGAATAATTCTGATGCTTTACTCGACAATATCGAGCGTTGGTTTGAAACACAAGGTATTACATACGAAAACGGTCAACTTGCTGTATGGCTCGATAAAAGACATGAAAACCTTGAAAATATTGAAAAAAATGATGCAAAACCCGTTGCCGTGATAATCAAACAAGCAGTAGCAACAGGTTGGGATTGTCCGAGAGCACAGATTCTTGTTAAACTCCGTGACAATATGGATGAAACATTTGAAATTCAGACTATCGGTAGAATTCGCCGTATGCCGGAGGTAAAGCATTACAACAATGATTTGCTTGACAGTTGCTATCTCTATACTCTCGACAGCAAATTTACAGCGGGTGTTAAAGCATCTCTTGGTAAAGGTGCATTGGAAGCTTGTACTTTATTCTTAAAAAACGAGTACAAACAAATAACTCTCACAGGTGAGCAGAGAACAGTCCTCTCTGTTACCCGCAACCCTCAAAAAGCTTTACTTGCAGTTGCAAAGTATTTTGAAAGCAAATATAAAACAGGTACCAATAAAACAGAAAACAAAACACGTTTGCAGGCAGAAGGTTTTGTTTTTAGTGAAGATATAATTCGTCATACTATCTCCGGTGAAACAGCAACGCTTGATTTTAATTCTTCAGACCTGAATACAATTGCTGTTACCGAAAAAATGAGCACTCATACACACGGACGAGATTATCATCATAAAATTAGCAAAATCGGTCTTGAAATCGGTATGGAGTATTCCTATACCAACACCATCATCAGAAAACTCTTTGATGCTAATTTCACTTACAACAGAAAAATTCTTGCATTGCCGCCAAGAGAAGTGTACTCGTTTGTACTGAACAATGAAACTCTGCTCAAACACTCTATTCGTGAAGCTATGGCAGCAGATATTGCACAGATGCAGTTGGAAGCTCCCGCTGTTTCCACTTATGAGTTCCGTATTCCTCAATCCTGCATTTTCACTTATGATGCAGCTGCAAAGACTCACACAGTAATGGAAAAGAATGTGTATCAAAATTACCTTTCTTCGGCAGAACCTCGCTCTTCTTCGGAAAGAAAGTTTGAGAAATTCTGCGAACGTTCATCCGCCGTTGAATGGTGGTACAAGAACGGTGATAAGGGCAATGAATATCTTTCTATTGTTTATCAGGATAATTCAGGCAAACAGAAACTGTTCTATCCCGACTATGTTATCAGCGTAAACGGTGAAATTTGGATTATTGAAACAAAAGGCGGATTTGACCGTAGCGGTAATAGTCAGGATATTGATATGTACACACCTAAGAAATTTACTGTTCTTAAAACATATCTTAAAAAATACGGCTTAAAAGGCGGTATTGTCCGTAACGATGATAAGAGTGACGAACTCTGTATTTGCATTGATAATTACTCTGATAATATTCAGAGTGATGATTGGGTAGTGTTGTCCTATATTTTATGATCGACCTAAAAACATATAAAAATCAGGATCGGAGACGAGTTTTATGAGCAACTTCTTTTTGCCTGTTATCAGGTTTTTTGCATCCGTGCTTCTTATGCTGGGCATACTTCAGCCGCCTTATGCCGAATACACTCCGCTTGAGGACAGAGTGTATTCGGACGGTGAAATTGACGTTGAGCCGGAAGAGGGAAAATACCTCAGCGTTACCGCTGTTGACGAGGGTTGGAATATCTTCAATCCCTACGACGGTGACGATTTCGGATACCGCTACGGTCCGTCAATGATTATCAATGCTGACGGCAGCATTGATGCTTTTTTCTCTTCGCCGGGCGCTTTCGGCGAATGGGATTGGATAAGCTACCGCCATTCACCCGACGGCGGCAAAACCTGGACAAAAGAAGTTTCCGTGCTTGAACCCACGGGGGATTCGCCCGATTTTTACTCCTGCTGTGATCCCGGAGTTATAAAATTCGGTGATTATTACTACATCGCTTACACTTCAACCGTCAATCCCGACGGACTTGACAACAACGTGTTTGTTGCGCGCTGCAAAACACCCGACGGAGACTATGAAAAGTGGAACGGCAACGGTTGGGGTGGTTCACCCGAACCCATCATAGAGTACACGGGTGACCCGACAACCTACGGAGCAGGCGAACCGAGCCTTGTCGTGCTTAACGACGTGCTTTACATCTACTACACGTGGAAGGATGGTCCCGTAAACCAGACACGAATCAGCACCGCAGATGCTACGGCTGAAAACTGGCCCGAAACAATACAGTACCGCGGCATCGCAATGACTCACCGAAACGTTTCGTTCGACTCTGCTGACGTTAAATACGTAGAGGACTACGGCAAGTTTATCGCGGTTGTCACCTTTGAGCGTTTCACAACAGAAAGCTGCGTGGGTGTTTACGTTTCAGATGATGGTATTACCTTCCTCGAATCATACGTGACAAAAACAAACATCAGCCATTGCTGCCACAACTGCGGCATCACGGGCAGACCCAACGGCCACATCAGACTCTCCGACGGCGTTTATCTTGCCTATGCTTACGGTGACAAGTGGGGCTACTGGCCGACAAGAATAAACCAGGTTGAAATCGACCTTATTGACGCGCCCGATTTTTCCGATCAACTTAACGAAAACGTCAAAACCGCCGTTGAATCGGCGCCGAAATCCTGGTGTGTCAACTATATGGCAATTATACCCTCCCAAAGAGTGTATGCGGTTTCTTCAGGCGACAGAATCAACACTGAATTCTTTAAGGTTGATACCTCGCTTGACTATAAAAAAATTTACGGCAACGTCACCCTCAGCGGATATGACGAGAACATTATCAGCACGGACGGCACAAAAATCACCGGTATTTCTGCAGGCGAAACCTTTGTGACGGCCGAATGGAACGGATACAGGGCAGAATTTATCGTAAAGGTGAGCTGATATGAAAAAGCACAGTAAAATAATCGCCGCCGTGCTTGTTACTGCGGTTGTTGCGGCAGCAGGATTTTCTTTTTCCGACAAAGAGAATTATGTCCATAACCCCGGATACGGATTCAGCGAGATTTCGGCAATGGAAAAGGAAGTTGACGCAGCGCTCGAAATCGCTGAACAGGCTGCTGCACAGCCCGTAAAATCAACCGAGAGCGCTCTCGGCTACGTCATCATAACGGACTACGTTTCAAATGACGGCACGACAGACATTGCAAACGAAATTCAGGCGGTAATTGACGCAAACCCCAACCGCACAATATACTTCCCCGACGGCATCTACCTTATCGGTAAGCCGATATGCACACCTGCCGACCCGCAGAAAAGCGTAGACCTTCAGCTTTCCAACTATGCGGTAATCCGTGCGGCAGAAAGCTGGTCAGGCGAAGAGGCGATGTTACGCCTCGGCGGCAAGGACCCCAAAAACGACACCCACACCGTCGGCAGCAACTATTCGCTCACGGGCGGAATAATTGACGGCTCGGGCAAGGCAGACGGAATCAGCATCGATTCGGGCAGAGAAACCGCAATACGCAACGTTTCAATCAAGCATACAAAGATAGGAATCATCATCAAAAGCGGCGCAAACAACGGCTCATCGGATTCTGATCTGAGCAGTATCAACATAATAGGCACAGGCGACACAGACTCCGTCGGAATACGCATAGAGGGTTATGACAACACTGTTACAGACGTGCGAATCGGCAACGTTTTCACAGGAGTTCACCTCAAATCCTCCTCAAATTCTCTGCGCAACGTGCATCCGCTTTACTACTCGGATTATACAGATTACGAAAACAGCTGCGGATTCCTTGACGAAGGCGGAAACAACATATACGATTTCTGTTACAGCGACCAGTTCTGCATCGGTTTCCGCACAATGAACGACGTATCAAGCATTTTTGATAACTGCTTCTGCTTCTGGTATTCGGCAAGCGGCGGCAGAGAAATCGCCTTCAAGGCTGACGGAAAATTCAACTCAGTTGCAACAAATTTCCGCACAGGCTTCAGGGACGATACGCAGAACTCCGTGCTTGTTGCGGGCAAATCCGGCGGCAGCGGCGTATTTGACAACCTGATGACAGGCAACGTATCCGACCGTGCGCACATAACGTATAAAGAAGAAAACCTCATCTGCATCCTCAGAAATTTATTCAGTTAACAGTTAGGAGATAAAGTATGCTCTGCGAAAAATGGATATGGTTACCTGCAGATAAATATAACGACAGACAGACCTGCTGTTACAGTGATCTTGAATCGGATAAGTCCGGCTTATTCACGGTTGCCGAATTTAAAAAAGATTACCGCTTTGATAAAAAAGTCTCAACGGCAAGGCTAAGATTCAGCGCTGACACTGCGCTTGTGCTTTACGTCAACGGCAAGGTCTGCGCAACGGGTCCCGCTTCACCCGGCGGAGATTTTCTCGGCAACGAGGGTCCGAGAAGCAACTTCTACTCATCCGAAACCGTGCTCAATCCCGACACAGACACGTTAAGCTTTTTTGCGCGCGTCAGAATGAAGCCTGACAGAGGTTTTGAATTTTCATCGGGTCACGGAGGCTTTATGCTCAGCGGTGAACTGACCTTTGACGACGGCACAAAGGAGATTATCCATACGGATTCCTCCTGGCTTGTGCGCTTCAACGGCGCATACACAGCTTCGCGCTGCTACGATTCAAACATTGAGCCGGACGAATACGTGAACGCACAGGAAATTCAGAACATCTGGCACACGGCAACAGCCCCTATCCCCGTTGCTGTTGAGCAGGTACACGGCAGCTCATTTACGCTCAAAGCTAACGAGAGCAAAAGCGTAAGACTTGAGCTTGACAGAATTTATGCAGGCTACGTTTACGCAAAAGCAAACGGAAAAATCAAGGCAGAAATAACCTGCCGCGAAACGGACGAGCAGGGCAGCACGGAAGCTGTCTGCTTTGCCGGCGAAGGCGAATACAGAGGGTTTTATATGCACAGCGCAGGCGAACTGCTTGCCGACATTGTAAACCTTTCGGACGAAGAAACCGAAATTGAAATCGGCTTCATTTCAACCTGTCTGCCCGTTGATAAAGAGGCTTTAACGATTACAAGCGACGCGGCACTCAATCAGGTGCTGGACACCTGCAGACATACGCTCAGATATTGCCGACAGACGCTTCACCTCGACAGCCCGAAACATTGCGAGCCGCTCGCCTGCACGGGTGATTACTACATAGAAACGCTGATGACCGCTTTTTCATTCGGCGATATGAGCCTTGCGAAATTCGATGTAATCCGCACGGCTGAGCTTATCCGTAACAACAACGGCAGAATGTTCCACACAACTTATAGCCTTATCTGGGTAAGGATGCTGCTGGACGTTTACAAATTCACCGGCGACAAGAACCTGCTCACCGAATGTGAAGACGCGCTGATAATGCTCCTCAACAGATTTTCGGGTTACGTAGGCGATAACGGTCTGATTGAAACACCGCCCGATTTTATGTTTGTGGACTGGATTTATATTGACGGCATTTCGATGCACCATCCGCCCAAGGCACTCGGACAGACCTGCCTTAATCTTTACTATTTCGGTGCGCTCGGATTCGCAGCGGAGGTTTATTCAATCCTCGGCAGAGACGCGCTTGAAAAAGACTGTATCAGGCGCAGAAACGACCTGCGCAAAGCAATCAACTTACAGCTTTTCGACAGCGAAAAAGAGCTGTATTTTGAAGGTCTCAACACACCCTCAACCGTTGAAATCGGACACTGGATGCCGCAGAATATTGACAAGAGATATTATCTCAAGCAGTCCAATATTCTTGCCGCTTATTTCGATGTTTGCGAAAAAGAAACGGCAAAAAAGATATTACATAAAATTATGAGTGATGAATGCCCGGGCGATTATCAGCCGTATTTTGCGCATTATCTGCTTGAAGCAATTTACTCAAACGGACTGCGCGACGAATACACGCTGAAAGTAATTGAGCGCTGGAAAAAGCCTGTTGAGGAATGCCCGAAAGGACTTGTCGAGGGCTTTATTGCGCCTGAGCCGACTTACAGCTTCGATCACAGCCACGCCTGGGGCGGCACACCGCTCTGGTCACTGCCCAAAGCGCTTACGGGCTTTGAAATGCTCAAGCCTGCCTTTGAAGAGATTTCGCTTTCACCCTCGTTGCTCGGCCTTGAACACGCAAAGGTTGAGCTGCCGACTCCTTACGGTAACGTAACGG
The DNA here is from genome assembly GCA_045536955.1 of Acutalibacteraceae bacterium. GTDB lineage: Bacteria > Bacillota > Clostridia > Oscillospirales > Acutalibacteraceae > UBA8612. Next base: position 37,761 of record JAZSOM010000064.1, read on the forward strand.
TTGAACTGGAAGAGGGCAAAGCACCGCAGATTACCTGCCCGAAAGAAATCAGGGTGCTTATAAACTAAAAATCGGAGCAAAAAATGGAAGTATTAAATTGGATATTTGCAATCTTCGCCGTGCTCGGCGCAGTTGACAGAATTATCGGCAACCGCCTGAAGCTCGGTGAAGAATTTGAAAAAGGAATAATTGCCTCGGGCACTCTTTCGCTCGCGATGGTTGGTATGATTTGCATTGCACCGTCAATTGCAAAGCTGCTTGAGCCCGTGTTTACACCCGTTTCGGCTTTTACGGGCATTGATATGTCATTCATCGGCAGCTTTATTGCCAACGATATGGGCGGCGCGGCAATCTCCAAAGAGCTTGCGGGAAATGCTGTGCTCGGCGGCTACAACGGGCTTGTCGTAGCATCGATGTTTGGCGCAACCGTCTGCTTCACGGTGCCTGTTTCGCTTAAAATGATTAAAAAAGAATTTCACAAAGAGGTGCTCAGCGGCATCCTCTGCGGTATTGCAACAATGCCGATAGGCTGTATAGTGTCGGGACTTATGCTCGGCATTGGCTTCGGCACACTGATGCTCAACCTCCTGCCCATGCTCGCTGTGGCGCTGATAACCTGCATCGGTCTTGCGCTCAAGCCGGATTTGTGCCGCAGAATTTTCAGCATTATCGGCGGTTTTGTGCTGATTGTAATAACCGTTGGTCTTGCGGCAGGAATTTTCAGCCACCTTACGGGCAAAGAGATAATTCCGTATATGAGCCCGATAAAAGATGCTTTCGCAATTGTTGCAGACGTTGCAATTATACTTGCGGGTGTATTTCCGCTGATTAAGGTTATATCAAAAATTCTGAATAAAATATTCACCGCCGCAGGCAAAAAAATCGGCATTGACGAAACGAGTGTGCTCGGTCTGGTTTCATCCCTTGCAAACAGCATTCCCACCTTTGAAATGGCAGACAAAATGAACGCAAAGGGCAGGATGATGAATATGGCTTTTGCCGTTTCTGCCTCGTTTGTTTTCGGTGACCATCTCGCATTCACGATGCAGTTTAACAAAGACTTACTGTGGGCGGTTATCGCAGGCAAGCTGATAAGCGGCGTATGCGCCGTTGTCGTAGCGGCACTAATGTTCAAATCGATGAATAAAAAAGCAAAGGGAAATGTTTGAGATAAGGGACTTGCAAAAACCGATTTTTGCACCGAAGAAAACGGCATTATCTGCTATAACAAGATAAAAAGAGTATTATAACAGCGCGTTTTGCAAACTTCACCTCTCGACAGACAGCAGCTATCAGCTTAAATTCGGCTCTTTTCAGACCCGATTAAATAACTCAGGAGGACAAATATGAACGGACTTACCGGCAGAGAAAAAATGATTACCGATGAACAGGAGATTATCAGAATTCTTGATGAATCAAAAATTGTTCACGTCGGAATGGTTGACGGCGATGAGCCTTACGTTGTGCCGATGAATTACGGCTACACGCTTGAAAACGGCAAGCTCACAATCTGGCTTCACGGCTCCAAACGCGGCAGAAAGCTCGACGTTCTGCGCAAAAATCCGAAGGTTTTCTTTGAGATGGAGTGTGCGCTTGTGCCGTTTGAGGGCGATATTGCCTGCAAATACGGGCTCAGCTATTCATCGCTGATGGGCAAGGGCACCGCGGAAATAGTTGAGGACGTTGAACAGAAAAAGCTCGGACTTAAAGCTCTTATGAAAACACAGACAGGCAGAGATTTTGAGTTTGAAGACAAGATGACAACAATTGTCAGCGTAATCAGAATCGAATGCACAGAATACACCGCAAAGCACAGACCCATTCCGAAAAACTAAGGCGCAAACCGCCTGAAATATAAAAAAAGAAAAATCCCACAGATAATGCGTAAAGCATATCTGTGGGATTTGCATATTGCTTTTAAAATTTAACGTTCCGGAGAATTGCCGCCTTATCGAGCGCAGGCGAAGCTCCAGCAGTTAAATTGGGCTTGATTAGCCGAAAAGAGGATCAACAAAGCCCTGAGCACCTACGAGAGCGTAAACAGCATCGTTAAGACCCTTGAGCACGCCGTTGAGAATCTTGTCGCCTGTGGTTTCCTCTGCGGGTGCATCGTAAATGCCCATCTCTACAAGCATATCTTCTACTGCGTTGAGAGCGGGATCATCCTTCTCGGGGTCACAGATGGGGTTAGCAAGAACTGCATCTGCTGCATCGAGAACTGCCTGCTGATCTGCGGTGAGTGTGTAGCTGTTTTCCTTGCAGTATCTCTCAAGGTCGGGCAGGTTGTGACGCAGATAATTTCTTGCGTTTCTTGCGCCGTTGAACTGCGGGAAGTAGTAGCCGTCTTCTTCAAGGTCGTCACAGTCCTCAACAGTCTTGATGTTACCTGTTGCAAGCTCAAGAGCAAGTGCGATGGCAACGTTGTTATACTCGAGCTCGTGCTTCTGCTTGTAGAAGAACCAGGAAGCTTCCTTACGGGTTGTTGTGGAAATATCGATTGAGCCGTCGGGTGAAAGCTCTCTGCCGGTTGTATCTTCAAACTTCTCACCGGGAGTTACGAAGGATGTGCCGGGAGCTGTTGAGTCGATGTTGATGATTTCATCGGAGTTTGTTGTGGGTGCGCTCTTCATAAAGCCAAACATCTGATAGTCGGGTGTGATTGCACCGAAGGGAAGACCGTAGCCGGAGATGAAGGAGAATGTAACGCCTTCAGCCTCAAGAGCTTCCATAGTCTTGTTGAGGTTCTTCTTGGCTGTCTGGAATGCGTCTGCCTCAGCCTTTACCTTTTCAGACTTGATGAGGTGTGAAACACTGTCATACTTGTCTGTCGGGATAAGGTTGCAAAGCGAGGGAGTTGCACAGAGAAGCTCCGTGGCAATTGCCTGAAGCGCCATATCGATGAAGTTTCTGAGGATGGGTTTGGGGAAAATACGGATAGCAATGTTGACAACATAGCCCCAAGGCTCACCGACAAGGTCGGAAACAAGACCGTTGTAGAGAAGGTCTGCTGAGTTGTCGCAGAACTCACCTGCAAGCAAATCGGCAACAACGTCGCTGCCGTCCCAAGCGCCGACGATGCTGACAACGCGGCGGATGTGGTTTTCGGCAACTGTGGGATACTTATCCATATAAGCCGTAACAACGGAAGCGCCCATGCTCATGGGAACGAGAACGATGTCCTCTGCGCCAACCTTATTGTTGGCAAGAATGGTTTCAACAAACTCGTGCATTGCCTCTACGTTCTTGGTTGTTGAGGAAAATGCGTTGTAGTTGAATACGTACAGATAATCTTCAAAGTTCTCGCCGAACTTTTCGCGTGCGATGTCCTTACAGGGAATTGAGCCGTAGAAACGGTCCTTAGCTTCGCTGCGGAATTCGCCGTCTTCATCCGTAACGCCGGGGAACTCGGATACGGGCATTGCGTATCTGGGTGTTACAACTCTGGGGTTGCCGTTGCCGTCCTCATCAATGCGGTTGAACGCAAAGAGATTTCTGACAATTGTGTCAATCTTGCTCTGCTCAAAGAAGTTGATTCTTAAAGCGGAGGAGAGGAAAAGCTCAGCAACAGTGATTACAAGGGCAACAATTGTGTTGGGGTTTGAGAAAGCCTCATCAAAGCTGTTGAAGAGGTTCCATCTTGAGGAATATGCGCCTTCTGCGATAAGGGGAGCGTAGTTTTCATAATCCTGAAGCGTGCCTTCTTCGAAAGCGCCTTCTTCAACGTAGCTCTCATCAAAAAGATATGAGAAGCTCTGGCCGATACCTGTTACGAAAACAACAAGGCTGTTTGTGCCTTCTGCAAAGGCGCACTCGATAGAGTCTGCCTCGGCTACGGGAGCAACTTCATCTGCTGTGTTTGCAAATGAGGGAACAACCGCTACCGACACAAGAAGTGCGACAGTGAGAAGAATTGCAATAAATTTTTTCATCGTTTATCCTCCTGTTCGGATAATAATTATGCTTATATATATTAGCACTATTTTGTTTTATTTAAAATAGTTTTTTGAAAATTCTGCTTTTTTTACAAAAAAACTCGAATTTTCTTTGCATATTGCCGATTATTCGGGCTGAAACTTCGGCAATTTCGCGTCTTCTCCGCTCAATGGTTGCGGATACGCAGAAAGCTCCTTTTCAAAGGGGCTTTCCGGGCTGTCGGCTATATTTTTCATCGCGTGTCGTTTTGTATCTCCTGTAAGCAACAAGGGCGTTAAGGCAAAGATCAATCAAATGTGTATCCATTTCACTTATCGGTTTTTCAAGCTCATCACTGATAATTTTATCCAGCTTTTTTTCGTTAAGCTTAAGGTTTTTGTTGTTAAGATACTCTCTTATCACCGCGAGGCAACGCTTATATTCGTTCAAAATTTCACCTCTGATTTTTGTTTTCAACTATATATGACAAAAAGGAGGATTTGTCACGTAAAAAAAAATAACCAAGTCACTTTTAGGACTCGGTTATTCAGCATTTGCGGAATGATAAAGATTTATCACGCGCTTTTGATTTTTTTGTGCGTATTCAAGTGCCTGATACGCGCCGCCGGATTCGGTTTTGACATAGGCAACCACTATATCCGAACGGTCAACCATATCCCTGTTTCTGGCAACGATTGCATACTTGAAATTGCGTGTGACGCTGCAGATTTCTATTGAATCATAGTAGCTTTCAAACGCCTCCGCGTTGCTGCGAAGCTCAGCCGATTCGTAGGGAAGAACAAGGGTGAGAAAAATATTGCCGTTGTCGGCTTCTTTTTTCAGCCTTCGGATAACAGAAGCCGCCATCAGGTCAAAATCGCCGTTTCTGCCGACAAGGAACTCCACCTCAGTACCCTTTTGCACGATAATACGCAAAAGCTCATAGAGCTTGTCTTCGACAAATTGAAAATCTTCAATTATTCTGTGGCCGAAAAGGCTGACGGTTAATTTATCGTTCATTTTATCTCACCCTAAGGTCATTGCCGATGCGCTTATTACGCATCGGCAATATTTTTTATTTTAGCAACAGCTGATGTATTTAGCATCAATCAGGGTTGAATTTGTATAATCACATCTGGTGCATACTTCAGTATTGAATCTCTGGCGCAAACATCTTGGGTCTGTTGCTCTCGCCTTGTGTGTTACAGCTGAAATAATTGAATTTTCAAGCTTATGACCAAAAAGAGTGCACATAAGTCCGTATGTAGTTGCTTCATCATCGTGTTCAAAGTAATGGGCAATTGCTTTGTTGCGGAATTCCTCGGATGTGTCGGAATCAAAAATAAACTCTACACCGTCAACAGTTACGGTGACAGTGTCTTCACCTGCATCTTCAGCGTAAACAGATACAGACAAAACGGAAAAGAGAGACGCAGCAACAAGAATAAGCGCTATAATTTTTTTCATATCAGTTAATCTCCTCTAAATTTTCAATAATTTTGAAAAGATTATCTTCTGTATCGGAACTTATCAGATAAAGATTGTTTTCATAAACAAAACTTGCCTGTATGTGTAAGGGAGTTTCAGTATAATATACAACGTATCCGGCTATTTCTTTTTCTTTGCAATCTAACTTTAAGTTTTCAGTTAAATCCTTATTCAACTCAACAGAAAAACTATTGTTCGGATTATTGCATTGTAAAATACATGATTCCTCACCATATTCAACAGTATACCAAACAGAAACAATCTTTTCATTTTGTGGCAACCAAGTCGGATATAAAATCTCAATTTTTTCCTTTTCAGCAAGTTCTTCAATTGAGGAATACATCGTAGTTTTATCTGACTTGTTGAATGTTATGCCGTCAATAGTTGTCGGACCATCATCAAGCATTTGCATAACAGAGTATGTCAGCTTTCTGCAAAACTCGCTGATGGTATCGCCCGACCCAACGGCAATTATAGCTAAAAGAGCAATAATGACCGCAAGCACGGCAGCTATAATTGCAAGTTTTCTTGCTCTTATTTTCTTTTTGGCGTAAGAGCCTACGGCTGTCACCTTGCCCTTGAACGGTATTTTACTGACTCTTTGTTCAATTTCTGATTTAGTAAGTTTTTCTTTTCCTTCAAGTTCCATGAGAAAATCAACACATTCCGTTACAAGGTCGCTGTTCATTTCCTTATAATCCTTTGAGGTTTCAAGCAGAATTATCGCCATCAGCTTATCCTTTAAGGTCTGTTTTTCGTCGGTCAAATCTTGTCCGTTTCTCATGGTTTTTTCACCTCCTGCAGTTATGATTGATAAAATGCAATACCTCCTTTATGTATATATGACGAGTTTTGCATTTTGTCACGCAAAAAAATTTAAAAATTTTTATAATTTCATAATAAGAAGCAGAATTGCCATAAACGCAAATGCAGATCTTTCTTTGATTTTAAGCCTTAGCCTGTAAACTCTTGATCTTACGGCGTGTTCGTTAACATTAAAAGCCTTTGCCAATTCTTCGTATTGCATATGCTTGACATAAAACATTTCAAAAAGCTCAAGCTCTTTTTCACTTAACGAAGAAAGAACTGACTTCTTCTTTTCTTCAATTTCTTCGGGAGTTACCTTGTTATAATCCTCTATTTCGTCAAGAATATCCGTATCTGTATGCAAATTGAGCAACGCGCCGTATATGCGTTCTTTTTCCATTTTGGCAATGGCTCTGAACTGCTCTTTTATTTTGTTATCGGCAACTTTATAGAGCCACGCCTTTAGGTAATCGTCTTCAAGCTCGTTGAGTTTTTCCTGAAATAAGATAAAAACCTCCTGTGTAACATCGGCGGCATTTTCTTCATTCTTAAGCCGCGTAAGACAAAGTTGATATATGTCGTTATAGTAAAGATTTGCAATTTCAGCCGCTCTCTCAAAGCTTATCAACATATATCACCCCTTGTGTATATTATTTAGGTTACAACGGCTTGATTATATCAGTTTGGTTGCACGATGTCAAAGAAAAGATTGCTCGTAATCAACAAATAAATTCATTGCAAAAAAAATTCAATACACAATACACCATTGCTTACACAACGAAAAAACCTCGTTCTTCGGAACGAGGTTTTTGGCAAGTTGCACCGATTTAGATATCGTAGTTATCGTTAAGCAACATGTTATACTTATATCACTTCAAAAAAATATTCTGTTATCACTTCAGGACTTTCTTTTAGTCCGTTCTGAATCCACCATCGTATTGTTTCCACAAAGGTGGATGATACATAATTTTTCCAAAATGGTTCGGGAAGATTTTTACCCTTCTGTGTTTCAAACAAAACAAGATGGCTTTCTACAAGTTTTTCAAGGTTAGAGCGGAAGTATTTTAAAAACAATTCGTTGTTTTTTGAAGATAACAAAGCCAATATATTGTTATCATTTTTCTGCAAATGCTTAATTAGATGCAAAAAAACAGAATCTGAACCGTCACACTGAAAGATGTGCCTATGGTCATGTCCCTGTTCGTTCTCTGTATCGAATATATGACAAAACAATTCTTCGCAAAATTCTTTCAAAAGATAATCTTTTGTTTCAAAATGAGAGTAAAAAGTAGCCCTGCCTATGTCTGCCGCCTCAATAATTTCACCTACGGTAATTTGATCGAAATATTTTTGGGAAAGCAATTCCGTAAATGCCTTAAAAATGGATTCCCGTGTTTTTCTTTGACGTCTGTCCATGTTGTTATCTCCGTACAATTTTTGTGATTTTTTCAGTAATGAACAATTAAGCACCTTTGTATATTGAATGTGCCATTCGTTTTGATATAATGATATAGAATAACGAGTTCAATACCGAATACATTGTATCACATATGCAAGCGCAAGTCAATTGGAGGTCATTATGAAATCAGAAAAGAATATTATAATTGCATTTTTACTGAATCTGTGCTTTTCAATCTTTGAATTTTTCGGAGGTCTTTTTACCGGTAGTGTTGCAATTGTTTCTGATGCGGTTCACGACATCGGCGATACTGCAAGCATTGGCGCCTCCTATTTTCTTGAAAGAAAAAGCAAAAAGCAGCCAGACGAAACATACACTTATGGCTATGCCAGATACTCCGTAATCGGCGGCGTTGTTACTACGCTTATATTACTGTTCGGCTCCGTTATGGTTATTTATAACGCCATCCTTCGAATCATTAATCCAACACCCATCAATTATAACGGAATGATTCTGTTTGCCATTATCGGCACTATCGTGAATCTTGCAGCAGCATTCTTTACAAGGGATGGTTTTTCCCTTAATCAGAAGGCTGTTAATCTCCATATGCTTGAGGATGTGCTTGGATGGATCGTTGTCCTTGTCGGTGCTGTTGTAATGCGTTTCACCAACTTTGCCCTCATTGACCCTATTATGTCTATCAGCGTTGCGCTATTTATTCTCACCAATGCAGTAAAGAATCTGAAAGAGGTGCTTGATCTTTTTCTTGAAAAAACACCGCACGGTATTGATGTAAAAAAAATCAAAGAGCATATCTCGGAGATTGACGGTGTTATTGACGTTCATCACATTCATATTTGGAGCATGGATGGTTTTCACAACTATGCTACAATGCATATCGTTACTAATGCCGACAGTCATGAAATTAAAGAGAAGCTTCGTGAAGAATTAGGTGAGCACGGTGTCAGTCACGCCACCTTTGAACTGGAGTTTGAGGGAGAGCATTGTCACGAACCGCACTGCCACGTTGAAGCAGAGCCAAGCAAATACCATCACCATCATCATTGCCATTAACATACTTAAATTTTCATCAATTATCAAAAAAAGGAAGTGGACAGACTTTACGAAAAAACGCAAAACCTTCCATTTTATCTATTGAATTTGGTTCAAGTCCTCCCAGAAAGCTGTTTTCGGCGTAGGATATCTACCCGGTTTCACTTCAAAAATTGAGATAAAAAAAACCAGTAACCGTTGTGGTTACTGGGTTTTCTGCGCCGATATCTAAATCGGTTCGCAATGTTGGTTGCGGAGGCAGGATTTGAACCTGCGGCCTCCGGGTTATGAGCGGGAACGCGTTCGATTTTCTGTTTCAATCTACGCAAATTTACGCCAACATAATGCAGCCTGTTACAGCCCCCAAGCAGTCTGCTTCAACCTATTGCAATATGCGTAAATTCAGACGAAGGGAAATTCGAGGGAAAACACAGAATTTAAACCTACATAGTTATGAGAAAGAGTGCAGTTTTGACGCTGCACTCTTTTGCTTTATTGTAAGCCTGTAAATGACTGTACAACTATTCTGCTGATTCTGAAAAGATTTTTGAAGAAAGATGCGAGCTTCTGGAAAAAGCCTGCGTTTACATTGACGGTCTGTTCATCGGTGACTTCTCTACCGTTGTAATTTACTATTACCTCGCCGTTGGAATCAACAAGCTTGACGGCAACCTTAACAGACTTTTCTCCAGGGGATACTTCAAAAGTTTCGCCCTCACCTTTCTTTATACCGTCAACAAACCAATACACCTTTGCACCTTCGGGAGCATCAGGAATAATAGCTGTCAATCGAAGTGTTTCACCGTAATTAACGGTTTTTGAACCGGAGTTGTTCTTGATAGAAATTTCGTAATGGTTTCTGTCTTCGCTATCAATTACTGTCTTACAGACTAAGCATTTTTTAATATACGTATTGCCGCTGTCGTACTCCCAATCGCCTGCGCTGTGACCCAAAGCAGAGATGGTCTGTGTATAACTGTCACCGCAATCGCAAGTGAAAGTCTTAATTCCTGTGGTTGTGCATGATGGCTGAGCAGTAACGTTTTCTTTGTAAGTGTGTCCTGTTGCGTTGGCAAAGCTATCTGTATAAGAATCCTTGCAAACAGGACAGGTATGGGTTGTATAGCCCTTGTTTTCGCAATCGGGTGCGGTTACAACTGCGTTGTAGCTGTGTCCGTTTGCTTTAACTTCGCTGTCGATGTATGAATCCTTACAAACAGCGCACATATGCGTTGTGTAACCCTTTTCGGTACAGGTCGGTGCAGTTACAACAGATTTGTAATCGTGGCTCAATGCAGGTATTTCAGTAACGCTCTTTGTTGCTGAGCAGTCCTTACAGTGAATTGACCTTGAGCCTTTTTCTGTGCATGTTGCCGCTTTATCTACCGTATAATCATCTTCCCAATCGTGAGCTGTTACAGCAACATCTCTTGTCTCATATTCGTCGCAGTTTTTGCAGTCTCTGCGTTCTGTACCTGTGGCAGTGCAGGTGGGAGCTTTGGTCTGTACCCATTCGCCGAAGCTGTGACCGGTTGCCGGTATTTCTTCGGTGTATGAAACCTCACATCTGCTGCAATCATAGAGCTTTTCGCCTGCCTGCGTGCAGGTTGCTGCAGTTTTTACTGTTGATTTGTAATCGTGACCGAGCTTGGGCAGATACTCCGTATCGCCTATCATATTGCCGCAGTTATCGCAAATGTAATACTCAAAGCCTGCTGATGTGCAGGTGTTTGCCTGGCTGACGAGCTTGAGCTTGTGCCCTGTTGCGGGAATACTTTCTGTATAAATGTCACCGCAACCGCAAGTGAAGGTTTTAACACCTGCCGTTGCGCAGGTCGCTTTTGTTGTAACCGTTTCTTTATGGTTGTGTCCGCTTGCCGGAATAATCTCCTTCTCACCGAAAACAGTCTTGCAGGTTGAACACTGAGTATAGGTCTCGCCGTCCTCGGTGCAAGTTGCTTCAACCGTAACGGTAATAAGCTCGTGTCCGTTTGCAGGAATAGTCTCGGTGTAAGTATCACCGCAAGAGCAGGCATAGGTTTTGAGTCCTGCTGTTGTGCAGGTTGCTTCTTGGATGCTTTCTACATGGTTGTGACCCGTGGCAGGAATTACTTCGGTGTAGCTGTCACCGCAGGTGCAGGTGAAGGTTTTCAGACCATCCTCAGTACAGGTTGCGGCAGGGTCTATTGTCTCCTCGTATTTGTGACCGGGTGCAGTAATTATATCTTCATAAGTATCTCCGCACCAACAGGTAAGAGTCTTAGAGCCGTCTTCAGTACAGGTTGCTTCGCTGTTTACCGTTTCCGTGTAAGCGTGGTCGTGCGGCTGAAGATTATCTTTTAGCTCAGGGTAAGGATAATCTGGGTTGCCGGACATAACCCATATATGTGTAAAGTCAAAATCGGTATATGTTTCCTGGCTTTTTGCTTGACTTCCATTCATCGCCATAAAGCCAGTGTGGTCATACGAATAATTACCCAGTGCATATTGAATTGTAGAAGCTGAATTGTAATAGTATACTCCTGCAACATGGTTTGCAGATTCACAATTAGAATTTTTACCAAAATATCCAGCAATCTGACCGACATTGATTTCAGCTGATATAATTCCGACATTATAGCAATCTGTTAGTAAAGCCTGACAGAATGTAGACATAAATTTTGAAGAAGAGCTACTAGATACAGTTCCGCATATTCCTCCTGCTTCTTTTGTACTCATTACTGTCCCGCAATTATAGCAATTTAAAACTTTTTTACCAACATGATAATAAGTGGTATATGAATCGTCGGACTTGGGAATCTTAGTGTAAGAAAGCGGACACAAAAGAGCAACAATTCCGCCTGCCGCAGATGCTCCGATTACAGAACCGGCATTATAGCAATGTGAAATGGTTTTATTACTGCCTGAAGCATAGTTTCTTCCAACTATTCCACCGGCATATTCTCCGCTTACATCACCATGATTTGAAGAGTTGCTAATGTCTGAACATACTGCGCTAATACCCCCAACATACGTTGCACCTTCAATTTTTCCATAATTATGACAATCAAATATATATCCATAATCGTAAAATATTGTACTGTCGCCAATAAAGCCGATTATACCGCCGGCAAAAGTATCGTCCGTCAAGCTTCCATCAATTTTTACAGTTGCATAATTACAACAATTAGTAATTTTAAATTCATCAACAATTGTATATTCATCATCGTAACCGCAAGCCGAAATTGCCCCTACCCTTTGAGAAGCAGATATAAAGGATTCTTTAATTGTTACATTACTGATACAACTCGTATCACCAAGGCGCCAAAACACCCCCCCGTATGCAAAACCTGTGCAGTATAGGCCATAAATTGTATGGTTTCCGCCATCAAAAGTACCTTTAAATTTACCTGCTTTTTTGCCTATCGGTGTCCAAGTGTTTGAGGGTGGAGAATTTTCCCAATTTTCCCAATCGGATGTATCATTTAGATAGATATCATTTTCCAATTTAATGTATTTACCGCTGAGTGTAGATGTAGAATTAGCCAAATACGCAAGCTGTGCCGCTGTTTCAATTATATAGGGGTCATCGGACGTGCCCGTACCGCTTGCAAATGAGGTTGCAATACTGCCGTCCCATATTTCGGTCTCGCCGTCAGTTGCCAAAGCAACGGGCATACCGACAGTCAACGCTGACAAAATAAGACACACTGCCGTAAATGCGGATAATAATTTTTTCACTATTGACATCTCCTTTTTGATTTAGTTAGCAAACCAGCCTGCCGCCATTGCCTTGAGCAACAATTCAGCCATAACTTTTTCGTTTGGAATCAGAATTTGACCTCGTCTTGGGGTTATTGTTCCGTCTGCCTTTACCCAAACAAAGGTAAAACCCTCATCAACTTTTCCGCTCTCATAGGTTTGTCTGATTTTTCTGAAAGCAAAACAAGCTCCATTTTCGTATTTTTCTGTCTCAACCTGCGCCAAAACCTCTGTGCTTACTGCATCTGACATATAAACATCCTCCTAAAATCAAAAATCCACTTAACAAAAATCCATTGGACTAGTTTCAGTCCCATTGTAGCACATACTTTTCTTATAATCAAGAAGAAAATGGACTAATTTTAGTCCTATGAAGAGGTGGCATAATGGAAGAAACAAGAATCAAGCAGGATGAAATTTTTATAGGTAAAAACATTAGAGAAGTCAGGCTCGAAAAAGGAATAGGGCAAACCGAGCTTGTCCGCAGACTCCAACTGCAAGGAATAGACATAACCCGTGAAACCCTCGTTAAAATCGAAAGAGGAATTCAGCACCTCAAAGCCTCACAGCTTCGGGCTATCAAAAATGAACTGAACACAACCTATGACCGATTGTTAATGTAATTAATGTCGTCTAGTAAATAAACAAGAGATGCCTTGAAATTACAGGGCATCTCTATTTTTGTCTAAAACCGTCTAGGAGGCGTTAAATCTCGGGGCGGGAAAGGCTTTGAAAAAACTTTAAAAACGCTCCTATGAGCTGTATAACGCTCAAAGCAGCTGAAATAACATAAAAATTGATTCACTTTTGCCTAAAACTCATTATGCAAATCATCTTCTTGCTGTTGATTGGAAAAATCGGCATTGACTCTTTTTAACTCATCCATACCCCTAACAAATTTCTCAATAGCAGCTTGAGCGGCTTCTTCCGTCTGTTTGAGACGATTTCCTGAATAATCATTTCTAACTTTAGTGAGAATATTGGATAACTGTTCAGTCATGGCGCTTGTCAGCAAAGCTTCTTCGTTAGATAGATAGGTGCTTATCCTGCCCACCAACTCATCCTGTTCCGTAACAATGGATTTGGGGACATCCAATTTAGCATAAATGTAGACACATTCAAATAATAAAGTTGCGGTAGCCGTATCACTTAAAACTTGATTAATAATATCCATTAACTCTGGTGACGAAATTTTAACTCTTTCTAACCAGTCAATTGATGATTCAGTTAAGACAATTCACATTGAGTTCAACAGCATGCACATTGTTAAAGCAATACCGACTATGGCAAAGACAGGAAAAATTGAAAGTAGGAGACAGGTGGGAAGAATGTGACAGACTGTTCACCACTTGGAATGGAACACCTATTTACCCTGATACTGTTACAGATTGGTTTGCAAAATTTATAAAGCGCACTGATTTACCATATGTAACTTTGCACTCGTTAAGACATACAAATGCAACACTGATGATTGCCGAAGGAACTGACGTATGTACGGTATCTAAAAGGCTTGGACATGCAAATACGGCAACTACTTTGAACATCTACACTCACGCTCTTAAGTCCAAAGACAGAGAGGCGGCAAATAATCTCGAAAGTGTGCTGAATATTCAAGCAAAAACAGGCTAAAAACACGTCTTTTTGAGGCTTCGGAGGGAAATAGGAGGGAAATTCAGAATTACAAGCGATTTTCAATACCTCTAAAAACCACTCTTATATACCGAATTCGCTCACAAAAATCCGCTAATAACCTATTTTTAATATAAAAATGAACCCTCGCAAGCTATTGCCTACGAGGGTTTTGGTTGCGGAGGCAGGATTTGAACCTGCGGCCTCCGGGTTATGAGCCCGACGAGCTACCGAGCTGCTCTACTCCGCGATATTTAGCTGTTGCTGTTCTGACAGCTTAATTAGTATAACCGATAATTATAAAAAAAGCAATACCTTTTTCAAAAAAAATTAAAAAACAGTTCGACAAAAAACGCCCGCACTTCAAAACGAGGTGCGGGCGGGTTGTTTTGCGTCAGACCTTTAATCAGTCTTCGTCTTCGTACTCGATGTCGAACTCAAGGTTTTCGCCGCAGTTGGGGCACTCGATGCTTCCGCTTTCGAGAATACCTTCGTCAACGTTGATTACTTCACCGCAAGCGGGGCATTCAACCTCAAAAAACTCGTCGTCATCGTCGTCGCAGCAACAATCGCAGTCACAATCGCAATCGCAATCATCATCGTCGTAGACATATGACTCAAGAGCATCGAGATCCTCGTCAACAGCGTCAACCTGCTCGCCGACAAGAACAAGCTCGTCCTCAAGGTCGGATACTGTGAGTGAAAGATCATCAATAATATCAAGAAGAGCGTTGATGATTTTTACTTCGGGTTTGCTTTCGTCAAGGCCGAGTCCCTCTGCGAGACCTTTGATGTATGCAGCCTTTTCTGTCAATGTCATTGCCATGGTAATTGCCTCCCTTTATGATTTAAGAATAGTAAATTATGCTCTGCTGAGATACTCGCCTGTACGTGTATCAACAACAATCATTTCACCCTCTTCGATGAAGAGAGGAACCTTAACCTCGGCACCTGTTTCAAGTGTTGCGGGCTTTGTAGCGTTTGTAGCTGTGTTGCCTGCGAAGCCGGGGTCTGTCTGTGTAACCTGGAGTGTAACGTTTGTGGGGGGCTCAACGCCGAAAACGTTACCCTTGTAGGAAAGGATACGGCAGGTCTCGTTCTCTTTGACAAACTTGAAGTTGTCGGGGAGAGTGTCCTCACCGATCGGGATCATATCGTATGTTTCGGGGTCCATAAAGTAGTAAAGACCGCTGTCGTTGTAAGAATATTCCATTTCCTTGCGCTCGATATAAGCAGTGGGGAATTTCTCGGTGGGGTTGAAGGTACGCTCAACAACAGAACCTGCAATAACGTTGCGGATCTTTGTACGAACGAAAGCTGCACCCTTACCGGGCTTAACGTGCTGGAATTCGATGATCTGGTATACATTGCCTTCCATCTCGAAGGTAATGCCGTTTCTGAAATCGCCTGCTGAAACCATTTGTATTTCCTCCAATAAATAAGTTCTGAAAATAAATCTGAACATTTATAGTCAATTTATTTTAATACACATACGGCTTTTTTTCAAGTATTTTGAGCAAAAAAGTTAATCCAAATTGAGCAAAACGGGCAAAATCCCGTTTTCTGCCACATCAATTGCGCCATATTCGCCCCGACGGACACTGCCCGGATTGAAAAAAAGTATGCCGTCGCGGTAGGTTGTGTCCTGGACGTGAGTATGGCCATATAATGCAACGGAGGCATTTTCTTTCGCTGCCGCCTCGGCAAGCGAAGCTATGCCGTATTTGACAAGCTGCGTGTGGCCGTGGCAGGCATAAAAGCGCTTGCCTTCAATCTCATCGACAATATCAACGGGCAGGTCGCTGAGATAATCGCAATTGCCCGCAACACGGTGAAAATATTTGCCTGGGTATTTGTGCATCAGCAGCTCAAGGTCCCGCTCACCGTCACCCAGATGAAAAACGATTTTCGCCTGAGGCTGTGAGTGCAGAATAAGGTCGAGCTTATCAACCGCACCGTGTGAATCGGAAACAACAAGAATCCTTTTCATATTTTCACCTCAAAAAACATAAGATTGAAAGCAAGTATATCATATTCAGGCGGTGATTTCAATGAGCAGCAACAACTTCTCACCCGAGCAGCTTATGCAGCTGCTGATGAACTCAAAGGGCGGCACAGCGGACAGCAGCGTTGCGCAGGACATAATAAAAAACAGGCTGACCGACGAACAGCGCAGGCGAATTGACAGCGTTCTTCGCGACAAAACAGCGCTTGAACGGCTCCTTAGCAGCCCGCAGGCGCAGGAAATTATGAAAAAGATGGGCAAATCAAAATGAATATGTCCGACATCAACAGCCTGCTTGACGGCCTGAGCGACGAGGATATGGCGTCGC
The DNA here is from genome assembly GCA_045536955.1 of Acutalibacteraceae bacterium. Taxonomy (GTDB): domain Bacteria; phylum Bacillota; class Clostridia; order Oscillospirales; family Acutalibacteraceae; genus UBA8612. The sequence goes on from JAZSOM010000064.1 coordinate 54,123, forward strand.
TCAGCGATGCGGCGCAGCAGCTCTTCGGCTCACAGCAAGCGCAGGAGCCTGCGCCCGATATTTTCGGCGGCATCAACCCGGATATGCTTGCAAAAATAATGCAGATTATGCCGTTGCTGACAAACGCAGGCGAAAACAACAGGACACGGCTCATATCTGCGCTCAAGCCGATGCTGAGCAAGGCGCGCCGCAAAAAAGCAGACGAAGCAATGCAGATTATGCGCCTGCTCGAAATTCTGCCGATGATAAGGGGGGATGGAAATTGGACAGGGAGCTGAGAAAAATGCAGGACCAGGCCGACCGTATAGCCCACGTTTACCTGCGCAGAATAAAGACAAAAACCAAAACACAGCCCCAAAACGACGACAGCCTGCTTATCATCGGATTGATTCTCATATTGCTTACAGACGGTGCGGACATGATGACGGTTATGATGCTCCTATATATTCTTGCCTGACTTCAAAAAAGTTCTTGACAAGATGTATTTTATATGATAACATAATCCGTGCACACACGGAGAGATACCGAAGTGGTTATAACGGAACGGTCTTGAAAACCGTCGTACGTCCTGCGTACCGTGGGTTCGAATCCCACTCTCTCCGCCATTTTTATTTTTATAGCTTTAGTTTCTAAGGCACCAATGGAGAAGTACTCAAGTTGGTGACGAGGCGCCCCT
>JAZSOM010000061.1:0-94506 GCA_045536955.1 Acutalibacteraceae bacterium
AAATCTATAAGGAGGAAATAACATCATGGCATACGAGAGAAATAACGGACGTCCCAACAGAAAAGGCCGCAGAAAAGTCTGCACATTCTGTGTTGATAAGGTTGATTACATCGACTACAAGGACGTTAACAAGCTTCGCAAGTTCACATCGGAGAGATCAAAGATTCTTCCCCGCCGTGTAACAGGCACATGCGCAAAGCACCAGAGAGAGCTTACAACAGCTATCAAGCGTGCTCGCTACGTCGCTCTTCTTCCCTACACAAGCGACTGATAATTAAACAAACAAAAAAGCGTTGTCGGCTGACAACGCTTTTTTTATTGCTGTTTTTAAAGGTTGAGTATTCTTTTCTTTATCTCTTCAAATTCTTCCCGGGTCAGTGCACCGCGGTCGAGCAAATCTTTATATTTTTGTATCGCATCTGCGTCAGCAATATATTGTGAACCGGCAATCGGCGGCGCAAAAACACTCGGCTCGGGTTTTACGGGTGCTGCAATTTTTTCAACCTTTTCGGGTGCGGGTCGGTTAATAACAGCAGGCCGTTCAACAGCAACTCTGACGGGCGCAGGCGGTGCAGGAGGAATCGGTGCTGCAGGCTGAACGTCAGCGTTCTGCGGTGCAGAATTTTTATCTTTTTTGTAGGGGTTTGCAAGCCAACGTATAACAAAAAATGAAATAAGTGAAGTCGGAAGATACACCATAATAATTTTTTTGAATAAGTAACTTAAATACCAGTTTTTGTATTCATCAATTATAAATTCAAAAACATTATCATGAGTATAATACAGATACTCTCGAAGACTGAATTGAAAAGAAGCAATAATAATTGTCATTGTAAGAAAATACAAAACAGAAAAAACAAAATAAAATACGGCAATAAGAACAGTAGTTGAATTTTTCCGCTTCAGGGTGAATTTTTTAAACTTCGGTGATTTGATGATAAGCAAGAAACAAACCACACTGATTAAAACCGAAAGTAATAACTGACAGATATAATCGTCAGCAAGAAAAATACCGGTTAAAGTGCCTAAGAAAGCGCCAAAACCATATTCTGCTATCTCAATTAACGGCCGAAAAAAAGAAACTGAAATATCAAAGATGACAGGCAGAATAAGAGAGACAGAAAGAACAGCAGGAACAGAAAAGTTCGGCTTCCTGAAAAAGAGAGTTATAGCCAAAGCTGACAGCAAAACAACACGCAAAAAGGGATAAATGATATGTTCCAGAATCTGGAATATATTACCGGAGGAAAAATAATCAAGGTTAAGGCAGGCTTTGTAAAAGAAATAAACGATAAAAGCAACGGCAACAAAAACAGCGGGGCAAAGCCTGATTTTCCTTGCTTTTTCAGGCTCGGTTAAGGGTGGCTGAATTATCGGTGCAGTGCTGACGGTGCTCATACTTTTACCTCCGTTGAAAAAATTTTGTATTCAAAGCCATTATATATCATCGTTTTTTGTTCTGCAAGACATTTTTCGGCAGTATAAAAGGGGTTTGCGGGGGTAAAAAACGGCGGATTATATCTGTATCTGCTTGAATTTGCAGAGTTAATTCTGTTTTGAGTTTGTATTATTTTATTTTATTGACTTTTATTATACAGAATGCTATACTTTTATCTGTATAAACATAAATAATAAAAAGAAAGGAATATTATCTAAATGAAAAAGAAATTTTTAAGAACAGGTGCAATTCTTCTCTGTCTTGCGTCAATAATTACAGTGTTTGCTGCTTGCAGTAAAGAGCTTGATGAAAACGGTCTTCTTTACAAAGAAAACGGCAAAATCTATTTCCGTAAAGATGCAAAAGACGATGCTTACGAGCTTGTAACAGATGAAAACGGCGTTACCGTTGTTGACGAAAACGGTAATATGCTTTGGAAAGTTACGGATGCTAACGGCGTAGAGGGCACTCACCCCGTTTCATTCCCTCACTATCTTCAGGACGGTAAGACAATCGAGTGCCAGCAGTTTACAATAAAGTGCCCCAAGGGCTGGGAAAACATAGGCAATTTCAAGATTATGCTTAAGAACGTGAAAGAAGGTCTCCAGATTGACTATTCATACCTTCAGCCTGACGAAGAAAAAGGCGAAGGAAAGAGAACGGTTGACAGTGTGCTTGCCGATTACGAAAAGCTTTTCGGTCAGTCCGGCGAAATTACACGCACCAAGACACAGGTTGCAGGCCGCGATGCAGAAAAGCTGATTATCGACGTCTTTGAAGGTGCCGAGGCTTATATGGAAGTTTACTGTGTAGAAGTCGGCACGGGCCTTATGGTATTCAATTGCACTTATACCGACATTGCAAACAAGGGAACTTTCGATTTCAAGGCTATACTTGATACAATTGAGTTCAGAATCTGACATTTAGATAAAATAAAACGAAGGAGTTATAAATATGCTTTTTTCACAGGATATAGGTATTGACCTCGGCACTGCCAACACCCTCGTATTCGTAAAGGGTAAGGGCATAGTAATAAGAGAACCCAGCGTTGTTGCCGTTGACGTGCGCACACAGCCCCCCAAGGTTGTTGCCGTCGGCGCAGAGGCAAAGGAAATGATTGGCCGTACACCCGGCTCAATCACAGCGGTCCGTCCCCTCAAGGACGGTGTTATTGCCGACTTTGACGTTACGGCTGATATGCTTAAGGCATTTATCAAGCGCGCAATCAGCGGTTCACCTTTCAACAGAGCAAGAGTTATGATTTGTATTCCCTCGGGTGTTACGGAGGTTGAGCGAAGAGCCGTTCACGATGCCGCACGTTCCGCAGGCGCAAAATATGTTTCACTTATCGAAGAGCCTATGGCTGCCGCAATCGGCGCAGGGCTTCCCGTAAGTGAGGCAACAGGCAGTATGGTTGTCGATATCGGCGGCGGTACGGCTGAGGTTGCCGTTCTTTCACTCGGTGATATTGTTACGTCACGTTCTGCAAGAGTTGCAGGTGACGATTTTGACGATGCAATTATTGCTTACATCAAGAAGAAGTATAATCTGCTTGTCGGTGAGCGTACGGCAGAAGATATTAAAATCCGCATCGGCTCAGCTTATGCCTATGAAGGCGAAGGCGCAATGAACGTTAAGGGCCGTAACCTTATGGACGGTCTGCCCAAGAATGTTGAGGTTACCTCGGAAGAAATCCGTGAGGCACTCTCAGACCCCGTAAGCCAGATTATTGATGCTATTCGCTCAACTCTCGAAAAGACTCCCCCTGAGCTTGCAGCCGATATTATCGACCACGGCATTATGCTCACGGGCGGCGGTGCTCTTCTCAGAGGTCTCGACAAGCTTATCGAAATTGAAACAAAGATGCCCGTTCATATTGCACAGAATCCGCTTGACTGTGTTGTTGACGGCACAGGTATCTGCCTTGAGAACGATGCTCTCGGCACACTCAGCGGTCAGAAAAAGAAGAAGAGGTAAGTGATCAATGCGCAGCTTTTTCAAAAGCTCACGCTTTAAGGGTTTTGTCGGTGTTTTTGCAATTCTGCTGCTCGGCATAATTTTTGCCGCCGCAACCGAAAGCGGCTCGTCACCTGCGTCGGTTGTGCTGGGCACGGTGTTCTCTCCGCTTCAGAGAGTTTCTGCCGCAATTGCAGATAACGTAGACGGATTTTCAATTTATTTCCGCTCTGCTGCCAGCTATGCTGAGCGCGTGGAGGAGCTTGAATCCGAGCTTGCAGACAGCCGTGCACAGATGGTTGACTACGAAAAGACAAAACAGCAGCTTGAGTCGTATGCTTCGTTCCTTGAGCTTAAGAAAGAAAATGAAGATTTTAAATTTGCCAGCGCTTCCGTTATCGGAAAGGATAGTACGGATGCGTTTGGTACTTTTACGCTCAATAAGGGTACACTCGATGGCGTACGTGTACGCTGTCCCGTAATATGCGGCAAATATCTTGTCGGCGTGGTGGTAAAAGCTGCGCCGACTTATTGCGTTGTAAATACGGTTCTTAACCCGGATGTCAACGTAAGCGCTTACGAGGTGCGCACAAGAGAAGAGAGCTTTGTTACCACAACCGTTGATCTTGCCGCCAACGGTCAGTGCCGACTTTCAGCCCTCAAAAAATCAACCTCAATTGCTCCCGGTGGTATAGTCTGTACGGTAGGCAGCAGCACATATCCCGCCGATCTTATCATCGGCGTTGTCAAAGAGGTTAAAGACGAAACGGTTGATACATCTTCCTATGCTGTTATTGATACGCAGGTTGATTTTTCACAGCTCCGCGACGTGTTTATTATTACCGATTTCAGAGGTATGGGCGTAGTAGAAATGGATTGACGCCGATGAAAGGTAAGGACATACCCCGTCAGATGCCGGATTCTGAATGTTATCGGCACAGATATATCCGGCGGCGGGCTTACGTTGGTGAAAGGTAAGGGCATATCCCGTCAGATGCCGGATTCTGAATGTTTTCGGAACAGATATATCCGGCGGCGGGCTTACGTTGGTGAAAGGTAAGGGCATACCCCGTCATATGTCGTTTCCTGAACCACTCAACTTCATTGAGGTATCAAAAAAGGAGGAGAGAGTGTGATTCCGCAGGTGTGGAAAGAAAATAAATCTAAAATAATGCGCCGCGGATTTTTCTTCCTTGTGGTGCTGGCGTTTGGTTTGCTTCAGATTTCCGACGTGTTACCGACGTTTTTCGGTATAAGGTTTTTGCCGCTGCTGCCGCTGACGGTAGTGCTTGGTATGTTTGAGCGTGAAACCTATGGTCTTTACTACGGTTTGCTGGCAGGTATTATGTGGGATATTAACGTAGGTCCGGGTGACGGCTTCAATGCGTTTTTCTTTGCTCTTGTCGGTTTCGGCTGCGGCCTGCTTATGACCTATCTGATGATGAATAACCTTATCACGGCAAGCATACTTTGCTCGCTGTGGACTTTGATTTATTTTTTAGTCAGCTGGATTTTTTTTGTTGCGGCGAAGGGGATAGACGGCAGCTTTACAGTTTTGCTGACGGATTATCTTCCGACGGCGCTTGTAAATATTCTTACGCTGCCCGTTTGCTATTATGCGGTGCGCGCCGTGATGAAAACGTTCAAGCTGATGGAAAACGATGAGCTTTCATTTTGATTTTTAAGGAAAAGGAAAGAGGTGAGCGGTTTGAACAGAAAAAGTAAATACAGCCCCAGAGGCATTGCGGCGATAATCGCTCTGAGTCTTTTACTTGTAGTTTTTACGGGCGTACTTTTTAAAATTCAGGTTATCGACGCTGATAAGTATGCCGCCGCAGGCTCTTCGATAAAGGTTAAAACCGTTAAGGTTGAGGGCGCAAGAGGCGAAATTCTCGACCGCAACGGAAGCCCGCTTGTTACAAACAGGCAGGGCAACTCGCTGATTTTTGATTATTCTTTTTTCCCGTCTGCAAAGGAGCAGGGAAAACGCAACCAGATTATAAACGCGCTGATTGATTTGTTTGAGCAGAGAGGGCTTGAGTGGATTGACAGCCTGCCGATTGTTATGGCGTCAGACGGAAAAAGCTATGCCTTTGAAGCTGACAGAGAGAAGGATATTGACGAGCTGAAAACGGAAATTCTCGACCTTCAGAGCTATGCAACGGCGCAAAACTGTATGGATGCACTTATACAGAAGTATGAGCTTGAATCCTACGACCCGGTCAAGGCAAGGAAGATAGCTTCTGTCTGTTACGGAATGAGACGTCTGATTTTCTCGGTCAGCTCCCCATATACTTTTGCGGATGATGTTCCGATTGACGTTGTGGCGCTGGTTAAAGAGAATAACTCGTTCTTCCTTGGTGTTGACGTGGAAATTGTTACTTACCGTGAATACAGCGACGGCACGCTGATGCCGCACATTCTCGGCAGAGTTGGTCTGATAAGCGCAGAGGAATATAAGGAGAAGAAGGACGCGGGCGAATCGTATGCGCTCAATGCCGTAATCGGTAAAGAAGGCATTGAAAGCGCAATGGAAAGCTACCTTCGAGGCACTGTCGGAATAAAAACAGTCAGCACGGATGCCGACGGCAACGTTACAACGGATTACAGCATTGACCCGATGCAGGGCAACACGGTTATAATGACGGTTGACAAAAACCTGCAGGAGGTTGCAAGGGATGCTCTTTCAACGGGACTTGAAGCACTGAGGGAAGACAGTATGGTTGATCCTGCGGGCGCAGTAATCATCCAGGATGTAAACAACGGCGAAATCCTTGCAAGCTATTCATACCCGAGCTATGACGTTTCAACTTTTTCGCAGGATTACAGTATGCTTCGCGATGCGACAAATTCTCCCTTGTGGAACAGGGCGCTGATGAGCACGTATTCACCGGGTTCAACCTTCAAACCCTGCACAGCGATTGCCGCACTTGAAGAGGGACTTATCACAACCGATACTTATTACAGATGTACGCGCGCACACACCTACCTCAACCACAGGTTCCAGTGTTTGCAGCAGCACGAGCACCTGACGATGAACGTTGTTTCCGCAATCAACGAATCTTGCAATATCTTCTTTTACAATGTTGCGGAGAATACGGATATTCAGACCATCAACGAATATGCAACGATTCTGGGTCTGGGTCAGAAAACAGGTGTTGAGCTTTCCGAGGCTTCGGGCAGACTTGACAGCCCCGAATACCGCGCTTCGATTAATCAGGAGTGGATGCCCGGATTTACGCTTCAGAATGCCATCGGCAACGGCGGCAGTATGTTCTCGCCCGTTCAGCTTGTCAATTACTGTTCGACAATTGCCAACGGCGGCACAAGATACAAGCCGCACTTTATCAAAACGGTAAAATCCTCCGACTATAACTCGACCTTGCTTGAAAACAACGCAACGGTTGTTCTCGAAACGGGTATTTCGAGCGATACTCTTGCCACCGTGCGCAGAGGTATGGAGCTTGTCGGTACGATAGGCTACTGTAAGAATGCATTCAGAAACCTTCCCGTAACGGCGGCGGCAAAAACAGGTACGTCGCAGGTTGACCGTAAGATAAACGGCGTAACCGTTACGACAAACAACGGCTTCCTTATCACCTATGCACCGGCCGATAATCCGCAGATTGCGATATGTATTGCAGCAGAGGGTGCCGGCAGCGGATCTTCCCTTGCTCCGATTGCGGCAAAGATTTACGACTACTACTTCAACGAAATGGGTACGCTTGAAGAGCCTCAGCTTGAGGGTGAACTGCTCATATAAAAAAGGATAAACAAAACTTCACATATAAGAAAGGCGGAAAAGAAAATGGATATTATGCAGGCAAAACTTGCAGTTATTGAAGCAGGCAAAAAGCTTGTTGAAAAAGGTCTTATCGCAAGAACGTGGGGTAACGTCAGCTGCCGTATCAGCGCAGATGAGTTTGTTATTACCCCCAGCGGAAGATCTTATGAAGATCTTACACCCGATGAGATTGTTACGGTTAAAATTGACGATCTGTCTTATGAAGGAGACGTAAAGCCCTCTTCGGAAAAGGGTGTGCACGCATCTGCCTATAAGCTCAGACCCGATTGCAATTTTGTTATTCATACTCACCAGATAAACGCATCCGTTGTCAGCGTAATGGGCAAGGATATGCCTGTTGCGGATGAGGCGTATGCAAAGGTTCTCGGCAGTGTTGTTCCGCTTGCATCCTACGGTATGCCCAGCACCAAGAAGCTCAAGAAGGGCGTTTTCACCGCAATCAAGGATTATCCGTCGTCAAAGGCTGTCATTATGTCAAACCACGGTGCGGTATGTATGGGTAAAGACAGTGACGATACTTTCCTTATCACACAAACACTTGAAGACGCTTGCTACAACCACCTTGCACAGAAATACAATATCTGCACAAAAAACAAGCCCGTGTGCTATTCATCCGTGCGTGCAGGTTCAAACTTCATCCTTAAGGGTGATGACGGCTCCGAAACAGGTTTCCTTATCTCCGACAGGGGCGATATGGGCACAATCGTAATGGCAGGCGTGCACAGAGATATTTATATCTCACGTAAGGATATAAATGCAATTGTACAGTCGGGCACACCCGATATTATCGGCGCCGCAAAGAAATGCGGCAAGAAGCTCAGACCTCTTCTTGACGACTTTGCTCAGATTGCAGGTACGACGGTACGCGTTGCAAAGAACAGCTCAAGCACTGTCAAGGCGCTCAAGGGCAGAAACGCTGTCTTTATGCCTGACGGCACAGCGCTTTGCTGCGGCCCCGATGAGGATGATGCAAAGGCTGTTGAGATGGTTGTTGACAAAAACTGTAAGGCATATCTTGCCGCAGATGCTTTTGATGCCGTCAAGTATATCAGCCGTCTTGACTCCGTAGTTATGCACCTTGTATATAAAATGAAGTACTCCAAGCAGAAGAATAAATAAAAGGTAAACCGGCTTGGTCAACAAATTTGCAGGCAAAATAAGCTGAATTGACGGTTCGGCTTATCAGAAGAAGGAAAAACGATGTTTTCTAAGGTTAACAGTGTCGGCATATTTGGTCTGGCAACGTATATGGTTGAGGTCGAGGCAGACGTTTCAAACGGTCTGCCCCGCTTCGACGTTGTCGGTCTGCCCGATACGGCGGTAAGTGAATCACGTGAGCGTGTTCGTTCTGCGATGAAAAACGCAGGGCTTTCGTTTCCTGTGGGCAGAATTACCGTTAACCTTGCTCCCGCCGACAAGCGCAAGGAGGGTCCGCTTTACGATTTGCCGATTTTTGTTGCGCTTCTTCAGGCGACGGGTCAGTTCCGCGGTAACCTCAGCGGCAAAGCCTTCATCGGCGAGCTTTCGCTCAACGGAGACATCCGCCGCGTAAACGGTGTTTTGCCGATGGCGATTGAGGCACGGCAAAGAGGAATCGAGGAAATTTTTGTGCCTGCCGTCAACGCAGCCGAGGGCTGTGTTGTAAAAGGAATAAAGGTTTATCCCGTCAACAACGTGTTTGAGCTTCTTGCTCATCTGCGTGGCAGTGAGCTGATTCAGCCTGCCTCGGCAGAGGATTATTCGGAGCAGGGGCTTGCACCCGACGTGCCGGATTTCAGCGACGTAATGGGACAGTTTGAGGCAAAGTTTGCGCTTGAAGTTGCCGCTGCAGGCGGACACAATGTTATAATGATAGGCCCTCCCGGTTCGGGCAAGAGTATGCTTGCAAAACGCCTGCCCTCAATCCTGCCCGATATGACTTTTGAAGAATCAATTGAAACAACAAAGGTGCACTCCGTTGCAGGTGCATTGCCTTCGGGTGTTTCGCTTATCCGTTCGCGTCCGTTCCGCTCACCCCATCATTCCGTTTCGCCCGCAGGTTTTGCAGGCGGCGGTGGCGGCTCTATGCCCCGCCCGGGCGAGATGTCGCTTGCCCACAACGGCGTTCTTTTTCTCGATGAATTGCCCGAGTTTGCAAAAACAACTCTTGAAGCGATGCGTCAACCTATGGAGGACGGCATCATAAATATCACCCGTGTTGCGGGTACGGTCAGCTACTCCTGCTCGTTTATGCTTGTCTGTGCAATGAATCCGTGTCCGTGCGGATTTTACGGCCATCCGACAAAGCCCTGCACCTGCTCAAGCGGTATGGCAAGCCGTTACCTTAACAAGGTTTCGGGCCCGCTTCTGGACAGGCTCGATATTCATATCGAAGTGCCGCCCGTAGATTATGAAGATCTTTCGGCAAAAGCAAAGGCAGAAAGCTCCGCAGAAATCAAAAAGCGCGTTGACGCTGCAAGACAGATTCAGCGCGAGCGCTTCAAAGGCACGTCCACAACCTGCAACGCAAAAATGACGCCTGCCCAGACAAGAGAGTTCTGTACCGTTACGGCTCAGGCGGACGAGCTCCTGAAAAATGCATTTGAGCGGCTCGGACTTTCCGCAAGAGCCTATGATAAAATACTGCGCGTTGCGAGAACGGTTGCCGATCTCGACGGCAGCGAGGTTATAGACACCCGCCATATAAGCCGCGCAATACAGTTCCGCAGCCTTGACCGTAAATTCTGGGGACGATGAAAAAATCCGAAAAAAACAGCAGAGTAAAAACTCTGCTGAATGAAAAAGCAAACGACCTTGAATCGGTATAATTATTTTACAATCTCGCCCGTTTCAACGTTAATAACCTTCTTGAAAACGGCAATGTGTGTGGTTGATATGTGCTTGTCCACGTGAAGACTGCCGAAATACCAACGCTTGTACTCGCAAATCTTACTCATCTCATCAAAGTAAGCGTTAAGCCCCGTAATTCTTGCCGGCATCTCTGTTTTGAGCTTCATAAAGCTCTTGATTTTTGCAGGCGGCTCGTGTGTTATTATGTAGTCTACCTTGCAGTTAAGCTTTTCGAGGTTGTCCGCACCCTCTGTCAATTCCTGTGTGTTCGGAAATTCGCGGCGCGACCAGGCGCCGTTGTCGAAGAGCATATCTATATCGGGGCTTTCGCCGCCGCCCATTGTGAAAAACGTTCTGCCCTCAATGCAGTAGACCTGACCGCGCATCAGGTGGTAAAGGTTGCCCGATATGTTGCGTGCCTTACCGCCGCAAAAAACGGTCTGCTCATATTCGTCGAGCAGCTCAAAGTTTTCGTGCGTTCCGTCGATGAAGCAGATGTTGAATTTTTTCTTGCCGAGCTGACGCAGAATCTTTTCTTCCTTAATGCTTCCGTCCCAGATAAATCCGAAATCACCGCATATTATCAGCGTGTCATCCTTTTTTAACTTGATGGAATCAAGTCTGTCAAGATCACCGTGTGTGTCACCAGTTATGTAAATCATATTTTCACCTTTATGAAATGAATTTGTAAAACCGCAACGGAAACCCGATGCTTTATATACTATACTACATTCAGTGAGGCTTTGTCTATGAAAAAAGCGATAATTTTTCTGAGTTCTCTTTTCCTTATTCTGGGGATGTATGCGCCGGTTGGTGCAAGCGCAGTCTACAACTCGCAGGTTGCGACGGAAACAGAGATCTATTATGTTGAGAATCTTGATACAGGTACGGTAATGTTTGACAAGGATTCGCTTAAACAGACCGCGCCCGCATCGCTTACAAAGATTGTCACTGCAATAGTTGCGCTTGAAAACTGCAAAAACCTTGAAACGGTAATAACCGTCAAGGAGTCAAGCATACGTATGCTCGACGGTACGGGCAGCTCAATGGCAGGTCTCAAGCCCGGCGAGATGCTGACGATGGAAAATCTGCTCTACTGCCTGCTTGTAAAAAGCGCCAACGAGGCAGCAACAATAATTGCGGATTACGTCGGCGGCGGCTCGGTAGAAAAGTTTGTTCAGATGATGAATGATACCGTAAAGCGTATCGGTTGCACAAACACACAGTTTAAAAATCCTCACGGTCTTGATGAGGAAGGTCATTATTCCTGCGCCCGTGACGTTGCAATCTTTACCAAATACGCAATGAATAATTTCCCTGTTTTCAATCAGATTACCGATGTCAAATCTTATACACTTCCCGCAACAAACCTTTCGGATGAGCGTAAGCTTGACACAACGAATATGATGAAGCTGAGCAACATCAAAGAGTATTATGTGCCTGAGATAAAAGGCGTCAAAACAGGCTCCACCACAAACGCAGGCAGATGTGTTGTCACAACCGCCAGCAAAAACGGCTATAACTATATTATAGTTATGATGAAGGCTCCGTTTTACGATTATGACAAAGACGGTGTGAATGAGAATTTTGCGTTTATGGATGCGAAGGCAATCATCAACTGGCTGTTTGATAATATCAGGCTTAAGGTTGTTGCCGAAGAATCAAAAATAATTACCGTTCGCGAAGTTAAATATGCGTGGAAGGTAGACCACATCAGGCTCGTGCCTTCGGAAAAGTGTGAGGCGCTCGTGCCCGATAATATTGACTCCGCAAGCGTATCGATTGAACCTATTGAGGAAACACTGCCCGAATATATCGAAGCCCCCGTCAAGAAGGGTGATGTAATCGGTGAGGCTGTAGTAAAATATGCAAACGAGGAAATTGCCCGAATCAAGCTCGTTGCCGCAGATGACGTAAAAAGTTTTTTGCCTGCTCTGATTGTCGGCAAGGCAGGTCAGCTTATGAAATTGCCGGTTTTCTGGGTTGTTGCCGGTATTGTGTTTGCTGCCGCTGTTTTCTTCGTCGTTGCAAACATTTACGTTAACCGTAACAAAAAGCGCAAAAGAATCAAAGTATTCAACTACCGCGATATGCACAGGTAATTCAAACTGTCTCCGGCGGTGTACGTAGACAGCTATTATGACTATAAAAAAGGAGTGAAACCTTATGTTAACCCCCAAAATAGGCGTTCTTAAGGATATGTATAACCAGCTTCGCAAATTTTGTGCTTTATACAAAGCAGACCTTGCGGAATGGTTACACGTGCAGGGAATGTTTGAAGTCGGTGAGTACACAATGCAGCCCGGCGAAAGTAAAATCCGCCTTGGTGACCATTGGAAGTCAGGCTATGATGAGGCTCATTTCTTCCGCACCGCTTTTACGGTGCCTGCGGAGATGGCAGACAAGGAACTTCGCATCGAATTTTTCATCGGCGGCGAAGCTCTTGTAAAGGTAAACGGCGCCTTCTGCGGCTCCGTCTCCTGCTCAAAGTATGCTCCCGAGCGCGGCACAATAGTGCTCGGTGGTACATATAACGAGGGCGATGTGCTCAACATTGAGCTTGAAGCAACCGTTAACTCAATGGAATTCTGCGATGAGGGTATGGACGGCGCAAAGGATACCGAATACACCTTCCGTACAGCTTACGTCTGGGTTGCAGACGAAGCTTGCGAGGGCTATTGGTATGACCTTGAGGTTGCTTTCCAGGCTCTTGAGTTTATCAAGGATGAGCATATCAAGTCGCTTGTTTATAAGGCAATCGACGACAGCCTTCACGTTGTTGATTATGATTTTGATGAGGCGGCAGTGCGCGCTTCAATCGCTGAGGCACGCAAGGTTTACGGCGAGCAGCTTGCAAAAATTCCGTGGTCGGCAACTTCAAGGGTTATTTTCACGGGTCACAGCCATATCGACGTTGCTTGGCTGTGGAGAGTGCAGGAAAGCATCCGCAAAAGCGCACGTACCTTCTCAAATGTTGTAACTCTTATGGATAAGTATCCCGAAATGACCTTCGGCCAGAGTCAGGCAGTGCTTTACCAGATGACAAAGGACCACTATCCCGAGCTCTATGAGCGAATCAAGGAGAAGGTTGCAAACGGTCAGTGGGACATTTGCGGTAACGTATGGGTTGAGGCTGATACAAACGTTGCTTCAGGTGAGGCTCTTATCCGTCAGGTGCTTTACGGCACGGAGTTCTTCGAGAAAGAATTCGGCAAGGTATCCAAAACCTATTGGCTTCCCGACTGCTTCGGTTTCACCTGGGCACTTCCCCAGATTATCAACCGTTGCGGTATGACAAATTTCATCACTTCCAAGCTTTCATATAACGATACAAACAAGTTCCCGTTCAATATGTTCCGTTGGCAGGGTAACGACGGCACGCAGGTTATGGCTCATATGATGCACCCGGGCTACAACGGTGTGTTCAGTGTTTCCGAGCTTATGACCTCCGACCGCGAGTGCAACAACAAGGAGCAGCTTGACACCGCGATGCAGATGTACGGCTACGGTGACGGCGGCGGCGGTCCTACAAACTGGATGCTTGAGCGCGGCAGACGCCTTCAGAATTTCCCTGGACTTCCCAAGGCAGAAATTGGCCACGTTGACGATTTCTTTGCTGTTACGGCAGAGAAGAAGGATGAGCTTCCCGTATGGAACGGCGAAATGTACTACGAAAACCACAGAGGTACTTTCACAAGCCAGGCTTTTGTCAAGAAGAATAACCGCAAGGGTGAGTACGCAATTGAGCGTAACGAAATGCTCAGCGTTATCGCAGGCAAACTTCTCGGCTCTGACTATCCCAAGGAGCAGATTGAGAAGGCATGGAGAATGCTTCTCACAAATCAGTTCCACGATATTCTTCCCGGTACGTCAATCCACGAGGTATTTGAAGATTGCAAGAAGGAATACGCTCAGCTGCGTCAGATGAATGGCGACCTTAAAGATGAGCTCCTCTCCGCACTCAACGCCAACGTAAAAACCGAGGGAGACAGCCTTATCTGCTGGAATCTTCTCAGCTGCGAAAACGCACAGCCCGTCACCGCAAAGGTTTCTTCCGATTCGCTTGTACCTCTCGGTGCAGACGGTAAGGCTCTTCCCTGCACGTTTGAAACGGTTGAAGGTGAGGTCTATGTTACTTTCACACCCGATGAGGCTCTGCCTGCGTTCGGCTGTAAGGTGTTTGCGCTTGGCGCAAAGGATGTCGCTTACGACAGCGTAACAGCAACGGCTGCTCTGCTTGAAAACGCAAAGCTCCGCGTTGAGTTTGACGAAAACGGTATCATCACAAGCATTTACGATAAGGTTAACGAGCGCGAGTCGCTCGAGGGCGAGGGCAACCTGCTCACAGTCGCACTCGACAAATGTATCCACGAAACAGCCTGGAACCTTGAAATCAACTATAAAAAGAAGGTCTGGGAGCTTCGCGCTGCAGAGAGCATCCGCGTGCTTGAAGCAAACGAGCAGCGCGGCGTTATCGAAATTGTACGTAAATTCCACAAATCCGTTATCACTCAGAAGGTCATTCTTAACCGTGACAGTGATATTGTTCTTTTCGATACCGAGGTGGATTGGCACGAGAGCGACAAGGTGCTCAAGTCTGAGTTCAACGTTGCCGTTATCGATACCGATGCTACATACAACATTGCTCACGGTGCAATCAAGCGCCCGACTCATTGGAACACGAGCTTCGATTATACGCGCTTTGAGGTTGCTGCGCACAAGTGGGCCGACCTGTCAGAGGGCGGCTACGGCGTCAGCGTGCTTAACGATTGCAAGTACGGCTACGATATTCATAATTCCCGCCTGAGAATCACGCTTATGCGTGCACCGACCTGCCCCGACAGAACCGGTGACCACGGCATCAGCACGTTTATCTATGCTTACTATCCGCATAAGAACGGTTGGCAGGATGCAGAAACCGTCAAAAACGGTCTTTGCCTTAACGTGCCCGTGCTCAGCGCCGTCGCTTCAAAGCAGGACGGTATAATCGAAAGCGGCACAAGCTTCCTTTCGCTCAGCAGCGACAACTTTGCCGTTGACTGTATCAAGGCAGCTCAGGACGGCAGAGGCGTTATCATCCGTATTGCGGAAGAAGAGCGCCGCAGAGGCAAGGCAAAGCTCACCTGGAAGCTCGGCGGCAAGCAGGTTGTTGAGTGTAATATGATTGAGCAGGATGAAACACCCGTTGAATTTGACGGCGAAAGCTTTGAGTTTACTTACCGTCCCTTCGAGGTCAAGACTTTCAGAATTTTCTGATTGACAGCTTTATCTGTTAAAACAAAGCACAGGAAAGATTTTAAAAATCTTCCTGTGCTTTTTTGTTACATATAAAATTCTTTATACCATTCGGCAAATTTGCGCAGACCTTCGCGCAGAGGGGTTGAAGGTTTGAATCCGAAATCGTGTTCGAGCGCGCTTGTGTCCGCGTAGGTTACGGGTACGTCACCCGGCTGCATCGGCACAAGCTGTCTGTGTGCTTCAAAGTCGTAATCGTCGGGCAGCACGCCTGCTCGGATTAATTCCTGCTGAAGAATATCTACAAAGCTGAGCAGGTTTTCCGGGCTGTTGTTGCCGATGTTATAAACTCTGTAAGGCGGAATCGGTAAACCGTCCTCGCCGTTTTCTTTTTCGGGTGCGCAGACCATTACGCGCTTTAATCCCTCTACAATATCGTCGACGTAGGTGAAATCGCGCTCGCAGTTGCCGAAGTTGAAAATCTGAATGGTTTCACCTTTACGGAGCTTGTCGGTAAAGCCGAAATATGCCATATCAGGTCTGCCGGCAGGACCGTAAACCGTGAAAAAGCGAAGCCCCGTTGACGGAATGTTGTAAAGCTTTGAATAGGAGTGAGCCATAAGCTCGTTGCTCTTTTTCGTTGCGGCGTAAAGGCTGACGGGATTATCAACCTTATCGTCGGTGCTGTACGGGATTTTTTTGTTTGAGCCGTAAACGCTCGAAGAACTTGCGTAAACAAGGTGTTCAACAGGATGGCTGCGGCAAGCCTCAAGTATATTATAAAATCCGATAATATTACTTTCGATATAAACGTCGGGGTTTGTGATGGAGTAGCGTACGCCTGCCTGAGCTGCAAGGTTAACAACAACGTCGAAGCCGTATTTATCAAAGCAGGAGTCAATCAGCGCTTTGTCCGCAATATTGCCCCTGACAAAAATCCATTTACTTTTCGGCTTTTCTGCGGCAAGGTTTTCAATAAGTCCCAGCCTGTATTCTTTTATTGACACGTCGTAGTAGTCGTTCATATTGTCGATGCCGACAACGGTAATTCCTTCAACCGTGTCCAGCAGTTTGGTTACAAGGTTAGAGCCGATGAATCCTGCCGCACCCGTAACAAGCACTGTTTTGCCGTTGAGGCTGATGTTTTGAGATAACATATTATTCCTTCTAACTCGGTGAAATCAGAACTTTTTTATACTGGCTCCGTCTTCCGTGTCGCAGAAATGCACGGAGAATCTGTCCTTTAATTCCGGAAAAATCTTAAGATATTCTTCGGTTACGGTCTTGGCAATGGATTCCTCGTGTTCCGGGTTAACAAGAGCCATACAGCAGCCTTTGAAGCCTGCTCCGGAAAATCTGCCGCCGTATATGCCGGGAGTGCGGACCATAATTTCGTAGAGCGCTTTAAGCTCGTCAGAGCCCGTTTCCCAGTTGCATATTGAGGATTGGCCGCTTTCAAATGAGATTCTGCCGAATTCTTCTATATTGCCGATACGCCACGCTTCAACGGCTTTGCGCACTCTCTCGTTTTCTGTGTACCAGTGCTCGGCACGCTTGCGCCAGTTTTCGGGCAGCTTCTCTTTGTGCTTGAGATATATCTCATAAGGTACGTCACGCAGATATGTTTCTTCGAAGTTGCCGTATTCCATACCTTCAAAGGTTTTGAGTGCGTAGGCAGCGCTCTTACATTCGTCAACACGCATATTGAACGCAGAGCCGACAAGTGTGCGCTCAATTCCGCTGAAGAAGACAGCGATTTTGAAAGGTTTCATATCCGGATGGCGTGGAATCAGCTCATAGCGGTTGTTGAGCGTGTCCATAAAAAGAAGATGGTCTTTTTTACAGTAAATCTCACACGATTGGTCGAGCTTACCGCAGGAAATTCCGACGTAGCTGTTTTCAGCCTCCTGCGATATTTCAATCAGTTCGGGCTCAGAAAGTGTGATGTTGTTGATTGTGCATAGGGCGGATAAAAACGTAATGATAACGGCGGCGGAAGATGAAAGTCCGCCGATGGGGAGCATACCGTTAATAACGGCACAAAGACCTCGGCGAAGAGGGTAGCGCTTGCTCAGCGCTATTGTTGCACCTCTGAGGTGGTCTGCCCAATCGTTCTGCGGTGTTTCGGGCGTTGCGGCAACGTGCCACTGCGCCCTCTTCTCAAACTGCAGGGATTGAATTTCGATAACGCCGTTTTCTTTAGGGCCGAACGCAATATTAATGCCGCAGTCTATTGCAAAGCCTGTGACAAGCCCAAGCTGATGGTCGCTGTGTGCGCCGACGGGGCAAACCCTGTACGGGGTAAAAGCGGTGTACTCCGCAGGCTTTTTATATGTCTGTTCAAAAATTTCAAGGTGTTTCATTCGCAATTACCTCTCGATGAAAGCGATAGTCCTATATATTATACATTATAACTGCTATGCCGTCAAATTTTTAAGTCACAGGCAAGTGACAAATAATTGTTTTTTGGGTAATTTAGTTGATTATGTGAGTGTATGGTTATATAATGGAGAAAAATATTCTTTTTTGGAGCAAAACAGTATGGACAGAATAAAATCAGTTGGAGAATTTAACAGCAAAATAAAAAGGGTGCTAATTAGCGAGGAGGAAATTAAGGCGGCGGTTAAAGCGGTGGGCAAAAAAATAAGCGATTCCTTCGACGGCAAGCCGATTCTTCTTGTCAGCATCCTCAACGGTGCGTTTGTGTTTATGGCAGATCTGTGCCGTGAGATTACCGTGCCTTGCGAAGTTGCATTTATGTGCGCAAAGAGCTACTATAACGGCACCGATTCAAGCGGAATCGTCAACATCACAATGGACCTTGAGCAGGATATAAGCGGCTACCACGTCATCATTGTTGAAGATATTGTCGACACGGGCAGAACGCTTAACGACGTTGTTAATCTGCTCAAGTCACGTAACCCGCTGTCGCTGAGGGTTGTCACGTTGCTTGACAAGCCTTCAAGGCGGCTTGTTGATTTTGAGCCGGATGAGTCGCTCTTTGTTATTGAAGACCTTTTTGTGATCGGTTACGGTCTTGATTGCGGCGGCTATTACCGCAACCTGCCGTATATTGCAGAGTACAATCAGCAATAAAACAATAAAAACAGCAGAAAGAAAGTTTTCGGACTTCCTTTCTGCTGATTTTTTATGCCAACTTCTGTGCGGCGAAGAGGATGTAATAATAGATTTCAAGTGCCTCGATGTAAGAACTCTGAAAATCGGTGTAAGCCTGGTAGTAAAGCGGATTCTTTTCTGTTTTGCCCTCTTCGTGCTCTACCATTGTCATAAACTTCTGATAGTTGTCTTTTGTTTCAGCCATATAGCTTTCCCAGAGAACAAGCGGCTCGTTGCCGACAAATTCGTAAAGCGCTTTGTCAGACTTAATTTGTGCAATTGCACTGCTGACGTTTGAAATGTAAGTATCGAGTGATTTTTCAGCCTCGTAAAAATCCGCATCCGAAAGGGCTTCGTCAAACGGGTTTTCAATGCCTTCCATTATGCCGACAAGCTTTTGTGCCTTTGCCTCTGAGAGTGTGCCGGTGAGCTCTTCGGTAACGGGTTCGGTTGCCTGCGGCTTTTCGCCGGTGTCGGGTGTTGAGACGGCAGGTTTTGAGGCAGAGGGTTTTTTGGTCGTGCTTTCGGGCTTGTTTGCGGAGCTTTCGGGTTTTTTGGTTGTGCCGTTGTCTTTTTCCGTTCCTTCAAGCTCGCCTGCGTCGGTGTCTACGTTAACGTTATCCTGTGAGGGTGACGGTGTTGTCGGCTTGTCGGGGACGGTGCTGCCCTGAGCATCTGTTACAAGGTAGCCGTCATCATCGGTTACAGGCGGAATGTAGGGTATGTATTTCGTTTCGCCCTCTTCGTCTGTTGCAACTTCACCGTTTTCTTCGGTCACAATTTCGTATATGACTGTTGAGCCGTCCTTGAAGGTTATTACCTCCGTCATCTGCGGCGGTTCGTACTTTTGTCCCTTTTTTGCGCAGGCGGCAAAGCAGAAAACCAGCGCAAATACGAGGATGACCGCAAAGAACTTTTTCATTTTTTTCCTTCCTTTCCTTATCTGTTTCTGAGATGTCGGATTATGCTTTTTACATTGTTGTCCGTGTGCAGACTCAGCCCTGCAGGTGGCAGAGCGTCAAGCCTGTGAGCATCGGATGAGGTGAGAATTTTCATTTTTGCGAGTATGGGATGCTTTGCGATGAGTGCATCAACGTCACCGGAGGGTGAAACTTCTGCAACCTCAAAGCCCATCTCTTCGGTTATCATACCGAGGTTTGAAATAATGCTGTAAGACGAGCGGTCTATATGGGCGGGGTAACATACGCCGCCGTATCCGTCAATGAGCTTTTCGACATTGCCTATTGAGATTCCGCTTGCCGCTGTCAACAAAAGCTCCTGGCTGCCAAGCACTTTGTCGGTTTCGTCCATAATAAGCTGTGTGCCGAATATTTCCGGTCGGTTTCTGATTGGCGGCATTGTGCTCAGCACGTAATCGGAAAACTCCTCTGCCGCTTTAAGCTCTTCAAAAAGGCATACCACGTGCACCTCTTCGCTTGTGCAAAGCTCCATACCGGGTATAACCGTAATTCCTGCTGCCTCGCCTGCTTTTATGGCTGCGCCGCAATTTCGGCACGAGTTATGGTCGGTCAGAGCAATTGCCTCCATTCCCATCAGGGCGGAGAGGTTGACAAGGTTATACGGTGTCATATCCTCCTCGGCACAGGGCGAAAGGCAGGAGTGAATGTGAAAATCGTAAAAAAGACTCATAATTTTTCAGCTATCTTTACCGCAAGGTCAAATGCGTTTTCGCTGCTGCGAAGCACAATCACTCCGTTCTGGTCTGCGCGGAGTTTGGCATCGTCATCAAAAGCAGCCTTTTCTGTCAGGAGTATGCAGGCAACGTCCGTCATAACGGCAACACCTATTGAGTTGACGTTGCCCATAACCGTGAGCCAGCAATCTCCTTCGCGTGCCTTAGACATTACCCAGCTGAGAAGGTCGCCGCAGTAGCCGCCCGTGACCTCTTTCTGTGCGGCATTGTTGCCGCCGCAAAGCACTTCAAGTGAAAAATCGTCTATAAGATTCTGAACTGTCATCTTTGTTTCTCCTTCTGCTTCAGTTGGTTTCTTCGGCTCTGTACGGTGCGGGGATAAATTCGAGCTCGGTGCCGCTGAGCTTATCGCGGAGCCTGAAAACGCAGTCGGTTTCCGAAGCAAAGCCGCGCACAATATCGTCTGCAAGCGCAACACAGGACGGCGCGCCGCAGGTGCCGCAGTCGAGGCCGGGCAGTCGCTTGAGAATTGCTTGCTTTTTTGCCATCTTTCTCATAGCTTCGGGCACACTGTCCGCAAGCTTCATAACGTCGGTTGCAACAAGCTCCTTTGTCCAGTACATTTCATCGGGCACGTCGTTTGTTTCAAGGCGTGAGCAGGACACGGGCAGATACTTGCGCAGCCGTTTCATCCTTGCCTTTGCAACGTATGGGTTTTCATAAGTAAGTGAGCCGCCGACACAGCCGCCCGTACAGGCGTTTAGCTCAATAAAGTCGATGTTTTCAAGCTTTTCGTCTTCAATTTCGTTGAGGATTTTTATAACGTTTTCAATTCCGTCCGCCGCAAGGCAGTTGTCGCGTAGAAGTGCACTTGCTTCACCGCCGCTGCTGGCCCAGCTGACGCCGATAACGCCTGAATCCTGCATAGTGTCAACGCTTTCAAGGTGATTCATGTGTGAGAGAAGTGCGGGATAAATCTCTCTGATTGCAAATGCGCCGTTGACCTGAGAGCCGTTAAGGCAGACTGGTGCTTTGATTGCGGTTATTTTTGCAGGGCAGGGTGTAATGAAGAAAACACCTATATCATCATCCTCAAGTCCTGTTTGTGCCTTTGCTTTTTCTCTTGCCAGCTTTGCGGCAATCTCCATAGGAGAGTTGAGCGGCACAACGTGATCGATAAGGTTGGGGAAGTTGACGCGGATAAGTCTTACTATTGCGGGGCAGGCAGATGAAATAGCAGGTGTTTTTATCTGCCCCTGTTCAAACATTTTTCTTGTTGCGTCGCTTACAAGCTCGGCGCCCTTTGAAACCTCAAAAACGTCATCAAAGCCGAGCTTTTTGAGGGCGGTCAGCACGTAGTCAACATCGTCGAGGTTGTTGAACTGACCGTAAAGAGAGGGAGCCGGTAGAGCAATTTTATATTTGAAGTTGTTTATTGTTTCGAGCGGTTCGTGCTCGGCATATTTTGCGTGGTGCGGACAGACGTTGATACATTCGCCGCAGTCGATGCAGCGTTCTTTTATTATGTGTGCCTTGCCGCCACGCACGCGGATTGCGCCCGTCGGACAACGTTTGATGCAGTTGGTACAGCCGCGGCATTTATCTCTGTCGAGTCTGACAGAGTGAAAGAAATCAGCCATAGTCTGCCTCCTTGGAGATAAAAGTTATGCGTGGATTTTCAGCGTCATTACGGTGCCTTCACCGAGTTTCGTCTGAATGTCCATTTCGTCTGTGTATTTTTTGATGTTCGGCAGACCCATACCTGCGCCGAAACCGAGCGCACGGATGCGGTCCGGTGCGGTTGAATAGCCTTCCTGCATTGCAAGCTCAATGTTTTCAATGCCGGGGCCGTGGTCTGTCAGCACAATGCGGACAAACTCGGGTGTGATTTCAACGTCGATTTCGCCGCCGCCTGCGTGAATTACAAGGTTTATCTCCGCCTCGTAAACGGCAATTGCGGTTTTACGCACAGCCTCGGGCGAGAAACCTATATCCTTAAGTGTTTTTTTGATTTTGCCGGATGCTTCGCCCGCTCTTGTGAAGTCGGAGCCGTCCACGTCATAATGCTGTCTGATAATTTCATCCATGGTATGGGTGCCCTCCTCCTCTAAGACCGTGCTCGTAGAGAATACCGCAGGAGGTAAACATCTCACGCTTTGATCTGAGCAGCGGAATGCCTTTTTCTTTTGCAAGCTCAATCATACTCTCGTCGGGCATTTTGCCTCTGACGAAAACGATACATTTCATATCCATCATTTCGGCTGTGCGGACAACCTGAGGGTTGACAAGACCCGTAAGCAGTACAGCCTGCTCCTTGACGTAGGCGAGAACGTCGCTCATCATATCGCTGCCGCAGGCAGAGAATACGTCTCTGTCGAGGAAATCTTCGCCGTAAATAAGTTCAGCATCAAGTGCTTTCATAATTTCGGAAACTTTCATAATTGATTTTCCTTTCTTGTATGGATGTTAGGGTTTCATTTGATGAATTTTGTTTATATAGATTTTTCAATCCTCAGTCACCTGCGGTGACAGCTCCTTTAAAAAGGAGCTCTTGACAAAGCAATTTACAGCATTGTTGAGTAGAGCAGACCTCCTTTTAAAAGGAGGTGGATTTTGCGGAGCGAAAGACGGAGGAATGCTGTGAAAAATCAATACATTTTTTTCATATTACCTTGCTGTAATCAAGCGAGATTACGGTTTCACTGCCGTGAATGCGGCAGGCTTCGATATACTTTTCAAGCACGTTTTGAAAATCCATAGTATATACTTCAGCAGCACTGCTTCTTTGCCGTTTTCTGTTTGATTTTGCCTGCGATGCTGAAAAGCACAAACATAATCGCATTCACCGCAACAACGCTTGCACCTGTCGGAGTGTCAAAAATAAATGCGCCGACAAAGCCGATGAAAAAGCTCAGCACCGAAACAACGGCGGAGCAGATAACAACACCGCGGAAGCTGCGGAAAAATCTCATCGCAGTAAGTGCAGGGAAAATAAGCAGCGACGAAATAAGAATTGCGCCCATAAGCCGCATACCGATAACGATTGTAACTGCGGTGAGGATTGCGACAACGGTATTGTAAAAAGATACCTTTGTGCCGGTTGCCTTGGCAAAGCTTTCGTCAAACGTTATGCTGAAAATTCCGTTATACATCAGCAGATACATCAGTATCACAACCGCGCTCAGCACAATGCTCAGCACAACGTCCGAATCCTCGATTGAAACAATACTGCCGAACATATAGTTGCCAACTTCAATGTTGACGTTGCCTGCCAGCTTCACCGTCAGCACGCCGATTGCTATTGCCGTGCTTGAAATGAGGGCGATTGCGCTGTCACCGTTAATGCGGCTGTTGCGGCTGATGCGAAGCAGAAAAAACGCCGCCGCAATAACTACGGGTATCGCAATTTTAAGCGGGGCAACGCCTGCCGCCGCGGCAACGCACAGCGCACCGTAGCCGACGTGCGAAAGTCCGTCACCGATCATCGAGAAACGCTTGAGCACAAGCACCGAGCCGAGAAGGGCGGCGCAAAGCGACACAAGAATTCCGACAAGCAGCGGAGTTCGCAGGAGCGATTCTGAAAAAATATGAGTTAATGCTGTGAAAATCGACATTGTAAAATCACCTTTGTTTAATGAATTGATAAATCAATTCAAATCGTGCAAAGCAGAGCTTTGCAAATCATGTGAATGAAAATTCACAAATCATGCCGTAGGCAAATCATTGCTTTTGGCTGTTGTAATAGAAGCTGTCAGTAATTTTCTGATTTTACTGCAGTTGTTGAACAATACCGTGTATTCGCTTTCGGTAATCAACTCAGAATCCTTGAAAATACACAACCAGTATTCGGTTTCATAACACTCTTTCATAGCAATCTGAAACTTGTTGATAAAATCCGCACGGCTTGACGCGTAATTACCTTCATGAATATTTGCGCCGATACTTGTTCCGCAACGTAATAATTGATTTGTAAGCACAGAGCAATGTTTTTCTTTTTTTACCTTTTCGCATAGCTTTATTATATCTACCGCGAAATTTCTCGACAGAGTAATAAGAAGGTTGTCTTTCATTTAAACCATCCCTTAATGATTTGCTTTGCATGATTTGGCTTATCAGCCATGATTTCTCGCTTCGCTCCGTGATTTGAATTGATAAATCAATTCATTTTACATCTCATACGTTTCGGGACAAACTTCCATAATTTTCTCTCGAAGTGCGATGAAATCTTCGAGTGCCTGCGGCTTCTGGTTGGGGTTGCGGAGCAGTGCCGCGGGGTGGAACGTGCCCATCATAAGCGTACCGTTTTTCTCAAAGAATTCGCCGTGCTGTTTTGTGACCTTGAAATCGGGTGAGATGAGCCTTGTTGCCGAAATTCTGCCGAGGCATACGATGATTTTCGGCTTCAGCAGTCTTGTCTGCTCTCTGAGCCAACCGATGCACATATCCTGCTCGGCAGGCAGCGGATCGCGGTTCTGCGGGGGACGGCACTTGACCATATTTGCTATATAGATGTTTTTCTTCCTGTCGAGGTCGACTGCGGCAAGAAACTTGTCAAGAAGCTGACCGCCTCTGCCGACAAAGGGCTCACCCTGAAGGTCCTCATTTGCGCCGGGGCCTTCGCCGATGAAGAGCACCCTTGCGTTTTCGTTACCTACGCCGAATACGAGTTTTGTTCTCGTTTTTGCAAGTTCGCATTTATCACAGCCCATACAGTCTTTTTTGAGCTGTTCCCAATTTTCATACATAAGTTAATTCACCTGACCTTCAAGCCGCTCAACCGTAACGTCAAGGTCTGCAATGCGGCTGATATTTTCTTCGTCGCAGCAGGTTATGAAAACCTGTCTGTTTTTAAAATGGCTGACAACGTATTTCTGCCTTTGCGGGTCAAGCTCGCTGAAAACGTCGTCGAGCAGCACAACGGGCTCTTCGCCCGTAACCTGTGTGATAATGTCCGCTTCCGCCAGCTTTAAAGAGAGCGCCGCCGAGCGCTGCTGACCCTGTGAGCCGAAAAGCCTTGCGCTTTTGCCCGAAAGGTCGATTGAAAAGTCTTCACGGTGTGCACCTACGCTTGTGATGCATCTGTCCGTGTCGCTTTCGCGCTTTTCTTGCAGTGCCGCGAGCAGACTTTGGGCAATCTCTTTTCTGCCGTTTGCTTTTTCGCGGGCATATTCTTTGTATTTTAGTTCCAGCTTTTCCTTGCCGGAAGAAATTTCGTCGTAAGCGGCGCAGGCCTTATCCTTTATCTGTTCAAGATAATTCATACGGGCTTCGATAATTACTGCGCCTTTTTTTGCAAGCTCACAGTCCCATATATCGAGCATTGCCGACATTGCGGGATTGTCCCTTGCCGTGCGGAGCGTTGCGTTGCGCTGGGCAAGAGCCTTGTTGTATTCGAGTATTGTTTTTGCGTAGTTCGGTTTGAGCTGGCTGAGCGCAATATCGAGGAATTTCCTGCGCTCTTCGGGGCCTTCCTTGACGATTGCAAGGTGAAGCGGTGTGAAAACAACCGCCGTAAATTCGCCCATCATTTTTCTGCCCGAAGGCAGGTTAACGCCGTTAAGCGTAATGTGTCGCTTGTCGTCAATTTTAATTTCAGCTTCCTTGTTGCGGCTGCCTGAGAAAAACTCCATCTGCAGCTTTGCTTCGGAACAGCCGAAGCGGACAACGTCTTTATCACGTATGCTGCGGAAGCTGCGGCAGCCCGTGAAAAGCCAGATGCTTTCAATAAGGTTAGTCTTGCCCAGACCGTTCTCGCCGCAAATGATGTTGACCCCGCCGCCGGGATTGTATTCCTTGGCGGCGAGGTTGCGGTAGTTTTCGGTTTTCAGGTGCAAAACCTTCATAGTTATCTGATTATCTTACCTTTATCAAAGAGGATTACGCCGAAGCCGTGACCGGTCTTGCCGCCTGCCTCAACGTATTCTGCAAATGCACGGCGCAGAGAGTTGTCTCTGGGCCACTGCTCAACTGGAAGGTCGGAGAAGCGGTCAAAAATTCGCCAACCGTCGTTAAATTCTTCTTTTTCTTCCTGCTCAAGAATTTCAAAATCGCGGATGAACTTTGCGGTGTTGCTCTTTTCGGGCAGGAAATCGAGGTATTTGTCGTAAAGAAGCCAGGAGCCGCAGCCGAAGAGAATCGGTCCATCACCGAATACATCCTTGAAGAATTCCTGCGCTTTGTTGTATGAATCGAATCTGACATCATCCGTCAGCGGAACACCCGATGAGGGGATGTGGAAGTTGACGTATTTGTCACCCTTGTGAAGAACGTGTCCGCTTGAAAGCACTTTGCCGTCGTGTTTTTCGTCAAGCTCACGGAGCTCAAACTGGAATCTGCCAAGAGCAAAGCGGTCAATCTCGTACTGTCCGTGGAACCATCCGCCAACAAAGGTGCCCCAGCAGTTTTCGCAGTTACGGCACTCGATGAGCTTATATTTGAGGTCGCACATAAGGTCGTAATACATCTGATCGGGCAGACCTTTTTCGCGGTAGCGCTTGAGAAGCTCTTCGCTGCAGCAGAGCAGGAATGCCATGTGCATTGTGCAGGCGGGCTTTTCCATCTTCTTTGCGAGCTTGGTTACCTTTTCGAGTGCTTTGCCGAGCTCGTCAGCCCAGGGGAACATATATTCCTCATAAATTTTGTCAAAGGCTTCGCCCCATTTTTTGTTTTCGTCAAGCAGCTCGAAAACCTTTATGAAGCAGTACTGAGCCTCTTCGGGGAAGCCGATTTTTTTCATTACGTCACGGTTGTGTTCGGAGTTGTGAAGCATATCTGTTTTTCCTCTCTGTTATAAAATAAAGCGGTTGCTTTTTATTTGCGTGTGAACCAGATGAGCATATCGCTCTCGCCTCTGTTGGCGTAGGCATAGTAGGGAATGAGCTTGATTTTCTGCGGAACAAGCTCTTCGTCGTAGTCGAAGTAAAGCTCGTCGTTCTCTTTCTGAATAAAGCCGTCAAGCTCAACCGAGGTAACGCCGAGCGTTTCGTCCCTGCCGATTGCGGCAGGTGCCTTCGGGTCGACATAAAGACCGCGGAGCGGCAGTGGATTGTCCGCGCCCTCTGCGCAGTAGACAATCGGGCCGCGCTGCACGGCAAGTCTGCCGCAGCACTGACGCACCTGTCTGTTTGCCTGAACAAATCTGACGGGCATATCGAGCGTATATTCGATAACTTCGCCGTCGGTGACGTCGATGCAGATGTATCCGCTGTCATCCGCATCGGCGGCTTTGCTGAGCTTGTAGCTTCTGCACCAGGAGGGCAGGCGGAGCGCCAGCCTGAAGGAGCCCGAGCAAGTGATTTTTATTGTGCCGTTTTCGGGATAGGTGGTTTCGACCTTTATTTTTTTGTCGCCGTCCTCAAACTCACCGTCGATAAACTGATGGAGCCAGAGCGTATCCTCGTTTGCCGAGCAGGCAAGCTCGCCAACGGATGCAATCAGCCTTGTGACGTTGGGCGGGCAGCAGGAACAGTCAAAAACCTCAAGGCGCTGAGTAATCGGGTAGAAGGGTCTGTGACGGTTGTCGTGCGGGTTTGCAATACCCGTCAGGTCAACCTCAATTGAGTTGTCGTAGAAGAAAGCTTTGCCGTCGAGCGAAAGTCCGCACAGGAAGCCGTTGTAGAGCGCAAGCTCGGCAATATCGGCATATTTGCGGTCAGGTCTGATGGCGTACATACGCTGTGCAAAAAGTATAAGACCTATGTCAGCGCAGGTTTCGCAGTAGGATGAGGTTTCGGGCAGGTCGTAGTCGCCGAGGAAGGCTTCGCCTACGCAGGTCTGGCCGATGCCGCCCGTGATATACATACGTTTTTTTGCCATTGAGTCAAAAAGCTTGTCTGCGGCATTAAAAAGTGTTTCGTCGCCGTAAGCCGCCGCAAGGTCAGCCATTGCGCAGTAGAGATAAACCGCACGCACGCTGTGACCTACTGCGTCCTCCTGCTCTCTGACAGGCTGATGTGCCTGGGTGTAGCTGTCACCCTCTGCACCGCGCACGTCAACAAAGTGACGGCTCAGTTCAAGATAGCGCTTTTCGCCCGTTGTTTTCCAGAGCTTGACAAGCGCAAGCTCGATTTCTTCGTGACCGGGTGAGTCAAACTCAGCCCACTTCTCCGTGACGAAAGCTTTTTCTATCATATCGGCATAGTCGCACATAAGGCGGAGGAATTTACCCTTGCCTGTTGCGTTGTAGTAGGCAACCGCCGCTTCGATAAGGTGACCTGCGCAGTAAAGCTCGTGGTCATAGCGCGCCGTGAAGCGGTCATCCGGCTCGAAAAGTGTGAAGCAGATGTTGAAATAGCCGTCTTCCCATCTGTTTTTTTCAATCAGATCAACAACCTCGTCAATGATTTTTTCAAGGTCTGCCGACGGATTTTTTTCGATTATGTATGCGGCACTCTCAAGCCACTTGGCAACGTCGGAATCCCAGAAAATGTGGGGTTGGTTGGGGTCGCCCTTCTTCCAGTCGAGGCGGAATGCATCAAAACGCCCTGTTTCCTTAAAGCGGTCGTAAACGCTGTATATTGTGACGTCTTTGTTGAGCTTTTGTCTGTCTGCCCAGAAGCCGCCTGTGACAGAGGCGTTTTTTATCGCAACGGTTTTGCTTTTTGCGAGCATGGTACACGTCCTCCTTATTTGTCAGTTTTTACTAAATTTCTATTTGACATTTGCGCCTTGATGTCCTAATATAACTATATATAAGATAACTTATAAGTACCTGTTTTGTCAACGGATATTTTTACAAAATGCGGGAGGTTAATTTTATGCTTTACAAAAAAAACGGCACCCCTCTGACCAACGAGCTTTTTCTCAACCCCACAAGTGAATACAGGGCAACGCCCTTCTGGGCGTGGAACTGTGAGCTCAACCGTGACCTGCTTGATCGCGAAATCGGCTATATGCAGGACATGGGCTTCGGCGGCTTCCACATGCACGTGCGCGTCGGTATGTCAACGCAGTATCTTTCGGATGATTTTATGGACCTTATCAAAGGCTGTGTTGAAACAGCAAAGGATAAGAAGATGCTTGCCTGGCTTTACGATGAGGATAAGTGGCCCTCGGGCTTTGCCGGCGGAATTGTAACGAAGAAAAAGGAAAACCGCGAAAAATATCTTATGTTCACCCATAAGGGCTACGGCACGGGCAAGGGCGAAAGCAACGATTCCTCTGCTGCCGCGGTGCGTGAAGAAAACGGTGAACTGCTTGCCCGCTACGAGGTGAAGCTTGACGATAACGGATGCCTCGCGTCATACCGCCGCCTTGCCGAAAACGAGGCGAGCGAGGACTGTTGGTATGCTTACTGCGAAACTCAGGGCGAATCTTCATGGTTTAACCTTCAGTCCTATGTTGATACGCTTTCTCCCGATGCCATTACCGATTTCATCAACGTAACGCACGAGAGATACAAGGAGTGTATCGGCGATGATTTCGGCGATACGGTGCCTGCGATTTTTACCGATGAACCGCAGGTTGCACGCAAGAAGATGTTCGGCAAGGCGATCGGCGATACGGACGCTTTCCTGCCCTACACAACCGACTTTGCCGATACGTACCGCTCTATGTACGGCGAGGAGCTTTTCGATAAATTGCCCGAGCTTTTCTGGGAGCTTCCCGAAGGCAAGGTGTCTGTTACAAGATACCGCTACCATGATCATATTGCAGAGCGTTTTGCGCAGGCATTTGCCGACAATATAGGCGGTTGGTGCGACAAAAACGGTATTATGCTCACCGGTCATATGATGGAAGAACCGTCACTTGAGAGCCAGAATGCCGCTGTCGGTGACTGTATGCGCTCTTACAGAGGTTTCGGACTTCCCGGCATCGATATGCTTTGCGACAGCAGGGAGTTCACAACCGCAAAGCAGTGCCAGTCCGCCGTGCATCAGTACGGCAGAGAGGGTATGCTCAGCGAACTTTACGGCGTTACGGGCTGGGATTTCAGATTTGCCGGCCATAAGCTTCAGGGTGACTGGCAGGCTGTGCTCGGCGTAACCGTGCGCGTACCCCATCTCTATTGGGTTTCAATGAAGGGTGAGGCAAAACGCGACTATCCCGCCTGTATCGGTCATCAGTCTCCGTGGTACAAAGAATATCCTTATATCGAGGACCATTTTGCAAGGGTTAACACCGCGATGACAAGGGGTAACCCCGTTGTTCGAGTCGGTGTTATTCACCCAATTGAAAGCTACTGGCTGCGCTATGGTCCGAAGGAGCAGACGGCTGCAATCCGTGAGGAAATGAACGATCGTTTTATGCAGCTTGCGGATTGGCTTCTCTACAATCTTATCGACTACAATTACATCTGCGAAGCCAACCTTCCCGCTCAGGCAGACGGCACGAAGGTTGGTAAAATGCAGTATGATACAATCATCGTCCCCGACCTTCTCACCATTCGCTCAACCACGCTTGATTTTCTCAAAAACTTCAGCGCAAACGGTGGCAAAGTTATTTTTGCGGGCAGCTTGCCCAAGTATGTCGATGCCATCGAAAACGACGCAGCCAAGGCGTTTGCGGCAGATTCAACGGTTGTCGGCTGGTCGAAAATTCAGCTCTTGAACGCGCTTGATTCAAACCGCGAAATCGATCTGCGCGAGGATGACGGCGAGCGCACTGAAAACCATATGTATCAGTTGCGTCAGGACGGCGACTGCCGCTGGCTGTTTATTGCTCCGATCAACCACAGGGCTGGCCATTATGCCTGCGAAAGCAACAGCTTAACACTGCGTCTCAAAGGTGAATTTGTGCCCGAGCTCTGGAACACTATGGACGGCTCCGTGACAACACTTGCCGCAGAATATAATTTGGGCGACACCTTTGTTGAGCTTGAGCTTTATGATCACGACAGCGTGCTTCTCAAGCTGGTTCCCGGCAGAGCGGATGTAATGCCGACGCAGAAGAAAAAGCGTGTAAGCGTCGGGCTTCTTCCCTCTAAATCCGAGATTGAGCTTGCAGAGCCCAACGTAGCTCTCCTCGATATGCCCGAATACAGGCTGAACGGCGGCGAGTGGTGTGAAAGTGAAGAGATTCTTCGCATCTGCGACTGTCTGAAGAACGAACTGAAAATGGAAAACGCAATTGCCGGCGGCGCTCAGCCGTGGCTCTTCGGCGTTGAAAAAGAGACCGAAACGGTTGAGCTTAAGTACACTGTAAATTCCGAGGTTGAGGTTGACGGCGTAAGCCTTGCGCTCGAGGATTTTGACAAGAGCAGCATCACCTTCAACGGAAAGCCCGTTGATATGACGAGAACAGGTTATTACGTCGATGAATCAATAGAAACCGTCACTCTCGGCAGGCTTGAAAAAGGTGAAAATACAATCGTTCTTTCGCGCTCCTTCGGCAAGGTTTCTACGCTTGAAGCTATCTACCTTCTGGGTGATTTCGGCGTTGAGCTCAAGGGCAGAACCTTCACCGTTACGCCTCCCGTAAGAGAGCTTGAATTTGGTGATTGGACACGTCAGGGCCTGCCGTTCTACGGCGGCAACGTCACGTATAAATGTGTTGTTGAGGGCAATGACGAAGAGCTGAGTGTTGTTATACCGCATTTCACGCAGCCCGTCTGTACGGTCAGCGTTGACGGTGTGCGTACGGGTACGGTTGCCCTCTCTCCCTATACCGCACCGCTGGGCAAGCTCGGCAAGGGCAAGCATCTTGTTGAAATTACCGCCTTCGGCAACCGCTTCAATACCTTTGCGGCGCTTCATATGGCTGACCCTGCCGCACGTTGGTACGGTCCCGATGCGTGGAGAAAAAAGGGTATGCGCTGGTCGTATGAATACAACGTCAAGCCGAGCGGAATTACCGCCGCACCTATTCTTGTGAAATTCAATTAATAAGCCGACTTATATATGATGTCACTCTGAGCCTCAGGCAAAGAATCTTAGAGGATTCTTCGCTGTGCTCAGGGTGGCTTTTTTATCGCAGTAATTGAGCTCGTCTGTTATAAAGCTGAAAGCCTCGCTACTGCCGTGCAGTTAAATTAATCCGCATTATATGTCGGTATCCCGTCTGATTTTTCGCAGGCGGAAAAATGTGTAATAAAGTTTACATTTTTTACACGTAATACACGCATTTAGCATTTTATTTATTTGACTGGACAAAATATTTGTAGTATCATAAAGGGTACAAAGTCAGTAAGAAAGGATGAAGGCAATGGCAGAATATATTCTTGCGCTCGATCAGGGTACGACAAGTTCGAGGGCGATTGCTTTTGATAAATGCGGCAGAATTGCCGCAAGCGCACAAAACGAGTTTGAGCAGATATATCCTCAGGCCGGTTGGGTTGAGCACGACCCGATGGAAATCCTTTTCAGTCAGTTTCACTCTATAACGTCTCTTTTTGCAAAAGGTACCGTGAAGCCGGAGGAAATTAAAGCAATCGGTATCACTAACCAACGTGAAACAACAATTCTCTGGGACAAAACAACAGGCAAGCCTGTCTATAACGCTATTGTGTGGCAGTGCCGACGCACG
The DNA here is from genome assembly GCA_045536955.1 of Acutalibacteraceae bacterium. GTDB lineage: Bacteria > Bacillota > Clostridia > Oscillospirales > Acutalibacteraceae > UBA8612. Next base: position 32,497 of record JAZSOM010000061.1, read on the forward strand.
GCGGATTACTGCGAAAAGCTCAAGGCGGACGGACTTGACGGATATATCAAAGACCATACGGGTCTGCTGATTGATGCCTATTTTTCAGGCACGAAAATCAAATGGATTTTAGACAACGTACCCGCCGCAAAAAAGCTTGCGGATGAAGGAAATCTGCTTTTCGGTACGGTTGAAACCTGGCTTATATGGAACCTTACGGGCGGAAAAGCCCACGTAACCGATTATTCCAACGCATCGCGTACAATGCTTTTTGATGTCGATAATCTTGAGTGGGACGAATATCTGTGCAACAAGCTGGATATACCGATGTCCATACTCCCCAAGGCTGTGCCTTCAAGTATGCACTACGGTGAAGTTGCCGCAGGCATCCTCGGTCTGGAGGCTCTGGCGGGTGTGCCTATCTGCGGCGCAATCGGTGACCAGCCCGCCGCTCTTTTCGGTCAGGGATGCTTCAACCCGGGTCAGGCAAAAAATACCTACGGCACAGGCTGCTTCCTGCTTATGAACACGGGTGAAACACGCGTTCGCTCAAAGAGCAATCTGCTTTCGGGCGTTGCTTGGGGTATCGGCGACAAGGTCGAATATGCTCTCGAAGGCTCAGCTTTCAATGCGGGCAGTGTTATAAAATGGCTTCGCGATGAGCTCCATATGGTCGATACGGCACGTCGCTGTGATGAGCTTGCCGAAACCGTCGACGGCGCAAACGGAATTTATCTTGTGCCTGCCTTTACAGGTCTGGGCGCACCGTATTGGGATATGTACGCAAGAGGCTGTATTGTCGGCCTCACAAGAGGTGTCAACAGAGCGCATTTCTGCCGCGCGGTGCTTGAGAGCATAACCTATCAGATGACTGACCTGCTCGAGGCGATGACTGCCGATTCGGGCATTGAGCTGAGTGAGCTCCGTGTTGACGGCGGCGCATCCGTAAGCGATATTATGATGCAGATTCAGGCGGATATGATACGCACAAAAGTTGACAGACCCAGAACGGTCGAAACAACGGCACTCGGAGCGGCTTACCTTGCCGGTCTGTGCGTCGGATACTGGAAAGACACTGCCGAAATTGAAAGCAACCGTGAGGTCGATACCGTTTTCCGTCCGAAGATGGACATTGCGGAGCGCGACAGACTTTACAAAGGCTGGAAGAAAGCAGTTGAAAGAGCAAAAAATTGGGAAGATCCCGAAGAATAAATATATCAACAATACTTTATCAAGGAGTGTAAAAATATGGCAAAGGTAGTTCTTGATTGGAAAACCCTGCACGATTTCACAAAAGATGCTTTTATGGGCGTCGGCGTTCCCGAAGATGATGCCGAAATCGTCGTTGACGTTTTGCTTGAGTCTGACAGACGCGGTATCGAATCCCACGGCTGCAACCGCTTCAAGCCCATCTATATCGACAGAATCAATGCAGGCATTCAGCAGCCCGTAACAAACTTTGAAATTATCAAAGAGACCCCCACGACAGCAGTTGTTGACGGTCACCACGGTATGGGTCAGGTTATCGGCTACAAGGCTATGAGTATGGCTATTGCAAAGGCTAAGGAATACGGTATGGGTATGGTTGTTGTCCGCAACTCCTGTCACTACGGTATCGCAGGCTACTACACAACAATGGCAACCAAGGCAGGCTGTATCGGCTTTACAGGCACAAACGCACGTCCCTCTGTTGCTCCTACTTTCGGTGTTGAGGGTATGTTCGGCACTAACCCGCTTACAATCGGTATCCCCACAGACGAAGATTTTGATTTCAATATCGACTGTGCTTCTTCAATCACACAGAACGGTAAGGTTGAATATTACGAGCGTATCGGTGAGGACGTTCATCCCGGCACAATCATCGACATCGACGGTAACCCTGTTGAGGGTGATGCAGGTGTTGCGCTCAAGAAAATCCGCGGCGGTACAGCTGCGCTCACAACTCTCGGCGGTATCGGCGAAGACCTCGGCGGTTATAAGGGCTACGGCTACGCAATGGTAGTTGAGATGCTCTCTGCTGTTCTTCAGGACGGTTGGTACGGCAAGGCGCTCGACGGTAAGGATGAAAACGGCAAGATTCGCCCCTATCACCTCGGCCACTTCTTCATCGCAATCGATACAGACCACTTCCTCGGCGAAGATGTATGCCGCAAGAAGTCAGGTGACATCATCCGCTCCGTACGTGCTTCCAAGAAGCAGCCCGGCCACGACCGCATTTACACGGCAGGTGAAAAAGAGTGGGATATTTGGCAGAGCCGTAAGGACAGCGGTGTGCCGATCAACGAGTCTGTTCAGGCTGAGTTCAACAAGGTCCGTGACGACCTCAAGCTCGACTATAAGTTCCCGTGGGAAGAATAATTTTTAATGTGTCATAACACAAATCATGCAAAATATAGTTTTGCAAATTATGATTTCGGAGAAATCAATTCATGCCGTAAGGCAAATCATATTTTTAATACCTCAATAAAAGCAATATACAAAATAAAGATGGTAGCACCGAGGAAAGCTTATGCCATTGTCTTTGTTTTTTAATAAAGATTTGCTATCGCATGATTTGGCATATGCCATGATTTGTTGCTTGATGCAACATGATTTGAATTGATAAATCAATTCATTACAAAATAATAGAGGACGATAAAAATGGATTACGCAAAAGAATCACTCCGTCTCCACTATGAGTGGAAGGGCAAGGTTGAGGTTACTGCACGCGCAAAGGTTCAGGATAAGGAAGCACTTTCGCTTGCTTATACGCCCGGCGTTGCACAGCCCTGCCTTGAAATTCAGAAGGATATAAACAAAAGCTATGAGCTGACACGCCGTTGGAACACGGTTGCCGTTATTACAGACGGCACAGCTGTTCTCGGTCTCGGTGACATCGGCCCCGAAGCCGGTATGCCCGTTATGGAGGGCAAGTGTGTGCTCTTCAAGGAGTTCGGCGGCGTTGATGCAATTCCGCTTTGCATCCGTTCAAAGGATGTTGACGAAATTGTAAAAACAGTTGCCCTGCTTGCAGGCAGCTTCGGCGGTGTTAATCTTGAAGATATCGGTGCACCCCGTTGCTTTGAAATTGAGCGAAAGCTCAAGGAAATCTGCGATATTCCGATTTTCCATGATGACCAGCACGGCACAGCCGTTGTTTGCTCAGCTGCACTTATCAATGCGCTCAAGATTGTCGGCAAGGAAATCAGGGACGTTACCGTTGTTTTCAACGGCGCCGGTGCCGCAGGCGTTGCCATCTCCAAGCTTTTCAAGTGGATGGGCGTAAAGAACATCATTATGTGTGACAAGAAGGGCATCATTGCCACAAAGGACGATATTGATGAACCGCGTCACGAAATTCTCGACTACACCAACAACGATAAAATCAGCGGTACGCTCGCAGATGCGCTCAAGGGTGCAGACGTATTCGTCGGCGTTTCCGCTCCCAACGTTGTCACTCCCGAAATGATAAAATCAATGGCAGATAAGCCCGTTGTTATGGCTATGGCTAACCCCACCCCCGAAATAATGCCCGATCTTGCAAGAGAAGCGGGTGCAGCAGTCGTATGCACAGGCAGAAGCGACTTCCCCAATCAGGTCAACAATGTCCTTGCTTTCCCGGGTATCTTCCGCGGTGCTCTTGACGTGCGCGCAAGCGACATCAATGAGGATATGAAGGTTGCCGCTGCAAACGCACTTGCAGCTCTCATTTCCGATGAGGAGCTGTCTGCGGATTACATCCTTCCCAAAGCCTTTGACCCCAGAGTCAAGGATGCCGTTGCCGCTGCCGTTGCTCAGGCAGCACGCGATTCAGGCGTTGCAAGAATCTGAAAAAAGCAGGCCTGCCGTGTTAAAATACGGCAGGCCTATTAAATTTTTAACAATTTTCGGAAAATCCCTTTAAAAATTTTTTGATATATGTTATAATTTCTCAAAGTGTTATAAACCGAAAGGAGTTTTCACTAATATGAAATCAACAGCTATCAAAGTTATCGCTCTCCTCCTTACAGCGTGTGTATTCCTTGGCGTTACATCATGCTCTCTCTTCAAGGAAGAAGAGCCGGAGGAAACCACAACTCTTCCCAGTGCAACACCTCTGATGCTCGAAGACGAAGAAGTTCTCGCATACTTCAACGCCGTTATGGCAAAGCTCAAGGCCGGCAAAGCATCACTCAAATATTCAAGCAGCTACGATCCTAAGGATTTCGCTTGCGAAGGTAACGACGCTTTTGCAGCCGGACTTCCCGCAGTTGTCAAGCTTATGAAGGACGGTTTCAATGCTGACCTCGGCGCAGAAGTTGCTTACAACGACCCGATTTCCAAGTACATCCCCAACAAGAATACGGATTCTGCTCTTTTCCTCACAATGGACGATATCAGAATTGACGAAGAAACATCTGAGCCCATCATCCACATCAACAGAGAGGCACTCAGCCGCTTTGAAGAGGCTTCAAGCGAAGCTGATGTAAAAATATCTGAGTATCTTGCAGAGTCAAAAGCTGACAAGGCTGAAGAAGTAACTGTCGGTGTTGTTCTTGATGAAGATATCCGCAGAATAGAGATTACCCTCAGAGACGAGGCAGACCCCCAAAAAGGCGAAGGTCTCTTCGGCAAGATTTTCAACATTCCCGACAAAAAGGCTATTGCTGAAAAAATGGATTTATTAAAGGACAGCCTTACATACGACGGCACATACAAGACAACTTACACAGAGTGCTCAATCTATATGGAAATCAACAGAGTAACTGACGAAGTTACAAAGCTTGAGTTCAACCGCAACATTAAGGTTGAGGTTGAGGTTGAGGGACACGGCGAAGTTTTCGGCGAAATGGGCACAGCACTTCTCACCTTTACAGTCGGCGGTAGTGATGTTTACGAGCTTGACTGGAACGATCCCAAAGCAACAACAAATGCAGAGGGTGAAACCGTTACAAGACCCGTTGTTCCTGCATCAATCAAGAGCGAGCAGGTTACAGAGCCCGCATCAACTGAGGAAGTTACAACAGTAGCATAATTTAATTTCAACGGAAAGGTCTGTCTCATAATGACACCTAACATACACCGTGATATAGACCCTAAGCGTATCACTCCTACGGATTTTGTTGCAGTTATTGAAATACCCAAGGGCAGCAAGAACAAATATGAGCTTGATAAGGAAACAGGCTTGCTTTCGCTTGACCGTATCCTTTACACGTCAACTCATTATCCTGCCAACTACGGATTTATTCCGCGCACTTATGCTGACGATGCGGATCCGCTTGACGTTGTTGTTGTCTGTGCTGAGTCGATTCATCCGATGACTCTGGTTCGCTGCTATCCCATCGGCGTTATCAAGATGCTTGATAACGGCAGGGCAGATGAAAAGATTATTGCAATTCCGTTCTCTGACCCGAACTATAACGGTTACCGCAGTGTGTTTAGTCTTCCGCGCCATATTTACGATGAAATGTCCCACTTCTTCGCGGTCTACAAGGCTCTCGAAAAGAAGGACACGGCGGTTGATGAAGTTATGGATGAACGCGAGGCTGTTGCAGTAATCGAAAAAGCAATTGCGGCATTCAACGAACTCAACGAAAAGAATAAATAACAAAAAAACGAGCGCTTGATTGTTTCATCAGGCGCTCGCTTTATATCGTAATACAGTGATAAAAACTCCCTTGCGTTTTGGCGTGCGCAAGGGAGTTTTGCTAATTCAATTTAATTCTCGCTGTCCGTCGGTATATTTTCGTGAGAATTTGCAGGGGGCTCTGTCGGCTGATTCATCTGCGGGTTTACGGGAGGATTCATCGGCTGATTCATCTGCGGATTTACGGGAGCATTCATCTGCTGATTCATCTGCGCATTTGCAGGAGGATTCATCGGACGGTTCATCTGCGGATTTGCGGGAGGATTCATCGGATGGTTCATCTGCGGATTTACGGGGGGATTCATCGGACGGTTCATCTGCGGATTTACGGGAGCATTCATCTGCTGAGCCGCTTGTCTTTTTTTCTTTTTGTTTTTGCTGACCTTTACAATAATTATAATCAGTACAATTGCGGTAATGAACAGTATAAATGCACCGCCGAGACAGATGATGAAAATTTTAAGCGGAGTCAATGCAAGCTTATTGCCTGATGTGCCGTTATCGGTTATTCCGGGTGCATTATTGTCATCTGTTGTCGGTTCGGTTGTGATTTCGCCTGAGGATGAATCGGGCGAAATTTTTGTGCCTATCGTTACGGCTGAGGCAGGCAACGAGAAGCTTTCGATCATTTTTTTATAGGTCATTACCGAGCCGTCTTCGTAAACCCAGCCGTAATAGCCGTCGTTATATACAAGTGCCCAGCTCTCGTTTCCGTAATCATAGAAGAAAGTTGTGTTGATAATTACGGTGACTGTCTGTCCTGCAGTGAGGTAGGAGATAATATCGGAATTTATGTTTGTCGACGTGTAAATCGGAAGGGAGCTTGCATCAACCGTGTATTCGTTAAAGTTGCCGTAGGATGCAGCGGTGTCGTCTGAGTATGAACGTATCCAACCTTTTGAGCCGTTGTATGAAACGTAGTAGTAGCAGAACGGCTCACCCTCGTCACCGTACTCATTCCACAGCTCGAAATCAACGGGGAGCAGGGTGTTGGCGGGCACTGTGGCGATAACCTCACCCGAGGTTTTGGCTTCGGAATAAAGCTTTACACCGTTTGAGTTAACAATAGCTATACAGCCGTCAGATTCGGATGCCGTACCGCCACTGAATGAATCCTTGGTTGTTACCCAACCCTTTTTGCCGTTATATTCGACAAAAACGGAGCAGCTTTTGGGCCACTGGAAAGAGTATTTGTAGCTGAGCACCGTGCCTTTGGGGATAGCGCCCGTAACTTTAGCCGATTCGGGATCGGGTGTTTCGGTAAGGTAAGTTGCGTTGTCAATAACCATCAGCTTTTCTGATTTTTCCAGTACGCGTGCTGTGTTGTAGGGGCTGCCGTACTGATAGTTATAAACCCAGGCAGATGTTCCGTTGTACGTTACGTATACCCATGTTTCAGCGCTGTATTGGTATTCAAGCTCTGTGCCGTAGGGAATTGTTGCAAGCTTGTTGTAAGCAAAGGAGGGGCCTGCGTGCAGACCTACACCGTCAGAATTGATAACTACAAGGGTAGACGGTTCGTCAAGCTTGTATCCTTCTATGGGCTTTACAATGTCACTGCCCATCTGAATGTCGGACAGCTTTACGTACAGAGATTCGTTTGCGTAATATATGTAGCCGTAAGCAATGTTGTCAATGACGGTTTCGCCCGTTATGGTTACTGTTGTGCCGAAGGGGAGTTTACAGTAATAGGATAAGTATCCACTGTCGGAATTCATATCCCAATTATAGGAATATGCGTCGATGCCGTCAGAGTTATCGACAGTGTAGGTGATTTCCTCGAAATACGGCGCACCCATATCTGCGGATGCCGAAAGCGGGCATAAGCAGACAAGGATCAGCGCGATTGTGGCGCAAAGTATCTTTTTGAACATAGTTGTTACCTCCCGGTCAGATTAAATTAATAAGGATACCTGATAAATATGAAGCTGCATTCAGCAGCAGGGAAAGCAGGAACGGATTGAGCTTTTTTTGGTTGAGGGCAAACCTGTAAACAACAGCCTCGGATATGAAAGCGAAAAGCTCCAGGAAAATCATACATATTATGCGGACCTTTGTGCCGTAGAAAAAGCCCGATAAAAATCCGAGTGAAACCACAAGCGGATTTGTCATAACGTTTGCAAGCGCAACTATCAGAACGTCGCTTTTCTTGCGCACACCAAGTATTATCGCCAAAACAGCTTCGATAACAAGTGTGCAGGCAAGGCTTCGCAGCATATAAAACGGCAGGTCGTTAAGCATCTTTGTCCCGCCTCTTCTTAATTTCTCTTGCGGCGAAAATAATGCTGACAGCAATTATTGCCGCAACCGCAACGGATAATATTATAAGTTCGGTGCTTGTACGGTGAAGCAGCAAAGAATGAACAAGAATCTGAAAATCAGGCATTTCTCTTTTCATCCTTTCTGATTATGATTTGCATTGCAACAAGGCACAGCACGGTGAGCACCGAAATTACAATGCAGTTGGATAAAACCGAGTTGAAGCGGAAGAAAAAAATCGGTGCGGTGCCAATAAAAAGACCAATGGTTGTAAAGCCGAATGCAAGCCCCGGTGTATCGGGCAGAACGGAAACAATCAGTGCAAGCGTAATCGACATAGTCATACTGAAAAGCATAACGCCAATCAGCGAAACGCCCATAACCTTGTCGCCGAAGAGCAAAAACGGAAGCGCAAGCGCCGCGCTTAGCATAGCAACACGTTTTACACCGAAAATATCTGCAAGTATTCCGCCGGAGGCTTTTCCTATGCCCATTGCAAAATAAAGCATCACGTTCTGGATAACGGTTTTGTTCCACGATGTCGGGATGCCGTAGCCCATATAACCGCGCACGGCAACAACCATAACCGCGAGCAGAAGCACGAGCATTGCCGGCAGCTTGTCGGAGGTGTATCTGAAACCGGCGCAGGAAGAAGCGTCGGTGTTGTTTAATTCCTGTGCCTCCTTGCGGAACATATCGGCAAGGATGATAAATGGCACGGCTGTCAGCACAAGCAGTGATACCGCCCAATATGGAACAAAGGTGGTCGCAAGCAGTTTGCCGCTTATAACGCCGAACGAGCCGCCCGAAACAAAAATTGCGCTCGGGGAAAGCTTGCCGCGTGAAATGCGAAGAGTTGTTTCGGCGCCGCTGATATGTACCGCCGCATTACCCAGGCACAGTGTTATGAGAGCCGTGTATTTGCCGGGTAATATGCCGAAGCCGAAATCAAGCCCTGCAAAAGCCATAAGCAATATGCCGATAATGCCGAAGTTGATTTTGGGGAATTTGTCATTCAGGTAGCCTATGATCGATTGCGGCACAAAGGCAAGCGCATCGTAAATCAGCGCAAAAACCCATAGATAAACAGAGTCGCCCGTTTCACGGGAGAGGCAGTAGAAGCAGATAACTTCGGTTACGAAATGAACGTAGAAGTAAAGCCAGCCCGATGCCGCACCGGGCAGAAAACGCGGTTTTTTCACAGCCGCACACCCCTCCTTTGCTTTTTCTGTTTACATATTAACACTATAATATGGTAATTTCAATAGCGACGTAAAAAACTCCCCGGACAAAGCGGAAAAACGTTTCGTCCGGGGAGGATGATTTATCAGCCGATAAATTTGATTGTAAGGATTTTCTTGCCTGTGATTTCGAATTCTGCAAAGCCGTCTGCATCAACGGTAAGCGGAGCTTCATCAAGCTCTTCGAGAGTGACGAGCTTAACTTCCTTCCACTTTTTGCCTGAGTATGCGGGCAGCTCAAATTCGGCCTGCTGACGCTCAACGGGTGACTGTGCCTTCTCAATCGGAGCTATGCCGCCGTTGAGACGGATTGCGTTTTTGACAGCCTTATCGGAGGGGTTGAACAGACGTACAACGTAGCCTGTGCCGTCCTCACTGCTCTTGATTGCGCTGACGTTGAGGTTTTCTTCCTTAAGCTCAAGGAAGGAGTGGTCAAGCGGATTCTTGCCGTGTGCTGTGGGAGCAATCTGACCAACCGTAAGGTAGAGGTTAAAGCGCTCGCTCTCCTGCCATACGTTTGCGTCTTCCCAGTTGCCGCCGTGGGGCATAAATGCGTAGCGGAAGGTGTTTTTGCCGATGCACTGTGAGCCCTTGTCCCAATCGCTGTAATTCTGCATATCCTTTGTAACGCAGATACGAAGCGGATAAGCACGGATGAGTGAAAGGTAAAGTGTGCCTTCCTCATCGTCTGCAGCCTCATAAGCCTTGAGACCTGTGTTGAGAAGTGCAGCACCGTTTGTGCCGTCAGAAATGCTGACGAATGAGTTCATCGGATGCTCTGTCATCGGAGGTTCGTCGTAGAGTGAGTAATCGGGCTTTGCAACAGGACGTGATACAACGTCAAACTGACCCTGAGAATCTGCAAACTCTGCCTTGATGCCTGTCGGGAAACCAACCTGAAGGTAATGGTCCTCGCAGCGGTTGTTGATTGTTGTTTCAATCTCAACAAACTTTGCGCCCTTGCGGAGTGTTACAAGGCTCTCAATATCAACGGGCAGCTTGTGCTCGCTTCTTGACTTCTCGTCGAAAGCTCTCTTTTCGGGAAGTTCCCAACGCATTGCAATCTTGTAGGTTGTTTCAAACTCACCTTCGCGAAGGAGAGTAACCGTTGCCTGCTCGCCGAGAGTTGTGAAAGTTTCGTCGATTTCGGGTGCAACGTGCTGCCAGGGATTGCCGATTTCGCCGCTGTCCTTGAAATAGCCGAGGTTGCTGTAAACCTTGCCTGTTGCCTTGTCAACAACGTTGAATGTACCGTTGTGGTTGAATGAAACCTTGAGGTTTTCGTTCTCCATAACCTGTGTTGTCTTTACAAGTGTTACGGGCGTCGTTGCACGTACGTTGTAGAGCGGACGGATCTTGAGTGTCTTGTAGCCCATTGCGGGAACGTCCTTAACCTCGGCAGCAACGAGATACTGCTCTGTGTGAAGAACGTTTGCTGTGTCGTTGGGGTTCTGGATAATCTGTGCGTTTGCCTTGTTGGTTGAAATAACCTGATACTTGATTTTCTCGCCGTTTGTGTCAAGAATTTCAAAGCTGTCAGCCTTCCACTCTGCGGGAATTTCAACTCTGAAGTTGACGGTTTCGGTTCTCTTGAAGGGAGCGGGGTTGAAGAGAACGACCGCAACGTCGTCACGGCTGAAGGATTTGAGGTCAATGTCGCCTGCAATATCCATAAATGCACGCTCAAATACGCACATTGAAAGCTCTCTGGACTGTCTGTAACGGGACATAACGTCCTCGTATACTACGTCACGTCCGCAAGCACCGATGCTGTCGTGGCCGTGGTTCTGAAGAAGGTAGTTGTATGAAAGGTCGATGAAATTCTGCGGATAGGGAGCACCGGAAAGAGAAGCAAAAACAGCCATCGGCTCAGCGTAGTTGATAAGTCTTCTCTCTGTGTCGAAGTTCTCCTGCTTGATGTATGTACGTGCCGAAAGAATCCAGCCGCAAAGCTCGCTTACGCTGCCCTTTGTGTAGGGGTCGCGCATCTCGCCTTTGAGTACGGGTGAATCGGGCTTGAAATTGTCGATGATGCCCTGCTCCATTTCGCGCAGTGTGCTGTGGAAAACGTCTGCTTCGGGAAGCGCCGCGTCAAGATCCTTGATGAGCTGAACCTCACGTGCGTCGGGGCAGGAGGAATCGTGACCTGCTGACCAGAAGCGGTGCTGTGTTGTCCAGTCTTTATCTTGCTCTTTGACGGCCTGCTCTGCTCTTGCTTTGACGTTTTCGTCGTGATACTCATAGAAAGGATGAGTGTACTGGTAGTCGAGTTTCCAGTCACGGTCGATGAGCTTGAATACGCCGTTGTTGTCGTTCCAGAGCATATCGCGGTTGTTCTCGTCTGCCTGGTTGAAATAAACAGGACGCTGAACAACGTACCAGATGTTGTAACGGGGGCGCTTTGCAAGACGTGAAGCGTAGATGCGTGTGCCGTCCGGGCTCTCCCAGAAGAATTCAGAGTTGGGTGCCTTGTATTCGTTGATGCCTCTGTAAAATGAAGCAAAGTGAATACCGAAGCCGGAATAAATCTGGGGAAGCTGTGAAATCTGACCCCAGCCGAAGGGGGAGTAGCCTGTTTTGCTGATGCCGCCCATTTCCTTGCCTATCTTGTGACCGAGGAGCAGGTTGCGGACGAGAGCCTCACTGCCTACGGTAAACTCGTCGGGAAGACAGAACCAGGGGCCAACAGCAATTCTGCCCTCTTTGATATACTTCTGAAGCTTTTCCTTCTTTTCAGGATAAACCTCAAGATAATCCTGGATGGGCATTGTCTGAGAGTCGAGGTGGAAATGTCTGTAATCGGGGTACTTTTCAAGAATGTCAAGCAGCATATCGAGCATATAGCCGAGCATATACTGCGTGCGGCGTGCTGAGAAACGCCACTCTCTGTCCCAGTGTGTGTTTGATATAAAGTGACACTGGAGCTTTTCTTTGTTATCCATAGGTCAGCCTCCTTAGCCTTTAATGATTTTCATAATTTCTTCGAAGTTGTTGCAGAAGTGTGAGCATACTGCCTTTGTGCCGCTGGATTCGATGTTGCCGCCTGCAATACCGATTGTGGTGTAGCCTGCAAGACGTACCGAGCAAGCGCCTGCGCCGGAGTCCTCGATACCGACAACGCGGCTCCTGTCGGCAAATGCCTCGCCCAGACCGACTATGGAGGTTTCACTGTAAAGCCACGGATGCGGCTTGGGTGAAAGCTCGCCGAGTGTGCCTACACTGCCCTTGCGCAGCGGGAAACCTGCGGAGATGATTGCATCGTAAAAATCCTTGGGGTCGCCCATACCGAGCGTCTTGAAAGCGGAGAGAATTTCGGGCCATGCCTTTTCGTAGAGACCCGATGTGACAAGGCCGATTTTGATGCCCATACTCTTAAGCTCAAGCAGGAAATCCTTGACACCCTCCGTAGGTGTGAATGCGCCGTCCTTGCCTCTGCCTGCCATAATTTCTTCCATCTCGCGGTGGGTGTGCTCGAAGTAGAAGTTGCGCGCCTTCTCAAGCGATTCGCCGGGGCAGTACTTGTCGATACAATACTGAAGGTGTTCGGAAACGCTGTGACCCGAAACAAACGGGAGGTCAGCATCCTCAAGCTCAAACTTGGGGTTGCCGAGCATACTTGCGGTGCTCATCTGGATAATCCATACCCAGAAATCTTCGCTGCGTACCGTTGTACCGTCGAGGTCCATAAGCACCGCGTTGAGCGGATACTCTGTCTTAACGGGATATACGGGGTAGTAAACGGGGTAAGCAATCGCAGATTTGACACAAGCAAGTGAGTGTGAGCCGAATGACACAAACTCAACCTTTTTGTCACCCGTTGCAACGATGCAGTCTACACCGTTTTTGCCGGTGATAAACTTGCCGTCCTCGGTTGTTTCGAGGAGGTGAAATCCGCTCTCGGGACCGATGAGACCGAGATCGGGTATGTTCACTTTCTTATCAAGAATCATAATTGGATTTCCTTTCTTGAAAAAATAAAATTTCATTTTATTCTAACATATTAATCCGAATAAGTAAACAACATAAAGAAATTTATAGCCGTAAAAAGTGGCGGTGTTTCTGCGGGCAAAATCTTGTTTCGGCAGTTATTTGCACACAATAAAAGGGTGCAAACCGAAGCTTACACCCTTTGCGTTTATGATTATTTGTGGTATTTGCCGCCGCTTTCAATCTGGAATGCGCGGTAAATCTGTTCGAGCAGCATAACCCTTGCAAGCTGATGAGGGAAGGTCATTTCGGACATCGAAAGCCTTGTTTTGCACATTCTTTTTACGCTTTCACTAAGACCGAAGCTGCTGCCGATTATGAATACCGCGTTTGAGCCGCCCTCTACCGCGGCGCTGCTGAGAAGGTTGCTGAATTTTTCGGAGGAATACTGTTTGCCTTCAATACACATCGCAAAGCAGACGGAACCCTTCGGAATCTTAGCGGTGATGCGCTTTGCTTCATCCTCAAGCGCGGCATCAATTTGCGACTGTGACGGTTCGTCGGGCAGACGTGTCGGAGTCAGCTCAACAACGTCGAGCTTGCAGAATGCGCCAAGTCTTTTGGTGTATTCCGCGCAGGCGGCGCGCAAATAATCCTCTTTGAGTTTTCCCAGACATATAACGGTTATGTTCATATTAAAACACCATCATCTTCGGTGCGCCTGTGCCGGCAACACGCAGAATATAATCGGTTCCCTCTTCCATACCCTTTGCGCTGAGTGCGCTGTAAGTGCTCTGGTAGGCAAGCTCGGGCAGGTTGTTTTCCTTGCTGAGATGGCCGAGAATCAGCCTCGTTGTACCGCTTTCGATAAGGTCGGCAGCCGTTGCGGCGCATACGTCGTTGGAAAGGTGACCTTTGTCGGAAAGGATGCGGCGTTTGAGCATATACGGGTAGTTAGGGTTGTTCTGGAGCATTCTCACGTCGTGGTTGGATTCGAGCATAACAAGCTGACAGCAGGTTATGTTGCTGAGCACCTCGTCGGTTATTTTACCGATGTCGGTGGCGACCGCAAGGCGGTTTCCGTCTGCCGTTTCAACCGTATAGCCGAGGCTTTCGCGGCTGTCATGCGGCGTGTGAAACGGGCGGATAAACATACCGTTTATCTCAATGCCTTCGTCGGGAACAACCTCGGCGGGGAATTTACCGCTGAGTGTGCCGTTTTCGGCAAGCGCTTCAAGCGTGCCGGCGCTGGCGTAAACGGGGATTTTGTGTTTCGAAGCAAGCACCCTAATTCCGTTTATGTGGTCGGAATGCTCGTGAGTAACAAAAATTGCGCCGACGCTGCCAATGTCAACGCCGATGCAATCTAATGTTTCGGCGGTACGTTTTGCCGTAACGCCGACGTCTATAAGTATGCCTCCCTCAGGCTGGCCTACGTAGCTGCAGTTGCCGCTGCTGGAGGAGAAAAGTGAGCAGAATCTTGCCATGGTTTAACCTACGCTCTCGGTTACGGATTCTTCGGGGTCGGGAAATTCGACACGCTGAATATCTCCACCGAGATTCTGGAATTTTTCAACGAATCTTTCGTAACCTCTGTCGATGTGAGAGAGGTTTTCGATAATCGACTGTCCTTCTGCCGCAAACGCAGCAATAAGCATTGCTGCACCTGCACGAAGGTCGTCTGCGCCGATGGGTGCGCCGTAGAGCTTGTCCACACCCTGAACGATGGCGACCTTACCTTCGACGCTGATGTTTGCGCCCATTCTGAGGAGCTGGTCAACATAGCGGAAACGGTTGTCCCATACGCTTTCGGAAACGATGCTCGTGCCCTCTGCGATAGAGAGGAGCACTGTCATCTGGGGCTGCATATCTGTCGGGAAGCCGGGGTGGGGCATTGTTTTGACGTTGCATCTGTATGGTCTGCCGGAGCAGCTTACGCGTACGGCTTCATCAAATTCTTCAACCTTAACACCGCAGTCGACAAGCTTTTTGGTTATTGATTCAAGGTGCTTGGGTATAACGTTTTTGATCATAACGTCGCCCTTTGTTGCGGCGGCGGCAACCATATACGTGCCTGCCTCAATCTGGTCGGGGATGATGGAGTAGGTGCAGCCGTGAAGCTCTTCAACACCGTAGATTTTGATTGTGTCCGTACCGGCACCTCTGATGTCTGCGCCCATTGAGTTAAGGAAGTTTGCAAGGTCAACAATGTGCGGCTCACGTGCTGCGTTTTCAATGATTGTTTTGCCCTTTGCTTTTACCGCGGCAAGCATAACGTTGACCGTTGCGCCAACCGATACCGTGTCCATATATACAACCGAGCCGATAAGGTTTTCTGCCTCGGCGTTGACTACCGCGTTGTCTATTGATACGCTTGCGCCGAGCAACTCGAAGCCGCGAAGGTGAAGGTCAATCGGGCGAACACCGAACCAACAGCCGCCGGGCATTGAAACCTTTGCCTTGCCGAATCTGCCGAGAAGCGCACCGAGCATATAGTATGATGCGCGAAGCTGCTTTGTGTGTTCGTTTGGTACGGTATATGAATTTACACCTCTCGTGTCGATTTCGTAGGTTGTGCGGTTAATCATCTTAACCTGAGCACCGAGCTGAGAGAGAATCTTGAACATTATTGATACGTCGCTGATGTCCGGGATGTTTTCGATCCTGCAGACATCACGGGCGAGGAGGGTGGCGGGAAGAATGGCAACAACTGCGTTCTTTGCGCCGCTTATTTCAACACTGCCTTTAAGAGGCGTGCCGCCTTTGATGACGATTTTCTCCATCGTGCCTAATGTCGCTCCTTTCACAAAAGTTGTTTATAACAAGGCTCATCAGAGCAGAAAAATGCATAATGACACTATTAACTGCGTAATTATAGCACGTCAAACAGATTTTGTATAGCCTTTTACAATAATTTGTCAGTAAATTTGTAGCATTACACAAAATAATGCGTTGCATTTTTACGAAAAATTACGATGTATTGCGAAATCTCTATTTATTATTTCGAAAAAGTATGTTATAATACCTTGAAATATTTTTTTAAATATTATTATGGAATGGTATGGTGATAAAACGTGAAAGAAGTTATGAGAATTTTCGTTGAAAAGCGTGACGGTTTTGACGTTGAGGCAAAGGGTATTCTTGCAGATATTCGCTCAACTCTCGGCATTGTTTCGCTCGAGAAGGTTCGCCTTATCAACCGTTACGACGTTCAGGGTCTTACACCCGAGCAGTTCGATACGGCCTGCACTGCTGTGCTCTCCGAGCCTAACGCAGACACAATCTGCTCCGAGCTTACGGTGCCCGAGGGCTGCCGCTTTCTTGCAAGCGAGTATCTTCCCGGCCAGTACGATCAGCGTGCCGACTCTGCCGCACAGTGTATCGCTCTCCTCACCTGTGAGGAACAGCCTGCTGTTGCCAGCGCAAAGGTATACATCTTCGAGGGTAATATGACCGACGCGGAGTACGAGACCGTCAAGTCATACCTTATCAACCCCGTTGAGTCCCGCGAGGCTTCAATGGACAAGCCCGTGGACCTTAATATTGTTGCTGACATCCCCGAAGACATCAAGCGTGTCGTCGGTTTCATCGGTTGGAGTGACGAGGAGGTTGCCGCATACCACAAGGCAACCGGTTTTGCAATGACGGTTGCAGACCTCTGCTTCTGTCGCGACTATTTCAAAAATGAAGAAAAACGTGACCCCAGCATCACAGAGCTGAAGGTTATCGACACATATTGGTCAGACCATTGCCGCCATACAACCTTCCTCACACAGCTTGAAAGCGTCAGCTTTGAAGACGGTAAGATGGCAAAGGTTATCGAGGCAGCCTGGAATGAGTACCTCAGCGTACGCGATGACGTTTACGCAGGCCGCACACCCAAGAACATCACACTTATGGATATGGGTACAATCGGCACAAAGGCTCTCAAGAAAGCGGGCGAGGTCAACGACCTTGACGAAAGCGAAGAAATCAACGCCTGCTCAATCGAAGTTACCGTTGATGTTGACGGTAAGGATGAGCAGTGGCTTGTTCAGTTCAAGAACGAAACACATAACCACCCCACGGAGATTGAGCCTTTCGGCGGTGCGGCAACCTGCCTCGGCGGCGCAATCCGTGACCCGCTTTCAGGCAGAGCTTACGTTTATCAGGCAATGAGAGTTACCGGCAGCGGTGACCCCACAGCCGCTTTCGAAGATACGCTCGAAGGCAAGCTCCCCCAGCGTAAAATCACAATCGGTGCAGCTGCAGGCTACTCATCTTACGGCAATCAGATAGGCCTTGCAACAGGCCAGGTTGTAGAACTTTACGACGAGGGCTATAAGGCAAAGAGAATGGAAATCGGTGCGGTTGTCGGCGCATCTCCCAAGGAGAACGTACGCCGTGAAACTCCCGTTCCCGGCGATTGTATCGTGCTTCTCGGCGGACGTACGGGCCGTGACGGCTGCGGCGGTGCAACAGGCTCCTCCAAGGCACACAACACACAGTCAATCGAAACCTGCGGCGCAGAAGTTCAGAAGGGTAATCCTCCCACAGAGCGTAAGCTCCAGAGACTTTTCCGCAACCCCGAGGCAGCAAAGCTTATCCGCCGCTGTAACGACTTCGGTGCAGGCGGTGTCTGTGTTGCTATCGGCGAGCTTGCAGACGGTCTCAAGATTGAGCTTGATAAGGTAACCAAGAAGTATGACGGTCTTGACGGCACAGAGCTTGCAATCTCCGAATCTCAGGAGCGTATGGCTGTTGTTCTCGATGCAGGTGACGTTGATAAGTTTATCGAACTTGCCGCCACCGAAAACCTTGAGGCAACCGTTGTTGCAAGAGTAACGGAGGAAGCAAGACTCACAATGTATTGGAGAGGTGACAACATCGTCAACCTCAGCCGTGCATTCCTCAACACAAACGGTGTTACTCAGAAGGCAAGCGCCGTTATAACCTCACCCGATGCAGATAAGAATTACAGAGAGCTTGTTCCCTGTGCTCTTTCGGATAAAGAGGGCGTTGACGCTCTCACGGCAAACCTCGCAAGACTTGAGGTCTGTTCGCAGATTGGTCTTTCCGAGCGTTTTGATGCTTCAATCGGTGCAGCTACTGTCAATATGCCCTTCGCAGGCAAGAATCAGCTCACACCCGAAGAGGCAATGACAGCAAAGGTTCCCGTGCCCGGCGGTAAGACGGATGCCGCAACGGCAATGAGCTACGGCTTTATTCCCGCACTCAGCCGTTGGAGCCCGTTCCACGCTGCTGCTTACGCAGTAACCGAGTCCCTTGCAAAGCTTGCCGTAACGGGTGCAGACCCCTTCAAGGCAAGACTTACTTTCCAGGAATATTTCGAGCGTCTTAACACAGTGCCCGAGCGTTGGGGTAAGCCTGCGGCAGCCCTTCTCGGTGCGCTCACCGCTCAGCTTAAATACCGTACGCCGTCAATCGGCGGTAAGGACAGTATGTCCGGCTCGTTCAACGACCTTGACGTACCTCCAACCCTTGTTTCCTTCGCTGTTTCAATGACCAAGGCAAGCAAGGTTGCGTCCGCAGCATTCAAGGCGGCGGGAAACAATGTTTATCTTGCGGAGCTTCCCGTTAACGCAGAAACTCTTCTTCCCGATTGGGACAATGCAAAGGCACTTATTGCAGACGTCTATAAGGCAGTCAGCGAAGGCAAAATCCTCAGCGCAAGCGTTGTCAAAGAAGGCGGCGCAGCAGCCTGCGTATGTAAGATGGCATTCGGCAATATGTTCGGCTTTGAGTTTGCGGGCGACCTCACAAAGCGCGAGATGTACGCTCCGCTTGTCGGTTCGTTTGTAATCGAGTGTGCCGGCGAATCACCCGTAGGCGGCAAACTTCTTGGTAAGATAACCGACAGCGGCGAGTTCGTTCTCGGCGGCGAGAAGGTTGCAACGGCAGAGCTTGCCGATGCATGGACATCAAAGCTTGAGGGTGTATTCCCGACTAATGCTGTCAGCCCCACGGGCGGCAATAAGGTTGAGCTCTACACAGAGCGCAACACAAAATCTCCCGCAATCAAGGTTGCAAAACCGAAGGTAATCATTCCCGTATTCCCCGGCACTAACTGTGAGTTTGATACCGCACGCGCATTTGAGAATGCAGGCGCAGAGGCAGAGATTCTCGTAATCAAAAACCTCACTGCTTCCGACATCGAGCAGAGTATGGAAGCATTCGTAAAAGCAATCAATGCTTCACAGATCATTATGCTTCCCGGCGGCTTCTCGGGCGGTGACGAGCCTGACGGTTCAGGCAAGTTTATTGCCACGGCTCTCAAGAATCCGAGAGTCAAGGAGGCTGTAACAGCACTTCTTGAGCAGCGCGACGGTCTTATGCTCGGTATCTGTAACGGTTTCCAGGCACTTATCAAGACAGGTCTCGTTCCTTACGGTAAGATTGTTGATACGGCTCCCGATGCACCGACACTTACTTACAACAACATCGGCCGTCACGTTTCACACATGGCTTATACAAGAGTTACTTCCGTCAAGTCTCCGTGGTTCTCACTCTGTGAGGCAGGCGATATCCACGCTGTTCCGATTTCACACGGCGAAGGCAGATTTGTTGCAGACGAGAAGCACCTTGAGCAGCTTATCGCAAACGGTCAGATTGCCACACAGTACGTTGACCTTAACGGTAACGTTGCAGAGGCTATGCCGCACAATCCCAACGGCTCCGTTCTCGCAATTGAGGGTATCACCAGCCCCGACGGACGCGTTCTCGGCAAGATGGCTCACAGCGAGCGTAAGGGCGACAACCTCTACAAAAACGTTCCCTACAACAAGGACCAGAAAATATTCGAGTCCGGTGTTAAGTACTTTAAATAATACGTGTGCATTAATGAATTGATTTATCAATTCAAATCATGGCGTAGCCAAATCATGCGGAGCAAATCATTTTAATACTTCAATTAAGCAGTTGTGCTGCTGAATGTTAAACACACTGAGGAAAAGTCAACCTCTGTCTTGACGTTTGAGTTTTTAATGATTTGCCCGATGGGCATGATTTGATTTCTTCGAAATCATGATTTGCAAAATAAATTTTGCGTGATTTGCGTTTGCAACGCATTTTTGAACAATAAATTTCAGTATATATATCACAGCATACAGAAAGTTTGGTAATACTATGAAATACGCAGTAGTTTTATATGACGGTATGGCCGATTATCCGGTGGATGCCCTCGGCGGCAAAACTCCTATGGAGTGCGCAAAAAAGCCCAACTTTGACCGTATGGCAAGCAAGGGAGAGGTCGGTCTTGTCCGCACGGTTGCAGAGGGACTCAAGCCCGGCAGTGACGTTGCAAACCTCAGCGTGCTCGGCTATGACCCCGCAGTGTGCTATACGGGTCGTTCTCCGCTCGAGGCAATCAGCATCGGCGTTAAGATGAGCGATACCGACGTTGCTCTGCGCTGCAATATCGTAACCCTCTCCGACGAAGAAAATTACGACGATAAAACAATGGTCGACTATTCGGCAGGCGATATTTCCAGCGAAGAGGCGGCTGAAATTATCAAAACCGTGCAGGAGCATTTCGGTGGCGGCGAGTTCGATTTTTATCCCGGTGTCAGCTACCGTCACTGCCTTATCCACCACGGCGGCACAACACAGCTCGGCACGATGACTCCTCCGCACGATATTTCCGACAGAGTTGTCGGCAGCTATATTTCAACTGCCCCCACTGCAGAAAAGCTCACAAAAATGATGCGCGAAAGCTACGACCTGCTCAAGGACCATCCCGTTAACCTTAGGCGTATGGCAGAGGGTAAGCGTCCCGCAAACTCAATCTGGCTCTGGGGTGAGGGTAACAAGCCCAGCCTTGAGAATTTTGAGGAAAAGTTCGGTATGAAGGGCTGTATCGTATCGGCTGTTGACCTGCTTAAGGGTATCGGTATCGGTGCAGGTATGCTCGTCCCCGAGGTTGAGGGCGCAACAGGATATATCGACACGAATTTTGCAGGCAAGGCAAAGGCTGCGGTTGACGCACTTGAAAACGGCTGCGATTTCGTTTATATCCATATCGAAGCACCCGATGAGTGCGGCCATCGCGCAGAGCCGGAAAATAAGGTCCGCTCAATTGAGATTATCGATGAGCAGGTGCTTCCCGTCCTTCTTGAAGCGCTCGAAAAATATGACGATTACAAGGTGATGATTCTTCCCGATCATCCCACCCCGATAAAGACAAAGACACACGCTTCCGATCCCGTGCCCTTTATGATTTATCACAAGAACGGTGAGAAGGAAAGCGGCGTTGCTTCAATCAACGAAAAGACAGCCGAGGCAACAGGCAACTATGTTGATTTCGGCCCCGGTCTTATCAAACACTTTTTTGAAATGTGAAATCTGCAATACGCGGTTTTAAGGAGAACTCTTGAAAATGAAAGAGAATTACAGAATCGAAACAAAATGTGTTCAGGGCGCTTACGAGCCTAAAAACGGTGAGCCGAGAGTGCTCCCGATTTACCAGAGCACAACATTCAAATATGACACAAGCGAGGCAATGGCAAAGCTGTTTGACCTTGAACCCGGCTATATGTATACGCGTCTTGCAAACCCCACAAGCGATGTTGTTGCTCAGAAGATTGCAATGCTTGAGGGCGGTGTAGCTGCAGTTCTTACATCATCGGGTCAGGCTGCAAACTTCTTCTCGCTTATCAATATTCTCGGCGCAGGTGACCACTTCATCTCTGCTGCTACAATCTACGGCGGTACGTTCAACCTTTTCAACGTCACAATGCGCAAGATAGGTATTGACGTAACCTTCGTTGACCCGAACGCAAGTGAGGAAGAAATTTCCGCTCTCTTCCGTCCGAACACAAAAGCTGTTTTCGGCGAGACGATTGCAAACCCCTCGCTCGATGTTCTTGATATTGAGAAGTTTGCACGTGTTGCTCACGCTCACGGTGTTCCGCTTATTATCGATAACACCTTCCCTACTCCCATCAACTGCCGTCCGTTTGAATTCGGTGCAGACATCGTAACGCACTCCACGACAAAATATATGGAGGGTCACGCAAACACAATCGGCGGTGTCGTTGTTGACAGCGGCAACTTTGATTGGGAACAGAACGACAAGTTCCCCGGCCTTACACAGCCTGACGAAAGCTACCACGGTGCGGTTTACACCCGTGATTTCGGCAAGGCAGGCTATATTACAAAAATCGTTGCACAGCTTCTGCGCGATTACGGCTCAACCCCCTCGCCGCAGAATGCGTTCTATCTCAATGTAGGTCTTGAGACACTGGCTCTGCGTATGGAGCGTCACTGCTCAAACGCACTTAAGGTGGCAGAGTATCTTGAGAAAAACGAGCAGGTTTCCTGGGTCAACTATCCCGCACTTCCCTCGAACAAGTATTATCCGCTTGTTCAGAAGTATATGCCGGGCGGTACCTGTGGCGTTATCTCCTTCGGTGTAAAGGGTGGCAGAGAAAAGGCGGAGCAGTTTATGAATTCGCTCAAGCTTGCCGCAATCGTAACTCACGTTGCCGACGCAAGAACCTGCGTGCTTCATCCCGCTTCCTCAACCCACCGTCAGCTCAGCGACAGCGAACTTGTTGAATGTGGAGTTTCTCCCGATCTTATCCGTTTTTCTGTCGGTATTGAAAACGTTGAGGATATTATCGAGGATATTCAGCAGGCACTTGATGCAATCCGCTGAAAACGGATTTGCAGAATATCTTTTTGCCGAAAGGCAAATAATTTTTAAGGTGATTTTGTTTTGATGAACACTAACAGCAGAGTTTGCGCCTATATTGACCTTGATGCTGTGCGCTCAAACGTTGAAGCCGTGCAGAAAAGGGTCGGCAATGACGTTAAGGTTATGGTTATTCTCAAAGCTGATGCATACGGACACGGTGCCGTACCGATTGCAAAGGAGCTTGAGGATAGCTGTGCTTATGCATACGGTGTTGCCACGGTTGAAGAGGGCGTGCAGCTGCGCGAAAACGGAATAAAAAAGCCTGTGCTCGTGCTCAGCTATGCTTTTCCCGAGCTGTTTGAATCGGCTGTTGAAAATTCTGTTGACCTTACCGTCTTTCAGCTTGATACGGCAAAGCAGCTTTCTGACGTTGCCGTCGCGCTTGGCAAAAAAGCAGGTGTTCACATCAAGATAGATACGGGTATGCATCGCATTGGTTTTATACCCTGCGATGAAAGCCTTGAAGAAATCTGCAGTATTGCCGCCTTGCCCGGAATCGAAATAAAAGGTGTTTTTTCTCACCTTGCTTGTGCCGACTTTGCGGATAAGAGCTTTGCAAATGAGCAGAAGACAATGTTCGATTCGTTCACGGCGCGCATTGAAGCTGATGGAATCAGCTTGCCGATAAAGCATATCTACAACTCTGCCGCAACAATGGATTTTGACGGCGGCTGTCTCGATATGGTGCGCTGTGGTATAGTTACCTACGGGCTCGATCCGTCGGATGAGGTCAGGTTTGAAAATCTTCCGACAGTGCCCGTAATGCAGATTAAAAGCCACGTTGCTTACGTCAAAAAAGTGCCCGAGGGTAATACCGTCGGCTATGGTGCGGCTTTTATGGCAAAACGCGAAACCCTTGTCGCAACAATTCCCTGCGGCTATGGCGACTGTTATCCGCGCTTGCTGACAAATAAGGGCAGGGTGCTTATCAAAGGGCACAGCGCCCCCGTTATCGGCAGGGTATGTATGGACCAGTTTATGGTTGACGTGACGGATATTCCCGATGTAAAGCAGGGCGACGAGGTAACTATTGTAGGTGTCGACGGAGGAGAAACACTCACCGTTGAAGAACTGGCAAAAACAGCGGGCAGCTTCAACTATGAGTATGTCTGCGATATTACAAAGCGTGTTCCGCGCGTTTATGTTAAAAGCGGAAAAATAATCGGTTGAACATCCTTATATTAAAGATGTTTAGTATATTATAATTATTTACGGCGGTAAGACCGCAATTTTGAAAGGAGCAAGTCTAAAATGGACGACCCCGGGCCTGATAATGCTGTTGTAACTCTTGTTTTGAAAGTTGTGCTGTTGCTGGTGCTTATACTGGTCAACGCATTTTTTGCCATGAGCGAAATAGCAATTATCTCCCTTAACGATGCCAAGCTTGAAAAGCAGGCACAGGAGGGCAACAAAAAGGCAAAAAAACTTCTTAAGCTTACAAGCAACCCCAGCAAATTCTTATCCACAATCCAGATTGGTGTTACACTTGCGGGATTTTTATCATCCGCATCGGCATCACAGAGCTTTGTTGATATGCTTTCGGACGGTCTGGAAAAAATTTCTCTCCTCACAAATATCCCTGCAAGTGTGATTGACGGCTTCAGCCTTGTTGTAATCACGCTTGTTACGTCGTATTTCTCGCTCGTTTTCGGTGAGCTTGTGCCAAAGCGCGTTGCTATGTATAACCCTGAAAAAATCTCTTTCCGTATTGCGGGTGTGCTCTCCTTTGTCGCAACGGTTACAAAGCCGTTTGTAAAGGTGCTCTCTCTTTCAATGAACGGCGTTCTCAGGGTTTTGGGCATTGACCCGAACGCTGAGCCTGAGGAGGTTACCGAGGAAGAAATCCGTATGATGGTTGATGTCGGCGGCGAAAAGGGCGTTATCGAGGACGCTCAGAAGGAAATGATCAACAACATTTTTGAGTTTGACGATATAGATGCAGGCGATATTATGACTCACCGTACGGATGTTTCTGCGGTCGAAATCAATGACCCGATTCAGGATGTTGTTGAGATTGCTGAAAAAGAAGGTTACTCAAGAATTCCCGTTTACGAAGAAAGTCTTGATAAAATTATCGGCATTGTTTACATTAAGGACCTTATCGGTTACATCGGCTCAAGCGTTCCCAAGCAGGAAAGCCTCCGCAAGATTATGCGTGAACCCTATTTTGTGCCCGAATCAATGAAATGCGGTGTCCTCTTCCAGGAGATGACAGCCCGCCGTGTTCAGATGGCGGTTGTTGTTGATGAGTACGGCGGTACGGCAGGCATTGTCACGCTTGAGGATCTTGTTGAATCAATCGTCGGCAATATTCAGGATGAGTATGACAATGAGGAAGAAGAATTTTCCGTTATAGACGAAACCACGTTCACTGTTGACGGCACAACCTCAATTGATGAGGTGAACGAGCACGTCGGCGTTGACCTTCCCGAGGATGAGTACGATACAATCGGCGGTTTTGTTATCAGCCTGCTCGGTTATCTGCCTAAGGACGGTGAGCTGAACGAGATCGATTTTGAAAATCTCCATTTTACAATTCTCAACCTTGAGGACAAACGAATAGGCAAGCTCAAGGTCGAAATCCGTCCTGAAAACAAAAATGACGGTGAGGGTGAAGACGAGCCGCACAGGCTTGTCAGGCGCCGCAATAAAGAAGAGCAGGACGATTGATAATTCCATTATCTGCCCTGCCTTGACAAGATAATAGCTTTTAAGTTATTATAAAGACGCACTTTAATTCTTAAAAGGAGGATACATAAAGTGAAAAAGAGAAACATTATCGCAATTCTTGCGTCTCTCGCAGTTGTTCTCACGGTGTTTACCGCCTGTGATAAAAGCGGAGACGACACAAACCCCACAATCGTCGGTGCAGACGGTCAGGTTTACGAGCAGGTGACAGAGGTTGTCACCAATGCAGCCGGCGAAGCTGTTACGGATGCAGAGGGCAACACAAAGGTTGACACGGTAACAAAGCCTGTCACAACAACAGGCAACGGATCAACAGAGAGTACAACAACCTATGAAGATGTCACTTTCCCCGAAGGTGAGAAGGTTGAGGTTGAGGTCGATAAGGAAGGCAGACCCGAAGACTGTAAGCTCGATAAGCTTCTCACAGCATCTGCTCAGAACAAGGCGCTGTACCTCAATTGCACAGTCGTTACAAGCGATAATTTCGGACTTGGTGAAACGGGCATAAATATGAAAATGTATATGAAGAACGACAAGTTTGCGCTTGAGTTTCCGCTTCTCATCACAACAATCCGTGTCGCATACGACGGCAAGGAAATGAACTTTATGATTCCGAGCCAGAAGTCCTATTACCCGATTGCAAGCGGCGAAGACAGTGTCGGTGTAATTGACAGCGTGGCAATGTGGGAATCCATCGTTTCCGATTCGCTCGAATATAAGGAAACAACAAACGTCACAATCAGAGGTAACTCGTATGTATGCGAGGTATACGGTGACAGCACAAACGTAAACAAGTATTACTTCAACAGCAAGGATGAGCTTAAGAGAATTGAGGTTATTGCCGCCGACGGTACGACTTCCATTCTCAAGGTTAATGAGTGTTCCACAAATATTGATGACAGCATCTTCACGGTGCCCAACGGTTACACTCAGCTCACAGAAGAAGATATGATGGGCTTCAGCGCATCACTCGGCTATTGATAAATGAGTAAAACGGTTCTTGTTACAGGCGCTTCCGGCGGTATCGGCGGCGCCTGTGCGCGGCTTTTTGCCGCAGAAGGTTATAAGGTTGCAATACATTATAATAAGGATAAGGATTCGGCTGAGAGCCTGAAGGCGGAAATATGCTCTCTCGGCGGTGAGGCTGTCTGCGTTTGTGCTGACCTGACCGATGAAAATCAGGTTATCGATATGCTCCGCAACGTCGAGCGTGAGCTTGGCGAGGTTGATCTGCTCGTCAACAACGCAGGCGTATCACAGCAAAAGCTTTTTACCGACACAACGCGTGAGGATTATGAGCTGGTTTTCGGCGTCAACATCCTTGCAACCGTCAATTGCTGCCGTGCAGTCCTGCCCTCGATGATAAGGCGCAAGAGCGGCAGAATTGTCAACGTTTCGTCAATGTGGGGTATCAGCGGTGCATCCTGCGAGGTGCTTTATTCCGCATCGAAGGCGGCGGTTGCGGGATTCACGAAGGCGCTTGCAAAAGAGGTTGGCCCGAGCGGTATTATGGTCAACTGCGTTGCGCCCGGTGTAATAAACACAAAGATGAATTCTCACCTGAGCGGCGAAGATATGGCGGCGCTTTGCGACGAAACACCGCTTTGCCGTATCGGCGAGCCTGAGGAAGTGGCACAAGCTGTGCTTTTCCTTGCAACCGATAAATCCGCGTTTGTTACCGGACAGGTGCTCAGCGTCGATGGCGGATTTATAACATAATCATAAAATTAAATAAAAAATTGTTGATTTTATTCAAGTATTATGGTAATATAAATAGTACTATAATAGTAAGTGTGTGTGTAGCACGCAATACATATAAAACGGAGGAACCGATATGGCTAACTGTCCTAAGTGTAATGCCAAGCTCAGATTGTTTGATTGGCGTCCCGAGTGTCCCAAGTGCGGCGTAAATATGGTCTATTACGGTATGGAAGACCGTCTTCTTGCCGATGCAGAAAAAGCAGAGGCGGAGCACGCAAAATTCCAGAAGGGTCTTGACCGCTTAAAGGCTTCCGCAATCGGCGGTCCTCGTCAGATTGCCCGTCTTATCCTTTCAATCCTCCCTGTTGCAGGTCTCTTCCTCGATATGCTGCCCGTAAAGCAGCTTGCTCTCGGCTCAATTTCACTTCAGAATATTCCCTACTATACAGAGCCGGATCAGGTATCTGAATTCAAAATCGGCATTCTCAAGGTTGTTGAGTTCTTTACGGATTATTTCGATTTCAACAATCTTCTCACTCTCATAAAGTCACCCGTTGTTGGTAAAGCATTCATCTTCTTTGCTCTTGCAATTGTTTTGCTTGCTCTTTCTATTGTTATGGGTGTTGTCAACTTCGGCAGAAACCTCTGCTCATCCAAAAAGTCATCCTGCGCAAAGAACATTATCGTCAGCGTACTCAGTATGGTTCTTGTCATTGCCAGCGGTATTATATTCGGTCAGTTTGCAAGCAACATCAACGCTTTGTTCCCCGAGTATATCTCTGCTGCAATGGGTTACGGCGCATTCGTTACGGCAGCTCTTCACCTTCCGGTTATCATTATCAACGTGCTTCTCATCAAGAATCCCATCGTTGTTAAGTACAAGGAGCTTCCCGACTACGCAGCAATCGCAGCAGCAGCCCGAGCAGAAAAAGAAGCAAAGGCAGCTGAAGAAGCAGTAGCAGCTGAATAATGATTTTAAAAAACAAAGACCGTTTCTCAAACGAGAAACGGTCTTTTTGTTGTCTGTTTATTCGCTGAAGGTTTCGTTAACCTTTTTAAGCTCAGCAGGTATATCGATGCTCTGTGGGCACGAGGGCTTGCACTTGCCGCAGGCACGGCAGAGGTCAGCCTTTCCGCCAAGCTCGTTGTAGCTTTCCTTTGCGCCTCTCTTGCCCTTGTAGACAGTTGAATTGAACGCAGTGAAACATTCGGGGATATTTACGCCGAAGGGGCAGGGCATACAGTAGGCACAACCGGTGCAGCCGACAAGCGGCATCGTGTGCCAGAGCTCGTTTGCCTTAGCGAGTGCTTTTCTCTCGTAGGGAGTAAGCATACCGATGCTGCTGCGCTTTGCATAGCGGAGATTGTCTTCAACCTGCTTCGGTGTGCTCATACCGCTGAGCACGAGCGCAACCTCTTCTCTGTCCCAGAGGAAGTCGAGCGCAACCTCAACCTTGCTTTTGCTCTTTGGCAGGGCGGCTTTTACTCTTTCGGGCAGCCCTTTTACAAGTCTGCCGCCTCTGAGCGGCTCCATAATAATACAGCTCATACCCTTGGCATAGGCATATTCAAGACCTTCGATTCCTGCCTGATGCTTAAGGTCAACGTAGTTGAGCTGAATCTGGCAGAAATCCCAATCGAAGCTGTCAACAATTTCTTTAAAAAGGTCAATATCATCGTGGAATGAGAAGCCGAGGTATTTAATCTTGCCCTGCTCCTTTGCCTTGCGCATACTTTCAAGCACGTTGTATTTGAGAACTTTATTGTTCCACAGGTCATGGTTGAGCGTGTGAAGCAGGTAGAAATCTATATGGTCTGTCTGAAGTCTTTCGAGCTGTGTGTTGAATCTGTCCTCGAACGTGATTTCGTCCGTAAGGTCGTATACGGGTGATTTTGTTGCGAGATATACACGCTCGCGGTAGCCGTCCTTAAGTGCCTCGCCGACAAACTCTTCGCTCTCACCGTCGTGATAGTAAAAAGCTGTATCAACGTAATTTACACCTTCGTCAATGGCATGGCGGAGCATTTTTGTTGAAGTTTCGCGGTCAATCTTGCCGCCCTTTGTGGGGAATCTCATACAGCCGAAGCCGAGCGGAAAAACTTCAACGTCAATACCTTTAAAGCGTCTGTTCATTTATATCACTCCAAACCGAAGTATTTTGCGGCATTATTATAGGATACGTCACGGACAAGCTGTTTGAGTGTGTCCATATCGTCGGGATAAAGTCCGTCCTCAACCATATCGCCGAGCAGACCGCAGAGGATTCGGCGGAAATATTCGTGCCTGGGATATGAGAGGAAGGAGCGCGAATCTGTTACCATACCGACGAATTTACCGAGCACCGAGAGATTGCCGAAAGCTTTCATCTGCTCACGCATACCGTCGAGGTTGTCGTTGAACCACCAACCGCTGCCGAACTGAATTTTGCCCGGTGCGTCGGAATTCTGGAAGTTGCCGAGCATTGTGCCGAGGACGTAATTGTCCTTGGGGTTAAGCGTAAAGAGAATTGTTCTGGGCAAAAGCTCCTCTTTGGCAAGGCTGTCAAGAAAACGTGAAAGCGGCTGAGCAATCTCCTTGTCATCAATCGAGTCAAAGCCTGCATCGGGACCGATTTTGTTGAACATAAGAGTGTTGTTGTTTCTCATCGGGCCCATGTGAAGCTCCATAGCCCAACCTCTGCGTGCATACTCTTTTGCCATAGTGCGGAGAAGAGCCGTGCGGTATGCATCAAGCTCAAAGGTTGTGAAGCTCTTGCCCTGCCTGCCTTTTTGGAATATGGTTTCAAGCTCGTCTGCCGAAGCTTCTGCATAAGGTACGTAGGTGAAAGCGTGGTCGCTTGCACGGCAACCCATCTTTGCAAAAACCTCAATTCTCTCAAGCAGTGCTTCTTCAAGTGCTGCGTAGCTTTCGATTTTTCTGCCGATGCGCTCTTCAAGTGAAGCAAGCCAGGGGCGAAATGAAGTCAGCTCGATTCCGAGCGCTTTATCCGGACGAAAAGCAGGAATAACTTTTGTTTTAAAGCTCTCATCCTCTGCGAGAAGGATGTGATATTCGAGCGAATCGGCGGGGTCATCCGTTGTGTAAACGCAGGCAACGTTTGAACGCTCGATAAGCTCGCGCGGTGTGAAGCCGCCTGCTTTGATTTGTGCGTTTGCTTTTTCCCAGATTTCCTCTGCTGTTTTTGCGCTCAGCGGAGTGTCAATGCCGAAATAACGCTGAAGCTCAAGGTGAGTCCAGTGATAGAGCGGATTTCCGGGGGCGTAGGCGAGCATTGTGGCGTAGGCAACGAATTTATCGTGCCAGCTTGCGTCACCCGTGATATATTTTTCGTCAATTCCGAAAGAGCGCATTGCGCGCCACTTGTAATGGTCGCCCGCAAGCATCAGCCAGGCAATATCCGACGGCTGCTTGTTTTCGTAAATTTCCTTTGGCGAAAGGTGGCAGTGCCAGTCAAAAATCGGCATCTCGTTTGCCGCTGCAAAAAGCTCTTTTGCAGCGGGATTGTTGAGGAGAAAATCATCGCCCATAAATTTTTTCATAATCAGTTTCACTTCCCGTTTATTCTTCGTATATAAACTCTTCGAGATGTTTTATGTTTGCATCAAGGTCAAGGCTGAGCACGAACTGACCTGATTTTTTTGCATTTTTCCAAGTGCCTTCGGCAGGCACGCTGCTCTGTTCAATATCATAGCTCAGGTAACGGAGAAGACCGTTGAATGCAAGACCTGTAAGCGTTGCGGGGGACATATCCGTTTCAACGCGGCTTGCCACCTCACCAATCAGGTTATACAGCTCAACGGGGTTTGTCTTTTTGCATTTTTCTATCAGCGCTGTCATAACCTTACGCTGTCTGCCTGTACGCATAAAGTCGGAGTCGAGCTTTCGTATGCGGCAGTACCACAGGGCTTCGTTGCCGTCGAGATGGACGGATTCGCCCGACTGTACGTCAAGATGGACGTCATTGCGCATATATTTTGCTTCCTTTTCGGTAACCTCAACGTCAACACCGCCGAGTCCGTCGATTATTTCTTCAAACATTACGAAGTCGACCAGCATATAATGGTCGATTTTGATGTGGAAGTTATACTCAATGGTGTCTGTTACCATCGGCGCACCGCCCCATGTACAGGCGGCGTTGAGCTTTGCGTTTTTTCCTTTTTCGGGGATATATACATAGCTGTCTCTCATAAAAGAGGTCAGCTTAATTTTTTTTGTGTCGGAATTTATTGATACAAGAAGCATAGTATCGGATCTTGCCGCGTCGTCTGGGTCTCTGCGGTCAATTCCGATAAGAAGTATGTTTTTGACGGCTGAGCTCTGTGTGAGCGAATTGTCGGCGATAAATGCGTTTTTGTTGCTTTCCGGCTTAATGTAATTGACGCTGCTGAAGGTGTTGTAGACGAGGCCGACGCCCAGACCTGCAACCATCACGAAGCAGAGCAACATAGCGCAAAAGGCAACAAAAAGGGGCTTGCCTTTCTTTTTTTGCTTCTTTTCGGGGGCGGGTGCGGCAGGCTGAGGCGGCTGGTTAAAGCCGTTAGGGTTGTAGCCGTAACTGTTGTAAGTGTCGGGGTTGCAGCTATTGTTGTAAGAGGTGTAAGAGGTGTTCGGGTAGGGCGGATAGTTTGCCGTATTGTCGTAGTAATCGGGCTGCACGGGGCGGCTTTGGTTGCGGCTCCTGCTGATGGGAATATCCTGCCGTGTGCCTGTCGGTGCAGGGCGCGCATCTCGAGGAGGCGGAGGTGGAGGCATTCTGTCAGGGTTATTTTCGCGGCGCGGTTTTTTGCCGCCGACGTAGATATCTTCCAACGTTTTTCCTTCCTTCCCTTTTTGAAAAAACAAGCGGATCTGTAAGCCGGGTTCTGTCGTTTAAGGCAACTATCTTTCTAGGCCTTGCGTTGCCGCAAGGCTCAAGCCACCCGTTGAAGTATAGGCCGAGCAAGCCACTTCGGTCGGTGTTGCTTCGGATAGGGTTTACAGGGCCGTACAGTCTCCTGCACGCCGGTGAGCTCTTACCTCGCCTTTCCACCCTTACCCGCGTAAGCGGGCGGTATATCTCTGTTGCACTGTCCCTAAGGTCACCCTCGGCGGCCGTTAGCCGTTATCCTGCTCTGTGAAGCCCGGACTTTCCTCGTCAGCAGGGGTGATAAGTCCCTGCTGACGCAGCTGCCCAATCCGCTTGTTGAATATATATTTTATAACAAAACGCGCGCGATGTCAATTTAATAATGTCGCGCTTCGGTGCATATATATTAGAAAAAGAAAAATCGAGGGAGAAAGAGTATGGATTTTCACGCAGTCGGTGTCGGTGACGCCGCCGTTGCGCTTGGCGCGGACCTTAACAGCGGTCTCAGCCCTGAAACGGCACAGCTGAGGCTGAATGAAGAGGGAGAAAACGTTCTGGCAGAAAAGAAAAAAAGAAACTTTTTGTTAAGGCTTTTTGCTCAGTTCAAAGACTTTATGGTTATAACCCTGCTTATCGCGGCGGCTGTTTCGTTTGTTACGGCTTTTCTGGAGGACGAGGGTTCATTTATCGACCCGATAATAATTCTTGCCATTGTTATTGTGAATGCTTTTGTCGGCGTTATTCAGGAAAGCAAAGCGGAGAGGGCACTTGAAAAGCTGAAGGAGCTTTCAGCGCCCGAGGCAACGGTTGTGCGTGGCGGCGAAACTCTCCGGATTCCTGCAAGTAAGGTTGTGCGCGGTGATCTGTTGGTGCTCGGTACGGGGGACAGGGTTGCGGCGGATGCAAGGCTGACGCAGGCAACGGAAATGAAGATGAATGAAAGTTCGCTCACGGGTGAGGCGCTTCCTGTTGAAAAAAATGCGGCGGCAAGGCTTGGCGCTTCAACGCCGCTTGCAGAGCGGATAAACTGTGTTTATGCCGGCACAACAGTGCTTGGAGGACACGGTACGGCGGTTGTAACACACACTGCGATGGATACTCAGATAGGCAGAATTGCCGATATGCTCGGCAAGGAGAAAGTTCCGTTCACTCCGCTTCAGTTAAGGCTTGAAAAAATCGGCAGAGTGTTGGGACTCGGTGCGATTGCGATATGCGCCGTCGTGTTTTTGCTCGGTGTGTTCAGGCGTGACGGTCTGCTTGACAGCTTTATGTTATCCGTCAGCCTTGCCGTTGCGGCAATTCCCGAAGGTCTGCCTGCCGTTGTGACGGTTGTGCTCAGCACGGGTGTGTCGGTTATGGCTAAAAACAAGGCGATAATCCGAAGGCTCACCGCTGTTGAAGCGCTCGGAAGCGCAACGTATATCTGCTCTGATAAAACGGGAACTCTTACGCAGAATAAAATGACGGTGTCAAGGCTTTTTTCCGCTTACGGCGAAGTGGATTGCGACAGCGAAGAGGGCAGGGAAATACTTAAAGTTGCGGCACTTTGCTGTAACGCAACTACCTCTCAGGGTGAGCCGACGGAGGTTGCCGTAGTGCGTGCGGCAGGTGGTGTTGACAGCGGTGCGGTCAGACTCAGCGAGCAGCCTTTTAGCTCTGAAAAAAAGATGATGAGCGTCACGGTGAAAACCGCCGGAAAAACACTCACGGTTGTAAAGGGTGCGCCCGAAAGGATTTTCGAGCTGTGTCGGTTTATCGGCAACGCATCACTTTTTAATGACCGTATGGCAGACGGAGGACTGCGTGTGCTGGCTGTTGCGGTCAAGGAAAAAGGCGAGTTTGAGTTTGTTGGTCTTATCGGTATTGAAGACCCCGAAAGGAAAGAGGCGGCGCAGGCTGTTGCGCTTTGTAAGCAGGCAGGCATAACGCCCGTAATGATAACGGGTGACAATCCGCGCACCGCCTGTGCGATTGCATCAAGGCTCGGGATTTGTGAAAAAGGCAAGCTTGCCGTAACAGGCGCAAGGCTTGATATGCTCAGCGATGCGGAGCTTTGTCAGGTTGTGAAAACGGAGAGGGTTTATGCCCGTGTCAGCCCCGAGCACAAGGTGAGAATTGTCAAGGCGCTCAGGGCAAACGGTGAGGTTACCGCGATGACGGGTGACGGAGTTAACGATGCTCCTGCACTCAAGGCGGCAGACATCGGCTGTGCAATGGGAAAATGCGGCACTCAGGTTGCAAAGGGCGCGGCGGATATAGTGCTGGCGGATGATAATTTTGCAACAATTGTAAAGGCGGTGCGCGAGGGCAGAGGAATATACGACAACGTCAGAAAGGTTGTCAGGTTTTTGCTGAGCAGTAACATAGGTGAAATAATACTGATTTTTGTTGCAGGTATTGCAGGTATGCCGGTGCCAATGCTGCCGATTCAGCTGCTGTGGACAAATCTTGTTACGGATTCGTTGCCTGCAATGGCGCTCGGCACGGAAAAAACGGACAGCGAAATTATGAAAAGACCTCCTGTCAGTCCTCGGAAAGGTCTTTTCAGTAAGGGCGGTTGGCTCGATATTGTGCTGGAGGGTGTTTTTATCGGTGTGCTGGCGCTGCTCGGCTTTGCAGCGGGCAGTGCGTTGTGGGGCGAGCAGGTCGGTCGTACGGTCTGTTTCTGTACGATGAGCATAGGTGAGCTTGTGCACGCGCTCAACTCACGAAGCGAGCGGTCGCTGTTTAAAATAGGATGGTTTTCAAACCGCAGGATGAACATTGCTTTTGCAGTTTGCCTGCTGCTTCAGGTCGGCGTGGTTATGCTCCCGTCGGCGGCAGCTCTTTTTTCCGTTGTGCCCCTGAATGCCGTGCAGTGGCTGCTTGTGTCGGCGCTTTGTGCCGTGTTGCCTGCGGCGGTTGAAATTTCAAAGGCGGTAAAAGCTTGACAAAATAAAGGTGTTAAAATATACTTGTCGGTGAAATCTTGAGGGAAGAGGTAAAAACTTTATGAATAAAACCTTTGTAAAAAAAGAGCTTGTACCGCTTCTGCTCAGGCTTGCGTTGCTGGTTGGTATTTTTGTTGCGGTTGCGCTGAATTACGATAAGCTTGTCAATATTGACGTGCGCTCAATTGTTGATGCTGTTCCGAGCAAAGTCGGCGCGGTTGCAATTGCGATTTCCATTTTCGGTCTGAAGGGCTTTACGTTTATCATTCCTGCAATGCTGATATATCTTTCGGTCGGTATGGCTTTTGATACGGGTACGGCACTGTTTATCAGCCTTTGCGGTATCGCGCTTGAGGTTACGGCTACTTACTGGCTGGGCAGGGTTCTCGGCGGCGACTACGTGACTAAGTTTCTCGGCAAGGTCAAGGGCGGCGATAAGGTGCTCGGTATGAAGGACAAAAGCAAGTTTTCAACCGTTTTTGTTACACGTTTTGTTGGTTTGCCTATCGATTTTTCGAGCCTTTTGTTCGGCTCGATGAAGCTTCCGTTTTTCCGATATATGCTTTTGTCGGTTGTCGGCATTGCTCCGCGCGTAATTCTTTTTACGCTTCTGGGTGAGGGTGCAAACAAGTTCCTGCCCAAAGAGCTGTTGCTTAAAGCGGTGCTTGTGGCGCTTCCTGTTGCTGCGGTTGTTTTTGTCGTGCGGTGGATAGTCAAGCGCAGAAAAGCGTGATTTTCGGCTATTTTCCTATGAAAAGTGCAGTTTTTTGCCCTTTTTATATTAAAAATACTATTGCTATTTTTATTTTCTTGTGTTACACTATGGTTGTACGAATGATTTGACTTAAAGAGTGGGCTCTGCCCGCTCTTTTGTTTATTCTTTTGGAATTTCTTAACTAAGGAGCGAGGATATGGCAGGTAAAGGTAAGGGTGGCAACACGGTTGCTGCCGTAACTGCAATCGCTGAGCCGATTGCACAGCAGCTCGGGTTTATGCTCTGGGATGTGCGTTTTGTCAAAGAAGGCGCAAACTGGTACCTTCGGATTTTTATTGACAAAGAGGGCGGTGTCGGTATCGATGACTGTGTCGCAATGAGTCACGCACTTGACAAACCGCTTGATGAGGCGGACCCTATCGACCGCAGCTACTGTCTTGAAGTCAGCTCACCCGGCACGGACCGCGAGCTTACACGGCCCGCTCACTTCGATGCATACATCGGTGCATCCGTTGTCGTAAGGCTTATCCGTCCGCTTGAAACAGGCGAGCGTGAGCTTCACGGCAAACTCGAAAGCCATGATGCGGGCAGCTTTACCGTTACGCTTGACGGTGAGCGCACGCTTGTGATTGAACGCAAGGAAGCCTCCTGGGTACGCCTTGACGATACTGACGCAATTTAACGAAAGGATTGACATATCAAAATGGACACAAAAGAATTTTTTGCAGCCGTTAAGCTTCTTGAAAAGGAAAAAGGAATCCCCGCAGAAATCCTCTGCGAGAGAATCCAGGCAGCTATTGTCTCCGCAATCAAGGGCGAGTACAACAGAGACATCGGCTACTGTGAAATCGACTTTGCAAATGGTGAGATGGCAGTTTACCTTCGCAAGAACGTTGTTTCCGAAATTGCAGACCCCGTAACAGACCTTCTTCCCGAAGAGGCTGAGCGTTACAAGGCAGGCGCAATCCCCGGTGACATCGTTGAAATCCCGCTCGAAACAAAGAGCTTCAGCAGAATTGCCGCAAGCACGGTTAAGAACGTTATCCGCCAGGGTATCCGTGAGGCGGAGCGCAGCCAGCTCAAGCAGGAATTCCAGAGCAAGCATAACGAGCTTGTAACAGTTAAAGTTATCAGCATCGACGCAGAGTCCGGCAACGCTACCGTTGAGATGGGTAAGGGTGAATCCGTCCTCCTCAAGACAGAGCAGGTTCCCGGTGAAGAGCTCAAAGTCGGCGACCTTATCAAGGTTTACGTCGTCGATATCCGCGAGGGCGAGAAGAGCGGCGTTAAGGCTATGATTTCACGCACACATCCCGGTCTTGTACGCAGACTGTTTGAGGAAGAGGTTCCCGAAATTCTCGACGGCACTGTCAAGATTCAGGCTATCTCACGTGAGGCAGGCTCACGCACAAAGGTTGCCGTGTTCAGCGCAGATGAAAACGTTGATGCTGTCGGCTCCTGCATCGGTGCAAGAGGTGCCCGTGTCGGCAAGGTTGTTGACCTTCTCGGCGGCGAAAAGATTGATATTGTAAAATACAGCGAAGATCCCGCACAGTTTATTGCTGCATCACTTGCTCCTGCTGACGTTATCAGCGTCGAGGTTCTTGAGGATGCTCCGAATTCCTGCCGTGTAGTAGTTCCGGATAATCAGCTTTCACTTGCTATCGGCAACAAGGGTCAGAACGCTCGACTTGCGGCAAAGCTTACCGGTTGGAAGATCGATATTAATCCCGAAAGCGGATTTTTTGAAATTCAGGAATAACATAATTACGGCGGTGACGTTATGAACAAACCTAAAAAAATACCGATGCGCAAATGTCTCGGTTGCGGCGAAATGAAGCCCAAGCAGGAGCTTATCCGTGCGGTGCGCTCACCTGAGGGAGAGATTTCGCTCGACCTTACGGGCAAAAAAAACGGCAGAGGCGCATATATCTGCCGCGATAAAAAATGTTTGACCGCCGCAATAAAAGCCAAGCGTTTTGAAAGAGCGTTCGGCTGTGCTGTTGAACAGCACATTTATGACAAGCTGCTCACTGAGTTTGAGCAGGAATAAGGAGGAAATTGTATGGCAGCAATTAAATACAGAATTCACGAAGTCGGTAAAGATTTCGGCAAGTCCAGCAAAGTCGTACTCGAGCTGCTTACACAGTATTTTGACGGCACAAAGAACCATATGACAGCTCTTGAGGACAAAGAGCTTGACATTATCTTTGAAACCTTTACGCAGCAGACTGCCGTTAATAGCTTTGACGAGTATTTTGCAACTGCCGCTGAGGCAAAGCCCGAACCCAAGAAGGAAGCACCCAAGGCTGAGGCAAAGCCCGAAAAGACAGAAGAAAAGAAAGCATCGGCAAAGCCTGCCGAAAAGAAGCAGGACGGCGGTAAGCCTTCCGCACCTGCGGCAAAGCAGCCTGAGCAGCCCAAGAAAAAGGAGAAAGACCGTTCAGGTCCCCTTCAGGCAAGAACAAAGGGCGAGAAGAGAACAATCGACACAAGAGCTGACAACGTTCAGCTTGAAAAATACAATGAGCACTATGAGAACATCGTGCCCGTAAACAAATCACAGGGTATTCAGGATTCTGCAGTGCGCAAGCAGAAGCTCAACCAGAAATCCAAGCAGTACCGTAAGCAGGGCACAAGAACTCACCGCCGTGAAACCGAGCAGGAGAGAATCAAGAGAATTGAGGCAGAGCGCGCAAACAAGAAGATCACGGTTGTTATCCCCGAGGAAATCTCTGTCGGTGACCTTGCTCTCAAGCTTAAGATGACCGCAGCAGAGGTTATCAAAAAGCTCTTCTTACTCGGTCAGATGGCAACTATCAACGATATGCTCGATTATGATACAGCCGAAATCGTTGCAACAGAGCTTGGTGCAAAGGTTCAGAAAGAGGTTGTCGTTACAATTGAGGACAGAATCATCGACGCAACAGAGGACGATGATACAAACCTTGAGCCGAGAAATCCTGTTGTCGTTGTTATGGGTCACGTTGACCACGGTAAGACTTCACTTCTCGATGCTATCCGTCATACATCCGTTACTTCAACGGAGGCAGGCGGTATCACACAGCACATCGGTGCTTACAGAGTCAGAGCAAACGGCGAGCTTATCACCTTCCTCGATACACCCGGCCACGCAGCTTTCACGTCGATGCGTGCCCGCGGCGCTCAGGCAACGGATATTGCCGTTCTCGTTGTAGCCGCTGACGACGGTATTATGCCGCAGACTATTGAGGCTATCAACCACGCAAAGGCAGCAGGTGTTCAGATTATTGTTGCAATCAATAAGATGGATAAGCCTGATGTTAACCCCGAAAAAATCAAGCAGCAGCTCACAGAGCATGAGCTTATTCCCGAAGAGTGGGGCGGCGATACAATCTGTGTTCCCGTTTCAGCTCATACAAAAATGGGTATCGACAGCCTTCTTGAGTCAATCCTTCTCGTTGCAGAGATGATGGAGCTCAAGGCTAACCCCAACAGAGCAGCAAAGGGCAGCGTTATCGAGGCAAGACTCGACAAAGGTCGCGGACCGATTGCAACCCTTCTTGTTCAGAACGGTACGCTTCACGCAGGCGACATCATTGTTGCCGGTACTTCGGTAG
Organism: Acutalibacteraceae bacterium; assembly: GCA_045536955.1. GTDB lineage: Bacteria > Bacillota > Clostridia > Oscillospirales > Acutalibacteraceae > UBA8612. Next base: position 71,682 of record JAZSOM010000061.1, read on the forward strand.
GCCGTGTACGTGCAATGGTTGACGAGCACGGCAAGAACGTCAAGGAAGCAGGTCCTTCCTGCCCCGTTGAGATTATGGGCCTTGACGAAGCACCTCAGGCAGGTGATGTTTTTGATGCAGTATCAGACGAGCGTCTTGCAAGAGAGCTTGTTGAGCAGCGTAAGCAGAAGCTCAAGGATGAGCAGTTCAGCTCCGTACAGAAGGTTACACTTGACAACCTCTTCTCTTCGCTTCAGGCAGGCGAGGTGAAGGACCTTAACGTTGTTGTCAAGGCTGACGTTCAGGGCTCGGCAGAAGCAGTCAAGCAGAACCTTGAAAAGCTTTCAAACGATGAGGTTCGCGTACGTGTTATTCACAGCGGTGTCGGTGCCGTCAGCGAGAGCGACGTTATGCTTGCGAACGCTTCAAACGCTATTATCGTCGGCTTCAACGTAAGACCAGACCCCGCAGCTCAGGTTAACGCAGAGCGTGACGGCGTCGATATGAGAATGTATAGAATTATCTATGACTGTATTGAGGAGATTGAAGCAGCTATCAAGGGTATGCTTGCTCCCAAGACACGTGAGGTTGTTCAGGGACGTATCGAGGTTCGTAACATCATCAACATTTCCTCTGTCGGTAACGTTGCAGGCTGTTACGTTCTCGACGGTAAGGTAACGCGCAACTCCAAAATTCGTGTTGTACGCGACGGTATTGTTATCACTGAAGATGAAATGGGCTCACTCAAGCGTTTCAAGGATGACGTAAAGGAAGTTGTTCAGGGTTACGAGTGCGGTATCGTTCTCAACAAGTTTAACGATATTAAGCTCGGCGATATTTTTGAATCGTTTATTATCGAGGAATACCGCGACTAATTAATTGAAAGGTATAAGCAGGGCTGACGTTGTTTTTTCGTCAGCCTTTGCTGAAAAATAATATGGCAGGATATAAATCAGACAGAGTGGCGGAGGATATCAAGCGTGAAATAATCGCAATCATCCGTGACGAGATAAAGGACCCGCGTGTTCAGGGCAAGCTCCTGACTGTTATCCGTGTTGAGGTTTCGGGAGACCTTTCCTATGCAAAGGCATATATCAGCGCAATGGAGGGTATCGAAGCTGCAAAAGAGGCTGTGGCAGGGCTTAAAAATGCCGCAGGCTATATCCGCCGTGAGGTCGGCCAGAGGCTCCGTCTCCGTAAAACGCCCGAGCTTCGCTTTGTTGCGGATGATTCTATTGAGCACGGTATGAGCATCGCTAAAATGCTCAATGATCTGAATCGGTAAGCCGGTTTTGTTCTTAAATCAAAAAGGGGAGGGAAGAGCAATGCTTATTGATATTGGCAGCGCAGCTTCTTTCTTGAAAGAAAATGACAATTTCACAATTCTTACCCATGCTCACCCGGACGGAGATACTCTCGGTTCGGGTATTGGTCTTTGTCTGGCGTTGCGTGCGCTTGGCAAAAAAGCAAATGTTATCAACGATGAGGAGATTCCGCCAAAGTTCCGATATCTTGAAATTGAATCGCAGGAGTTTGAGGAGCAGACGGTTGTTGCTGTTGATATTGCCGATGTTACGCTTATGGGTAACGGAATAAGAGAAATATATGAAACGAAGGTTGATCTGAGTATTGACCACCACGGCTCAAACAGGCTTTTTGCAAAGTTGAACTTTGTCGATGCTTCTGCCGCTGCGGCAGCGCAGATTGTTTTTGAGCTTACGCAGCTGCTCGGCGTTCAGATAACGCCACAGATTGCAGATTGTTTGTATACAGGTATCTCGACCGATACGGGTTGCTTCCGCTACGCAAACGTTACGCCCGAAACACACCGTGTTGCGGCAAGGCTGATGGAATACGGTGCGGCTGCGTCAAAGATAAACGTTAAAATGTTTGAAACAAAGACAAGAACCTATGCGGCTCTTGAACGGCTTGCGCTCGACGGAATGCAGTTCTTCTATGATGGCAGATGTGCGTTGATTACAATCACACGCGAGATGTTTGCCGAAAGTGGCTCGGATGAAAACGAGTGTGACGGTATTGCTGCAATTTCACGTCAGATTGAGGGCGTTCTTGTCGGCGTTACGATGCGCGAAAGACGCAACGGAGCATTCAAAGCCTCCGTACGTACTCACGACCCCGTTGATGCAAGTGCGATCTGTGCAAAGCTCGGCGGCGGAGGTCATCCCAACGCGGCGGGCTGTCAGCTCCCGGGTACAAGGGAGGAAGCAACAAAGCTCCTTATTGATACAATCGGTGAATTTATATGACAGGTGTTGTTTTTCTTGATAAGCCGCAGGGTATGACCTCATTTGTTGCGGCGAACAGAGTCAAACGTATTCTCGGCGCAAAGAAGTCGGGTCATACGGGCACGCTGGACCCTATGGCAACGGGTGTACTTGTTGTTATGCTCGGCGGTGCAACGAGGTTTATCGATTTTCTCCACACTCACGACAAAGCTTATGAAGCAACGGTGCGTCTTGGTGTAACAACGGATACGCTCGATATTGAGGGTAACGTGCTCAGCGAGCAGAGGTCGGATTTTACCGCTGCGGATTTTGAGGCGGCAATGCTTTCCTTCCTCGGCGAAACCGATCAGGTGCCGCCGATGTATTCCGCCATTAAAAAGGACGGAAAAAAGCTGTATGTGCTTGCACGTGAGGGCATAGAGATTGAGCGTGAAAGCCGCAGGGTAAATATATATTCGCTCGAAATGACGGGCGCTGATGAAGCGAAGCAGGAATTTTCGTTCAGGGTGAAATGCTCCGCCGGTACGTATGTGCGTTCGCTCAGCTCGGATATCGGCGAAAAGCTCGGCTGCGGTGCTGTGCTGACAGCTCTTCGCAGGGTTGAGGCGCACGGTATTGATATATCAAAGTGCAGAAAGATTGAAGAAATCGGCGAAACGGATGTTGTTGCGCTTGAAACATTGCTCGATTATCCGTGTGTCACGGTTAGTCAGGCTCAGGCACAGCGCTTTTCAAACGGCGGCTCGCTCGACAAAAGCCGTATACACACTCCTCTCGCATCAGGGCTTTACAAGGTTCTCTCACCCGAAGGAAGATTTCTTGGCTTGGGTGAGGTTGAAGAGGATTCCGAACAGCTTAAAATCAAACGCATCTATTCCGAAACCTGAGGGTGAGCAGAATGGAAAATAAAAAAAGAGCAATAGCTCTCGGAAATTTTGACGGCATTCACAAAGGCCATTTTGCGGTTATAAGCTCCGCTTTGCAAGCGGCACGTCAGTGGGGTATGATACCTACGGTGCTCCTTCTGAGTCCGTTGCCCGCGTGCGTTATTGACGGACGTGCGGTGCCCGAACTTATAACCGAGGCGGACAAAGAAAAACTGTTTGCCGATATGGGCGTTGAAGTTGTCAGGATAGACTTCCTTAAAATTAAAGATTACTCACCGCAGGAATTTTTTGTGAAAGTTCTTGTCGGAGAGCTTAATGCCGGTGTGCTCAGCTGCGGCTTCAATTACCGCTTCGGTAAAGGCGGCGAGGGCGACAGCACTCTGCTCGGCTGGCTTTGTGAAGTTACGGGCGTTGAGCTTATTGTTGCGCCCGCGGTATGCTGTGCAGGCGAAACAGTCAGCTCGACTCGAATCCGCTCGGCAATTGAGTGCGGCGATATTGAGTTGGCGAACGAAATGCTCGGCAGAGAATTCGGCTACAAGCTCGAGGTTGTCCACGGTGACCATCTCGGCAGGTCACTCGACTGTCCGACTATAAATCAGCTCTTTCCCGAAGGGCTGATTGTGCCCAAGTACGGCGTATACGCTTCACGCACGCTTGTTGATGGCAAATGGTACCGCTCGGTTACGAATATCGGCAGACGTCCTTCGTTTGAAAATGACGAGCAGCGAAGCGAAACGCATATAATCGACTACGACGGTGACCTCTATGGAATGGAAATTGAGGTCAGGCTAATCCGCTATAAGCGCGGTGAGATGAAGTTCAACTCTCTTGACGAGTTGAAAGAACAGCTTAAAAAAGATAAAATGCAACATTGAACAATCCCTGCGGAAGTTATTTTACACTTTCAGCAGGGATTGCTTTTTATGATTTATAATTGACAGCAGCTATACGTGGGCATATTCCAACATTGACGCAGGCTTCAGCACGGGAACGGTTGCGATAATACTCGATGAAACAAGCACATCTGAAACCGACACCGCTCAAGACCAACCGAGCAATGCTGAGCCAACTGTTGACACAGAAATATTACTAATAAATGTTTTTGGTTTTATCAGGCAGATAGTTATGTTTATTCTCTCTTTGTTCAATTAAACAACAATAACGCAAAAAGTCCTCCCACAGCAAAGACAAATGCCGTGGGAGGACTTGATTTTTTTATTCAATTGTTATTTTTACTTCACCGTTTGATATTACGGAAAGCGTAAGCGTTTTTGTTGCTTCGTTCCATTCGGTTTTCATTGTTGCGCCGTTTGCGCCTGCGGCGGTTACGGTCGGCTCGGTTTCAAAGCCCGAAATTTCAATTACGGATTCTCTGAAGTTTTTGGGGTCGCTCCTTCTGCCGCCCTGCGCGTAGGCGATCATAAAGCCGTTTTCGTCCTCCTGACCGTGACATACAGCGTCCGTATCAAGGCGCAGGTTGCAAAGGTCAATGTCTATGCCGTCGGCACCTTCGTTGAGTATTGCATAGGTATGTGCGACAAAGGTGGCGTTGATTTTTTTGCCGCTGTCAAGTGCGTAGCTAACACTCTGCTCGCTGTCGATCGTTTTGTTTTCATTGCTGTTGAAAATATAAACGTAATCGTTTATATCAAACAGCACGCCGTCACCCTCATAAGTTTCTTCATAACGGTTGTTGAAGAATCTGACCTTGAGCGGATTTATGAAGAGCAGATTGAAGAAGTATGAAAAATCGGTCAGGATTGTGCTTTCAGGAAGCACCTCATCGGGGTTGGAGTAAATCGGCAGTATGGGCACGATGTAATACCTCGCTGTGGAGGGCACCCAGGTTTTTGTGCAGTCAAAATAAATGTTGTTTATTTTCTCCTGGAAGAACGTGTATGTGTCGCAGTAAAGTCCTTGCAGAAGGTGTGCATCGTTGCCGCTGAGCGCATAGGCTCTCGGGGCTGACATTTTATAGGCAACCTTTATGTTTGATTTAACCTCTTCCTTGTCCGGCACGGCACCGTTGAGTATAAGCTGATATATCGGATAAAGCACTTCGTAGAAGGTAGGAGTCAGCACAACTTCGCCGTCAATGAAGTGATAAAGACCGCCTCTGCTGAACGTTCCCTCAATTGCATAAACCGTTGCGCCGCCGACCATATCTGCAATCATATCAATGCCGTAAAGAGCAGGCGGATATTTTGACGTATAAATAAAATCGGGCTCATTCGGTGCAACGCCGAGGTTGTCATATTCCTCAAATCCTTCCTCATACCAGAGGAAGTTTTCGAGGTTTACGCCCCAGTTGCCGCAGACATCGTCCAGCCAGCAACCGAAGATATTCGCTTGGCTTGCAAAATGTCTGCCGTGTCCGTTATGCTTGTCCATTATTATAACGTTTTCCGAATTGGATTTAAGCAGGTCGTAAAGTTCTCTGTCTTTAAGAATCTGGTTGACGTAGTTTGCTTTTTTATGGTAGATGTATTCCATATCCTGCCAGATGAAAAGTCCGCCGTTTTCAGCGCACGCTTTGATGCAGGATTTCATACGTCGGAGAATATTTTTGTTAACGCCCTGGTCATCCGTTACTTCGTCATAGGCGAGCTTCTCGTTGGTAACGCCGTTGGTTGAAAGCTCAACCTGAACGAAGCCCATCATTGAGGGATGCTCCCTGAACACTGCGGAAAGCTCCTCCTGTGTAAACGGGTCGCGGGTTTTGTTGGTGCAGAAGCATTCGGACTGACATACTATCGGCACATTTGCTTCGTCTGTGATTGTGAGCAGCTCATCCCAGAATTCGAGCTGTCTTGCAGGGGTCATATCCGTTGTGCCTTCATCAATATAGATAACGGCAAAGTTTCTTACGTCTTCAGGCAGAGCGTAATATGTCTTGATTGCATACTCTGCAAAGGCTTCGCCCGTCTGCGGTCCGCCCCATATCGGGCAGTTTCTTATCATAAACAGCGGGTTTTCTTCGTCAACATATATACGAAGCCCGTCAACCTGCTTTCGTGTGCGCGTTTCGCCGAGCGTTGTGTTCAGCGCAGGAAGTGTTTCGTATCCTGCTTGTGCATCTTCTGCCGAATAAACCGGCAGTGCTGCCGTGAGTATCATAATCAGACACGTCACAATACTTAGTATTCTCTTTTTCACAGTAATCAACTCCGTTTGTTAAATAGTCTTTGCGCAGCGGTTCGCGCCCGTACATCGCTGTGGTTTATTGCCTGTTCAGCATATTTTATGTAACTTTCCGTCTGACCGCTGTTTGCCATTACAGTAAGTGTCAGTGCCGTCAGCTTTGCGGGGCGAAGATAGTTGCCGCCGAGAATATCGCGGTAGGGTTCACACCCCTTCTTTCCTGAAGAAAAGGAGGTGAATAGGTTTTCAAAGCTGAAAAGTGTTTTTTCCTCCGCTGTCATTGCTCTTGACTTCAGGTGTTTGTTGAACGGGCAATGACGCTGGCAGATGTCACAGCCCCAGAGCTGTGCACCTATACTCTGCGCACTCGCTTCGTCTGGGAAATCAGCGGATTCCTGAAGGCTTCTTATACAGCGTTCGGCAGTAAAAGCACCGTCGCTTATACAGCCGTTGGGGCACAGCTTTTCACATATACCGCAAGTGCGGCAAATTTCGCTTGTCGCAGGCTTTTTTACCGCTTCGGACAAACTTACTTCCCTTGCAAAAACACCGCGCACGCAGACGGTTTCAAGCGCCATACGCGTACCGAAAGTTTCGTTTGCAATAAGCGTGCTCCGGAGCGAAACGCCAAGCCCCGAGTAATAGGCAATATTCTTATATGGAAGGGGACATTCAGCCGTTTCAAAGCCTGCCTGTGTAAGTTCCTCACACAGCTTTTTGCGCAGAAAATACGCTTTGTTTGAAGCTACGTAGTAGCTGTCAACAAAGGCGTAGCCGTCGGGTGGAAGCTCAAGCTGAGTGTATGGAAGAGCAAACACGGTGTACGTAATTTCGTCAACGCAAATGTTTTTCCACTGTGCCCCGTTGTCCGTAAGCACAGCGGAAATTATTTTCTCATATTTGCTTTTCATTGTTTTGGCTCAATAATTTCTTTTGCGAGGTAAATCGGTCTGTTTTTGCCCTGCTCATAAACTTTTGCAAGGTATTTACCTACAATTCCTATGCCTATAAGCTCAAGTCCGCCCACGAAAACAACGGCGAAAATTGCCAGAAGAATTGCGGCAAGATTAACCGAGCCGAAAATGCCGCCGACCAGAGCAGCCGGAATAAAGAGCAAAGAGAGGACGCAAAGTATGATTCCGAGCACGGTCGGTATTTTCAGCGGTGCGGTTGAGAAGGCGATTATGCCGTCAACGGCGTATCTGAACAGCTTTCTGAAGGACCATTTGCTTGTACCTGTTGCGCGCTCCTGCACTTCGTATGGAATGTATTCTGTGTTGAAGCCGACCCAGGAGAGGATGCCCTTGGAGAAGCGGTGATACTCGCCCATTGAAAGTACTGCCTCGGCAACACTTCTGCGGAATGTGCGAAAATCACTTGCGCCCTGAACAAATTTTGTGTCGGACACAGAATTGATAAGCTTGTAAAAGCCTTTTTTGAAGAACGAGAGTGTGTGGCTTTCGCGGCGGGTTTGCTGGAATGCCGCAACACAATCAAGCTCAGGTGCTTCGTCAAGCCGTTTGACCATGTTTGCAACAATCTCGGGCCGCTGCTGAAGGTCGGCATCAATCAGACACACAAGCTCGCCCTTTGAGTGCTCAATGCCTGCGTACATCGCAGCCTCTTTGCCGAAGTTGCGCGAGAAGCTGACGATGCGGATGTTGTGGTCTGACTGTGCGTGAAGCTTTTTGAGCTCACCGAGCGTGTTATCGGCAGAGCCGTCGTTTACGAAAACAAGTTCGTATTCGTACCCTTGCGAGTCAAACACTTTCGTTGCTGCTTCGTAGAAGAGCGAAACGTTCTGTTCTTCGTTGTAGCACGGTACTACAAGGGATAATTTCATTTAACTCACTGTCCTTATTTTTGTATATCGAATCTGATGCCTGTCTGTTTTCTGATTTGCTCCATTACGGTGCTGACGGCAAGCGCCATTCTGCTTGCCTCTTTATATCTTTCGGCGTTTTCTTCGGGCTTTGCTGCAAAGTCATAAAACGCCTGCGCTTCGTGTGACATAATTATGTGCTTTTCTTCTTCGGCAACAACTTCCATCGGCTCGCTGCCCTTGCGGCAGAATGAGATGTGGTTGAGCTGTGATATTGAGCCGATCGTCACCGTGCCTTCGTCGCCGAGAATTTCGCTTCCGCAGAAATCCTGTGCAATTTTGGACCATGTCATTGTCAGCAGCATATTGTCGTATTCAAAAACGGTGGTGCCGCCGCTGTCTGCTCCGCTTTCAAGAAACCTTGCGATGCTGATAATGTTTTTGGGGGTACCGAAAAGGTCGAGCGCGGGATAGATGCAGTAAATGCCGAGATCCATCAGGCAGCCTGTTGCAAACTGAGGGTTGAAAATATTAGGTTTTTCACCGTTTTTGTATGCGGGATATTTCGATGAAAGCTGTGAAAAATCAAAGTGTGCACCCGTGATGTTGCCAAGCGCTTTAAGTGATGCTTTGAGCTTGGGTCTGACAGGGCTGTGCATATACATTATGGCTTCCATATATACTTTGCCTTTTTCAGCGGCGAGAGTCTGAAGCTCACGGAGTTGGGCGGGCGTAACCGTAATCGGTTTTTCGCATAGTACGTGCTTTTCCGCCTCAAGCAGAATTTTACACTGTTCATAGTGAAGTGAGTTCGGGCTTGCAACGTAGACGGCTTCAACGTCTGCACAGCGCGCAAGGTCACGTAAGTCGATAAAAACACGTGGTGCGCCGAATTTTTCCGCGAGCGCTTTACCCTTGGAGTAGCTGCGTGAGCAGACACCGAAAAGCTCAAGTCCTTCTACAAGCGAAGCGCCCATTATAAATTCTTCGGTTATCCAGCTTGTGCCGATAACAGCATATTTCATTTCTTTTTCAATCCTTTATTCAGTCGATACAGTCGCGGTAAAAACTGTTGATGTATTCCTTAACGTCTTCTCTTGTGCCGTTGAACGGGCCGGGTGTTTCCATCTTGAGTGAAACGGTGGCTGTGGCAAGAAGAAGCGCTTCGTCAATTTCAAACTCCTGTCTTTCGCATACGTAGGAAGCAAAGGTTGTGTCGCCTCTGCCTGTTCTTCCGCTGAGATTGCGGGAACGTATGGGGCAGGTGTAAAAATCGTCACCGTCGAAAACAAGAACCTCTGTGTTATGGGTGATAACTATTTCGTCTGCACCCCAGTCGTACATAATTCTTGCGGCTTCGCGTCTGTCTGAGGTGCCCGTGAGCACCTCTGCCTCTGCGGCGTCAGCCTTGAGGTAGGTGATGTAGGGGATTATATCTTCTTTTTCTTCCCAGTCTCTCAGCTCCATTGTGCCATCGTCTTTAACGTGGCGCAGAAAGCCCTGAAGGTCAACGGCAACTGCAGCCTGCTCGGAGGCGGCAATAACCATATCGCCGTCAAAATCGCCATATACAAGACCGGCAAAGTGAATTACATCGGTTTCTTCGTCGGGTATATCTGCTGCGGTGAAGGGTGTGCCTGCGCTTTCGCAAACGCTGTTGCGGCGCTCTTTATCCGGCGTGAGATAGGTGTTGACCATATCGCAGGCCGTTATACCTTCTGAGCAAAAGATATTGTCGGGTTCGACGCTCAGCTCGAGCACTCTTGCTCGTTCCGAAACCGGCAGCTTCGTTACGGCGGCAACATCGTGGCCGAGAGCTGTTGCAGCAGCTGTGCAGTAGAGTATTGCGCCGCCCGCCATCTCTTCGGTGTTGCCCTCACAGTCGGTGTTTATGTCGTTTGTGATGTGTCCGATTATGATAGATTTATATCTCATCTTTCGTTCAGTTCCTTTTCAAATTTCTCACGGTATTCTTCCTTGACTGTGTCCTTGAGCAGGTTGAGTTTGATGATTTCGCGGCACTTGGAATAGCTCCAGGTCATAAAGTCACCTGAGATAACGTTTGCACTGTTCAGGTAGAACTTGTTTGCTGCAATTGCGTCAATTATGCTCTGATAGTATGGGAGCAGTGCTTTTTCGAGGGCTCTGGGTGTTTTTAATCCGCCCTTGAGGTCGAGTGCGGGAGTTAACTGAGTCTGGAACCAGTAAATTCCGTTTGTCTGCTCGTTGTTGAAATGCATAAGTACCTCTGCGGCAAAAACGTTTGGCTTCTTTGCGTGAAGCTCAGCGCTCCAGGGAAGTATATGCTCAACCTCGCGGCACCACGGCTGATAAGCGTTGCGGTAGTTGATGATAAGGTAGCGCTTGCCGGATTTGCGGATGTCGCCGAAGGTAATATCGCTTACGTGCTCAAAATCGGTGTATGCGTATTTTTCGGGGTCAAGATATTTTTCGATAAGCTTTACTACCTCGGCATCATCTGTCGGGTAGTTGAAGCTGAACGGTCCGATTTTCTGGTTATAGTATTCGCGCATATCGAAGATGAAAAACTCGCTGTCGTTTTCGTCTATCATTCTTCTCATACTCTCAAGACCTTCTGCAAGCGGCACACCCTTTGCAAGACCGTGGCTGAGGACTATGCCCTTCTTTTTATCGCCGCAGTAGCGGATACAGAAATGGCGCACACCGTAGGCAAACTGTGAATAAAACGTGCCGTCCTGGCAGCAGGCGAGTGCGGTCATACCGTAGCTGCCTGCGTTGTGCGTGCCGGGCATAACAACTTCTGTGAGCTTAACGTCATCCTTGATGTATTTCATCCATTCTTTGTAAATCATAGTTTACCCTCCAGTAATGCATAAAATTTGTCGATTTCTTCTTCGTTTCCTGCTTTTTCTTTTTTTAGGTTTTCGCTTAAAGCTTTGCACAGCTCGTCGCTGTTTAAAAGTGTTTCGATTTTTTCTGCGATACTCTCGGCATTTATTTCGGCAAGCAGAGCCGTTGCATTATCTTCGAGCTGGTCATAAACCGTCGGGAATTTTGTGCAGACAATCGGTTTTGCAAAAATCTTTGCCTCATCAACAGCGATTGATTTGCCCTCAAAGTAAGACGGTTGCACGTAAATGTCGCAGTGATTTATATAGGGATAAGGGTTTGCTCTTTCGCCGAGAAGAATGAATTTATCCTCAATACCGAGCTGTTTAATATTCTCGCTGATTTGGTTTTGCAGGTCGCCTTTACCGATGGCGAACCACTTAAAATCGAGGCCCTTGTCGCTGAGAATTTTTGCGGCTTCAACAGCCATATCATAACCTTTTTGAGCAGAAAATCTGCCGACGGTCAGCAGGATTTTCGAGTTGGTGTTTTTGTATTCTGCGGCACTTTCTCTGCCGAGTGAATCAAGCATTGAAGGTGAAACGATGTTGAGCATCAGTTTGATTTTCGGTTTCAGGTCGGGGAAGTTTTCTTTGAGCACGTTTACACATTCGTCAGAAACACTGACAAGGTAATCGAGCTGTTCAAAGTACGGTCTGTCAAAGTTTTTGTCAAGACCGAGCTTGTTGTAATCGTTGTGTACGTAGCCGATTTTTTTGTCGGCATCAACACAGTCTACACAGTAGTATACCGAGTTGCCTTCGAGATAAGCGACGGCAACGTCATAGTGCTTGTCGATTTTCTGCAGAGCTTTTTTTATGCAGCTCCATACGGCTGTTTTGTTGCCGCTTCCAATTGCTTTGCTGTATTTGATACGGTTTGCGGCAGATGAAAAATTCAGCCTTTTTATGTTTGTTTTAATGCAAGCTGATGCACGGCCGTCAAACAGCTCGTAGTCTTTGCCGCCGCTTGTAATATGCACCTGCGCAGGCACGTCGTGCAGAAACAGTCCTTGCTTGCGGAAGAGGAAAAGGTCAACGTCATATCTGCTGTAATCAAACAGATTAAGTATGGTAATCAGCGCTTTTTCAGCTCCGCCGCTGCCGAGATCAGGCATTATAAAAAGCAGTTTTTTCTTCATACAGAAATACCCTTTCAGATTATTTCTTTCAGTGCTTCGCCTGCGCTGAATGCAAGAGCTTTCTTTTCGGGAATAACCTGAGCGAGCACTTCACGCATTTTGTCTGCATTTTTTTCAATTCTGCGAAGGCAGGTGAAAAGTGACTCCTCCGATTCAACCGACTTGATGCTTGCAACGCACACTTCTTTGCCGAAAAGGTCTTTTGCAATACCTCTTGCCTTGATGCTGTAACTGAGTGCAAAAACGGGGATACCGTTTGAATATGCGCCTATTGTTGCGTGTGTGCGTGCGGCGATAAGCATTTCGCATTTCTTAATGCAGCCTTTGTACTGCGAAGCGGAAAGATCATCGGGCAGAAGAATTGTTCGGCTGAGGTTTGCGTTGTCGCAGATTTCTTTCAGGAAAGCGTAGTCGTTATTATCGTCTGAGTTTATTGTGACGTGGGGAATAAGCACCGGTGTATAGTGAGTTTCCTTTTCAACCTTTTCGAGAAAACGGGAGGCATATTCCGACAGGTCGGGGCAGTATTCCGCAACGAGCGGGCTGAGGTTGATGCCTAGCAGATGGTCGCCCTCAAAGTCATATTCCTGCGTTTCAAGTGTGAAAGCGGGGTCGGCAAACAGCCTGACTTTGTCTATACCAGCGTTTTCGAGCACTTCTTTTGTGAGTGACTCACGTGCAAAAATACCGTCAAGACTTCTGAGCGTTTCGATTTTTTCGGGTGAAAGGTCTTCTTCGCCGATTGAGCAGCCCCACAGCACAACCTTTTTGCCCAACGCTTTGAATTGAGCGATAAGACTGCGGCACAGCTCATTGTTGCCGTAGCAGAAGGTGTCGCCGCCTATGCACAGGCAGACGTCACAGTCCTTTGCAAACTGTACGGAGTCTTTGTATGCGGCGCGGAAGTAGTAATCGGAACGGTGAAGGATTTTATAGTAAAATGCGTTTGTGTATTTCTGAACAAATGAAAGCGGCTGCGGTGCAACGCCCTTGACCGTAAGGCGGGGAATATCCGACAAAACAATATCGGCTTTCGGGTTGTAAGAAAGAAGGGTGTAATCGCTGCCGGGGAATGCGGCTTCGAGTATGTTTACAGTTGAACGCACTATTGCTTCGCAACCTCTGTTGAGGCAGCCCGAGTGGTCAAAAAGTAAAAACTTCATATATCAAGCGTTCCTTTCGTTTATCAGTTTCTGTATGAACAGAACGGCGAGAGTCATAGATACGCTCCGCTTAGAAAAGGCTGTTATGAGTAATGAATAAATTTTGCCTTCATTTGCTTTTATGAACGGAACGGCGTAATCAATTTTTTTCATAAGTTCCGCGTTGGCAAAATGTTGCTGTATTGTAGCTTTTGCGTCTTTATTGTTGCTTGTGTAGCAACGCTGAAAGAAATCAGCCAGCTCGTAAAAGAGGAAAGCAGATTTTTCCGTGCGCACGGTGTCTTTGTCGAGTCCGAGTGATATGAAAATGTTCATCTCATCCTCGTCTGTGCTGAGCAGCTCCTGCATTTTTTTGCCGGAGTGCATTGCGCTTGTTGGAACGCTGAGATAAAAATACCCACAGTCGCCTGCATACACTGCACGCTCACAGTGGCTGAGAAAATCCAGTACAAAGCGCTTATCTTCAGCTATTTTAATCCCTATGGGGAAACTGATTGAGTGCTCTTCAACGATACAACGGCGGAAAATTTTGACACAGGCACTGTTTTGTATACCGTCAGACAGCATTTTTCGTGCAAAAGAACTGAGTATGTCGCTGTGTTCAAGCACCGTACCTGCAGGATACCACTCAGCGGGAATGCGGTGCTCACCGTTGTAGATAAAGTGTATTGAACTGAAAGCCATATCGCAGTCGTTTTCTTTTGCGGCAGTGAGAAGCTTTTCAAAATAATCAGGCGCAACGGTATCGTCTGCATCGACAAAGCCGATGTATTCGCCGCTTGCTTCTCTGATACCTGCGTTTCGCGCTGCACTTACACCGCCGTTTTTGCGGTGGATTACAACCGTGTCGGGTCGCTTTGAAGCAAACTCGTCGCAAATAGCGGGGCTTGCGTCGGCAGAGCCGTCGTCAACCAGAATTATCTGCATCGAGTCGGCAACCGTTTGCGCGGCAAGGCTTTCGAGTGTTTTCACCAAGTGTTTTTCCGCGTTGTATATAGGAACAATTACGGATAAGCTGTACATTGTGCGGCTCTCCTTAGTTTTCGATAAAGTTGTAAAGTATCTGTATGGATTCTCTGTTGCTGAAATCGCGGCTGAGGCAGTTTTTACTCAGCTTGTCGCGTAAGGATTCGTCATCCAGCAGTTTTGCCAGTGCATCGGCAACCGATTCAACGCCCATCGGACAGATTATTCCGTCAACACCGCTTTGAATCTGACTCGGTGCGGTTTCGTAGGCTGTTATGAGTACGGGCTTGCCGAGGGTCTGTGCCTCTCTTACCGTGACAGCCTTACCCTCGTAGCGTGAGGGCTGGGCATATACGTCGCAGGCAGCCATATAGGGGTAGGGGTTTGTTTTTTTGCCGAGGATTATCATTGTGTCCTCAACGTGGTTCTCTTTTATCTTTGAGCGGATAAGCTCTTCGTCGGGACCGTAGCCGATGAGATACCACTTGAAATCACAGCCTTTTTCTTTCATAATTCTGCAGCTTTCTGCGGCAAGCTCAAACGCTTTCTGGTGGGTGAATCTGCCGACGGAAAGCACGGATTTTTTTGACAGGTTAAAGCCTTCGGGCTTTTCTTTTTCTGCCTGAGTTTTTATGAATTCCGCCGAGAGAATGTTTTCGATTGTTATGACTTTGTTGCTTAGTGAGGGATAAACCTTTTTGAATGCTTCGCCGACCTCATCGGAAACACCTGCAATTTTGTCAAAGTGTTGCCAGATTTTTTCGTCTTTTGCAAAGTCCATTTTTGCAACGGTGTAATCTGTGTGAATCCAGGCAATTTTTTTATCAGCCGTTACTTTTTTTACGGCATAATCGTGCGGCCACATAAAGCTGACGGCAACGTCATATTTTTTCTCTTGCGGCGGCATATTCTTAACGCAGCTTCTCCAGTAGGATGAGAGAAGCGCAAAGGTTGCGCCGTCGTCACTGCCGTATCTTTTCGGCACGGTGATACGGTTTATTGCGCGCTTAATGCCGATAAACGGTGCAGATTTTATTGCTGCGGATATCGGCAAAGTCATAGCCGCGCACTGTTTTATTTCCGGCAGAATATTGCATCGCTTGTCAACCAGCGGCAACAACTCGCCGCCGACACTGAAAAGCAAAAGGTCAACGTCATATTTTTCGTAGTCAATTTCGCCGAGCAGACCCAGCAGGCTGCGTTCAATGCCGCCAAGCTCCATTCCGCCGCTGATTATAAGGAGCTGCTTTTTCATTTCTGCTTACCTCTTCTGAAAAAATTTACGCCGAGGTATCTGTGAAGGATTCTTGTAAATCGGTTGCGGATGATGTCTTTTTTGCTCATCCAGCTTTTTGCATACCAGTGTATTGCGCAGGTGTTTTCCGTTTTGCTCATCACACCTGTCAGGTCGTCAAACGGGCAGAAGTATTCGCGCGGATAGACAGAAAAGCTGTCGCATTTCTGTACGGTGCCGTCATCCTTTTTCAGTCCGTGGTTTTTGAGTGTATCGGTGAAATATTTGCATATCGTGACGGTGTTGTAACTGCCGTCGGGGTTGATGAATCTGAGCCCTGCATAGGTCTCCAGAATTTCGCCGAGCATTTCGTTGCCCTCGTTCTTTGCCCACAGTACAAGACCGGGGTTTACAAACTCATCGGTTTCAAAGCCGACGAAAGCATCTTCTTCAAGAAGTCCGTAAAACGGTTTAATTACTTCGACGTCTGTGTCAAAGTAAAGTCCGCCTTGCTCGTGCAGGATTTTAAAACGGGCAAAGTCCGACACAAAAGCAAATTTTTTGGCATCGTATGCCTGCGAGATATACTCGTTTTGCCTTACGTTAAAGTTGGATTCGTTCCATTCTTTTATCTCAAAATCGGGGAAGAATTTTTTCCAGGAAGCGATGCACTTTTCTATTGTTCTGCCTTTTTCGGCACCGCCAAACCAGAAGTAATGAATGGTTTTATTCATCGGTTAATCCTCCATTTTTAACTCAGATACAGGAACTTGAACCACATTTCGTTGTGCGGCGTGAAGAAATCACTGGCATACCAGTTCATACGCTGTGAACGTGCGTCGATAATAAAGAATACCGCATAGGCAACAAACAGCAAAATTGCAAAGAAACGGTATTTTCCCGTTCTGAGAACGGCAACGAAAACCATCGCCATAAGCAGAACGACGTATGCGTAAGTGTAGAAGGTGAAACGGGCAAAAATCCAGTTGTAAAGCGCAAGGATATAAATTGCGGAATGGACGAGGGAAATGTTTATCAGGATGTCTGCGATCGGTCCGAAGCGCCGCACCTGTTTTGAAAAAATTGCGGCAAGTATTGTCGGCATACAGTTGAACAGAACTCGTATAATGCTTGTGCCGGTTTCGTTGCCGTCGGTAAACCAACCGTCAGCATAGCCGGCATAGTTTGTGTCTTCAAGAATCGAGAGAAACGAGGGGAGAAACATACTGACAAGCATAAGTCCGACAATACCGACAGACAGAGAAACGAAAGTGGGCGCCGACCACGCTTTTCGTCGGCAGAGGAAATATATCGGGATAATGATAAGTGCCGAGTCGTGAATGAGAGAAGCTATTAAGGCAAGTATGATCAACTTCCAAAAATCGGATTTTTTTGGTGTGAACAGGTATTTTGTGCCCATAAGCAGGATGCCGGCTGCGATGTACTGGCGGATACCGTTCATTGTGGATACGTAAATACCCATCGTAAAGAAGAGATATATCGACAACGAATAATCGACGGAGTAGTTGTAGAAAACCAACATAAACGGTACGATGGTTACGATGGCGCTCATCATAACAAACGCAGAATAATCCGCGCCCGATTTGATGAAGAAATACTGAATCAGCTCGAACAGAAATGCCTTCTGTCCCCATACGGGCATAACGGCACCGGCTTCCTCTATCAAGCCGTAAGTGTGAACGTAATAAATTGTATCACCTATGTTGTTTCTGAGTCCGGAATAGAGGACCATAATCGCTGTCGGGATAATAACACCGAAAAAGTTCGGCTTGCGTTTGTCCAGAACATTTCTTGCCCTGCTCGGAATAGCCTGTCCGAACCAGGTGAACAGCATACTCAGGGTGAATACTATGACTAAATCGGTAGGCATCTGATTAATCCTTTCGCTTGTCTTTTACGTTGTGGTATTTTCTTACCAATGAGTGCGGGGCAAATGCAACGAGAAGCTGTCTGCCCGCAAGAATTTTATATCTGAAACCAAGGCCAGCCTTTTTACAGGCGTTGTAGCGGTACTTTGCGCAGTTTATGTCAAATTTAGCTTTGCGGCGCTTATATGTGTTTGGGTCCTCCCGCACAAAATAAAGCGGTTCGAGGATGTTTGCGGCTTTATATCCTGTAAGATAGAACCGCCAGAACATATCAACGTCTTCGATTCGTTCTGTTTCCGGGCGCACGTCGTAGCCGTTGATTGAGCGTAATGCTTCGGTACGCATCATCATTGTTGCGTGACAGCAGGGATTGCTCTGTGCAAGAAATTCGATTGTCGGGAAAGGCGGTGCCTTGCGGACCCTGTCGTTGTTTACGCCGTCGATAATCTGCATAAACGTACCGACACAGCTGTATTCCGGATTTTCGTCGAGGAAGCGTACCTGTTTTTCAAATCTGTCCGGTGCGCAGTAATCGTCACCGTCAAGCCGTGCACAATATTCGCCCGCGGCAACTTCAAGACAATGGTTGAGCGTTCTGCCGAGTTTTATGTTTTCCTCGTTTCTGATGAGCCTGATTCGGGGGTCTTTGTCTGCGTAGCCTTTTGCTACGTCATAAGTGTTGTCGGTTGAGCAGTCGTCACAGAGTATCAGCTCAAAATTTGTATAAGTCTGGTTGAGTACGGATTCAATACATTGTCCCAACGTGTCGGCGCAGTTGTATATGCCGACAAGCACGCTGATTTTTTTGCTGTCACTCATAGTGATTCACCTCGGATAAATCAGTTGTTGAAATTGGGCACAAGCTCAAGCAGAAGCTCACGCACGTTGTGTCTGTTTGCGTTCCTGAGCTTTTCAAGGCCCTCCTCAAGTTTTTCGCTGCTGAATTCAACGGGAGGAAGGACGAAGATTTTGTCGTTTGCGGTGAGTTGCATTTCTGTTTCTTCTTCCGCAAGCGTCAGCTCCTCATAGAGCTTTTCGCCGGGGCGAAGGCCGGTGAACTCGATTTTTATATCTTCATACGGTTTGTAGCCCGAAAGGGTGATAAGCTTTTCTGCAAGCGAAGTGATGCTTACGGGATCACCCATATCAAGCACGAAAATTTCGCCGCCCTTGGCAATACCGCCTGCCTGAACAACAAGCTGAGCCGCTTCAGGTATGGTCATAAAGTAGCGCGTGATGTCCTTGTGCGTAACGGTAACAGGGCCGCCGGAAGCAATCTGATCCTCAAAAATCGGAATAACACTGCCGTTTGAGCCGAGAACGTTGCCGAAACGTACAGCGGCAAAGTGTGTACCGGTGTTCTGACGCTCGAAATATTGGATTATCAGCTCGGTCACGCGCTTTGTTGCGCCCATAACGTTTGTCGGGTTTACGGCTTTGTCGGTTGAAAGTATGACAAATTTGCTGACGTTATGTTCAATTGCCGCTTTGGCGGTGTTATACGTGCCGAATATGTTGTTTTTAACAGCTTCGCAGGGGCTGTCCTCCATCAGCGGAACGTGCTTATGAGCGGCAGCGTGGAACATAACGGAGGGCTTGAATTCGGTAAGAACCTCGTCAAGTCTTTTGGGGTCCTGAACGGAGCCTATGCGGATAAAGAACTGAACCGCGCCTTTATATTTGCTGTCAAGCTTGTTCTTGAGAACAAAGGCGTTGTTTTCGTAGTTATCAAAAATTATAACCTTTGCGGGTTTGTAGCGGGCAACCTGGGTGCAGATTTCCGAGCCGATGGAACCGCCGCCGCCTGTGACCATAACGGTCTGATCTTTGAGATACGAGCATATATCTGTGTTGAGCAGAACCTCGGGTCTTGCAAGAAGGTCGGTTATTTCGACCTTGCGGATTGTTGGCTCTGAAACACTTTTCTCCGTAATTTCCTGAAGAGAAAGAGAGGTTTTCATTGAGCAACCTGTCTGGATTGCGAGCTTGAGAATTTCGCTCTTGCGTTCCGGTGTTGCCGAGGGGATGGCATAGATTATTTCGTCAACCTTGTACTTCTGTGCCAGTTCGGGAATTTTTTCACAACCGCCCTTGATAGGGATGCCTTCGACGCGTCTTCCTGATTTGAGCGGGTTGTCATCTACAAAAACAACAGGTTTGCCTATTGAAAACGCCTTTGCTTCAAGTTCTTTCAGGATTGTAAGTCCCATATCACCTGCGCCTATGATCATGACGCGCCTGCCCGCGCCTCTGCGCGCGCCTGCCGAATGTGCTTTTTTGGTGCGGCGTATTGCGCGGTAAGCAACACGGATGCCGCCGCACAGAGCGATAATCAGAAGCATGGACGTGAAGTAAACGCTGAGGTTAAGCCTTTGGATACTAAAGAGGTTATTAACGTGAAAAAGAGAAAAACGCGCCAGGATTTCATCAGCCGCGATATTCAGCAGCGTGGCAACAAGACCCGCGGCGGCACAGCGCATCATTTCGTGCAGACCGGCATACTCCCACAGACTGTTATAAAGTCCGAAGAAGAAATACACCAGAATGAACAGCGCGGTTGTGTGCATCGAGCGGTTTGCAAGCGTGGATATATCCGCTGCATTAAGCAGGTGCATATCGTTCAGCATAAATAAAGAGAAGACAAAAGCGAGGTTAACCGCCAGTGCATCGACAAGCGCAATGGCAGCCTTTCGTATTGCTATTGCGAAGAATGATGACATATCCTCACGTGATTTTCCGGATTGAAACAGATTGCTCAAAACTTTTTCCGCCTTTCGTTTTTAGTCGGAATTACTCATTATAAGACTTATATATTATAAAGCGAAAACAGCGCCTTGTCAACAGCGTTAATTCCGAAAAAGAAACATAAGGCAGTTTTGTTTTGATAATGTACTACGGTTGACAAACGCAAAAGGAATTGTTATTATCTTCTCGGCGAACAAAATTTGACTTAATAACGGAGGTATTTGCTATGGTAGGTCTCGGCAAGTGGGCTTGCACGGTTGATTCTATGTTTTTCCGCGGCGAAGCTGTTGTAAACATTCTTGAAAAGGACGGCTCTTACGATTTTGAGTTGGAGCTTCCCGGTATCGATATTCCCGAGTACACGATAAAATCAATCGAAGTTACTGAGGATACACTTTCCGCAGTTGTCAGCATTGCGATGCTCGGAAAGGATGCTCAGCTTGACATCGATTTTGATGATGAATCCTTCACAGGCATTCTCAAGATTCCGTTTATCGGCAAAATCAAGCTTAAGGACGGCCACAGAATATAAAATTGCGCAAAAAGCAGGGCAAACTGAACAGGTCCGTAAAAAACGGACAATGAAAAAAAGAGCCCCCTATGGTAGAATTAAAGAAACTACCATAGGGGGATTTTGCATGCCAAGAGAATACAGACACATTCAAGAGTATGAAAAAGAAATAATAGAATTAAAGTCACAAGGATACACACTACGTGCTATCGGAGAAAAACTTGGATTCACATATAAACAAGTGCATAATTTCATCACAAGATATAATACAAAGCAAAGAAAACATACAGTAGAAATATCCTTGAAAAGGAAAGGCAGACCGAGAAAAGATGGCAATGAATTACCGCCATCAATTCAGCAGTTAAGTAAACTTACTCAATTACAGTACGAAATCGCCCGAAAAGAATCGAAGATAAAATCATTGGAAATGCAAGTTGAACTATTGCAGGATTTTCTCTCGCTCACAGAAAGGAAGTGAGAACAAGTGTAAAGTTTATGGTTATCTACCGACACAAAGATAAGTATTCAATAAGCGAAATGTGCCGATTCTTTGGTGTATCAAGAAGCGGTTACTATGACTATGTCAAAAGAATGGATATACCTGCAAAGGATTTACCCTTAGCTGGAAAGATAAAAGAATGTCAGGATAAATGTGGCAGAACATATGGATATCGTCGAGTACATATATGGCTTGAAAAGAACGGAATACACCATAATCCAAAGACAATATTGAGAGTTATGCAGAAATACAACCTATTGTCGGTGATCAGAAGAAAGAAATACCGTAATTACGGAGATTATCTTCACCGCTATCCGAATCTTCTGAACAGAGATTTCAAAGCAGACAGACCTAATCAGAAGTGGGTTACGGATATATCTTACATCAAGACACAGCAAGGAACACTTTATCTGTCTGTAATCAGAGATTTATACGACAACAGTATTGTCGCTTACAAAACCGGAACAGAACAAAACATAAACCTTGTATTGAGCACAATCAGAGCAGCCAAGAGAAAAGAGAAGGTCACTGCAGAGTTGCAGCTCCACAGTGACCAAGGCTTTCAATACACATCTCATCCGTATTTTAAGCTAACTCAATCATACGGCATAACGCCCTCAATGTCAAGACGTGGAAATCCATATGACAATGCAATGGCTGAAAACTTTTTCTCAATTCTCAAAACAGAATGTATTTACAGAACAAAGTTGAAAACTTATGAGGATGCTCGCATCCTCATAAGCGAATATATACACTTTTACAACAACGAAAGAATCCAATTAAAAACGAAACTGACTCCGCTTGAAAAACGAAGTCAGTTTACCGCTTAATTAAATATTTCTGCCTTAGGGGGGCTTTTTGTACTGTCCGCACAATTTGGGGCAGTTCAATGGTCTAGGGTGTTTTCATTTTTTCATTTGTCGTAAATGTGTCGTAAAACGGTTTTTATTGGGTTTTGAAAACCCTGTAATACCGCTATTTTACGGCATTTTCTTAATCAAGGGGCTTCATCGTGGGGAAGAGGAGGACGTCGCGGATAGCGGAAGAATCGGTAAGGAGCATACACATTCTGTCGATACCGAAGCCGATGCCGCCCGTGGGAGGCATACCGTATTCGAGAGCTGTGAGGAAGTCCTCATCAGTTGTGTTAGCCTCGTCGTCGCCCTGTGCAAGGAGTGCTTCCTGAGCCTTGAAACGCTCTCTCTGGTCGATCGGGTCGTTAAGCTCGGAGTAAGCGTTGGCCATCTCCCAGCCGTTCATAAAGAACTCAAAACGCTCAACATAGTCCGGGTTACCCGGCTTTTTCTTTGTAAGCGGAGAAATCTCAATCGGGTGGTCCATAACAAATGTGGGCTGAATAAGGTGCTCCTCAGCATACTCCTCAAAGAAGAGAGCGAGAATATCGCCCTTGCCGTGGCGCTTTTCATACTCAACGTGGTGCTTGTCTGCAAGCGCACGTGCATCCTCAAGAGTCTCGACCTCGTTCCAGTCAACACCTGCATACTTCTTGACAGCATCTACCATTGTGATACGCTCGAAGGGCTTGCCGAGATCCATCTCAACACCGTTGTAGACAACCTTTGTTGTGCCGAGAACTTCCTGAGCAACATAGCGGTAAAGATTCTCGGTAAGATCCATCATACCGTTGTAATCGGTATATGCCTGGTAGAGCTCCATAAGAGTGAACTCAGGGTTGTGTCTTGTATCGCAACCCTCATTACGGAAAAC
>JAZSOM010000001.1:0-18671 GCA_045536955.1 Acutalibacteraceae bacterium
AGTACGAGGAAGTCGAAGACGAGGAAGAGTACGAGGAAGTCGAAGACGAAGAAGAGTACGAAGAAGCCGAGGACGAGGATGAAGCCGAAGATGATCTGATGGGTTTCAGCTTTGCAGAGGAACTTGCCGACGGTGAGGAATTTGCCAATTTCACCATAGAGGGATTCGACTCAATAGAGAACGGTAACGTTTCAAAGAACGGTACTGTTTATGAGGTTGTTGACGATATAGATGAAGAAGACGATGCCGATGACAGCGATGCGGAGTCGTTTTTTAGAGGATTTTTCAAGAAGAAATAACGGAGGAAAATAAATGTCACCTGTAATCTGCTGCGTGGTAGTTGCGCTGATAGCTGTTGCGGATCAGCTCATCAAACGTGCCGTGTTGGCTTCATCGCTTGTCGGTGGCGAAAACATAACGGTAATACCCGGCTTACTTGAGTTGAATTACGTTGAAAATACAGGCGCGGCGTTCAGCCTTTTCGAAGGCAAGACGTATATACTTTCAGTGTTTTCTGTGGTCGTTCTGATTGTTGGGGTTTATCTGTTATTTGCTCGCAAAATAAAATCCAAAGTGATGCTTACAAGCCTGGTTATGATTATGGGAGGCGGACTTGGCAATCTTATCGACAGAATTGCTTACCATTTTGTTGTTGATTATATCAAGGTTTTGCTTATCGATTTCCCCGTTTTCAATTTTGCAGATTGTTTTATTACGGTAGGTGAATTTATTCTTATCGGTTATCTTATCTGGGATATATTCAAGGATTTTCAAAAGGGCAAGGCTAAGAAGGATAAGGTAATTGACAATGAGTGATAAACGTGTTCTCAGCTTTGGCATTGAACCCGGTGATGAGGGCGAGCGTCTTGATAAGGTGATTTGTTCGTTTGCACCGGAACTGTCGAGGAGCTTTGTTCAGAAGGTTTTCGATGATGGCGGCGTTACCGTAAACGGTAAGCCCAGGAAAAAAAGTTATCCTGTCGAAGCAGGGGACAGTGTGCTTGTTCTTGCGCCCGAGCTTCGCGAGCTTGAAGCTCAGCCGCAGGATATTCCTCTTGATATACGCTATGAGGATGAAAGCCTTCTTGTCGTAAATAAGCCGCGCGGTATGGTTGTTCATCCTGCCCCCGGCAATCCGGACGGTACACTGGTCAATGCTTTGCTTTATCACTGCAAGGGCAGCCTTTCCGGTATCAATGGCGTTATCCGACCGGGCATAGTCCACAGAATAGATAAAAATACAAGCGGTTTGTTGATTGTTGCAAAAACTGACGAGGCTCACGTCAGCCTTGCGGCACAGATTCAGGCTCACAGCTTTACGAGGGAGTACCGTGCCGTAGTTCACGGTCGTTTCAAAGAGCTGAGCGGTACTGTTGATGCGCCGATAGGTCGCAATCCGAACGATCGCAAAAAAATGTGTGTCACATCCGTTCATTCGCGTAACGCGGTGTCTCATTATGATGTTATTGAAAATTATAAAAATTTCTCTTTCATCAAAGTAAAACTTGAAACAGGTCGCACGCATCAGATAAGAGTTCATATGGCTCATATAGGTCATCCCGTTGCGGGTGATGATGTTTACGGTCCGAAAAACGGTGTTTCAATGGGTGGACAGTGCCTTCACGCAGGTCTGATAGGTTTTGAACATCCGCGGGACGGAAGATATATCGAGATTTCTTCCGAGCTTCCCGAGTATTTTACGCACTTTCTGGAGAAGGCATCTTTTCAGTAAGGCTTTAATTATTGGTTACAATAAATACAAAAATTAGATTTTGGAGGTGACTGTTTTGGACGCAACAGCGAAAAAGCAGTTAAAAATCAA
Source organism: Acutalibacteraceae bacterium (assembly GCA_045536955.1). Lineage (GTDB taxonomy): Bacteria > Bacillota > Clostridia > Oscillospirales > Acutalibacteraceae > UBA8612. The sequence continues at coordinate 1,823 of JAZSOM010000001.1, forward strand.
GGCAAACAAGGTAAGACACGGTATTATTGAAGGTGTTTATAACGCAAAGTCTGGTCATCCCGGCGGATCACTTTCAATTGCCGATATTATGACTTATCTCTATTTCTCGGAAATGAATGTTGACCCCAAAAATCCCCAGTGGGAAGATCGTGATCGTCTTGTTCTTTCAAAAGGTCATACAGCTCCCGCTCTCTATGCTGCGCTTGCTCTCAAGGGCTTTTTCCCGTTTGAAGAGCTTAAGACACTGCGTAAGCCCGGCTCAATGCTTCAGGGACATCCCAGTATGAAGCTCACCCCCGGCGTTGATATGAGCACAGGCTCACTCGGTCAGGGTATCTCCGCGGCTTGCGGTATGGCTCTGGGTGCAAAGCTCAGTGATGCAAAGTACAGAGTATATACTGTTCTCGGCGATGGCGAAATTCAGGAAGGTCAGGTTTGGGAGGCTGCAATGTATGCGGCAGCCAAGGGCCTTGACAATCTTGTAGCTGTTGTTGATAACAACAATCTCCAGATTGACGGTACCGTTTCTTCGGTCAATTCACCTTATCCGATTCCTGAAAAGTTCAAGTCTTTCGGTTGGAACGTAATTGAAATCTGCGGCGATAACTTTGATGAGATTGATGCTGCTTTCAATGCGGCAAAGAGCTTTGTCGGCAAGCCCACGGCAATTATCGCAAAAACCACCAAGGGCAAGGGCATTTCCTTTATGGAAGACAGCTGTGATTGGCACGGCGTTGCTCCTAATCAGGAGCAGTATGAAGCAGCTATTGCAGAGCTTGATGACGAGCTTGCAAAGCTTGAGCAGATGTAAGCTTCGGTCTATTGCACTTGACTCTTTATATTAACAGAAAGGTAACGGCGTATTTCAGCGCTGTGTGGTGAATATTATGGCAGACGTAATTAAGACAGCAACTCGTGACGCTTACGGTAAAGCGCTCGTCGAGCTCGGTCAGAAAAACGATAAGGTAGTTGTGCTTGATGCAGACCTTGCAAAGGCTACAAAGACTATCGCTTTCAAAAAGGAATTTCCCGAACGATTCTTCGATACAGGTATTGCTGAATGTAATATGGTTGGTGTTGCAGCAGGTCTTGCAACAACAGGCTATACTGTATTTGCAAGCTCTTTTGCAATGTTTGCAGCAGGCAGAGCTTTTGAGCAGATAAGAAACTCAATCGGTTATACGCACCTCAATGTTAAAATAGGTGCAACACATGCAGGTATTTCAGTCGGTGAGGATGGTGCAAGCCATCAGTGCTGTGAGGATATTGCGCTTATGCGTACAATTCCCGGTATGATTGTTATTAACCCCGCTGACGATGTAGAGGCAAGACTTGCCGTTATGGCTGCTGCAGAAATCGACGGTCCCGTTTACCTTCGTTTCGGCAGACTTGCAACACCCAGACTTTTCGATGAAAATTATAAGTTTGAAATCGGCAAGGGCGTTGAGCTTAAAGAGGGTACCGACGTTACCATTATTGCAACAGGTCTTATGGTAAACGAGGCTCTTGTTGCCGCTGAGGCTCTCGCAGCTGACGGTATCAGTGCACGCGTTGTAAATATGGCAACAATCAAGCCGATTGATAAAGATATCATCATCAAGGCTGCAAAGGAAACAGGCGTTATCGTAACTGCTGAGGAGCACAGTGTGATCGGCGGTCTCGGTTCTGCTGTTGCAGACGTTGTCTGTGAATCCTGCCCTGTTCCCGTGCTTCGCGTAGGCGTCGAGGATGTTTACGGTGCATCAGGTCCCGCTGTTGAGATGCTTAAAATTTACGGTCTTACAGCTGATAATATCGCAGAAAAGGCAAAGGCGGCAGTAGCTCTCAAAAAATAAGAGGAGAACTTGCAATGAGTGAAGAAAGGTCCTTCAAAAAATCAACGTTCGGCGGGTTTGACCGCAAGGATGTTATTGAATATATCGAGCAGCTTATGACTCAGCTTGAGGCGGAACGCGCCGAGAACAGACGTAAGGATGAGCGTATACTTGACCTTGAACGTAAGCTCAGGCAGTACGAGGAAGCTCACGCCGCAGCAGAGGCAGAGTGTCCTGAAATCGTTTCGGATTCGGATGACGTTTTGTCTCAGATTGACGCGATTCTTGTCAAATACCTCGGTAAGGAGGAATAACGTGGCTGAGTACAGGATAGATTCTTCGCTTATTGGTGAATTGTCACCGACTCTCAGGTGCGGTGACAGGGTTTTGCTCAGCGGTACGGTTTATACCGCGCGCGATGCGGCGCATAAGCGTATCGTTGCATTTCTCGAAAAAGGTGAGGCACTTCCGTTTGAGCTTGAGGGTTCAAGTATTTACTATGCCGGTCCGACACCTGCTCCTCCCGGTCTGCCTATCGGAAGCTGCGGTCCTACAACCTCATCGCGTATGGATCCGTATGCACCGGTCTTGCTCGATAAAGGTCTTGTCTGTATGATAGGCAAGGGCCCGAGAAACGCAAAGGTTACGGATTCAATAGTGCGTAACAAGGCGGTTTATCTCTGTGCAATCGGCGGTGCGGGCGCACTTGCCGCACAGTGTATCACATCGTGTGATGTAATCGCTTTTGAAGACCTTGGCTGCGAAAGCGTCAAACGTCTCACTTTCAAGGATTTTCCGTTGATTGTCGGCATAGACTGTCAGGGCGGAAGTCTGTTTTCTTAAATCAATAAATATCGGTTAAAAGACACCCGTGCGGGTGTCTTTTTTGTTTTAAATGTCAATGTGATGTGTGTTGCCTATTTTGTACTAAATCGGACAGGACTTGAATATAGATTTCATAGAAACTTTTGAAGGTGAGGTAAAACAGATGGATTTGAATTTTGAAAATGAACAGCTTTGCTCCTGCCGCATCGTCAGGGAGGCAAAGGCTGAGCAGAATGTTGACTGTGATATGACTCTGCCCGATTATTGTCCGGATATCAAAAGTATACTGCGATGCAGTGTTGATGCGGGTATAAATTCCGTTTCGGTTGCTGGTAACCGTATAACAGCGCAGGGAAATGCCGTTATTCGTCTTGTCTACGTTAGCACCGATGATAAAATGTCCTGCTTTGAGCAGAATTATCCCTTGAGCAAGTTTGTTGAAATGAATTCTCTGCGCCCGGATTCTCAGGCTGTTGCCATGGCAAAAACGGCCTACGTCAACTGTCGTGCCGTCAGTCCGAGAAGGGTCGATATTCATGGCTGTATTTCTGTGCTGTTTTCAATATGGCAGTGTGAAAAGACCGATTTTCTGAGCGGTATCGGCGGAGATGGTGTGCAGCTTAAGCTCAGACCTATGTCGGTATGCAACGCAGTGGGCTGTGCGGTAAAGCTGTTTGATATGAGCGAAGTTGTGCCGCTGTCGGATTCATCTGTTAAGGCTGTCGGTATTGCGGATTCCTATGCCTATACAGTGTTTGATTCAATCAAGGCTGTCAGTAATAAATTACTTGCAAAGGGCGAATTGATGCTGAATGTTACACTTTGCTGTGAAGACGGCAGCGTCAAAAAAATTGAACACAGTATGCCGATAAGTCGGATAATAGAGCTTGACGGTGTTGATGATTCATGTATTTGCGACATAAGGGCGGAGGTTTCGCCCCCCGACCTGCATCTCAGAACGGATGAAACCACAGATACGCAAAGCGTTGATGCGGCTGTTTGCATACGGATGTTTGTTTGCGGTTACCGTCGGCAGAATTGTGCCTGCGTTGAGGACGCTTATCTCCTGGACGGCGAGCTTGAAATCAGCAAAACGGCTCTCGTAAGCAATAATTTTGTTCAGGCTGTTGATGAAAATTGTCTGGTTGCATTTAACGCCGAACTCGACGGCTGTGATGTTCAGGAAGTGATTGACTGCCGCTGTGACAACGTGACCTGCGTAAGTACGTCGGATGCTGAAGGTGCTGAGCTGAACGGCACAGTCACCGTCAGTGTGATTTATCGCGAAAAAGATGGCAAAATCGCGTCTTTGCAGCGTCAGGGGGATTATCGCTTTGCTAAACCGTGCGAAGGTAAATCGGGCAAAATATTCTGCGATGCCGATGTGTGTGCGGTTGCGGTAAGTGCAAACGGCAAGGGGAATGGAGTTGCGGTAAAGGTTCAGCTTAATATAAGGGGCAGTATTTTTGAATCTGTGCCCGTTACGGTTGTCACGGCTGTCAGACAGCTTGAATCCGAAAACAAGTCCGATGCCGCATCAATAACTGTTTATTTCAGCGACAGCGGAGAAAAACTGTGGGATATTGCAAAAAAGTATAACACGTCAGAGGATGCAATACGCCGCCGTAATAACATAAAAGGCGATGTGCTTGAAAAAGAAACTATGCTGATTATTCCGCGTATCTGATTTAAGGAGGAGCAACCGAAATGGAAAATAAAAGCATATATGACGATATTGCCGCAAGAACTCAGGGCGATATTTATCTTGGGGTCGTAGGACCTGTGCGTACGGGCAAATCAACGTTTATTAAGCGCTTTATGGATGAACTTGTTATTCCGAATATTGAAGATTCCGCAAAGCGTGAACGCGCTAACGATGAACTTCCGCAGTCTGCAGCAGGCAGAACGATAATGACAACTGAGCCTAAATTTATACCCGAGGAGGCCGTTGAGGTAACTCTCGGCGGTGGTGTTACAATGAGGGTCAGGATGATTGACTGTGTCGGCTATATTGTGCCGGGCGCGCTTGGGTATATCGAGGACGAACAGCCGAGAATGGTCAAAACACCGTGGTTTGATAAAGAAATTCCGTTCAATATGGCAGCTGAACTCGGCACAAAAAAGGTGATTGAAGAACATTCAACCATTGGTCTTGTGGTTACAACCGACGGTTCAATAGGCGAAATATCGCGCGAAGATTATCCTGAGGCTGAAAAACGCGTTATTGATGAGCTTAAAGCGCTCGGCAAGCCTTTTGTTGTGCTCCTTAACAGTGTCGCACCCGAGTCAACTCGCGCTCGCAAACTTGTTGCGGAGCTTACTCAGTCCTACGGCGTGCCTGTTATGGCAGTAAACTGTAAAGAACTCAGCGAAGAACAAATCAAAGATATACTCAGGCGTGTTCTTTTTGAGTTCCCGATAAAGCAAGTCGGCATTGAGCTGCCGTGCTGGATGTCGAGCCTTGGCGAAACACATCCTGTTTACAATGCCGTGAGCGAATGTGTTGCCTTTGCCGCGCAGGATCTTAACCGTGTGCGTGACGTTCCTGATTTTGCAGATAAAATACGTCAGTGCGAATATATTTCCTCTGTCGAAGTTTCACAAATGGATCTGTCTGACGGAAGTGCTGTAATAACCGCATCAGCCGCACCGTCACTGTTCTTTACCGTGCTCAGCGAAGCAACGGGTACACAAATAAAAAACGAGCAGGCTCTGATGGAAGAGCTGCTCGAACTTAATAAAATCAAAAAAGCATATATGAGGCTTAAAAATGCGCTGGATGAGGTCGAGGCAACCGGCTACGGTATAGTTATGCCGACCACCGAGGAATTGAAGCTTGCAGAACCGGAGATAATGAAGCAAGGGGGCAAATACGGCATCAGATTAAGAGCTTCTGCACCTTCTGTGCATATGATGCGTGCCGATATTACAACCGAGGTTGCGCCGATCGTAGGCTCTGAATCGCAGAGTGAAGAGCTTGTAGAATATCTTCTTAAAGAATTTGAGGAAGATCCGCTGAAAATATGGCAGTCGAACATATTCGGAAAATCACTCAATGAGCTTGTCAATGAAGGGCTTCGCAATAAACTCGGCAGAATGCCTACGGATGCGCGTATGAAGCTGCAGGAAACGATAGAAAAGGTTATAAATGAGGGCTGCAGCGGTCTTATCTGTATTATTCTTTAAATAGCTTTGTGCTTTTCGGACTGAGCGACGGCGAGCGCATCACAACGCTCGTTTTCGCTGTGTCCGTTATGACCTTTAATCCATACGAAATTTACTTCGTGCTTTGATATTTCGCTCAGAAGCTTATCCCACAGGTCGGCATTGAGTGCCGGCTTTTTGTCTTTTTTTATCCATCCGTTTTTCTTCCAGCTCTCTGCCCAACCCTTGGTTATGGAGTTGTAAACATACTGAGAGTCGGTTGTTACGGTGACGTTGCAGGGGTATTTGAGTGCTTTGAGACCTTCAAGCACAGCCGTGATTTCCATGCGGTTGTTTGTTGTGTCGGCGCTTCCGCCGGAAAGCTCTTTTTCCTTGCCGTTACAGCGGAGAATTGTGCCCCACCCGCCCGGTCCGGGATTGCCCGAGCAAGCGCCGTCTGCAAATAATTCTACTTTCTTGAGTTCGTTATTCATTCTGATTGACCATCCGTTAGTTGATTTGACCTGCTTATTGTATCATCTTTTCGTGCTTGTTACAACCTTTACGGATATTTTTGCTCTTGTGTGACAATAATCTGTGATATACATATCAGAAGAATACGGGAGGATCTTGTTTTGAAATCGTTTTGTGTTTATAACAGACCTTTAAATCAGAGGTTGTATGAAAAAATAGGTGCGTCAGCTGTTTATGCCTTCGGTGAAAGAATCGGTGTTGTGTCCTCAACTGCAGAAAAATCCGCGGCAGCTGCCACTTATCTCTGCAACGGAATTGCAGCTGCAGGCGGCACTGCTGAGTTTTTCGGCAATGTGAATGAGTCCAGAATACCGTTTCTTGCAAGAAATTATTCGCTTTCGGCTGCCTTCTGTGTCGACAGCGACTCGCTTGTCAGTATTTATGCAAACGGTGGCAGACCGCTTACTGCACTTGAGGAGCAGAAAATGGCGGAATATATTGCACGTGACGATATGCCCATAGGGCAGGAGGGTGTGTGCTTGGAAATCAACTCCGATTATGCTTACAAAAAAGCTCTTGTCATTGCGGCACAAAGTCTTGAAGGTGCATCTGCCGATGTTTTCTGTGTCGACAGAAGTCTGCGGAATATGGTTTATTCGGTTATGAATCTTTCCGGTGCTGATTTTTCGTCAAAGCCGCGTCTTTTTATCAGCCGTTCAGGTTTCGGAATAAGTGCGCGTGATGAATCGGGCAAGGTGCATAACCGCGAAAAACTTCTGGATATCTGCTGTGCGTGCCGCTTGAAAGCAGGAGAAACGCAGGAGGTATCTTTTTCTGCTTCGTCTGCTCTTGAGGCTGTTGCCGCAGCTTATGGCGGTGAGGTTAAGAGAAGCTTTGACGCAGGCGGTGAGCTGTGGAAGTCAGACGGTGTTTTTCTTGCTGTTGAGTTGCTGCGAAATATGTCAGTATACGGTACGGGGCTTTCGACCTTAAGCGAAATTTTGTCAGACAGCTTTGTTGTACGCAGAAATATCTTTTGCAGCTTAAGCGCCGATGAGGTTGCCGATTTGATACCGTGCAACGAAATTATAACAGACGGAACAGGGCACGTTTACGTCAGACACGATAAGGGGAACATTCTTCTTACCCGTTCCGGTAATCTGAAAAGCTACTGTGTGGAAGTTTGCGCTTCGGACGGTGAAACTGCCGCGGAGCTCGTGTCAGACATCGGTGCTGTGTTATCAACTTGACAATTATTGTGCGTTAATATATAATTTATCTGTAATATTTTGAACTTTAGCCGTCTTGGGCGTTAGACGGCCTTATATAAAATAAAAAACAGAAAGGATTAATGTGGCGAAATTTAAAGTGTATTAAATAAGCTGTGCAGTTGTTGGATATACCAACAGCTTTGGATTTTTTACACTTTTTTGCTGCATGATGTATTTTTTATGTCAGAAAAAAACCAAGTTGGCGAAAAGCAAGCCAACGAAAAAAAGAATAAGAACAAGAACAAGCAGTCTAAGTTTGCGCGTTATTCGAGGATTCCTCAGAAGAAAAATCAGCAGGAATCTCAGCGCCAGCAAAAGACACAAAGAAGTCAGCGCAACAAGCAGAAACAAAAGCAGCAGAAACCTGTTGAAAAAAAGCCTGTTCGTGTCGCTTTTCTCGGCGGTCTCAATGAAGTCGGCAAAAATATGACTCTTTACGAATATGGCGAAAGCATGGTGCTTGTCGATTGCGGCCTTGCGTTTCCCGATGCAGACCTGCCGGGTGTTGACCTTGTGCTTCCGGATTTTTCTTATGTTGAGAAAAATATTGACAAGGTGAAGGGTATAGTTGTTACCCACGGACATGAGGACCATATTGGCGGACTCGCTTATCTTCTGAAGTCTGTCAATATTCCGATTTATTCAACCAAGCTTACAATCGGACTAATTCAAGGCAAACTTAAGGAGCATAATCTGCTTTCATCGGCAAAGCTCAATGTTGTCAAACCGGGTGACCGTATAAATCTTGGTGAATTTGAGGTTGAGCTTATTCATGTCAATCATTCAATTCCGGATGCGGTTGCTCTTGCGGTGCGTTGCAGTGGCGGTACGGTTGTTCAGATGGGTGACTTCAAGATTGATACAACACCCATCGACGGTGAACCTATTGACCTTGCAAGACTTGCACAGATAGGCTCCGAAGGTGTTATGTGCCTTATGTCCGATTCGACAAATGCCGAGCGTCCGGGCTACACTGAAAGCGAACGTAAGGTAGGCGAATCGTTCGACCGTCTTTTTCAGCATGCGGGTAACAGGCGAATAATCGTTGCAACGTTTGCTTCAAACATTCATCGTGTTCAGCAGATTATAAACAGCGCGGCTTCACTTGGCAGGAAGGTTGCTCTTTCCGGAAGAAGCCTTGAAAACGTTGTTGCCGTCGCAAAGGAGCTCGGCTATATCGACGTGCCCGATGGGCTTATCGTCAGCCTTGATACGCTCCGTCATTATCCTGAAGATAAGATGGTTATTATTACAACCGGCAGTCAGGGTGAGCCTATGTCGGCACTCAGCCGTATGGCTTTTTCCGACCACCGCAAGGTTGAAGTCGGTCCTATGGATTATATCATTATTTCGGCAACTCCCATTCCAGGCAACGAAAAAACTGTCGGCAAGGTTGTCAACGAGCTGATGAAGCTCGGCGCAGAAGTAATATATGAAAAAATGTATGATGTTCACGTTTCGGGACATGCCTGCCAGGAAGAGCTCAAGATGATAATGAGCATAGTCAAACCGCGTTATTTTATTCCCGTACACGGTGAACAGAAGCACCTTCAGAAGCACAGGATACTTGCTGAGTCTATGGGTATAGACCGAAAAAATATCATTGTTGCCGATAACGGAATTCTTGTTGAGATGACCGATAGCGCTATTCGCATTGCAGGCAGTGTCCCGGCAGGCAAGGTTTATGTTGACGGCTCAGGTGTGGGTGATGTCGGAAGTATTGTTTTGAGAGACCGTAAGCATCTCTCACAGGACGGCATCATTATCATAACCGCAAGTGTTGAATCGGATACGGGCTATATCGTTTCCGGTCCCGAAATTATCACAAGAGGCTTTGTTTACGTCAGAGAATCGGAGGAGCTTATTGAGCAGGCTAAGCGTATAGCTTACGACACGCTCGATGAGCGTCTTGGCAGAAATCCGTCCGATATTGCTGCTGCCAAAACAAAAGTCAGGGATGATATTTCACGTTTTGTGTTTGATAAGACAAAAAGAAGTCCGATGATAGTACCTGTTATAATGGAGGTATAAGCGTTGATGCGTTTCATCAAAAGTAACGCCGCTGTTCTATGTGTGTTTGCCATAGGTGTGCTTAATGGCGTGATTATGTTTTTTTACAATAAAACTGCGGCAGTTATTGAGCTTGTAATCCTTTTGGCGCTGCTTGTGTTCAGCCTTGTGAGCAACGTCGTTACTCTCAGGCGTTCACATGAGCTTATAAGGACGGTCAGCAATTCTCTGGATTTTTCCGAAAAGGATAAGCTGGCTCATTTTCCTTTGCCCGTGGTGTTTTGTACGGCAAATGGCAGAATTTTATGGTTTAATACGTTGTTTGAGTCGCGTGTGCTTGACGGTGTACGGCTTGTCAACAGTGATATTGAGCAGTTTCTCAGCGGTCAGACCGCTGAGGATATATCTGCTCATGACAGGCTCTATACCGATATAGCGGACCATTCGTATTCGGTTTATCCTTTTCCGTTCAAATATCGCGATGAGGATTGTTTTGTACTGCTCTTTTCGGATGAAACACAGCTGCGAAAAACTTATTACGAGTATACTCTTTCGCGTCCGAGTGTTATGCTCATCTGTATAGACAATATCGATGAGCTTATGCAGAGTTATTCGGACAGTGATGCGAACGCAATGCGAAGCCGTGCGGAAAAGCTTATCGATGATTGGCTTTCAGAATACGGTTGTCTGATACGAAAACTCGGCGACGGAAGATTTGTTGTCGTGTGTGAGGAACGCGACCTTCTTCGTATGGCTGAGCGAAAGTTCAGCGTGCTTGATGACATACGTTCATACGAATATGACGGAAAAGTTGTCGGCATCACGTTGTCGATAGGCATCAGCAGGGGAGATACCTTGCGCGAATGCGAAAAGAATGCGCGTCAGGCGCTTGATATGGCAATAGGTCGTGGCGGAGATCAGGCAGCAATATTAAAAAACGACTCTTATGAATTTTTTGGCGGAATATCAAAGGGAGTCGAAAAACGAAGTAAGGCGCGCACCCGTATTGTCGCTTCAGCTATTCAGAAACTTATGGAAAGCAGCTCTGACGTTATGATAATGGGACATAGGTTTTCTGACCTTGACAGTGTCGGTTCGGCAACGGGTGTGCTCAGCGCTGCACGTTCTCTGGGTAAATCCTCTGCAATTGTTATCAAGCGCGAACAGTCTTTGGCAAAATCTTTGGTGGAGCTTGTTGAGCAAAAATATCCCGACGGTTTTATTTCTCCGGAGGAGGCTCTCAAGTCGATTGGTAAACGCACTCTTCTTGTTATTGTTGATACGCACAGGGCAGAGGTTCTTGAAAGTGCCGAACTCTACCGTAAGGCAAAAACGGTTGTTGTTATCGATCACCACAGAAAGAACGTTGACTTTATCAATAACAGTATAGTTTTTCAGCATGATCCGAATGCCTCGTCAGCAGGCGAGATGGTTGCTGAAATACTCCAATATATGCCGTCTAAGCCTGCGATAACCGAATGTGAGGCAAACGCTTTGCTTTCGGGAATTATGCTCGATACGCGTAATTTTGCGCTCAGGGCCGGCGTGCGTACGTTTGAGGCGGCAGCATTTTTGCGCAGCAAAGGAGCAGACACCGTTAAGGTGCGCCAACTGTTTATGAATAAGATGGAAGATTTCAAACTGCGCAATGAGGTGGTTTCCGGAGCAGAAATATACCGTGGTTGTGCAATTGCCTATGCAGACATCGTTTCGCCGGATATCCGTACGATTACTGCGCAGGCAGCCGACGAACTGCTGAATATCGATTCAATAAAGGCTTCGTTTGCAATGTTTGATTCGAACGGTACAATGAACATATCTGCCCGTTCACTCGGCGAAATCAACGTGCAGATAATTATGGAACTGTTAGGCGGTGGCGGTCATCAGACAATGGCGGCGGCACAGCTTCAGGGATGTGACCGAGAAACTGCCACAACGCGCTTGTTTGCCGCAGTTGATGAATATTACTCCCGTCAGACAAATTAATATGGTTTTAGGGCGAATCGTTTCTGAGTCAGATGCGGTTCGCCTTTTCAATAATAAACTGTAACTATTTGTAACTGCATATTATTTGACTAAAATGACGAAAAATGATACAATAAACCATAATCGCTAAATGATAATCTATTAATCAGGGAGCTAGCTTATGATTAACAGTGAACATCTTTGTATGAGCTGTATGAAGGAAATCGGTGAGGTTGACCAGTGCCCTCATTGCGGATTTCACGTCGACACAATGCAGATAGCGCCTTACCTTGCGGTAAGAACAGTTGTAGCAAACCGTTATCTTGTGGGCAAACTGCTCGAATACAACGGTGACGGTGCTACCTACATAGCATGGGATATTAACGACAAAAAGCCTGTTACCATTCGTGAATTTTTGCCCGATACGCTTGCCACGAGACGTATAGGTGAGCGCGAAGTTTCGGTTATGTCAGGTTGCGAGCTCGTTTATGATGAGTGTAAGGCTGAATTTGTTGAGTTGTGGCGCAAGCTCACGCGTATGAGTGGGCTTTCTGCTCTTGTCAACGTTTACGACGTTTTTGAAGAGAATTCAACAGCCTATGCAATATGCGAGTACGTAAAGAGCATAACTCTGCGCGATTACCTTCTCCGCCTCAAGACAGGTTATATTCCGTGGGAGCGTGCAAGGGTGCTGTTTATGCCCGTGCTCTCAACTCTTGGTATGCTTCATAACGCAGGTATAATACACCGCGGTATTTCGCCGCTCACTCTCCAGATCGGCCAGGACGGCAAGATGCGAATCGGCGGTTTCAGTATATGGCAGGCAAGAACCGCAAAGAGTGATCTGACGGCACAGCTCTTTCCCGGATATGCTGCAGTTGAACAGTACGGCTTTGAGGGCAAGCAGGGTCCCTGTACCGATATATATGCTTTTGCTGCAACTCTCTACCGCGCTCTTATCGGTAGTGATCCCATTGAGGCAACAGAACGCCTCACCAACGATAGGCTTATGGTGCCGGGTAAGTTTGCGGAGCAGCTTCCTGCATACGTTATAAACGGTCTTATCAACGCGCTTCAGATAATGCCGGATGAACGTACACGTTCTGTCGAGCAGCTTCGTGCCGACCTTTCTGCTTCTCCTGTTGTCGCGGCTGTAACTCCTGCTGAGTTTGAGCATCCGATACAGTCTGCCCCCGCAGCCCGAGAGCCGGAAAGAAGACCTGTGCAGACCCAATCTGCTCCTGCGCAGTCGAAAAAAAGCACGCTTTCACAAAACAAATTGCTTATTATCCGCACGGCTCTCATCAGTGCGATAGTTTGTCTTGTTATATGTCTGATAATTGTTTTTGTCGGTGGTATCGGCGATTTCGGCAACTTAGGAAACGACGGTACGGACGAAGAGTATACAACAAGCTCTGAGATGATTATGGTTTCGGATTTTGTAGGAAGATATTACACTGAAATTTCAAATGAGCCGTATTACAAGGATAAGTTCCGCTTTGTTGCCGATGAACAGTTCAGCGATACCGTGCCTAAGGGCGAAATTATTGCTCAGAGCGTTGCTCCGAAATCACAGGTCAACGTTGGAACTCAGATTATTCTTACCGTTTCAAAGGGTATAGAACAATATAAGCTGCCTAATGTAATTTCCAAGGATTATGAGGAGGCTTACGCCTTACTTGTGCAGAATAATTTCAAGGTAAACAGACAGGACAAAGCGAATGACGGTTCTCATCCGGATAATGTTGTTGAGTCTGTTATCGGTCTTGAAATCGGCAAATCCTATCCCAAGGGAACGGCAGTTACCCTTGTTGTCTGGAGCGAAGCTTCAGACAACATACCGGTTACCGAACCCAGCGTACCCGGTGAGACGCACGCACAAACTTCACCCTCTTACAGCGAGCAGCAAACTACTGCGCCTGTTGAAGAAACGACAACGGTTCCGCTCGTTCCTTCCGTAACAGAGGAAGAAACAAACGCCGAATAAAAAGCGCGATAAAAAAGAGTCAATCCGCATTTAGCGGGTTGACTCTTTTAACTTTGTTTTCTTATTTTTTTGCAGAGAGCTTGAATACGTCTGAAGATTTACCTATAACAACAAGATGGTCGGTAGCTTCAAAAACGTAATCACCACCCGGAAGGGGACACAAAACTTCTCCTTTTTTTATAGCGATAATGTTTATATTATAGTTACGTCTTACGTTAATATCGATAACTGTTCTGCCTACCCAACCTGAAACTACGGGAATTTCAAAGATGGAGTATTCATCCGTAAGCTCAATGTAGTCGTAAACATTGTCAGCGTTAAAGCGTATTGCCAGCTTTTCAGCAATTTCTCTTTCCGGGTAAATAACCTCGTCTGCACCTACGCTTTTGAGAAATCTTGCCTGTATGTCTCGGTTAGCTTTTGATACAACGTATTTTGCGTTCATATCCTTGAGAAGTGCCGTAATTTCAAGAGAAGACTGGAAGTTTTCACCGATGCACACAAAGCAGACGTCAAAGTTGTTGGCACCGAGCGAACGTATAACCGTTTCGTTTGTGCAGTCGCCTATGAATGAATCTGTAAAGAACGGAGCAAGTTCTTCGATGGTTTGTTCGTCTTTGTCGACAATCATAACGTCGTTACCGAGCTCCTGCATCTTTGTGGCAAGATGTCTACCGCATCTGCCCATTCCGATTACGAGTATGTTTTTCATATTCGTTACTCCTGTTATCCTATCAGAATTTTTTCGGATGGTCTTGTGAGTTTTGCGTGTTCGCGTCGTTCAGTAAATGCAAACACAAGTGAAAGTCCGCCGATTCTTCCGCCGAACATCAACAGCATTAGTATTATGTGTGATACATCGGAAAGCGTTGATGTTATGCCTACCGTAAGTCCGACCGTGCCTGCTGCCGATGCAACTTCGAAAAGCACGTCGGAAAGCGGCAGATTTTCAATTGAACATATCATCGCAAGGGATATGACAACAGCTGTCATATATATGCTTATTATTGCGCCTGCACGTTTTACTGTGTCATCCTCAAGTCTGCGCTTGAACACCACAGTGTCCTTGTCTCCCTTTGCAGCGGCAATTAACTCCAGTAACATTACGGCAATTGTTGTTGTCTTTATGCCGCCTGCCGTTGAACCCGGGCTTCCGCCTATGAGCATAAGCACACTCATCAGAACAACTCCCGCACCGGTTAGCTTGTTAAGCGGTACTGTGTTGAAGCCGGCGGTTCTGGCACTTACCGACTGGAAAAACGATGCGAGAATTTTTTCTCCCGTATCAAGGCCGCTGAGACTGGCTGTCCTTTCGAAAACGAAGTATGCCAACCAACCGCCGGCTATAAGCACGGCCGTTGTTAGGAGGACAATTTTGGAATGAACAGAATATTTTTTAAAAGAGAATTTGTTTGTGATTACGTCTTGCCATACAATAAATCCGAGTCCACCCGCAATGATAAGCGCACAAATCGTCAGGTTGACGACAACATCATCGCAAAACGGTGTGAGGGAAGAAAATTCACCATATCTTCCCATAAGGTCGAATCCTGCGTTGCAAAAGGCTGAAACAGCGTGAAAAACGGAGCAGTAAATTCCTTGGGCAACGCCGAGCTTCGGGCAGAGCCTTACGGCGAGAAGTGCTGCACCTGCAGTTTCGCAAATCAGCGTAATTTTTATAATTTGTTTCAGCAGCTTTATTATTCCGCTGCTTTTTATCGTGCCTGCGGATTGCATCAGCAGTTTTCTTTCGTAAAGGCTGATTTTTCGTTTTGCAAAAACAGAGAATGTTGTGATAATAGTCATTACTCCGAGTCCGCCTGTTTGTATCATAGCAAGAATGACAAGCTGACCGAAAAGTGACCAGTGAGTGAAAGTGTCGTGAACAATCAGGCCTGTTACGCAGGTTGCGCTTGTTGCAGTAAATGCCGAATCGAGCAGGGGAGTCCATTCCCTGTTTTTTGACGCAATTGGAAGACATAGCAGCAGTGTGCCCGTTGCTATCACGGCGGCAAAGAACAGTACAATTATCTGTGTGTTTGTCAGTTTTTGTTTGCCGTTTTTCAAATTCTTCACTCCGATATTATTTGATCATATCGCTGATGAGTTTTTTGAGCGTATCAACAACTTCGCTGATTTCTGTCTTTATGCTGATTGTTTTGTCTCTGCTTACGATTTCGCAGCAGTTTTCCTTGAGGTTTCTGGGGCTCGCAATAACTCTGAGCGGAACACCGAGAAGGTCAGCGTCGGAGAACATAAATCCTGCACTTACCTTGCGGTCGTCATAGATAACTTCTATGCCGGCAGCCTGCATATCTGCATAGAGCTTGTCTGCACATTCCTTGGTTGCAGCATCGTCTGAACGTACACAGCAAAGGTGTACCTGCCAGGGGGCAATTGACATCGGCCAGATGGGACCGTAGTTATCGTGATATGCTTCGCATACGCTTGCAGCAAGTCTGCCTACACCGATACCGTAGCAACCCATAATGGGGTATTGCTCCTGACCGTTGCTGTCAAGGTATGTCATACCCATTGATTTTGTGTATTTTGTACCGAGCTGGAAGATGTTACCGACCTCGATACCTCTTGAAAGTGTAACGGAGTGCTTTCCGCACTGCGGGCAGATTCCGCCATCCTTGATTGCGGCAACGTCTGCGTATTCAACATTGCCGAGGTCACGCTCTACGTTGAAGCCTGTGTAGTGATAGTCGAGCTTGTTGGCGCCGCAGGTGAGGTTTGTTGCGCCCTTAAGAGAGCCGTCAATAACAACCGTAATGCGCTCATCAATATTGTAAGGCCCGATAAAGCCTGCGAAAAGACCGCAGCCGTCTGTGATTTCTGCGGGGTGAATCTCGCAACCGACTGCGTTGCGGAGCTTTGTTTCGTTGACTTCGAGGTCGCCTCTGACGAATGCAACAATATACGAGTCGTCTGCGTTTCTCTGGTAAACAACAGCCTTGCAGGATTTTTCGACAGCGGAGTTGAGGAAGGTGCAGACCTCGTCAATTGTGTGCATGTCGGGTGTGTGAACAAGTGTAAGCTCCTCAAGCACAGTGTCAGCCTCGTTTTCTACGATGCAGGGAGCTGCCTCGATGTTTGCTCTGAAGTCACACTCGCTGCACACTGCGATGCTGTCTTCACCTGCAGCGGTGAGAAGCATATATTCGTGTGATACGCTGCCGCCCATCATACCTGAGTCGGACTTGACGGTTACCACCTCGGGGATACCGCAGCGTGCAAAAATGCGGTTGTATGCGTCGTAGCAGCGGTCATAGTACTGCTCGAGATCTTCCTGAGATGTGTGGAAAGAGTACGCATCCTTCATTGTGAATTCACGCACGCGGATAAGACCTGCT
>JAZSOM010000031.1:0-18125 GCA_045536955.1 Acutalibacteraceae bacterium
AAGAATGTCAATGAAAACGCCGTCGAATTATCAGGCGGTGAAATACAGAGATTGCTTCTTGCAAGGGCGATTTACAAGGATGCACCTACACTTATTCTTGACGAGCCCACCGCAGCCCTTGATCCGATAGCGGAAAACGAAATCTACCTTAAATACAGCGAGATTTCAAAGAACAAAACTTCAATTTATATTTCACACAGGCTTTCATCCACACGTTTTTGTGACAGAATCGTGCTGCTTGACAATGCCTCGATTGCCGAAGAAGGCACGCACGAAGAACTGATGGCACTCTCGGGCAAATACGCTGAGATGTTCAGAATTCAAAGCAAATATTATGAAGAGGAGGCGGAAGAAAATGAAGAAGCATAAGCGTACTCTCAAAGAAGATTTACGGATGATAAAGAGAGCTCTTAAGCTTATTGAAAGCAATACTCCGCATTTTCTTCTGCATAACTTTCTCTATTCATTTTTTGCCACGGCTATTTTTGTTATCGCAAATTACATCACAGCCTCAATTGTTGATGAGCTTACAGGTAACAGAGATCCCAAAAAGATTGTTTTTCTTCTTTCAATGTATGCCGCTGAAGTAGTTCTTTATATTTTCAGAGATTATTCGTGGCGTAAAGTACGCACATTCCATATAATTTCAGAAAAATGGGAAGAAGTTTTGCTCAACGGCAAGAGCTTTTCGATGGACTACCCGAATATGGAAGATCCGCTGATAAGAGCCAAACGCCAATTGATAACCGACAGCCGTGGTACAGGCGGACTCGGAAAACTTATGGTGAACTTGGTTTCGCTTTTTGAAGGCATCAGCAAACTCGTTATGTGTTCAATTATTTCAATGGAGCTGTTTTTCAAGCATTCCGATAAGGTTCTGTCGGGCTTTGAAAAATTTATTGACACATCGGGATTTACAATAGCATTCTTCGTGTTTGTTGCCATTTGTGCTGTCGGTGAATATAAAGTCACATCAAAATTCAACCGTCTTTCTGTTGAAAAAATTAAAGGCAATTCAATGATTGAAAGACTTTTACACTACTACCTCGACGATTATATTGATGACAGTAAGGCATGCAAAGACATTCACATCTTCAACCAGAAAAGGCTTATCCGTTTTTCATCTGATAAAGTTTACGATGAATGGATTAAAGGCTGCAAAGAACTCTTTTCTCTTCAAAGGAAAAGGAACAACAGATTCAATTTGTTCTATGTTCTTACAACGGGTGCCACTTATCTTTTCGTTGCGCTCAAAACATATATAGGCGCATTTGGTCTTGGCGGCTTCATTAAATATCAGTTCTGCGTTGCACGTATTGTTGAAGCGGCAGAAATCTTTTCGAGTGCTGTTACAGATTTACGCACCAATAACGATTATCTCGAAATATTCTTTGACTATCTGGACACACCGACCGAAATGCACTACGGCACTATCCCCACCGAAAAGCGGATGGATAACAAGTATGACATTGAGTTTCACAATGTCAGCTTCAGATATCCGAACACAGAAAACTACGCTATCAAAAACCTTAATCTTAAATTTAAGGTCGGTGACCGAATTGCGGTTGTCGGTATGAACGGCAGCGGTAAAACAACGATGATAAAATTGCTTTGCCGACTTTACGACCCGACAGAGGGATACATCACCCTCAACGGAATTGATATTCAGAAATACGATTATGAGGACTATCTGGATTTGTTCTCGGTTGTCTTTCAGGATTTCAGACTGTTCTCGTTTTCCGTTGGCGAAAATGTTTCGGCAGAAGTTGATTATGACGAAGAAAAAGTATGGTCGTCACTCGAAAAAGCAGGTATGCTTGAACGAGTAAAAGCTATGCCGAAAGGGCTCAAAACTCCCGTTTACAAAGATTTTGAAGAAGACGGTGTTGAGATATCCGGTGGTGAAGCACAGAAACTCGCAATCGCAAGAGCACTCTATAAAGATGCTGCTTTCGTTATTCTCGACGAACCCACCGCATCGCTTGACCCCATTGCCGAGCACGAAATCTATTCCCGTTTTAACGATATGGTCAAGGATAAAACAGCGGTTTATATCTCCCACCGTTTGTCATCCTGCCGTTTCTGTGACAGAATCCTCGTGTTCGATAATGGTCAGCTGATTCAGGACGGCTCTCACGAAAACCTCCTCGAAAATCCCAGCGGCAAATACAGCGAACTCTGGAATGCCCAAGCACAGTATTATGCGGAGAATAAAGCATAAAACCCATTCAATCAAAATAAAACATAAAAAAAGAAAACCGCATTGGAGTTATGCTCAAAACTCCAATGCGGTTTTTGTCGTTTTCTGTCGTAATTCTGCATAATTTAGAACACGCCAAGTTGTGCAAAAAGTAGAAGCTTGAAAAATCTTAAAATTTTCGCGTAACATTTCGCGCTTTTTGTCATTTATATATATAAGATTTTTATAACTTTTAGGAGGCACATAATCATGGCTAACAAAAAAAACTTTGACTTGTTTATTGCTTATCATGGCAATAAATCTTCAAGTTCTTATTTAACAGCTGAATGCATATATATGCAATTGGTTAAATTAGGCTATAATGTTTACCTTGATCCCCAAACAAATAAGTATGGGGCTTATAGAGATACACCTATAATTGCCCAGCATTCTAAATTATTCCTTTTTGTTGTAAATAAAGATGTTCCCAAAACAAGAAATTTTTTCTTGAGACAAAAGAATAACAATGGTAAAATTCGTAGAATTTGGCAAGAGATTTGTGCTTTTAGGGAGGGTGATTCATACATGAAAAATCCTGATGTGTCTGCCAAATTATTTCTTTGTGAAGATATTGGTGAAGAAAATTATGACAAATATACCAAGTTAGATCCTATGTTTAATGGAAAAGTGTGTTTGCATGAAAAAGATTTTAGCGATGTTGTTGATTGGTTAGCACATTCGATAAATGCTGTCTCTAAAAGCAACAATTTACTTAACCACAAAAACAATAAAAAGTCTTTAAAGTGGAGTGCTGAATTAGCAGAAACATGGAAAGATATACTTCCACCATCAAAACCATCAACTTCCGAAATTGAAATATATAAGGAAATCCTAAAAAAAATTAAAGAGAACGCACGGTATCCTGTATATAAAGCTTTGATTTTAGGTACGACAAATGGATTTAGAGAAATGTTGTTGAAAGAAGGTTTCTCGATAACAATAGTTGACAACAGTGAGGAATATCACAAACGAACAACAAAAGATACTCCACTAAATAAAGAAAGAGAAAATGTTATTTTTTGTGATTGGTTAAACATTTCAAAAAACAATAAAATAGTGGCAAATTCATACGATGTTGTAATTGGTGATTTAGCAATAGGAAATGTTGCTCCTGAAAAACTAAATGATTTTATTAATCAAATAGAATATGTTTTAAAACCCAAGGGGTTCTTTTTAGGAAAAACCGTTTTTGAATTTAATTCGATTAGATACACTCGAGCTGATATACTTAACATATTCAAGAAATTTTTTGAAAAACAAACAGATCAACAAAAGCTGTATGAAAAAACCATGTATCCTTTGACGTTATTTTCAACAGATGAAAATCATAAAATTAATTTTCCGGCAATTCATAGTAATGTAGAATTAATCAAAGAAGATTTCGAAAATATTGATAGTTCTGTGTTTGATATATACATTGGCGAAAACACTTCATTCAAAGATAAAATGAAGTTAGATTTTTTTGTTTATCCAATTAAAAATTTCTTGTCTAGTTGTTTAGACAAGTTCTACATAAGTGATATAAAATACGGAACTGATTTATATTCTAAAGAATTTCCTCTGATTATATTAAGGAAAAATAACATCATCCAAAATAATAAAGTTCACTATGATACAAGAAGTAAACTTTATCATGAGATTGCAAAATTCTTACAGGATCCACAAAGTGATGATATGGTTGACCATTGGACTCAATCACTCACATCACAATATTTTTTAGCAAATATTACAACTTTGCTTGATGCTAAAAATTACAGAGAGTTCACTTTAAAAATAAAGCGAAAAATATCTAGCCACATACAAAGCAACACTCACGTTGCGATTAACGAAAACTTAAATTGTTATATAGATTTTTATTTTGATTCAAAAATGTTGTTGGAAACTATAGAAAAATATCCTGATTTCAATTTAGACAACTCTATGAAAGATAAATTGAAAAAAATAGATAATTTAAGTTTCGAAGAAAAGAGAGATGTTAACAAACATTTTGATACTCCATTAAAAACAAACTATATTTGGGGCTTGTTGTGCTATTTAACATGCTTTAATTCAAACAAATATCCCAATGAAACCAATGATATGGTAATTGACACCTTGTTTTCATTAATAAAACAAGGAGATATATGGTTGCCCAACGAATCACTTTGGGTAACGGCAAGAATATGTATGTCGATTTTCCCAATCTATTCAAAATTAACGGAGAAAAACAAATATAAATTTAATGAGGTAGTAAAGCATATAATTTGGTCTTATGAAAATGAGTTTCACTGTTGGAATAATTATAAATATAGCAGTAAGGAAGATACTTTTGCATTGTGTTTGATGGTTCTTCTAGAATATATAAAAATAGAAGAAGAAGAAGAAGAAACAAAACATAGTATACTTTCTATTTTTGAAGACATATTGAGTTTTTATGTTTTAGATAATAATATTTACGATACCTTACAAAGATTTTATGTCGGCAAACAAAAATTATCAAAAGCAAAAAACTCAATAAAAGACTGTAGAGAAATAAATGATAATTTATCTGTTCTTTCTGCTTTAATTAAACTAATTGTTTATTTTCAAAAGTCGGAAAATTTGGGAACACAATATAAGAATGAAATTCAAAAAGCTGAATCATTAATGCTTGACTTAATATGTAAATTCTGGAAAAGGTTAAAAGCAGAAATTTACTATATTGAAGAATATGCCCAAAAACACGAATATTCTTTAGTTCCACAAATGATTCATTCCTTGATTGCATCCATATATAAGGAAAATTCATAAACATTGATGTAGGCAACTCCAAAACATTAATTTAACAAAATATGATATAAAAACTGCACTGAAGTCATGCCTTAAATCCAGTGCAGTTTTTGCCGTTTTGTGTGGTAATAACTCACAATTTATAGCAACCATAATTGTGAAAAATGTAGAAACTTAAAAAAGTTAGAAATTTTTGCGTAACATTTCTCGATTTTTGTCATATATATGTAAGTAAATTTGAAAAACAATTATACTGAAAAAATTTTAAATAAGCAAAGTGCTTAAGAAAGGATGAATAACATGAGAAAAGCATTAATTGTTGGCATTGACGATTACCCCCAGTGTCCCCTTAATGGGTGTTGTAACGACGCTGACGCCGTGGAAAAATTGTTAAGAAAAAACGGAGACAATTCTCCAAATTTTGCCACCAAACTAGTTAAAAATGTTTCCACAAAGCCAATGTTGCTGGAACTAATAAACGATTGTTTTTCTGGCGATTCAGATGTGGCACTGTTCTATTATTCGGGTCATGGACATGTTGATGCGTTGGGTGGTTATCTTGTAACCCCCGATTATTCAGAATATAATTTTGGAGTTTCTTTGCAGGATGTATTAACAATTGCAAACAATTCGCAATGTAAAAACAGAATAATAATACTTGACAGTTGTTTCTCAGGCTTTATGGGAAATATTAATACTCTTGGTCAAAACACCTCCGTCATTAGTGAGGGGGTTACAATTCTAACTGCAAGTCGTGCCACCGAAACTTCATTAGAAATCAATGGGCATGGTGTGTTTACATCATTACTTATAGAAGCATTGCGTGGAGGTGCCGCAGATATTACAGGTCATATTACCCCCGGAGGTCTATACTCATATATCGATAAAGCTCTTGGACCATGGGATCAGCGTCCAGTATTCAAAACCAACGTTACTCGTTTTACTTCTATTAGATCGGTTGTTCCGCAAATTGATATTTTAACTCTTCGTAAAATATGCACATATTTTCATAGCGAAAATGATGCTTTGCAGTTAAATCCTTCTTTTGAACCAACAAATTCACCTGAAGTAACACACGAAATTATACAACCTTATGCCAATACGGCAAACACATTAATTTTTGCAGATTTACAGAAATTGGAAAGCGTCGGTTTAGTTGTACCCGTAGATGAACAACATATGTACTATGCAGCAATGAAATCCAAAACATGCAAGCTAACTTCAATAGGAAAACAATATTGGAGATTAGTACAAAACAACACTATTTAAGGAGAATAAAATGAAAAAATGAGTATTTATCAGTTTCGACTATGATAATGATATTGCACTCAAAAATTTGCTTGTTGGTCAATCTAAAAATCCTGATTCTCCATTTGAAATAACGGATATGTCAATCAAACAAACCATTGAAAACAATTGGAAAGAAAATGCACGAAGAAGAATCAAATCTTGTGATGTTGTGATTGTAATTTGCGGAGAACATACAAATTCTGCTTCAGGGGTTTGTGCTGAGTTGAAAATTGCTCAGGAAGAAAGTGTTCCGTATTTCTTATTACGGGGGAGAGCTACCCAAAAATGTGTTAAACCTTTATCTGCCAAACCAACAGATTGCATTTATAGATGGTCATGGAATAACTTGAAAATATTAATAAAATAAAAGAAAGTGAGTAGTATATATGAAAGTTTTTATTTCACACAAAAAAGATGATTCTACACAAGCACTTCGGTTGAAAGCAGAGTTTGAACGCAACTCCGTTGATGCTTATTTGGATGTTCTAGATAGCAGCATTATTTTAGGCGGAAAAGAATTAACAGAACATATAAAAGCTAATCTGAATTCCTGTACAGATATTATTGTTATTATGAGCGAACGAACAAAGTTTTCTTGGTGGGTTCCTTTTGAAATTGGCATGTCAGCACAAGTTGATATGCCTACAGCCACGTTTTTAAGTAGTGATGTTTCGCTTCCGGATTATTTGAATTATTGGCCAAGGTTGAAAACTACAGAAGATGTAAAAAAATATATTTCTGCAAGGAAAAAAGTATCTGCCGAAATTGTGTCACGTTATGGATTGTCAAACCGAAAGAAAGAAGAAGTTCATCTGTTTTATGAAACACTGAAAAGAGAGTTAAGGTGATTGTTAATGATTTATAATTTATTTATTAGCCACTCATGGTCTTATAGCGATGCTTATGAAAAACTTGTAAAAATGTTAGACTCAGATTCGAATTTTATCTATAAAAACTATTCCGTCCCCAAAAACGATCCTATTCATAATGCTATTTATGATTACCAACTTAAAGCAGCTATAAAAAATCAAATGCAGCATGCAAGTTGCGTGCTAATATTAGCTGGGGTATATGCATCTTATAGCAAATGGATAAATATAGAAATTCAGATTGCAAACGAAATGAACAAGAAAATTATAGCTATCGAACCATGGGGTTCAGAAAAAACATCAGTTATTGTAAAAAGCAATGCCGACAAAATAGTAAAATGGCAATCGTCTTCAATTATAAATACAATCAAAAACATTTAGTTTGAATTTATTATATGCGGTTTGCTGTTTCAAAAAACTTCACGATAGTTTAATATAAGTGTAAATGTTTCTTTTATAGGGAATTTCACTTTCAAAAACTTTTAACGGAGCTTTTGATTTTTAAAGGCGAAATGATTTATTGAATAAATAATATTAAAAAACGCTATCACATACAACTAATAATTTTTATAAAACCCATTGACAAACAAATGTTCTGCGTGGTATAGTAAGTTAAATTTAAAATTGACAATTGAATAACGATGTGATTGTTTGCGGATATGAGTCCGCCTAAGGCCGGCGATATGCTAAGAGAAAATTATCGCACTCCTCACCTTTGTTGATACTGTACGTGGCTAATGCTTCAGGTGATGCGGGATTAGAAAACAGTATGCCTTTGAGATTTTTAATTTCAAAGCCGTTACATAAGACATCATTTGTAAAAGCGAGAGCAAACGCTCCCGCCGATTGATGCTGTCTGTGTGACGGCTTTTTTGTTTTGCTCAAATTTATTTCAGAACTGTAAAAAATGCAAAAATCAAATTGGAGAGTGTTTGATTTATAGCTGCATCGTTTCAAAAATTTCTGTCGGATGAAATGTTCTTTTTACAGTTGTTCACCTATAAAAAATCATTCAAAAAAGCCGCCTTTTGAAAAATATTTTTTGGGAAAGGAGGTTTATGTTTTGAAAACAGGATTAAAGAAATCTCAAAAGACAACCGAGATATTTTTTGACGAAGCCAGTCCGATTATTACGGTGTCAACCTACAACACAGATTTGAAAAACCGTCTATCGGTATATTCAGAAAGACATCCGGACTTGTGTAAGTTGGTTGACGATTCGGAAGACGGAAGACTGATGTTTGAGATTGAGAAAGGAAGATTTTGTTTTAGACTTACAGAGCCGTACAGTAAAGAGCGACGCTCTGCTGCAAGTGAGTTTGCGAAGAAACAAAACCATAAGTTGCGAAATCACAACAGTAAAAATTAAATGGCATCTGTCTCAGCAAGCACTGAATTTGTAGCCACAAAAAAGGCTTGTTTCGACTTGAGTCTCAACAAGCACTGAATCCGTACGGACAAATTCGCTTGTCAGGGAGAGTTCCCTGAAACCCTTGAAGAAAAATTAAAACAGAAAATAAAATTAAGAAAGGAGAAATCAAATGAATTATGAAATTACAAACCTAAGTGACAATGAACATAATCTCATAACCGATATGTTAAACAACATTTCACAAATTAAAAACATACTTTCGTCAATGACAAAGTCAGAACGGATTGCTTGGTTTCGGAGTAAACAGTTCCCACGCAAGATTGATTTTGAAAAAGAAATCAGCGAAACAGTTTACAACGTGCGTTCACATTTCAATGCTGATGCAACTGAAACCTTGCGAGAAAAAACAGAAAGAATATTAAAACAAAAATAGCACGATTTCGCACTTTAAAGCGTTGAACATTACAAAAAGATGTGATATGATAAGCGTGTCCTACAATTCATATCATGTTGACTGTAGAAAGGAGTTATATGAGTAAAAAACAGTCAAGTCAAAAAATAACTGCCCTATATGCAAGACTTTCTCGTGACGATGAGAACGAAGATGTGTCGGGCAGCATAAAAAATCAAAGAGCCATTCTGGAGAAGTATGCAAAAGATAATCGCCTGCCTAATCCACGATTCTTTTTTGATGACGGATACTCGGGCGTTACCTTTACAAGACCTGCGTTCACAGAGATACTTGAACTTGCCGAACAAGGTATGATTGAAAATCTTGTTGTCAAAGATCATTCAAGATTGGGTCGTAACCGATTGGTTGTCGGTCAGTTGCTTGAAGAAGAATTTGAAAGATTGGGTATCAGGTATATCGCAATAATGGATAACATTGATACAGCAAAAGGCTTGAGTGATCTTGTACCGATGCAAGACTTATTCAATGAATGGCACGCAAAGAATACAAGTGAAAAGGTACGCCGAGTAATGCAGAGCAAGGGTATGGCAGGAATACCGCTGACAACAAACCCACCTTTCGGGTATATGAAGAATCCCGACAACAAGAAGGAATGGATTGTCGATGAACCTGCTGCCGAAGTAGTCCGCAGAATTTTTGATATGTGCATCTCGGGACTTGGTCCTGCGCAGATTGCCAAGAAATTAAAATCAGACGGAGTGATGACACCGACTGAATATTGGAGCAGCATAAAAAGAAAATGCGGATACAAACCTGCATTACTTCATAACTGGTGTTCGGATACTGTTGCTTCAATTTTATCCAAACAAGAATACTGCGGTGATACGGTTAACTTTCGTTACACTACAAAATCTTTCAAAAGTAAAAAGAGAATAGAAAGATCTTCTGATGAATGGAAGATATTTCCCGACACACATCCTGCTATTATCAGCAGAGAAAAGTTTGAGTTGGTGCAAAGTCTCAGAAAGAACAAACGCAGGAATCCCAAAACAGGATTTACAAGTATGTTTTCAGGACTGTTATACTGTGATGACTGTGGTGAGAAATTATATTACGGTGCCACCAATAATTATAAAAGAGAGCAAGCATTTTTCTTTTGCTCGTCATTCCGCAGAGATGCAAGTTCCTGCTCTGCTCACTATATACGTGAGAAAGTAATCTACAATCTTGTTCTCGAAAGTATGCAGAGAGTGTTATGGTATGTACAATGCTTTGAAGAAGATTTTGCAGCAAAGCAGATTGAGGAATTGGATTTGAATCATCAGAAAGATTTGAAACTGAAACGCAAGGAACTTGAAAAAGCAAAGAAGCGAATTGCAGAAATTGACCGCATAATCCAAACTCTGTATGAAGATAACACCAGAGGGAAAATATCCGATGAACGATTTGCAACACTCTCTATATCCTTGGAAGATGAACAACGGGAATTAAAAGACAGAGTTCCTGAAATTGAAACTTTCTTAGAAGAAACGGAAATCAAATGCGAAGGCTTACAGCATTTCATTGAACGGGCAAAAAGAATTACTCGACTGTCAGAGCTGACACCTGAGTTAGTTCACGAGTTCATTGAAAGAATTGTTGTGTCAAAGCCCGAGAAGATTAACGGCAAACGGCATCAGACAGTAGATATCTACTACCACGGTGCCGGGATAATTAAAATGCTCTCTGCTGAAGAAATGGAAGAAGCGTACCAACAACATATTTCAAAACAACATAAAGCAAAAACGGCATAGCCGAAGCTATACCGTTCAGATTACAGTTATTAAGTTTTACTACAAGAGCCGCCTTGGGGTAACTTCCTTATGGAGGGTACCCCAATGCTCTCCCTTTTGTTTATAT
The DNA here is from genome assembly GCA_045536955.1 of Acutalibacteraceae bacterium. Classification (GTDB taxonomy): domain Bacteria; phylum Bacillota; class Clostridia; order Oscillospirales; family Acutalibacteraceae; genus UBA8612. Next base: position 10,830 of record JAZSOM010000031.1, read on the forward strand.
GTTACGGCTTATTTAAACGTTGAACAGAAGCTCGCTGTAAGTCGGGTACGGCCAATGCTTTTCAGCAACGATTGTCTCAAGCTCATCCGCAACCTCGCGAAGCGAATTCATTGCAGGAAGAAGCTCATCGCGGCAATATGACGAAGCATCGACACTGCTGCCTGCGTGGTCAAGACCGACAACGGTATTGTCAAGAGCAATTGTTCGTGCGTAAAGTTCATCGGTAAGCACCGTAAGCTTCTTGCAAAGGCTGAGTGTAGCATCTCCGTCGGAAAGGACACCGATATCCTTCTTGAGCTTAACGCTCTTTGCGACCTCATTGGAGTAAGTAATAACGGCAGGAGTTATCTCCTTGCGTGCCATATCAAGCATTGTAAGCGCCTCAATGTGAAGCACCTTGCAATAGCTATCCAGCATAATCTCACAGCGTGATGCCATCTCGCTCTTTGTAAAAATCTTATGTTTTGTGAAAAGCTCAACGTTCTTTTCGCTGACAAAAAGCGGCACTGCATCAGCCGTTGTCTTAAGCTCATACAGCCCTCTGCGGTGAGCCTCATCAACCCAAGCCTGATTGTAGTTATTGCCGTTGAATATGATGCGTTTGTGGGCAGTGATTGTTTCTGACATCCACCTGTCAATCTCAGCGTCGATGTTATCGCATGCCTCAAGCCTGTCTGCAAGTCTGTCAAACACATCGGCAACGGACGTATTGATTACGGTGTTAATATCGGCAATTGAGAATGATGAACCAAGCATACGGAACTCAAACTTATTGCCGGTAAATGCAATTGGTGACGTGCGGTTGCGGTCTGTTGAATCCTTTTTAAAATCGGGCAGAACCTCAACACCGGTTACAACCGTTTCCGTCTTTTTGCTTTCGCCGTGCTCACCGCGCTCAACAGCATCGAGAATTTCTGTCAGCTCGTCGCCGAGGAACACGGAGATAATTGCAGGCGGAGCTTCCGCCGCACCGAGGCGGTGGTCGTTACCCGCTGAAGCGGATACGATACGAAGAAGGTCCTGGCTGCGATCAATCGCCTCAAGCACCGCACACAGTGAAACAAGGAACGGGCGGTTGTCCTGCGGCTTCTTGCCGGGCTTGAAAAGGTTTTTGCCATAGTTAGTAGAGAGCGACCAGTTGTTGTGCTTGCCGCTGCCGTTTACGCCAGCAAAAGGCTTTTCGTGAAGCAGGCAGGTCAGACCGTGACGGTCGGCAACTTTTTTCATTATTTCCATTGTCAGCTGGTTGTGGTCAGCCGCAGTGTTGGTAGTTGTGAATACAGGTGCAAGCTCGTGCTGAGCGGGTGCAGCCTCGTTATGCTCTGTCTTTGCATAGACGCCGAGTTTCCAAAGCTCTTCATTGAGCTCCTTCATAAATGCTTTAACCCTGGGCTTGATTACGCCGAAATAGTGGTCATCAAGCTCCTGACCCTTCGGTGGCTTTGCGCCGAAAAGAGTACGTCCCGTAATGACGATGTCACGGCGCTTCTTGAAGGTCTGCTTATCGACAAGGAAATACTCCTGCTCAGGGCCGACGGTTGAGCTGACGCGTGTAACCTGATCATCACCCATAAGCCTGAGAAGGCGTGTTGCCTTGGCATCGATAACCTCCATCGAACGAAGGAGAGGAGTCTTTTTGTCGAGAACTTCGCCGCTGAATGAACAGAAGATCGTGGGAATGCACAGCGAATCATCCTTGATAAACGCATAAGAGGTGGGGTCCCACGCAGTGTATCCGCGCGCCTCAAAGGTTTCGCGCAGGCCTCCCGAGGGGAAAGAGGACGCATCAGGCTCACCCTTGATGAGCTCTTTACCGGAAAACTCCATTATAACTCTGCCGTCTGCCTGCGGAGAAAGGAAGCTGTCGTGCTTCTCGGCAGTTATGCCCGTAAGAGGTTGAAACCAATGGGTATAATGGGTTGCGCCGTGCTCAATTGCCCAATCTTTCATACCCGCGGCAACAGCGTTTGCAACCGTTATATCGAGAGCCTTACCCTCTTCTATGGTCTTATGAAGTGATTTGTAAATTTCCCTTGGCAGACGCGCGCTCATCACATCGTCGTTGAACACAAGGCTGCCGAACATCTCGGGAACATCCCTCATCATAGGAAAGCACCAAACCTTTCTGAAAAAAGAAAATAGAATCCGAAAAAATACGTTGTAATTCTATCATAAAGCATTCCCCTTTTCAATTAAATATTCAAAATTCAGCGATGTATAAGCAAAAGCCCACCGCAATCGGTGAGCTTTTGTTATTTTTATATAATGCTGTTTGTAACCTTCCTCTTACGTTGCCTCAACCGAGAATGAAATCCACACCTCTTTCTCGGTTTTCAGCGAATTATATATTGATGACTTTCTGACTTTTTCAAAAAAGTCCGCATCGTCGCTGCTGCCCCAAACGGTTATTTCTTCACCGTTATGAACCGTTTCGTCATAGAAATAGCAAACATCCATACGCAGCTGATAAAACTCATCGTTATATCCGTTGGGCACCTGACGCACAAGTGAAAAGCCGATGTAATTTGCCCATTGGTACGTTTCAAAAAGAACCATATCATCAGCAGCGGCAACAGAATCCAATGGCATACCGCACATTGTTTCAAACACGTTGACAAAGTCGGGCAGAAGCATATTTTCGGCGTCAATGCTGTCGGTTAGATATTTTTCTTTTTCGAGCAGCTGTGTATATTGCCGTGTAGGCTCCGGATCTATCAGACCGTCCATATACACAAGCACGTTTGTAACCGCGCCGTCATACAGCTCAACCCTGATTTCACACTCCTTTTCAGCCTCATCACCGTTATACCACACGAACAGCAGCGGAATCTGATAGCATTTGTATATCTTTTCAGGGTTAAACGTTCTGTCCACATTCTCAGTTATGGCATTGGGATACATTTCTTCTTTTTCAAGCAGTTCCACAAGCTCCCTGTCGCTCATACCAACGCGAAAAATTGTTTTCAGTGCCCCGAGCTCGCTCTCGTTCATTGTTTCATACAGTTTTACGCCTGTATAGCCGCTGATTTTCAAGAAATCAACAGTGCCGGGATATGCCGCCGATTCGTTCAGCTTAATATCAAGGTTTTCTTCACCGTAAATATATCCTTCAAACACTCCGTCGTCATAGGGCTCTGCGCCAATTTCGTTGAGGCTCTGTCGGCACTCGTTTATGTCGCCGCCGGCATAAGACCCCGTGCTGAACGCCCTGGCATAAGTCATCATATACTCGCTCGCGGTTTCCGTATACTCTTCGTCATCAATAAACTCGTAAGACTCATCGTCAGAACCGCCGTACAACAGGTCCTCCGTGCATTCCGACAACTTGCCGTCAATAAACCTGAAAAGAATTTCCTCAAAGAAAAGCTCTTTTGTGTTTACGTTTTCATACGCAGTGTATACGGTATAGTTTCTTATATTTACTTCTCCGTATTCTTCACTCATACTAAAAATCGGAATGTCTTTTTCTTCCAATGTGTTTATCAGCTCAAGTTCGTCCGTACCGATTTCAAAGCTCTCTGTATCAAAACCGATTTCGCTGTTATCGTTTATCGGAACATATTTGGAAGAACAGCTGCTGTTCAAAGAAACTTCGCCGTATGAAAATTCATAACAGGTCAGGGTTTCATATTTGCTGAGGTATATAATTGCATCTTCTCCCCAGAAGAAGTCAAATGCATTCTGCTTCATCAGGCCTGCCTGCTCCAGCACCTCTTTTGTAGCTTCAACATTTTCCTGCGCAATTTTTTTGCCCGCCAACTTCCTGAGTGTGTCGTACATCTCAGTACTGCTTAACGTCTGCTGATTTGACCTTTTGCGCACGTTGTGAAGAAAACGCGTTGCATAATTGGAAGTCTTATATGATATTGCAAAAGTTTCAATGTCTAAAATCGGCTCAGCAACAAGTCTGCCACGCAAGCCCAGCACGCATACACTCACGCAGGCCGTAACAACAAAACCGACAACAACAGAAAGAAGCGTTTTACGCATCACGGGTCTTCTTTCGGCTTTTGCTGTTTCCGCTCTTACGCTCAGCATATACGAAATACCGAGCAAGGCAAAGCCGCTTGCCACAGAAACAGCAGCAAACCAGGGTTCAAGCACATACAGTGCCGTTACGCCCACAAACAGTCCCGAAGAATTGACCAACCACGAAAAAACAACAACCGCAACTATTACAGAAGCTATTCTCGCTCCGCGCCGTAGTCTGTAACATAAAAACATTATTATTGAAAGTGCCAACGAGCCGATAAAAAATATCATCGACACATAGTTGAGTATTGCGACATCAGACGAAGCATACAACACCTTGCACATCAACAGATTATAAACATCCAATATCAGCAGCTCTGAAACACATACAATATATCTTACGCCAACTCGCTTTGCCGCGCAGACAGGTAAAGCCTTACTGAAATTGCCCCAACCGTATCTGTCATCTTTTGAAGCACTGATCAGGGGCGCAATCAGCAAAAGCACGTTCATCGTCAAGGTCAGAAAAACCGTTTTGAATATGATACTCAGAACCAGTGATACCGCATACGCTACTATCAGCGCAATCATACGGGTTGATTTGAGGACATACAGTTCTTTTCTCAACAAACCTTTCATTCTGCAGACCGCCTTTCTCTGTCAATATGCATCACAAATAATTCCTCGATACCTATTGCATTCACCTGCATATCCTCAGGCACTTTATCTCTTTCGACAATGGCTTCAACCGAATACGGAGTGATTCGCTTGCTTTTTACGGCCTGTTCAGGTATAGTTTCAAACTGCTCGGCAGTGCAGCATACGGTACAATATTTTTCAAGCAGCCTGTCCTTCTCTCCGCAAAGTATCAGCCTGCCGCCTCTCATAAATGCAACGTAGTCACAAATCCGCTCAAGGTCGCTTACAATATGTGAAGAGATAAGCACCGAGTTGCCCCCGTCACGCGAAAACTCGTTGAGTATACCTATAATATCCTTGCGTATTACCGGGTCAAGTCCGTTTGTCGGCTCATCAAGAATAAGCAGCTTTGCGTTGTGAGAAAGTGCAACCGCAAGGCTGAGCTTCATTTTCATACCCGTTGACAGACGCTTAAACATCTTTTTTCTTTCAATTTCAAATCTTTCAAGCAAATCAAAATACTTGCTTTCGTCCCAGCCGGAATATATACCTTTCATAACATTGTTGAGCTGTGTTGCAGTCATCGTATCCGAAAAAGCAGGAACATCAATAACAACACCTATATCCTCCTTGGCAAGCACCTTATCCGTTTTGCCCAGGAGTGTAACCGTACCGCCGTCGCTTTCGATTATGCCGAGAATAAGCTTTATCAGCGTGCTTTTTCCTGCACCGTTTTCTCCTATAAGGCCCATTACGCAACCTTCGGGAAGCGCAAAATCAACGTTATGCAGCACAAACTCGCGGCCGCCTTTGCTTGCTTTGTATACTTTGCAAAGCTCTTTTACTTCAATTGCGTTCAATGCTTATTCCTCCTCGCTTATAATTGTATACATCTCAATAACCTCTTCCCTGCTGAGGTTGCAGGAAGATGCAAGCTCACTGATCTGTTGCATCAGCACCTCAATTCTGCGTAGGTTTTCCTCACGCAGCAAAGTGATATTTTTCTGCGCAACAAAGCTGCCTTTACCCGCAACGGTATATATAAAACCCTCGCGTTCAAGCTCATCATAAGCACGCTTTGTCGTTATAACGCTTATGCCCAGATCTTTTGCAAGACTGCGTATTGACGGCAGAGCTTCGTTTGTATCTGCCGTTCCGCTGATAATCTGATTTTTGAGTTGAGAATATATCTGTTCATATATGGGAGTTCCGCTTTTGTAGTTAATAATGATTTTCATTCCCGTCACCTACCAAACTGTATATACACAGTATACACAGTTGAAATTGCTTTGTCAACCCTTTAGGTTTAAAAACATTTTCGAAATCGCAGTGTATTCAAAAAACACACGCGGCAAATAATTTACAGCTATGAATATCGTTATGCTTTTGCAAGAAATCCTGCAACAACGTTTTTGCGTTTGCCGTTTTTCTTGCGCAATTTGCACACATCTTGCATAATCAGGATATAAAAACTAATTATTTCGCCAAAAATGAAATTTCTCTAAAAAAATCTTGCAATTTTATGCAGGCAGCATTATAATTTTCTACATCGCGCATATAATAATAGCGCAATTTTTATTTGTATTGGAGAAATTTAATATGAATTACGTCGACAGAGTAATTGCAAGCGTTGCTGAAAAGCATGCGAACGAGCCTGAGTTTGTGCAGACCGTAACAGAAGTTCTCACATCTCTCAAGCCCGTTATTGATAAGCACCCCGAGTACGAGAAGTATTCACTCCTCGAAAGAATGGTTGAGCCCGAAAGAATGATCTCATTCCGCGTAACATGGGTTGATGACAGCGGCAAGGTAAACGTCAACACCGGCTACCGTGTTCAGTTCAACGGCGCTATCGGCCCCTACAAGGGCGGTCTTCGTTTCCACCCCTCCGTTTACAGCGGCATTATGAAGTTCCTCGGCTTTGAGCAGACCTTCAAGAACAGCCTTACAGGTCTTCCCATCGGCGGCGCAAAGGGCGGCTCCGATTTCGACCCCAGAGGCAAGAGCGATGCAGAGATTATGCGTTTCTGCCAGGCTTTCATGACAGAGCTTTACAGACACATCGGCCCCGACATTGATGTTCCCGCAGGTGACATCGGCGTAGGCGGCAGAGAAATCGGATACCTCTACGGTCAGTATAAGCGCATCAAGGGTGTATTCGAGAACGGTGTTCTCACAGGTAAGGGTCTCTCCTACGGCGGCTCTCTTATCCGTCCCGAAGCAACCGGCTTCGGCGCAACCTACTACGCAGTTGAAATGCTCAAGCACTTTGGCGAAGACATCAAGGGCAAGACAGTTGCTCTTTCAGGCTTCGGCAACGTTGCATGGGGCGCTGCAAAGAAGATCTCCGAGCTTGGCGGTAAGGTTGTTACAATCTCCGGTCCCGACGGCTACGTTTACGATGCAGACGGTATCTCAACAGACGAGAAGATCGAATATATGCTCGAGATGCGTGCTTCCGGCCGCGACAAGGTTCAGGATTATGCTGACAAGTTCGGTGCTCAGTTCTACGCAGGCGAGAAGCCCTGGGGTGTTAAGGTTGATATCGCAATGCCCTGCGCAACACAGAACGAAATCAATATGGCTGAGGCAGAAAAAATTGTTGCAAACGGTGTTCCCTACTACATCGAGGTTGCAAATATGCCCACAACCAACGATGCCCTCGAATACCTCAAGGAAAACTGC
>JAZSOM010000056.1:0-13543 GCA_045536955.1 Acutalibacteraceae bacterium
TATCTTTTTGTTATATAACCATTTCATTTCCGCGTTGTTGTCAATAGCCCGAAATAAAAAGCAGGCAACACCGGAACGCCGCCTGCTTTGTGTAAAAATTTTATTTCATTTGACTTTTTGTTTTAATTGCCTGATATCAAATCGATAAGCTTTCTTACGGGAGAAAGAATCCTGTCAACGAGGCTGCCGCCGCCAAAAAGGAAAAGTGAGCCTTTGCTCATTGCGTACGTAATATCCTCAAGAATCAGGTCAAGCTTTGATTCTTTTTCCGGTTCAATGTTTTCGTAGCCTTCTGCACCCACCTTATGGAGAACGGCAATAAGTCTTTTTTCTGCGGCTTCAACTCTCGGTTGATCGGCAACAGTCAGTTTAAGTACAGCTTCACCCTCAGCTATTGCCGCATTAAGCTCTGCCTTATCTTCCTCGCTGAGTCCGGTTTGGTCAACTCTCTTTGCGTCCGGAAGCTTCCATCGGCGGATACTCTGCGTATAACAAGGGCCGTTATATTGGGGATACATTTCGGGATTTTCATTGACATCCGTTACCTCTCCCAGAAAAATTGCCTTTGCAAGATTGAGAACAACATCGTTATAGCCTACCTCATGGTGCTGGTTAAGGAAAATCCATGTGTTTTCGGGAAGAATTGCAGTTGAAGTGTCAACCATATTGTCAGGCGAAACGTGATTATGGTCGGGATTGGTGCAGTAAGTGTTGCTTTCGTAATCAACGTCGTCAAGCGTCTGCTCGCCTGCCGCACCGGTTGCACCCAGAGTTGTTGATGTGAGATTTACAATACCGTCGGAATTTACCTTCTCTGCTGAAGCAACAATGTTGAAATATGTATACATTTCTTCGCCGAGATCAAGATTTGAGCCTGCGATTGAATTAACGCGTACACCGTCTTCAACCGCCTTGAGAATATTTCCTTTAAGATTGAGTCTTGCTGTCTGGAAACGGTCTGTTCTTGCCTTAAGAGCAGGCTTATCGCCGAGATACCTCTCTGAAAGAGCATCGTACCTGTATGACGGAAGCATTGCCCAGAACTGAGGACAATTAAGCATAAGGGTATCGAGAATACCGCTGATTGCGCCCGAAAGAAGAGCATCAACACCTGAACGGGGAATAATATGAAGAAGTGAATTGATAAGATATCCGAGAGTAGGACCACCTTCGTTTTCAATAAATATCTGCTTTATGAATTCGTGATAGAGATATTCATCGTCAAGTCGCCATTCTCTTGCAAAGAAATCCGCAACAATATCGGTGCCGTCAAGGCAGGCAACAGCGTTAACAATCTGGTCAAGCTCACTGTGACCGTATTTATCAAGATATGCGGTCAGAATTGTGCCTCCCAGGCTGACGGGAAGAAGCGAGACCTTATCGTGCCCCGTCTGTTCCTTTACCATTTCGATATATTCCGCAAGGTCATCTGCTGAATCCATCGGGTCACCGACAAGGTTAAAGGTAAAGAAATACACATGTTCTTCACCGATTTCATTGACTAAGGACTGCATGGGAACCATTCTGTAGGTCCAATCAAGGTCTTCCTCACTCATATGCTCAAGTGAATAATTCCATCTTTGCGTTTTGAGGTTTTCAACGTGGTCGCCGTTCGCATCGCATCTCTGATATTTGAAAATATCCGAAACAAGATTGTAAGCAACCTTGTCAAGACCTGCATTAGTCTGAAAAACAATCGTTGCAAGAACGCTTGCAACTGCTTTTACAATAGCATTTGTCGAAAGAGCAGCCTCGTTGAGAATAAGCAAGGTGCTTCCGATGTGATTACCGTTATACATAACGGGCTCATCGTTTTCATCGTAAAGATATGTAGGCGAGTGATTGATACCCGGAAGAACGATAACGGGTGAATGCTCACATTTACCGCCGCAATCCGTTTCGGTTGCCGCAGAAACACCGACTGCACACGCTGAAGCGAGCATTGATGCACAAATCATAAAAGCTGTCACTCTTTTCAATATTCTTTTCATTTCCAGATTCTCCTTATATCTTAAAACTGTGCTTTAAGAGGTTCCGATTGCATTCCGTAGCAGTTTTCAGCAACTATTTCAAGTGTGTAATTCTCTTCGGGCAGGTTCTCCAGATCGATTTTTACTGTTGCAGGAACATTGTATCTGTAATACTTGGGAACGGTTTTGCCAGCCGGAGCTCTGTTGCCCTCGGTATCAACGGTGTATGCTCTGTAAATGAATATCGGCATACCGTCTGTTGACTGAGCAGAATCAAAGTGAACTGTTTTACCTATCAGTTTTACCGATGCATCACCGTAAAAAGTGGGAGGCGATGAACGCTTTTTCTGCTGTTCGGGTGTATATTTGCGTTCAAAAGGACTTTCAAGGATATATTCGCAAAGATATTCCTTTGACAGAAGGTCAACAGCTCTGAGTCTTATACGGTTTTCGGCATCAATTTCCACAACCCAGAACGTTGATACGGTTCTGTAGTTTTTCGGATGGACAGTTTTAACGTCATCAACAGTCAGCTCGGTATAATAAAGTCCGCCCGTACCGAGAGCGGTATATTCGCCCTGCCAGATTGACCTTGCATCATTAATGGGATAATGCGAATGACCCGAAAAATCAATAACCTGAGGATATTTCTTCAGAATTTCCGCAAAATCAGGCATTCCCCAGCCTTCAAAATCGGAGCTTCCGTAAACGGTATTTGAAATATGCTCATGCTGAATAACAAAAACGGGCTTTGAAGGGTCATCGGCAACTGCAAGATCAATCTGTTCAACAAGCCATTCCTTCTGATACTCGCTGTAATGCTCGCCCTCAATTTTTGAGGCGGAAACTCCGATAAAATGGAAGCCGTTTATGACACGGTGAAAATCCGTTTCCTGTCCCATAATCTCTTCGTAAAGCTCAAGAGATTCTTTTCCCAGATTACGGTCATCGTGAGAGGTTGAAACCGTTGCAAGAAACTGTGTGCCCTCTTTGATAACCGGCTTTGTTGCCGCCTTTATGCTTCCGAAGGCAATTTTTGTTCCCATATCCGTAACGTCGCCTGCGATAAGCACCGCATCGAGTTTGTTATATTCTTCGTCTTTTTCGGCAATATCGTATCCTAGCTTAACCATGCGCTGAAGTCTGAAGCTCTGAATGTCACCGATTGTGGTGATATGAGAATCGCTCGTTACGATAAATCTGACAACAGGAGAGAAATCTCCCGTATCTTCGGGTGCTTTTGGGTTTGCCAGAAGAGAAACAAAGCTTCCGTATGCAATAAGAATTGCAAGAAAAAAGCTACTTATTCCGTTCATTTTATTTCTCCTTTGTTTTTATCGGTATTTCTGTATCTGTAAAGTGCTATGAGGGATGAAATAATGCCTGCAATCTGCGCAAAAACAGCGGTTGAGCCGAGTATGCCATGATAAACCGTCCACAGTGACAGATTCACAAGAAGCATAAGCCTGATGTTCTGTTCTTTTTTCTGAAACACCGCGAGCATATAAAATATCGCCGCAACGGTTGAAAGCAAATCAAGAGGGATTTTATATCCCAGCAGCCCTCCTGTCGCATAAAGAACAAGAAAAAATATTTTTTTCGCATTGCCTGACTCGGTTTTTTTATACTCGTGCCATATTGAAATCAAAAGCTGAAGAACAGCCACAAGGCAGACCACAACGCCCGAATTGAAGCCGTCAAGCAAAAGAATGTTCACAGCGGTGAGGACGTTGACAAGAACGGACACCACAAGCATCTGCTTTTTCTTTTTTAATTGGAGGGTCAGTATTACTCCCAGAGTAACAAGCACTCCCAGAAACTGTGCTATGTAATATTTCATATTTTTACCTGAGTTTTAATCCGCATCATTTATGCATGGTTGTATAAAGATTTTCCATAAGCTCATAGAAAGCAACGGCATAGGGATTGATGGCATCCCATATCGGCTCATCATAAAGGGTTATCCATGTATAGATTCTTCTTGTCAGATGCCTTAAATCGTTATCGGAAAGCTCGTGTCCGGGTCTTTCACCCATTCGGGTAATACCGAATTTAACAAAATCGTTATAAAGGTCTTTTCTTGCCTTCATCCACAGATACGGATGCTGAAACAACGAAAATTCCGAGCGCATATTGGAGCATTTCCAATATCTCCAGCAGAGTTCCGAACGGAGTATACGGCTCAACTGTTCTTCGTTTTTCGCCTGAGCTTTTGCCTTTTCCCAAAGTTCATCGCATCGGCTGACTTCCCACGGCATCATACCCGGAAGCGAAAAGCGTGAATCCTCTTCAATATAGAGATGCTTGTATTTTGTAACGGCATGCTCCGTTACGATATCTATGAATTCTTTAAGATATACTCCGCCGTTGCCGTAAACCGCCGTCATATACCCTGTCATTTCTTCGTCAAAGTCAAGGTAAGGATTCTGCATAAGCTTTGAAAGCAGATAGGTTTTCATTTCGCCGAATTCTCCGTCGCTTTCGGAAATGTAATAAACACCCTGCTGATATATGCCCTTCACGTTATGCTCATAAAAAATCTGTGTGTTTCTCTGCATAACACCGAAGTTTGCATAGATGTTCATGCTTTCATCGCAGTTAAGATTGTAGTTCCATATATAAAGTCTATTGCAGATTTTACTCCATTCTGAAAGAGCGTTCATAAAAGAGATGTTTCTCTCACAGTCGGGGTCGTCAAGAGTATGACCGAAGCAGCATTCTATTGAACACAAGCGAACAATAACATCCTCACAGGGTACAACAGCCGTGGGTGCCTTGCGTGTATATTGATAGGCAAAGGTGTCGATTGCAAGATTATCATATTTGCCGTCAGCTTTGATGCGCTTTGCAATTTCGTTTGCAAAAGTTATCATCGTGCCCGCCTGAGAGCCGTTTGCTTCGTCAAGAGCTTTACAGTTTTCGCATTGGCAGTAATATCCGTTATCAGCCTGAGTAACCGATAAAATCTGCAAATCCGCATCGGGATTGTGTTTTTCTTCAAGCAATGCAAGAGCCTGCGAGGTTACGATATCCTTGACATCCTCATTGGTAAGGCAAAGCTGAGTTCCCGTTCTCACGCCGTCAACAAGCGCAAAGTATTCGGGATGATCCTCAAAATAAACCGAGGGTTTACAGTATTGATTGACAAGGGTGTGGCTTGAACCGCCTATGTATTCAACCGCACCTCCCTGCTCGGCTGTAAGGTCTTTGTAAATTCCGCCGGTAAGACCGTTTGCAAGAGAAAACTCTGCATCCGCCGAGCTTCTTGTATCTGTTTCCGTATACTCAAAGAATGGAGTATATTCAACTTTTATCCCATTGGGAACGGTAAGATTTTCATTATCGGGGATTACAATAACCCCTGATTCATACCAATGACAGCCGCAGAATTCTTCAAGGAAGCGGTAAACGCCGTTTATCGTTCCTTTGTTGCCCGAACCGATGATAACAAGCTCGTTTTGGGTCGAAGTTACGGTATAGCTTCCGTCGGCATCATCCGTTACACCCTGCAAGGCGATTTTGTATTCTCTTTGCGTTTCACCGTTTACAATTTCAATATCGCTACCCGTAATTTCGTCAAGATAATATTTAAGACGGCTTGCGGCATAGTTATCCGTGACGCTTGCATTTTCGGATAATACTATAACTGCATCTGCAACTGAGAAGCCCGTTTCGGCGGCAGATACAGGAATCGCACACAAAGATAAAACTATAACGCAAACAAGAACTGCAGAAACAAATCTTTTTGTCATTTTTATCATCTCCGTTCAGTGATGTTACTTTACTAAATCGACCAGCTGCTGTCAGTAAAACGTGTGTGACGGTAAGGGAATGCTCTGAAGAAATCATCTGCATCTCCTTTTATTTCAACGCCGTCAATAAATAAAGCGGTCTGCGAATTATGTCCTTCACCCGCAAGCATAAGCCTTGCGGCGGCAGGCGCGGTGAGAGATATATCATAATCGCCTTCCGATTTGCGTGTGACAACCGCTTTTCCCTTCTGATATTCAACCTCGAAAATCCCGTTGTTCTGCTCAAATTCGTCAATACATCTCAAGCGAAAAGCACCGTGTTCTTCGGGATAAGCGTTGTTTTCGAGAAGCTTTTGCAGGTTATAGATTCTTCCCGCTGCTCCGCCGTTATATTCATATGTCACACCGTCAATTCTGTCTGCAACACAGGCAAAATCACTGCCCTGATACTGTTTTCTGACAATCAGATTTTTAACCATACCGTCGTAATTGCGCAAAAATCCGATTAAACCGTAAAGTGCTTCAGGCGAAAGAACAAACAGCTCTTCAACGAAAAGGTCATTGGGTCTGCTGACGGTAAAGCGCACATAACCGTCCGCAACTCCGTCTGCATCATATCTTATATATGTATAGTCTGCTCTTTCGAGGGGTGTGTCGCAGAAATGCTTTTTTTCCTCACGCAGAGTCATCAGATTTTCTCTCAAAGCACATTTTTTATGGAGTTTACTGAGTTCTTCAAACTGTTCGCCCGTATAAAGAACAACATCGGTGCTGCGCGGAATATGTTTAAGGTTTTCAAACGGAACCTTTATCGCAAACATACGGTTAAGATTTGCATAGCCGAATTTTTCATAGTATGAAATCGAAAAAGGATGCAAAAAACCGAGAACCCAGTCGTTTTCAACTGCAGTTTCGCCGATTTTTTTCATAATCTCCCGAATGCCGCCCATTCTGCGGTATTCGGGCAAACTGCATACACCGCTTACAATAACGGAATCAAGAAAATTTCCACAGTAATTGGTTTTGAACTCATACAACTCGACTCCCGCAAACAGCTTTCCGCCTTCGAATGCCGCAAGAACGGGCGATTTGACGGTGCTGTCCTCTTCCGCATTATATTCCCAGATGAAAGATGCAGCGGAAACCTTTTGAAAATCTGTCGCTTCCTCGGGTTTTATATATCTTATCTCCATTTTGTTTCTCCGTTATTTACCTATGTTTATCTGTGTTTCTGTTGCAAGCTTCAGCATATCCTCGTTATCGCTTTCAACCGCATCGGACATAAGCTTGCGTCTTTCAAGAAGTTCGGCATACATCTTTTCTTTTTTGTCGTTGTTGAGATCATAAAAAAGCATAGGAATAATTCCGAGAGAGCCTGTTACGGCAGGGATAATTGTAAACATTGCAAAAAGGAAGAATTTGACCTTATCCGTCTGTTCCGTGCCCATTCTGAATGCATTCGCTTCATAGCCTATCATCTTTTTGATGGCTGTTGTGACAACAGCACTTGTGTTTGACGAAACCTTGGCAGCAATACCCTTGGCAACGGAAGCCATCGCTTCTGTGCGGTAGCCGTTTTTCCATTCGCAATAGTCCATCGCTTCGTTATACATTTCTGTTCCGATAACAGATTTAAGACCGAAGAAGAGAGTCCAGATGATTTCCCACAGTGCCATGGCAATGCCCATGGGAACAACTTTCTGATACATACCGCCCGAATAATCCTTCTTCATACCGATACAGCCAAAAAGGAATACGGGGATATAAAGAATATTGCCGATTTCTTTTGCAAGTATGTAAAGCAGACGGCTCGAAAAACGTCTTCTCATCCATGGTACCCATGCGTAACTCATGGGGCTGATGGGTGCGGCAGGGATGCCTGCAACGAGCGTCATTGATGAGAAATGAAGAACGTCGGTGTAATAATCGTCTTCACTGCCTTTGATTGCAAATCCGCTGAGGAAATCCGAGAGAGTTATCAGAAGCAAAGGTTTGTTGCGGATAACTGATTTTATCGACATCAGAACGCTCGGTGTTTTTATAGACTGCATAACTCTTTCTTTCGAGTTATAGAAAAACCAGAATGAAGATGCGCTTGAGGCAATTGTTGTAAAACAACCCATGCCGACGAAGAGGTTCGTGTATGCCTTTGCAAGCTTGCCTGAATCATTGAGATACATACTTCTGAGAACATCGATAAGAATGGTTACTGCCTGTTCGGGAAGCTTTTCACCGAAAAATCCCGACGCAAAGTTTGCAAGAGTGATAAGCCTTGTTCTGTCATTCGGATGTGGAGTTATGGTTGACATAAGACCTGTTCTTGAAATCGTCTGGAAGGTTGTTATACCTTCTCTGGCAATGGTAAGAATCAGATAAAATGCAAGCTTTGTAAAATCCGTCTGAGTTGTGCCTTCAAAAAGATGAGGCATAAGCCAATAAAGACAGGTCAGAACACAGCCAGGAATTGCAAGAAACATAAGATAGGGTCTGAACTTACCCCAACGTGTTCTTGTTTTGTCAATAACCGCCCCAAAGAAAATATCATTGACAATATCCCACACGCTGTTGATAGTATTAACAACAGTCTGCAAACCAAGGTCTACACCTACAATGCTTGTTATGAATCGGGTTGAAAAGATATTGATATTAAAGCTCTGTGCAGCATCCCAGATTATGAAGCCTACGGATTCTTTTGCTCCAACATATCTGCGGTCCTGAGTTTTTGATGCAACGGATTTTTCTTCCCGTTCCTGTTGCATGCGGCGGAGTTCTTCAAACGCTTTTGCGTTTGACCGTAAATCGTTGTTTGACGGCATAAATCCCACTCCTTTTTTCAATTAGTTATATTCTTTAACAACTGTATTGAGTGCACCAATAACGGTTGAACCCGCCTTGCTTCCTGCCGAAAGCATTTCTTCATAGTGTCTTTGCGGTTTGCCGAAGAGCTTTTCGCCGAGTTCTGTGTTCCAGAGTGAGTCTGCAATAAAGGGAGCATAATCGTTATCGGGAATGATATAGCCGATTGCATCGTTGCAAAGACCCATTACAAGAACGGTTTTGCCTTCGTCGATGATATCTGCGGTATATTCAAGAATCCAATCCTCGCCGAGATATGACTGTGTTTTATCAACCACATTGCCGTATACAAGCTGAGGAATAAGCTCTCCGGGTACGGTAAGCATAACTATATCCTTGCCGATTTCAAGATAACCCACCTCGGAAACTATCGAGTAGCCCGAAGGTGCGGATTTATCTCTGACGGTTGTCATTCCGAGCAGTCCCGAAACTGCACCGAGCTCCATAAGTCCGTATTCGAGAGGAATTACGGTTTCTTCCATTCTTACATTGAGTACGGGTTCAACGGGTTTTGCGTTTTCTTCCGCTTCAAGAATGATTCTTGCAAATTCATAGCCGAGTTTCTTTGCCTGCTCATAATCCTTTGCTACGGGGTCGGCTTCAATCTCTTTAGCGATTTCATCGAGAATTTCCTCGTTTTCAACTCCGCCTGCGTTAACCGAAATGGGCGACTGTGCGCCCTGAATGAACATAAAGTTCATACCCTCGGCATTCATTTTATATTCAATATAGTTAGGGTAATCAGCCGAAAGAAGCTTTGTTTCCCTATTGATTGTTGTGGGGTGACCGCCGACATTTGCGAAAACAGTGGGAGCCGATTCGGCATTATCGGGAACAAATTTGAAGCAGGCGATAATGTGTTGATAGCCTTCCATATCATATCTCTTGTTGAAAATATAGCCGTATTCATCGTCCATATAGTTGTTGTTTCTCTCGCTTCTTCCGATGCCCTTGGTTTCGAAATAAAAGAGTTCACCGGGTTCTTTATTCATATATGCTTCAACGATTGCATCGGATGCGCCGTCAATCATATACTCATAAAATTCGGGGTCAATGCTCCTTGTTTTTTCAATAAAAGGAAGGAATGAGAAGAGATTCTGGAACACGGTTTTGATAAGTGGTTCAAGACCGAAGCCCTGAGTATCTATAACTGTGTGGCAGTGTGTGCTGTTGATATTGATTGCAATAATATCGCTTTCAACGCCCTTATCCTTGAGTTTTTGTTCTGCTTCCGCACGGATTGTGCGAACATCCGCATTGCAGACGCCGATGCCGTCAATTGCCGCCATAATAACCGTGCCTCTGCCCGAATTATCGCTGATTGCTATTGCGTTTGCACCCTGATCATCATAAACTCCGTTGATTTTCTGGGTGAAATATCCGCCTGTGTAGTATTCCTTTGAACCGTCTTTAAGATTTTCGGGAACCATACTTGCCTTACCGAACCCAAGATGCCACTTTGCATTTTCGGCAGGTTCGTTAATGAAGATTTCTGTGCCTTCATAGAAGTTTTCGCTTTCATAATCCTCAACGGATACAAAATCCTTGGGGAAAAGTGCACCGAATCCCATAAAAACGGCATTAAGAAGTCCGTTTATTGCATTGGTGCAGAACATTATTCCGCTGTTATCCGCCGCGCCGTCATCTGCAGAAGCAAAAATCGGGCCGCTGATAAGCATGGAAACTGCAAGAATAACGGAAATAGCTTTTTTAAATGTGTTTTTCATGGTTTTCTCTCTCCTTAACAAGTTTCTCAACTGTTTTTTTGTATGAAATTCTGTCGCACAGACTTCTCAGAATATAATAAAGCTCATCGAATGCATATTTGTTATGAAAGTCTCCGATTTTTACGCTTATCGAATATGTTCTGTCAATAAATTTATCAAGAATTTTTTCGACGATGTTCCTGTTCATATGTTTTACCGCATAATCAGAAAACTTATAGTCAAATTCTCTTTTTTCAAGAGTATCGAATTGGATATTCCCCTTTGAGAATACTGATTTCTTTTTAACTGCGGTTGCGGCAAAAATCACAATTTCACCGTCAACTGGAAGCTTGATTTTTGTTCCGCCCTCGAGGGGTATTTCCGCATCGAAGATATAAAACTGCTTTGCGGTCATATTACGTTTTTTTGCATGGGTATGAGATAAAGCAATCGCCTGCGGAACAGATTTTATATAGCCCGTTTCACCGAGCATCATAAAATCCCATTGGCCGAGAGCCTCAAAGCAATCGGGCACGGTAACTTCTGCGATTTTGTTTCCGCATTCAAAGGTGATTTTCTTGTCACCGTTAAAGGATGCAACAAGCAGATGAACGCTTTCATACCCTTCGCCGACCTCAATTTCACCGCCATCACATACAATGCAGTTTTTTTCTTCTGCTGAAAATGAATACTCCACCCCTGCAAAAAGCAGCTTTTCCGGAAGAATTTCGCGAGGAATTGAAACTCCTTTTATGAGAGTTGATTTATGGCGGTTTGCGTCATCGGTTATGCCGATTGCATTGTAATTCAAAACAACTGCATCACCGCAATCAACTGTTTTCTTTTCTTTTTTGAATATCATAGCAAAGCTTCTGATTGAATTGTGACCGATATCAAACCGAAGTTTTCCGTCGGTTACTTCTGCTTTGCCGATAACGGCTTCGTCGCCTCTGATTTCGTATGCTTCGGATATCAATTCTGAAAATTCAACTTCAACTCCGCTTTGGTCAACGCCCGAGCACTCCGCAACACGAAGGATTATTTCATCCGAATGCTGTGCTTTTTTAACGGCAGTAATTCTGACAGCATCGTTATTCAGTTTTACAAAGGAATAATCTTTTCCGAGAGCACCCGGATGCTTTTCGGTGATAAAGGTATGCATCGGCTGACAAAAAGCATCCGCAAGGGCAGTAACGGTTTCGGGATTGCCCGAATGCCCCGCCACAGCAAATGAATAGCGGTTAAGACCCATGTCCATAACGTGCTGTGAGCATTCGTGGCGGTAATTCGCCATCGGCGTGTGAACAACGGTTAACCTTAACGTTGAGCCGTCGGGTTTATCCCAGCCGACTCTTGAATCGCTGAAAACCGAAACGCCGTAATCACCGCTTTCGTCCGTGATATCCGCCCATTTCTGCGCAGGCACTTCGTAAAGCTTTTCTGTGTTTGTTCCCCTTTTGATACTGCCGATGCCGATATCATAATTTGCATTTTCATTTTCAGCGGTAAAAGTGAATTCAGCTTTCAGAAGGGACGCTTCCTCACGCCAATCCGTTTCGTTATAAACGGAAACGTAACTGCTTTCACAGTCAAGCGAAACAATCTGCGTAAATACGGATTTGCCTGCAATTTTTGTTATTTCAAGCGAGCAGACAGCCGCACCGCTATCTTTTATTTTAATTTCGGGATTACCGGCATACATATAAGGCTTTTCGCATATATCCTCATATTTTATTTCCCATGCAGGCCAATCAAAGCTGTGGGTATTATTGAATACTGCGAATCTTATCGGTCTTTTGAGAAGCTCTTTGCCAAGCTTTTTATCAAAAATACTGCAAACGTCACCGTTTTCATCGATCTTCACTGCAAGATTTTTGTTTTCAATGCTTTTTGGGGTTATCTTAAGCTCCGTTGAAAGCAAACTTTTTTCCGACGATTTACGCAAATCATAAACCGCAAGTCCACAGGAAGGAGCATCTGCAATAAACACAATTTCTCTTCTGTTATCACCGATTATCCGTGTCTGCGAGGGTACTTCCTCATTGTTTTTATCAAAAACTCGGAAATAATCCGAATCAGAATTAACGGTAACCCTTACTGCTTCTTTTCTCGTTGTTGAGGTTTGCAAAGGATTTGATACAACAACGGGTATCCCCTCCGCAAACGAGGTGTCAAGCTGCTCCGAAACCGATTTGCAGGCGGCAGTAAATTCCGCCGAAAAAGTGTTCATCGCCTGAACGTAATCGTTGTGGGTTCGCTTATAGCATTTTTCAAAAGAAGTTCCCGTTATATCATCGTGAAACTGATGGGCAATAACTTTTTTCCATGCGCTGTCAATGCCGTATTGAGGGTATTCCGAAAGTCCGTTAATGAATGCGGCGGAGGAAAATCTTTCGGCGGCATCGGCAAGAAGCTCGCACCTTCTGTTCCAGCGCTTTGTTACCGTTCTTGAGGTGTAACTGCCTGCGCCGTGTGCAGTAAGCAGAAATTCGCCGTCATAAACGGGCATTGATTTCTTCGTTTCTTCGGGCATGGCTTCAAGAATATCAAAGAATTCTTTTGTTGTTGCGGAATAAAATTCTGTTTCGGAATTATCATTGTTTCTCTGCGCATTCACGACATTCTTAACCGAGGATTTATGCGGTGAGCCGCCTCTGTCACCAATCCCGTGATACGCAAAGGTGAATTCAGGCAGATTATTCTTTTTGCTGTTTTCGAGCTTTTCAAGTATTCTGCGCGCCTTGCTCATTTTTCCGAATGCAGTTGTGTAGGAAAAAGGCATAAGAGATGCCCATATACCGTTACCGTCGGTGCCAATCCATTTTCCGTAATCAAACGGAATCTGAACCGAGCTTCCCCAGAAAAGCTTTCCCGTCGAAAAACCTGTCAGACCCGAATGGGCGGCAATGCTCGGCAATGCCTTGCCGAAGCCGAAACAGTCAGGAAGGAAAATATCGTTTGACTCAACACCGAATTCTTTTCTGAAAAATCCGTTTCCGTAAAGAATGTTGCGGATAAGAGCCTCGGGCGAGGGAATGTTCACGTCGCCGTTTTCATAACACGCACCACAGGGATTCCACCTGCCCTCTGCTATGTGTTTTTTCAGTTTTTCATATTCTTCGGGATAATATTCCCTGATAAGCTCATATCTGTAACTGCCCTCAAAATTGAATTTATATTCGGGATATTTTTCAAGCAGTTCAAAATTCTTTTTCAGCGTATCGGGAAGATACTCATCAATTGTCTGTTCAAATGTCCA
>JAZSOM010000053.1:0-12883 GCA_045536955.1 Acutalibacteraceae bacterium
GCAAACCAGCAGAGCTTAAGCATTTCACCTGAGCTTGCAGGTATGCAAAAGAGGAGAATTGTCGCAGCAGGGATAAGCAAAGACGATATTTTAAGCCACGGAGTGTATTTTTTGCCGCTCTTAAATTTAACTGAATCAAATATTACACCGAATATAGCGTCGTTAACGGCATCCCATACCTTTACGGCAAGCATTACCGCGCTTGATTTCAGCGGATCTATTCCGCAGAAGAGGAGATAGGTTGCAAGATAATTGGAAAGCAGAAAGTAAATGGCATTCTGTCCCGCAAAGTAGAGATAATAGCTCTTGCGCTCGGAATTGGATGTTTCCCAACCCTTTGGAGTGGATTTAAGTTTTTCAATTATGCTCATTGCTTCAAATTCCTCCTTATATGCGTTTATTATACAACCCCGACAAAGTTTATGTCAAGACGATAAAAACGTCTTATTTGCGGCAAATAGGCGATTATTTAATGAAAATAATTTATATCAATTATATAATAACAATTATAAATTCGCAGTTCGTAATTCGAAATTATAATAAAAATACACTTCTGCACAACATTTGCCATCATCAATGTTTCACGTGAAACATTTTTAAATTTGTTTTTATCCCTCTTTCAAAAGGCTTGCTTATCTCTGTGACTCGGATCTCATCTCGTTTCATCTCACTCACTGCATATTCTCCGTTTTATATGCCACTAACTATGGGCTTACTTATCTCTGTGGCTTGGATCTCATCTCGTTTCATACCACCCACTGTATATTCTTTATTTAATATCCCACTAATTGTAACCTTACCTATCTTTGTGGCTCAGACTTTATCTCGTTTTATCCCATCTGTTGCGTATATCCCATCTCCTGAGGTATTAAAATGACAAAGGAGCAGGCGTTTTACCGTCTGCTCCCTTGCCGGATGTGGGGTGTGAAAGAGAAAGATATGGGTCGGTTTCGTGCAGCCGAAACCGTTTATATGGAAACCGCCTGCGCCTTGGCTTTAAGCACAGGGGTAGTTCCCGGTTGTTTTGGGATCCTGACAACGTATTCTATGTACTCTTCGGTCTCGCTTTTAACAGAATCTGCATCTATTCCTGCGCGTCGGATTGTATCAACAGCGTGATTGAGCGTGTTGACAAAAAGCCTGACGTCGCGGATGTTGTTAAGAGGAATATGTCTGCTGCTTTTTTTTCTGCCGAGCATCTGCGTTATCAGGCGCTCACTTTCAGCAACGGTAAGATGCCTGTCAGCGATAATGCTCAGCGCCCTCATACGCGTTTTGCCGTCCTCAAGCCGCAGTAACGCCCTTGCGTGCCGCTCTGTAAGTCCGCACTGCACTATTTTCAGCTGCTCTTCCTCGCTTAAGCCGAGCAACCTGAGCTTGTTTGCGATTGTAGATTGAGCCTTGCCGAGTTTTTTTGATATTTCCTCGCGTGTCAGCCCGAAATCCTTTGAGAGCTTGTCAATGGCGAGTGCCTCTTCAAAAAAGCCGAGGTTCTGCCGCTGAATATTTTCGATAAGCGAGAATAGTGCGGATTTTTCATCATCAATATCCATAAGGATACAGGGCAGTTTGGCAATGCCGACCATACGTGCGGCAATAAGTCTGCGTTCGCCCGCAATCAGTTCAAACCGTCCTTCTTCAGTCGGTCTGACCGTCAGAGGTTGTAACAGCCCGTTGTTGCGTATGCTCTCAGCAAGACCGTTAAGCTCATCAAAATCAAACCGGAGCCTCGGTTGATTCGGGTTTGGCAGTATGCTTTCCTGCTCAACAAGGATAATCTGTCCTGCAATTTGTCGTTTCTGCTTCATTTGTAGCCGTTCCTTTCCGTAAAATGATGTAAGCTCCTGCCTTCTGCCACGATGTTAGCAGAAAAGCAGGAGCTTGTCCAGCAAAAGAGTACGACACAAAAGTGCGTAAATTTATTAATTTTTGGGCATTCCGAGCGGTTCTTTTGCAATTTTTGCCGAAGGGCGCGGATATTTGGGAGGAGTAGGCGAACTTTTTTTGATAACAACTATGTTTCGCTCACCCATATCGCTGAGGAAAAGCTGCTTAACGTCTATAATCTCACCGCCGAGGATTTTAATTGCCGCCTTGGCTTCTTCAATCTCTTCCTGCGCTTTTGCACCCTTAAGGGCAACAAAAGTGCCGCCGACTTTGGTAAGAGGAAGACAATATTCGGAAAGGTCACGAAGGTTGGCAACCGCACGTGAGAAAGAAAAATCAAAATGGTTGCGCAGCTGCAGCTTGATTCCTGCCTCTTCGGCGCGCATATGTAAGGTCTGACCGTGACTGCTGAGATTTAGCTTATTAAGGCAGTAATCGACGAACATAAGCTTTTTCTTTGTGCTGTCAAGAAGAACACCGTTGAGATCGGGCCGCGCAATCAGCAGGGGAAGGCCGGGAAAACCGCCGCCTGTGCCTACATCAACAAAGGTTGCGCCCTGAGGAATGTCAACCGCTGCAAAAGCGGTAAGCGAATCGGCAAAATGTTTGTAAACAATGCCCATGGGGTCTGTTATGGCGGTGAGGTTGATTCTGCTGTTCCAATCCACAAGCATCTGAGCGAGCAGATCAAAGTTGCTGAGCGCTGTTTCATCAAGCTGAACGCCTATTCTTTCTGCCTCTTCACGAAGAAGTTTTAAGTTTATCATAGCCATATTGCCTTATTCTCCTTGTAATCTTATCAGAAGCACCGATATATCGGCAGGGCTGACACCACTTATACGGGAAGCCTGACCGATGTTTTCGGGGCGCACCTTGTTAAGTTTTTCGATGGCCTCAAGCCTTAAGCCGACAATTTTTGAATAATTAATATCTTCAGGCAGTTTTTTTACCTCGAGGCGCCGCATTTCAGCAACCTGAGCCTCCTGACGTTTAAGATAGCCCTCATATTTGATTGAGATTTCAACCTGCTCAAACACTTCATAGGGCAAATCGGGTCTTTCGGTATCAAAAGGAGCAAGGTCGGCATAGCTTATCTGCGGACGCTTAAGCAGCTCAACCATACGCACACCGATATTAAGCGGAGATGTTTCACGTGAAACAAGCATTTTGTTTAATGCATCGCTTGAATGGATTACAACATTTTTAACTCTTTCGGTTTCTTCTTCAATAAGAGCAAGCTTTCTGTTGAAGCTGTCCCAACGCTCATCGGATATAAGCCCTATTTCCCGACCGATTGGCGTTAACCTTCGGTCTGCATTATCCTGACGCAAAAGCAGCCTGTATTCGGAACGTGAAGTCATCATACGGTAAGGGTCTGTGCAGCCCTTTGTAACAAGGTCATCGATAAGTGTTCCGATATAGCTGCCTGCGCGGTCAAGTATAACAGGGGCTTTGCCGTAGATTTTGCGCGCAGCATTAATACCCGCAACAAGACCCTGTGCGGCAGCTTCCTCATATCCGCTGGAGCCGTTGAACTGACCCGCGCCGTAAAGACCGTCAAAATCGCGGAATTCAAGGCTTGAACGCAGAGAAAGCGGATCTACACAGTCATATTCAATGGCGTAAGCAGTACGCATTACCTGTGCCTTTTCGAGTCCGGGAATTGTATGAAGAAATTCAAGCTGAACATCCTCGGGAAGTGAAGAAGAAAGACCCTGAAGGTACATCTCCTGTGTGTCAGCGCCACAAGGCTCAACAAAAAGCTGATGACGCTCTTTTTCAGCAAAGCGGACAATCTTGTCCTCTATGCTCGGGCAGTATCTCGGGCCGACACCGTCAATTTTGCCGCCGTAAAGAGGGGAACGGTGGAGGTTTTCAAGAATAATCTGCTTTGTCTTGTCGTTAGTATAGGTAACATAGCAGGCTTCCGTGTTTTCAATCTCGCCGTCAAAAGCAAAAGAAAACGGCACCTTGTGCTCATCACCGTATTGGGGCTCCATTACGCTGAAATCAATGCTGTTACGGTTAAGTCGGGGCGGTGTGCCGGTTTTAAAGCGGCGCAACGGTATACCGAGGTCTTTGAGAGACTGTGCAAGTTCAGTTGCGGGAAACATTCCGTCAGGGCCGCTGTCATAAGAAATATCACCGACAAAAATTCTGCCGCCGAGGAATGTGCCCGTTGCAAGAATAACACATTTTGCCGTGTATTCAGCCTCAAGGCGCGTTAAAAGATGCCATAAACCGTCCTCATCACGGGTCAGAGAAACTATTTCTGCCTGCTTAAGCTTCAGATTCTGTTGGTTTTCGATAACGTTTTTCATATATGCGCAGTAACCGCGTCTGTCAATCTGGGCGCGAAGGCTGTGCACCGCAGGACCTTTACCTGTGTTGAGCATACGCGTCTGAAGGGTGTTTTTATCGGCAGCAATACCCATTTCGCCGCCAAGTGCATCAATCTCACGCACAAGGTGTCCCTTCGACGTGCCGCCGATTGATGGATTACACGGCATATTGCCCACAGAATCAAGGTTGATTGCGAATATCATAGTGTTGCAACCAAGGCGTGCAGAGGCAAGCGCCGCCTCAATTCCCGCATGACCTGCGCCGATAACTGCTATATCAAGTTTTTCTGCAAAATATTTCATAATTTCACTTCTATGTCAGTTTTTTACATTTTTCCCATTATATGTCATTTTCCTACGCAAAAGCGTGAAAATACCTCGTTAACTACCGCTTCGCTTGCTTTTTCGCCTGTCATCGTCAGCAGCTCGGTAATTGCCCCCTCAGTGCTTACGGTTACCGCATCGAGGGTCATATTCATCCTGAGTGCTTCAATCGCCTCTCTCAGGCATTCTGCGGCGTTTTCGCAGCAAAGCCGTTGCCGCTCGTTTGCAAGAAGTGCGGCAGAAGTGTCAACACTGTCTGTGCCGAGTGCTGTTTCAACCGCCTTGGCAAGCCTGTCGGCGCCTGTGCCGTCTTTTGCGCTGATAAAAACCTGATATTTAAAGCAATCAAGCTGTGATTTATCAAATTTAGGGTCAAGGTCATCCTTGTTTATGATTGCAACGGCACATTTATCTTTACAAAGCTCAATAACAGCTCTGTCTTCCTCATCAAAAGGACGGGATAAATCAAACACTGCAAGAACAAGCGAAGCTCGTTCAACCCTGCCTACGGCAAAATCAACGCCGATTTTTTCGACCTCGTTGCCTGTCTGCCTTATTCCCGCGGTGTCCGCAAGGTGAAGCACAACGTTACCGAGGCGAACTGTGTCTTCGACAACGTCACGCGTTGTGCCTGCAATATCGGTTACGATAGAGCGTTTGAAGCCCGCAAGATAATTCATCAGGGTGGATTTACCGACATTTGGTTTACCCGCAATAACAGTATCAACACCCTGTGTTATTGCCCTGCCCGCATCGTAGTGAGAAAGCAAACTTTCAAGTTGAGCGAGAACATCGGTATAATCGGAAAGGAGCTTGTCCGTAGATATTTCTTCAATTTCATCGTCAGGATAATCTACCCAGGCGGCAAGATAAGCAGAATCGGTTATAAGTGTCTGTGCGGCGGCAATAATCTTTTTGCTCAGCGCACCTTCAAGCGCTGTCATAGCCGCACCTGCGCTCTGCTCACCCTGTGCGGAAATAAGGCTCATAACCGCTTCCGCTTTTGTCAGGTCAAGCTTGCCGTTGAGAAATGCACGTTTTGTAAATTCGCCCGGTGCAGCAGGTTGAGCACCGGCACTGAGCACGGTTCTTAAAACACGGCTTACAACGTAAACACCGCCGTGGCAGGAAATTTCGGCAACATCCTCGCCCGTATAGCTGTGAGGTGCGCGGAAAACCAGCAGCACAGCCTCATCAATAGGTTTATCGCCGTCGAAAACAGTACCGTGAGCAGCCGTGTAGCCTTTCATTTCTGTAATATTCTTTTTTCCGCTCGGCACAAAAACCTTTGCCGCGATGTTGATTGCTTCGCTGCCCGATATACGGATAACTCCGATACCGCCTGCCGCAACAGGCGTTGAAACAGCGGCAACAGTTGCTGAATTATTCACGTTTTTCACCTTATAATTAAAGATAATAATACAAATAACAATTATAATGTATAGTCAGTTTTTTTTCAAGTAAAATTTAAACAGAACAAAAATATATACCATCTTTTATATTTCAGAAGGAATATTTTTTAAAAATTTACGAATATTATACCACCAAAATATTTTAGTGGACTTTTCATTTTTATTGTGATAGAATATTGAGGTATAAGTCTAATTCTACCCAAATATAATTATTCTGCAAAGGAGTAATCCTCAGATTATGACTCTCAAAGAAAAAGCACAACGCGCTGCAGCAAGTGCCGTACTTGAAAAATCAATTAATTATATCAAGAAAAATCCTCAGGAAAATCTTGTAAAGATTGTTGATTCCGTTCAGCGTTTTGCAGGCACCGTATTCCCCTCAAAGAATTTTGATAAGATTCGTGAAGGTGCCGCAGACCCGGATAACGTATATTCTCAGCTTTTTATGCGCGCTATCAACGACCTTGACCCGAACGTACTCAACAATATGGGTCTTGCGCTCGGTCTCGGCGTTGCAGTCGGCACAAAAACCGTACGTGAAAACAGAGAAAAATATCACTGTAATATTCCTTTTATAACTCTTATTGACCCCACAAGCGCTTGCAATCTCAGATGTAAGGGTTGCTGGTCGGCAGAATACGGCCACAAGCTCAAGCTAAGCTATGAAGAGATGGAATCCATCGTTGAGCAGGGCAGAGAGCTCGGCACACACCTTTATATGTTCACCGGCGGTGAACCTCTCATCTGCAAAAAAGAAATTCTCAAGCTTTGCGAAACCTTCCCGCAGTGTGCTTTCCTCGCATACACAAACGCAACTCTTGTCGACCAGGATTTCTGCGATGAGCTCAAGCGTGTAGGTAACCTTGCACTTGCAATCAGCATTGAAGGCAACGAGCAGAGCAACGATTACCGCAGAGGTGACGGCGCATACAAAACTTCCATTGAGGCAATGGAGCTGCTTAAGAAAAACGGCTGTATGTTTGGCATTTCCGTTTGTTATACAAGCAAGAACATCTATTCCGTTACAAGCGACGAGTTTCTTGACGATATGATTTCAAAGGGTGTAATGTTCGGCCTTTATTTCAACTATATGCCCCTTGGCAAGGGTGCAATCCCCGAGCTTATACCTGACCCTGAACAAAGAAGATATATGTATAAGCGTGTGCGTGAGCTGCGTAACTCAAAAACCGGCAAATCTATGTTTATTATGGATTTTCAGGGTGACGGTGAATACGTCGGCGGCTGTATTGCAGGCGGCAGAAACTATTTCCACATCAATTCCGCGGGTGATATTGAGCCTTGTGTTTTCATTCATTTTTCGGATTCAAATATCCGCACGCATACTCTTCTTGAAGCTCTACAAAATCCCCTGTTTATGTCCTTCTACAAAAATCAGCCTTTCAACGATAACCATCTGCGTCCGTGTCCGATGCTTGAAAATCCGGATTATCTTTGCAAAATGGTTAAGGAAACAGGCGCAAAATCAACAGACCTTATCGACCAGGAATCGGCAGAAGACCTCTGCGCAAAATGCAGAAAGTTTGCTGAAGAATGGGCACCCGTTGCAAAGGAAGTATGGGAATCCACAGAGCATAAGGAAACAAAAACCTACTATTATCGCGACACACCCGAGGGTAAAGAAGAGCTTGCAAAAAAGAATAACGAAGAATAATAAAAAGAGCTTTCGATA
The DNA here is from genome assembly GCA_045536955.1 of Acutalibacteraceae bacterium. Lineage (GTDB taxonomy): Bacteria > Bacillota > Clostridia > Oscillospirales > Acutalibacteraceae > UBA8612. The sequence continues at coordinate 7,656 of JAZSOM010000053.1, forward strand.
TAAATCGAAGGCTCTCTTTTTAATATAGATTTAATATACAGCGCTGATACTTTTCTCGTTTTATCGCTGTTTTTTTTGCCTCAATTTCATTGAGGTAATGGATGCAACGTCACGTTGCTTAATACTCAAGGTCTGCATAAATTGCAAAGTGATCGGAAGCATAATTTCCGTTGATTTTTTCATTAAGAACTCTGTATTTATATGCTTTTACCTTATCGTTTATAAATATGTAGTCAATTATTTCCGTGCCGTGCTTTGTCGGTTCATCGCCGTGGAAGGTCTGGCTTTCCATTGAATCGGGCGCGACAAATTTTGAATCGCGCAGGAATTTCATAATTTCGTTATACTCTCTGCCGTTCTGGAATGAATTAAAATCACCTGAACAGGAAAGAGGATATTCCTTTATCATAGGCTCAATCTTTTCACGAAGAATCGGGATACTTTTGTAAATAAGGTCAAAATCACAGTCCATGTGTGTATTGACGTGAACAAATTTTTTATCCTCTTTTTTATCGTAAAAAATGCCCCAGGTACATATTCTGTTGTGGTGTGAGGTCCAACATCTCGACATTACGTCAGGTGTATCCGAATACCAGAAATTGCCGGAATCAATAACTTCAAAACGGTCTTTCTTATAAAAGATAGAGCTGTATTCGCCCTCTCCGCCGTCTCTGTCACCTCTACCTATTCCTACATATCCCCAACCGTCAAGATTTTTGGTCAGATCTGCCATCCACTGTGCAGTAGCTTCCTGCACACCAAGCAGCTCACAGCCGGAATCAATAATTGTTTTTATACAATCGTCAACTCTGTCCCATTGCTCGCGTTGACCTACGTTTGTGCATCTGAGATTAAATGACATTACACGAACCATTTTTTATACCCTCTTTATCTCTTCCTTACAACAATATTGAGGCCGGGCACAGTTGCAGTGTCACCGTCACGCAGTTTTTTGCCGCGCATTGTGCATATTTCACCGTTTACTTTAACCTCACCATCCTGAATTACAACCTTTGCGTGTCCGCCGCTCTGTACGGCGTCTGCCAGCTTAAGTGCGGAATCAAGACGAATGTAATCTGTATCGATAAAAATTTCTTTTACCGGCTTTTCTTTAATTTTTGCTTTAATTTTTATTGCCACTTTTTATCAGTCCTTTTTAAATCTCATCGGAAGGATAAGGAAGAGGAAATTATCTCCCTGTGTGGGAAGAATAAGAATAGGTGCAGAGCCGCTGTTAAGCTCAATCTTTACTTCGTCTGCATCACATACCTTGAGTGCATCGAGAAGAAGTTTATTATTAAATCCGATTTCTACCTTATTTCCCTCATATTTGCAGGAGAAGCTGTCATTCGCGGTACCGAGGGCGGTAACGGAAGAAATTCTGACAATATCCTTATCAAAAATAAACCTTACAGGGCTCTTGAATTTGTCTGTAATAATAAGGCTTGTTCTGTCGATGCTTTCTATCATCTCGCGCGTGTTTACAATTGCAGTTGAAGAACACATCGGAGGAATAGCGTTCTTATAATTTAAAAACTCGCCGTCAAGAAGGCGTGAAACAATGCTGTAATTGCCTATTTCAAAAACAATATGGCGCTTGCCTATACCGAGAGAAACAGTATCCTCATCGTCATCGATAAGTTTTGTAACCTCATTGAGTGTTTTTGCAGGAACAACAAAATTTATATCGTCGCCCATGTAGCTGATTGATTCCGTTCTCATCGCAAGACGTGAGCCGTCAACAGCAACAAGGCGGATAAGATTTTGACTTACTTCAAATTTAACGCCGGTATGGACAACCTTACTGTCATTAATTGCTACGGCAAAAATCGTCTGACGCACCATATCTTTAAGAAGCTTTTGTTCAACAACAACCGGGTATCCGCCGCTTACAGTGGGAAGCTCGGGAAATTCGTTGCCGTCGATACCGATAAGTGAATATTCAGCCTCGCCGCTTCTGATTGTGGCAAGAAGCCTTTCATCCGTTTCAATATAAATCTGTTCGCCGGGAATTTTGCGGACTATATCGCAAAGAATTTTTGCGTTGAGGATAATTGCGCCCTGCTCAACAACACGGCAAGGGATTGAAGTTGTTATACCGACCTCAAGGTCATAACCTGTAAGAAGAAGCTCATTACCTATTGCTTTAATAAGAATACCTTCAATTGCAGGTATTGTTGTTTTGTTTGAAACTGCTCGCTGAACATTTAAACAGGCTTCGCTGAGCACAGCGCTGTCGCAATAAATTTTCATCTTTATCAGCCTCCGGAATAGAAATATAATAAATGATTATTTAGTAGTAGTAGTAGAGCACGTGAAACTTGTGGAAAAACCGCCAAAGCTTTGATATAACTGAAAAAAACGTGATTTTCGGTTGTGAAAGTTTTATGAAAAGATTTTCACAGCTTTCACGGGGAAAACCAGAATGCGGGTTTTGTGGAAAACTTGATGTGAAAAGTGAAGAAAACTGTGGAAAACTTTTTGAGTCAATTTGCCTGTACGTTTTTCATTATGTCTGCAATAATTGTCTTGAGAGAGTAGTTGTTTTCTCTGTCTGCCGCAATCTTTTTTGATGCGTACATTACGGATGAATGATCACTCAGGCCGAAAATCTCAGCAACCTTTTTGTTGGTGAGCGGTGTCATCTCACGGATAATGTACATTGCAACGTGACGCGGGAAAACATACTTTGCATCGTGCTTCTTGCTCTTTATATCTGCAACGGTAACGCCGTAAGTACGCGCAACCTCATCAATAATTTTATCGATAAGTACCGGTGTCGGGTCACCCTCGCTGAATATGTCGCGTATTGCTTTTTGAGCAGTACCGAGGTTTACTCCCTCACCAAGTTCGATGAATGCCTTCATCTTTTTAACTGCACCCTCAAGCTGACGGATATTGCTCTTGATTTTTTCTGCAATGAAAAGAACAAGTGAAGACGGAATCTCGATACCGAGCGATTCAGCCTTGCTGTTGATGATTGCAACTCTTGTTTCAAGGTCAGGCGGCTGAATGTCAGCGATAAGTCCGCTTTCAAATCTGTTGCGCAGTCTTTCCTCAAGCGTTGCCATCTCTTTTGGCGGACGGTCCGAGGTGAGAACAATCTGACTCTTGGCTTTTACGAGTGTGTCAAAGGTGTGGAAAAATTCAAGCTCGGTTGAAGTTTTGCCTGCAATGAACTGAACATCGTCAACGAGAAGTACGACTGCGTTGCGATATTTATTATGGAATACAGATGTATCTTTTTTATTCTGAAGATAATCTATAAGTTCATTCATAAAATCTTCACTGCGAACATATATAATGTATGCATCGGGATTGTTTTTAAGTATCTCGTTGCAGATTGCGTTGAGAAGATGTGTTTTTCCGAGGCCGGAGTTACCGTGGATGAAAAGAGGATTGTATGTGTTACCCGGATCGGAAGCAACTGCAAGTGAAGCAGCGTGAGCAAATTTATTTGAATCACCTACAATAAAGTTATCAAAGGTGCATTCATTGCTGTCGGATAATTTAAACTCTTTCTGTGTTTCGTTCTTTTTAGGTTTTTCCTGTTTGGGCATTACGGATACTGTTACTTTAAAGCCCATAACCTTTTCAAAGGTTTCTTCAAGCAGAGGTATAAATTTTTCGTTGATAATCTTGCAGCGGAACGGATCATCCGTCAGCACAACGGAGTCGCCGTCGAAATTTTCGAGTGCAAGCTCGTGAAACCAGACTGAATATATAGTTTCGGAACAGTTTTTCTTCAACTCTGCCTTAACGTTTTCCCATAACTGGTAAACAAGATCCAAATTGTCCACTTCCTTTCTTGTATTATTTTTGTTTTCACTATAAGTGCTGCGGTAACCGCAGTTGAGATAATAGTCATTGTAAGGTCTGTTATTACATCCGTACAGACCATAAGAGTATAGCATATTTCGCGCTCCTTTTCAACTTTTGTTAAGTCGGAGAATTTTGAACAACATCTTGATTGAATGTGAAAAAGTCCTCCTATAAGTAGTGCAAAACAGGCGTTTTTTCAATGCAAACAGTAGATATTCGGCGCAAACTTTTACAAAAAATTTAAAAAAATTATTGTAGGAAAATTCACCTGAAATTTGTTTGTTTTTAACGAAAATTCAGATTTGGCAAAAAATAATGAGATTTTTGCTTGACAAAAAAACAGGTGAGAGCAGAAAAAAACTGAAAAAGAAATTTCCGAAAAAATAGCCAAAAAACCCTTGACAGTTTTGGTCAATTCTGCTATAATCCGATGTTGCCGCACTATGTAAGCGGCAAATCCTTGCTTCAGGCGAAGTAACCTGAGGCCAAAGACCATAAGGAGGTGCAAAACAATGTCAGCAAGCTACAATTACGAGATCATGATGGTTTTCTCAGTCGCTAACGGCGAAGAGGGTGCAAACGCACTTCTCGAGAAATTCAAGGGTATGATCGAGGCAAACGGCACTGTCGACAACGTTGATGTATGGGGTAAGCGTAAGCTCGAGTATGCAATCAACGATGAGGCAGAGGGCTTCTACGTAGTTATCAACTACCAGAGTGCTCCCGAGTTCCAGGCAGAGCTTGACCGTGTACTTAAGATCACTGAAGGTGTTCTTCGTACAATGATCATCCGCAAGTAATAATAAGGAGGAAAAACCGCAATGCTCAACTGCGCAGTTTTAATGGGTCGCCTTGTTGCCGATCCTGAACTCCGTACTACTACTTCAGGAATTTCAGTTACCTCTTTCCGTATTGCTGTTGACCGCAGCTTCGTCCGTCAGGGCGAGGAGCGTCAGGCAGATTTCATCGACATCGTTGCATGGAGACAGACAGCTGAATTTGTCAGCCGCTATTTCCGCAAGGGTTCAATGATTGCTGTTCAGGGTTCAATCCAGACACGCAACTACGAGGACAAGCAGGGTAACAAGCGCACAGCTGTTGAGGTTGTTGCAGATAACGTAAGTTTCTGCGGCTCCAAGGCAGAAAGCGGCACATCGGGCGGCAGCCGCCCCTACGAGAACGCAGCTCCCGCTGCTTCATTTGCTTCGGGCAGCATGGGTGACTTCGAATCCATTGAGGATGACGACGATTCACTTCCGTTCTAAAAATCTATAAGGAGGAAATAACATCATGGCATACGAGAGAAATAACGGACGTCCCAACAGAAAAGGCCGCAGAAAAGTCTGCACATTCTGTGTTGATAAGGTTGATTACATCGACTACAAGGACGTTAACAAGCTTCGCAA
>JAZSOM010000043.1:0-28118 GCA_045536955.1 Acutalibacteraceae bacterium
GATAAGGACACTTCTTCTTACCCTGTTTTATCAGCTTTTGCCTACTCTTATCGAGCGTGGCAAGGTGTTTATTGCAGAGTCTCCTCTCTTTGAAATCACCACAAAGAATGACACTTATTTTGCATACAACGAGTTTGAAAAAGCAGATATCCTTGCAAAGCTCGACGGGGAAAAGACAAAGTATAAGCTTCAGCGTTCAAAGGGCCTTGGCGAAAACGATGCTGATATGATGTCTAAAACAACCATGAATCCCGCAACACGCCGCCTTATCAGAATCGAGCCTGATTTTGCAGAGGCAATGGCAGAAAAATTTGATCTGCTGCTCGGTGACAACCTTGCAGGCAGAAAGCAGTATATAGCGGAAAACGGCCACCTCTATATTGATATGGCCGACGTAAGCTGAGAAAGGGGAGTGTGTTTAATTGGCAAGAAAAAAGCCCGAAAAACAGCCTAAGGCTGAAGTGAATCCGAATGCACATATCCTCGGTGCAGGTGAGGTTGTAAACCAGCGCATTACAGAAACGCTCGAAATCAACTATATGCCCTATGCGATGAGCGTTATTATGTCCCGTGCAATTCCCGAAATTGACGGTCTCAAGCCTGCTCACCGTAAACTCCTCTATACAATGTATAAGATGGGTTTGCTTAACGGCTCGAGAGTTAAGTCGGCCAATATTGTCGGTCGAACAATGCAGCTCAACCCTCACGGTGATGCCGCTATTTACGATACGATGGTACGCCTTTCACGCGGCTATGAGGCATTGCTTCATCCTCTTGTCGATTCAAAGGGTAACTTCGGTAAAGCTTACTCGCGTGATATGATGTGGGCTGCCTCACGTTACACCGAGGCTAAACTTGAGTCAATTTGCTCTGAGCTTTTCGGTGACATCGACAAGGATACCGTCGATTTTGTTGACAACTACGATAACTCTATGAAAGAACCGACTCTTCTGCCGGTTTCTTTCCCGAGTGTGCTTGTTAATGCAAATACGGGTATCGCTGTCGGTATGGCGAGCTCAATTTGCTCATTCAACCTTGAAGAAGTCTGCAACACCACGATAGAACTTATCAAGAATCCCGATTTTGACGTTTCCGAAACAATTAAAGCCCCTGATTTTATAGGCGGCGGTCAGATTATCTACAACCGCGAAGAGATGGATAACGTCATCAATAACGGCAGAGGCAGTATCAGGGTAAGGGCAAAATACAAGTACGATAAATCCAACAATTGTATCGATGTTTTTGAGATTCCGCCTACAACTACGGCTGAAGCGATAATCGATAAGATGATTGAAAAATTCAAAGCGGGCACACTTAAAGAAATCAGTGACGTACGCGATGAAACGGATAAAAACGGTCTCAAAATAACAATTGACCTCAAGCGCGGCGTCGACCCGGATAAGCTTATGCTCAAACTCTATAAGCAGACTCCGATGGAAGATACGTTCTCCTGTAATTTCAATGTGCTTATTGCAGGTATGCCTCAGGTGCTCGGTGTAAAAAATCTGCTTACAGAGTGGATTGCGTTCCGTACGGAATGTGTTCGCCGCAGAACGTTCTATGACCTTCAGAAGTGCCGCGATAAGCTGCATCTGTTGCAGGGCCTTCAGAAAATACTTCTCGATATTGACAAAGCTATCAGTATCATACGCAATACCGATGAAGAAAAAGAGGTTGTCACAAACCTTATGATAGGCTTCGGCATTGATGAAATTCAGGCTGAGTACGTTGCAGAAATCAAGCTGCGTCACCTCAACCGTGAGTATATCCTCAAGCACACGAAGGATATTGAAAGCCTTGTAGAAACGATTAAGGATCTTGAAGAAATACTTGCAAAGGGCCAACGTGTCAAGAAGATAATTATCGCAGAGCTTCAGAACGTGGTCAAGAAATTCGGCAAACCCAGAAGAAGTGAAATTATCTATCAGACGGAGATTGATGAGGACGAAGCGGAAGAACCCGTATCAAACGAGCCTGTGCATATCTTCATATCTCGTGAAGGCTATTTCAAGAAGATTACGCCTCTTTCACTGCGTATGAGCGGTGAGCAGAAGGTTAAGGAAAACGATGAAATTATCGCTTCCTACGATACGACCAATGATGTTGAGCTTCTTTTCTTTACAAACAAGCATCAGGTCTACAAGGCTAAGGCAGATGACTTTGATTTTACCAAGGCAAGCGTGCTTGGTGATTATGTGCCCTCAAAGCTCGATATGGAGCCTGAGGAAACAGTTGTTTATATGGCACTTCTCAAAGAGTATAACGGATATATACTTTTCTTCTTTGAAAACGGTAAGGTTGCAAAGGTTGACGCGGCTGTATATGCGACCAAGACCAACCGCAAGAAGCTGATAAAGGCTTTTTCCGATAAATCTCCGCTTGTTTCCGCTGTGTATCTTCAGGAGGATACGGAGCTTGTGCTTGTTTCAAGCTCGGGCAGGCATCTTCTTTTCAACACGGCGGCAATCGCTTCAAAAACAACCAAGGATACTCAGGGCGTAGCTGTGTTGACACTCAAAAAGGGACAGCGACTTATAAATGTCAGACCTTATGTGCAGGGCGAATTTGCAAAACCTTACCGCTATCGCACAAAGAATCTTCCGTCGACAGGCGCTCTTCTCAGCGCAGAGGACAGCGGAGAGCAGATGACACTTATATAATTGTATATGTAACTGTTAAAGCAGGCTTCCCCGCCGTTAACAGCCGACGGGGAAAGCTCCGTGCAAACGCTGTGTAAACCGTTGCTTTGTCCGTCTACATTATTTTAAGCTTTGCAACTTGATATATGCTTTGAAATATTTTCCGTATATTTTGCACTTTTTCAAAAAAAATGCTTGCAAAATCTGAAAGTATATGTTAGAATACTCAAGTATCAAAACGGAAGATGTTATATCTATCTGAAAAGAAAGGATAAATCGTTCTGCTCAGCAGACGTTAAGGTGATTATTATGGTATGGTATGAAATCGTATTTGGTGTAGTTCTTATTGTTCTCTCAATCGTTGTTTCAGCACTTGTTCTTCTTCAGGAGGGTAACTCACAGGGCCTTTCCGGCGCAATTGCAGGCGGTGCAGAAACATTCTTCGGCAAGAACAAGGGCCGTACAATGGAAGCAAAGCTTGTCAAACTCACAAAGATTGTCGGTATCGGCTTCTTTGTAATTGCTTTTGCAGCGAAGGTTATTATCCACCTGTTCTGATAAACCGAATATGTCCGCAGCCGAGGTTTTCCTCGGCTGTTTTTTTGTGGTTATTGCTTGACTAATTTTTTTGTTATGTTATCATATCAACTGTATGTTAATTTGATTAGAGGTCTTTTTCTATGTGTGCAAATCCCGTAACAGCAATTATTGTCGGCGGCGGTCATCGCTCTTTTACTTATGCAGAGCTTGCTCTCCAAAAACCCGAAAAGCTTAAAATTGTCGGTATCGCAGATCCGAATCCCTTCCGTTGCGAAAAAGCAATGAAAATGTTCGGCTTTCCTGCAGAAAACTGTTTTTTAAGTGCGGAAGAATTGGCGTCGGTGCCGAAATTCGCTGATGCCGTAATCAACGGCACAATGGACCATCAGCACGTTGAAACGGCTATCCCTTTGCTTGAGGCAGGCTATGATATGCTTCTTGAAAAGCCTTTTGCCGTAAACATTGAGGAGCTTGAGAAACTTGTAGCTACCGTTGAAAAGCACGGTAACAAGGTTATGATTTGTCACGTGCTTCGTTATACGCCTTTTTATATTGCGATTAAGGAACGTGTGCTTGCAGGCGAAATCGGTGATATAATCAGCATCAATATGTTTGAGCACGTCAGCTATCACCATGCCTCGACGTCTTACGTCAGGGGGAAATGGGGCAGAAAAGATGAGTGCAAAACCTCTATGCTTCTTGCAAAATGCTGCCACGACCTTGATATTATGATGTGGATGATGGGCGGCGATAAACCCAAAACTGTTTCGAGCTGTGGCTCTATCTTTCAGTTTAAGCCCGAAATGGCTCCCGAGGGCGCAGGCACAAAATGCCTTGTTGATTGCCCGCACGTTGATACCTGTCTCTATTCCGCAAAACGCATTTATATCGACCATCCCGACAGATGGGAGTTTTACGTTTGGTCAGCTCTTGAAGATATGGAGAATGCAACGATTGAGGATAAGATAAATCTGCTTAAGGGCGACAGCCCTTACGGTAAGTGTATTTATAAGAGCGGCAATGATGTTGTCGACCATCAGAGTGTTATGGTCAATTTTGAAAGCGGAGCAACCGGCACGCACAATATGGTTGCGGGTGCCGCAAGACCGCTGAGAAGAATTGAAATTGTAGGTACCAATGGCGAAATATACGGCGAGTTTGAAAACAACGATATACATATTCTCAGAATCAATCCCGACCCCGGCAAGGAGTTTGATGAAGAGGTCATAGACCTTTCGGAATTTGTTGAAACCTGCGGTCACGGCGGCGGAGACCTTGGCCTTGCCGAAGATTTTGTAAATTATATCAGCGGTGAAGCGCCGTCGATTTCATGTACGTCAATTTTTGATTCCGTGGCAGGGCATAAAATAGTATTTCTTGCCGATAAGTCTCGCGAAAATTCAAACGTAGCAATGGAATATTAAGAGGTAAAACACCGTATGGTAACAAACAGAAAAAAAGCCATGGGAGGCAACTTTGCGCTTTTGCTTGCCGCGGTCATCTGGGGTACGTCTTTTGTTGCCCAGGATGTCGGTATGGAGCACGTGGAGGCTTTCACCTACAACGGTATACGTATGCTTATGGGTGCGGCTGTGCTGATTCCCGTGATAATGTATATGCAGCTTAAAAAGCGTAAATCAAATACATTTACAGGGCAGCGGAAAAAGGAACAGATTAAAGTGCAGATAAAAAGCGGCATAATCTGCGGTCTTATCCTGTTTTGCGCCAGTAATCTTCAGCAGTTTGCGTTCAATTATATTCCCGATGGCGCATCCGGTAAAATAGGCTTTATAACTGCACTTTATATGTTGCTTGTGCCGATATTCGGTTTGTTCCTCGGTCAGAGGCAACGGCTTATCGTTTGGCTTGCCGTTTTGATGGGTTGCGCAGGTGCATATCTTCTGTGCGTTGATTCTGCAATGACAATCGGTCTTGGTGAAATACTCACACTTGGCTGTGCCGTTTTCTTTGCAATACACATTCTTTATATCGACAGTGTTACCGATAAGGTTGATGGCGTTATTCTTTCTGCAACTCAGTTTTTTGTTGTAGGTATTCTTTCGGTAATATGTATGTTTGTTTTTGAAACGCCGCGTATCGCAGCCATCAATACTGCAATCGTTCCGATTTTATATTCAGGTGTATTAAGCAGCGGTGTTGCCTATACTCTGCAGATTATCGGTCAGAAACATACCAATCCTGCGGTCGCTTCACTTCTGATGTGCCTTGAATCCGTGTTTGCCGTGCTTGCCGGTTGGCTTGTTTTGGGTGACAGCCTTGCGGCGCGCGAGTATATCGGATGCGCAGTTATGTTTGTCGCAATTATTCTCACGAATCTGCCTGAGCGCAAAAAGAAATAAATTTGTTATGAGCGGCGTTTTGCCGCTCTTTTATTTTACAAAAAGCATCAATGTTTGTTTTTTTCTCTTGCCTTTTGCGACTTTTTTTGATAAACTATATCGTAGTATTTTTTGTTTTCAGAGGGGTATGGTGCTTTGGATAAACGCTATGACGGTTGCCTTATCTGCACCGATATGGACGGCACCTTGCTCACAACGGATAAGGTTCTCAGCCGCGAAAATGCCGAAGCTATAAAACGCTTTCAGCAGGGCGGCGGTCTTTTTACCGTTGCTACGGGCAGATATTGGGATTTTGTAAACGATTATAAAGACGTTTTCGTGCCGAATACATACGTAATATCGCTCAACGGCTGTGTTATTTCCGAATACGGCAGCGAAAAAATTATCCGCTTTGCCGAGATGGACAGGTCGTGCTTTGATGAAGCGGGCTATGTTTTTGGGAGCTGTCCTCAGCTTACGATGCTGCTTGTCAATACAACGCGCGGTTTTGTCCCTATTAAGCGGGGCGAGCTGGCAAAGCTGAACAATATCGAAATCAACAGCGATAACAGAATTTACAAAATGACCTTTATGTCCTTGCCCGGTGAAGAACTGACGGAGGAAACGAGAGCGTTTTTTATTCCGTTTGCAAAGGGCAGATACAACTGCGAACGAAGCTGGCCGGGCGGTATGGAATATTATCCGCTTGAGGGCGGCAAACACAATGCGGTTACGTGGCTTAAGCAGCACACACGTTCCGATAAGCTCATCTGCGTAGGTGACTATGAAAACGACGTCACTATGCTCAAATGTGCCGATATGGGCGTTGCGGTAAGCAATGCGCTTGACTGCGTGCGAAATGCCGCGGATGTTACACTGTGCTCAAACGATGAGAACGCAATTGCGGCGCTCATCGAGAGGTTATAAATTTTCTTTTGAGGGAGAAAAAAGTATGAGTGTTTTAAAAGATTATTTTTCAAGACTCACCAAAAACGCAAAAAAATGGGAGATTATCTGGTGGTGGATTTTCCGCTGCTTTATGATTTTCGGTATTCTCGATACGATTTTTGGTATCACGGAAACAGGAAAGCTTGCTGATCAGAATCAGTGGAAACAGATGTGTGCTAATCTTGTCGGTATGTTCGCTTGGGAAATCTGCCAGGCAACAAGCAAAAAGAACTTTATGAGATATTTGCCTTCATACCTTCAGGATGTTTCCGTCATAGGTTTCTTTATGGCTTCTTTCGGCGGTGCATATCTTAATCTTTATTACAGCTTCCGCTTCTATGACCTTATTTTCCATCTGTTCGGCGGCGCAGCCGGCGCTCTCTTCGGTTATGAGGCTCTTGTTGCAATGCAGCACCGTGATAAGATAAGATGTCACGTTCCTTTTGTTGTTATAGCAGCATTCGGCTTTTCTTTCATCTGCGGTAACGTATGGGAAATTGTTGAGTTCTTCCTTGATCAGTTCTTCGGTTCCGATGCTCAGCACTGGTGCCGTGCAGCAGCAAATGCCGCTGCTGATGCTGCCAACGGAAATGAGTTCCTCAGAAATCCGCATATAATCAGTCACATAGCTACCGTTATGGGTGAAAACTGGACAGTTGAAGATTATGAAATCCGTTGGGCACTTATGGATACGATGGAAGACATCATTTGCAACACCATAGGCGGCGCGATAGTTTACGCTGTTCTTCTTATCTGCCCCTATCATCACAGAGGCAAGCTCAACGTCAACGACCTTTATACTGACGTTGTTACAACAAAGAAGAGCAGAAAAGAGAAGAAGGAAGCTGCTGTTAAATGAGTGAGCTTTTTGAATTTTTTGAAAAAGCGGGTAAAGTAGTGCCAAGTGAGCGTCAGCTCCGACATCTCAAAGAAACACCCTTCTATGCGTTTATTCATTTCAGCCCCAATACATACACAGGTCTGGAATGGGGCACGGGTGAGGAAGACCCTGCAATTTTCAATCCGACCGAGCTTGATTGCGACAGTTGGGTTGAAGCTATAAAATCGGCAGGTATGAAGGGTGCTGTTATCACAGCCAAGCATCACGACGGCTTCTGCCTTTGGCAGACCGAAACGACAGAGCACAGCATCAAAAACAGCCCGTACAAAAACGGTAAGGGTGACGTGGTGCGTGAGCTTGCTGAAGCCTGCCGCAGGGGCGGAATCAAATTCGGATTTTACCTCTCACCGTGGGACAGAAACAGCAAGTACTACGGCACGGACAGATATAACGATTTTTACCGCGCACAGCTCACAGAGCTGCTGACAAACTACGGCGAAGTTTTCCACGTGTGGTTTGACGGCGCCTGCGGTGAAGGTCCTGACGGTAAGAAGCAGGTATATGACTTTGAGTCATATTTTGAGCTCATACGCAAATATCAGCCGAATGCCACCATCTTTAAGGATGACGGACCCGATATACGCTGGTGCGGTAATGAGTCGGGCAGTGTGCGCGCGGCAGAGTGGGCGGTTGTGCCCTTTGAGCTTTGCGGCTTCTGCGAGAAGCAGACTGAAGGTGCGCTCCTTGAAGGCGGTCTTTATAACGCTTACAACAGCGATAAGGATATAGGCTCCTTTGATAATATTGCTTACTCGGACGGCCTTGTTTTCTGCCCTTCGGAGATTGATATGTCAATTCGTCCCGGTTGGTTTTACCATCCCGAGGAAGAGCCTCATTCTCTTGAAAGACTTTTTAAAACTTATATTAATTCAGTTGGCGGCAATACAGCCTTTAATCTCAATATTCCGCCTATGCCCGACGGCAGGTTTGATCCGCGCGATATCGAAAGGCTGAAAGAGCTTGGTGACAAAATACGTTCAAGCTTCGGCACAAACCTGTGCGAGTGTGCAAAAGTGACCAGGATTGCAACTGCTTCAACACAGTGCGAGTATCTTGTAGACCTTGACGGTGAGAAAGAAATCAACTTTTTTGAGTTTGAAGAGGATATTGAGAAGGGTCAGCGCGTTGCATCTTTCCGGCTTTCTGCTCGTCGTAACGGGCGTTGGGAACGCGTTTATTCGAACTATTCTACAATCGGCTTCAGACGCATTATAGAGGAGCAGGTGCGCTGCGATGCGTTCAAGGTTATTATTGAAGCATCAAGAGGCGAGGCACTTATCAGCAAAATAGCCGCATATTAAGGAGAAATCTATGATACCTGAGCTTACGTTTGAATACCTTCTCGGTGCTGTTCCGATATGGGGCAAGCCGAACACATATTTCGGCTCTGTTGCAATCAAGGAAAACAGCGGTGTGTTTGACGATCAGTTCCGTTACAGGCTTACGGTTATCGTGCCGGAAGAAGGGGACAAGGAGATTTCGGCGCTGTATTACATCGGCTGGCAGTCGTATGATAACACCGATAAAGAGCTGATGACCGAAAAAAGATTCTCCGCAGATGATGACGGTGCGGCGGCTGCCTGCGCCTGGCTTCGCGAAGAGTTGGCAAAATACACAAAAGAATAATTCAATAACAATTAAAAAAATACAAAAAAACACTTGCTTTTTGGTTTGTAATCTGTTAATATAACTTATGTTCGTTTGGTTAAAGATTTAACTTAAGGAGGTGCCGCAAATGGCAAAATGTGAATTCTGCGGTAAGGACGTTGCATTTGGTATCAAGGTATCGCACTCACACAGACGTTCAAACAGAACTTGGAAGCCCAACATCAAGCGCGTTAAGGCTGTTGTAAACGGTTCACCCAAAAGGGTATACGCTTGCACTCGTTGCCTTCGTTCCGGTAAGGTTACACGTGCTGTCTGATGTAAAACCAGTTGATTTAGAGACTGTCATTTGTGACAGTCTCTTTTTCATTCTATATTCATAGCTGTTTGTGGGCGGTCAGGTATTGTATACTGTCCGCTTTTTTGTTATAATGCTATAAATAAAGTATCATACAAAAGTGTGGAGATGTTTATGAAGTTCCTTCTTGTCACAGATCTTCATTATTCCGATAAGCCGGCAGGTGATAACAACCGTTACCACAATATGTCGCTTGATAAGGTTAAAACCGCGATTGAGAATTATTCGGTCGGCTGCGAGTTTGTTGTATGTTTAGGCGATATTGCAGACAGTATTGACGGTTACAAGCCGCAGACTCAGTGCCTTACCGAAATCCGTGAGATGCTTGATGGCTTCGGCGTTTCCTTTTATCCTACCTTCGGCAATCACGATACGTCGCTCGATAAGCGTGAGTTTATGCGCCTTATAGGTATGAAAGGCAGATATTACTCGTTCGAAACAGATGAATATCTTTGCCTTATGCTTGACAGCTCGATGAATTCAAAAGACGAGCCTTATCCTGAAAAGGAAATTAAGTGGACGCAGTGTTATGTTGACGATGAGCAGCTTGATTGGATGAAAGAAAAGATAGCTTCATCCGACAAGCCTGTTGTTGTTATGACGCACGCCCTTGTTTCGCCTGGCAATACGGACGATGAAGACCACGTTATTATCAATGCAGACGAAATAACGGATATTCTGTTCAGGTATGAAGAAAAGATTGCCGCTGTTTTCTGCGGCCATTATCACGCAGGTCTCAACGCGAAAATAGGCAAAATTCCGTACGTTGTTTTTAAATCAATTTGTATGGGCACTGCCGTCACGTGTGCTGTTGTTGAAATCAGCGAAGGTAAAGTAAGAATTACGGGCTACGGTGACGAGCCTTCAATAGAAATTAAAAAATAAGGAGAATAGCAATATGCAATTCAAAGCTTACCACAAAGACCTCGAATCGCTTCACGTCGGTTGTGAAGCTCCGCGTGCATATTTTGTACCCTTCAGCAACGAGGCTGATGCCGTTTCTCTCGACAGAGACGGTTCTGACAGATTTTTCAATCTCTGCGGCGAGTGGGATTTCAACTACTATAAGAGCTTCGAAGATATTGAAGAAGATTTCCTTGAGCAGAGCTTCCGTGAAACAATAACAGTTCCGCTTTGCTGGCAGATGCTTTTTGACAGGGGCTACGACGTTCCTCTTTACTCAAATCTCAAGTATCCTTTCCAGCTTGACCCTCCTCACGTTCCCGATGAAAACCCTTGCGGCCATTACGGCAGAACCTTTATTCTGCCCGATAATTTCAACGAAAAGGTTTTTGTCAACTTTGAAGGTGTTTCATCCGGATTCTATCTGTTTATCAATAAGCAGTTTGTCGGATACAGCCAGGTCAGCCGTTGCACAAGCGAATTTGATATTACCGATAAGCTTGTAAAGGGAGAAAACCGTATTGACGTTCTTGTTGTCAAGTGGTGTGACGGTTCGTATCTTGAGGATCAGGACTGTTTCCGCCTTTCCGGTATTTTCCGTGAGGTTTATCTTCTCAGCCGTGATAACAACTGCGTTCGTGATTTTTACGCTCGTGTTGATGTTGCCGAATCTCTCGATTCCGCTACCGTAACGGTTGAAACTGAGCTTTATGGTCAGGCTGACGTTTTGTATAAGCTGCTCTCACCCGAAGGTGAGGAGCTTTATTGCGGCAGCAATAACGTTATTGCTGTTGATTCTCCCGTTCTCTGGAATGCCGAAACCCCCACACTCTACACACTTGTTATCCTTGCAGGAAATGAAGTGATTGCGCAGAAGTTGGGACTCAAGCGCCTTGAAATTAAAGATGCTGTGGTTTATCTTAACGGTAAGGCTGTCAAACTTTGGGGTATAAATCGCCACGATTCAAGTCCCACGGGAGGATATACGGCAAGCGTTGAGGAAATGCTTAACGACCTTTACATACTCAAGCGCGCAAGCTGTAACTGTATACGCACGTCTCACTATCCCAACGACCCGAGATTTGTCGGTCTGTGTGATGAGCTTGGCTTTATGCTCGTCGATGAGGCTGATATTGAAACACACGGTATGGGCTTTGAATACCGAGATACGTGGGATTGGATGCGTTGGTCAATGCTCTCCACTGTTGATGAATGGGAGACAGCGTACGTTGACCGTGCTGCAAGACTTTTTGAGCGCGACAAGAACCACGCCTGTGTTGTTATGTGGTCACTCGGTAACGAATCCGGCTGCGGTAAGAATCACAGAGCAATGGGCAAATATATAAAGAGCCGTGACAGCAGGGCAATCATTCATTACGAAAACTCTCATCTCGAATTCAAGGCTGTACCTGAGGGCGAGAATTTTGCGGATATTTCCGACGTTGAGAGCAGAATGTATGCTGAACTTGATTACACGGAGAATTATCTTAAGAACAACCCCGCCAAGCCCTTCTATTTTTGCGAGTATGTCTGTGCATATTCAACCGGTAATATCTTCGGTCATATCCGTCTTGCTGATAAGTACGACAGTCTTTTCGGTATGTGTATCTGGGAGATGAATGACCACTCGATCGCTGTTAAGAACGGCGATAAAACCGGCTACCGCTACGGCGGCGATTTCGGAGATTATCCGAATGATGAGGATTGCTGTATTGACGGTCTTGTCTTCGCAAACCGCGAACTTCGTCCGGGCTATTTCGATATGAAGCGCGCATATCAGCCGTTCACAACTTCGTACGAAAACGGTACGGTTACAATATTTAACAAGCGCTTTTTCACTTCGCTTAATGATATGTCCCTTGTTTGGAGCATCGTATGTGACGGTGTTGAGATAAAGAGCGGCAAGGTGGAAACACTTGAAGTTGCTGCGCGTGAAAGCGCTGAGATAAAGCTCTTTGAGCGCGAAAATCTAAAGGGAAACTGCCTGCTCAATCTTTCGTTCATAAGCAAGGAAGATACTGTCTGGGCAGAAAAAGGATACGAGATCGGATTTGAGCAGTTTGAGCTTGCAACCTGCGTAAACGCCTGTGCACTTATAGGTTCAGGTCTTGAGGTTGAAGACGGCAGGCGTTATCTCACCGTGAAAACAGCAACAAGCACACTTGTTTTCGATAAATCCTATGGTGCTCTTGCTCAGATGATTCAGAACGGTAAAAACGTTTTGGCTGAGCCGGTTTGTGTTGAAACCTGGATGGCACATTGGAAGAACATTACAGGTGAAGCGAATGATGCACGCAGTGCAGGTATAGACAGAATCACACAGAAGACGTATTCCTGTGTTGTTGAGCAGGATGATTATAATGTAAAGGTAATTTGCGATGTGTCAATCGGCGGTCCGAGTGTTATACCTGTGCTCAAGGGCAAACTCGTTTACAGTGTAGGAGTTGACGGTGCGGTTAACATCAGCTTTGCCGGTGATAAAAATCCGCTTTCACCTCAGCTTCCGAAGTTCGGATTCAGGATGGTGCTTGATAAGGCTTATGATAATCTGCGCTTCTACGGCTTGGGTCCCGGCGAAGCTTATGCTGACCGTATGGAAGCTTCAAAAATCGGTCTTTACGATATGAAGGTAAAGGATAATTTTGTCCACTACGTACGTCCTCAGGAGAATTCGGCACATGCCAGAACACGTTTTGGCACACTTTGTGATGAGCAGGGCAACGGCGTTATGGTTTACGTAAGAAATGTAAACGGCTTCTACTTCAATGCAACTCACTTTAAGCCTGAAATGCTTGAGGCTGCAAAGCACGATGATGAGCTTGTGCCGCTTGATGAGGTTGTAGTTAATGCAGATATGCATATAATTGCGGCAGGCGGTCACGGCAGCAGCAATTATTATGATAAAGAAGAACCCGCACGTGTATGGGATGACAGTCATATTGAGTTTGCAGTTAATCTCCGCTGCATAGATGCAGACACAAATCCCTTTGATTACGTATAAGAGGTTTTATGAATAACACAGAGAGAATGCACAGCGGTATGCTCTATTATCCGAGCGGCGATGACGTTATGGTCGAGCAACTCCGATGTGTCGACAAGCTGTACGATTTTAATAACACGCGTCCTACCGAGCTTGATAAGCGCGCAGAGATGCTTAAGGATATGTTTGCTGAGATAGGGGAGGATTGCTACATTGAGCCTCCCTTGCACGCAAACTGGGGCGGTCATCACGTGCATTTCGGCAATAACGTATATGCTAATTTTAACCTTACTCTGGTTGATGATACACACATATACGTAGGCGACTGCACAATGTTCGGCCCTAACGTAACCGTGGCAACTGCGGGTCATCCTATTGATCCTAAGCTTCGATCCAAGGCTTATCAGTATAATATGCCTGTGCATATCGGCAGAAACTGCTGGCTCGGAGCAGGTGTTGTTGTGTTGCCCGGTGTAACAATTGGCGACAACAGCGTAATAGGTGCAGGAAGCGTTGTAACAAAGGATATTCCGTCAAACGTTGTCGCTGTTGGTAACCCGTGCAAGGTGTTGCGTGAGATAGGTGAGCACGACCGAGTCTATTTCTACAAAGACAAAAAGATTGATGAAGAAATTCTCAATTTGATTGACAACGCCTGAGCCATATGTTAATATCGTTACTGTCCTGTGAGGGAGTAGTGAGCGCAGTTTACTGCGTAACAAGTCAACATACTGGCTTTTCGCCTGGCTTGTTTTAAATCGCGAGACTCATGTGTAACTGTTTTTGGCTATACATGGAGTCTGTCTGTTAATGTGTTTAACCCCGTGTATTGCTGTGTCGACAGTACACGGGGTGATATTTTTTGTTTTTTCGGAGGAAGGTTTATTATGTGGAGTTTAAGTTTCTTTTTAACGAGTATTATGCTCGGTGTCGGTCTTGCAATGGATGCTTTTTCTGTTTCACTTGCAAACGGACTTAATGAACCTTGTATGAAGCGACCGAAGATGTGCGGTATAGCGGCCCTGTTCAGCTTTTTTCAGGCGCTTATGCCTATGATAGGCTGGATTTGTATACATACCGTTGTTCAGTATTTTAATGCATTTGAAAAGTTTATACCGTGGATTGCGCTGATACTGCTTGCGTTTATCGGCGGCAAGATGATGGTTGAGGGCATAAAGAATAAAGACTGTGCCTGCGAAGAAAAGCCCGCGGTAGGTATCGGGATGCTTGTTGTGCAGGGCATAGCGACATCTATCGATGCTCTCTCTGTCGGTTTCACAATTTCCGAATACGATCTTGCGCACGCTGCTGTATGTGCGTTGCTGATTGCCGTCGTTACCTTCTTTATCTGTCTGGGAGGTATACTTATCGGCAGAAAGTTCGGCACAAAGCTTTCGGGTAAAGCGTCAATCTTTGGCGGCGTTATCCTGATTGCCATCGGTATAGAAATTTTTATCACGGGAATCTTTTAAGAAAAAACACCACTCATAACAACAGTTATGAGTGGTGTTTTTGAATTATTTTACGTTTTGACCGAATCTCTTGATTTTCTGTGTCGTTGTCTTTTCGAGTGCGGATGAAAGAACCTCAACAATTTTAATGTGTTTGTAGTTGGGGATTTTGCTGTTTACGGTTTTGATTGCGTTATGAACGGTTTTTCTGATTTCTTCTTCAGAGGGCTTTTTGTCGCCGAATTTTTCTTTGAGGTATTCGAGATTCGGGAAAATCTTTGCCTTAACAAACGTTTCGCCGTTTTCTTCCGATGCATAAACAAGTGCTTCGCCGACTTCGGGACATTCGGAAAGTCTGGTTTCAAGCTCTTCGGGATAAATGTTTTTGCCGTTTTCTGTTACGATAACGTTCTTGATTCTTCCCTTGATATAAAGGTCACCGTTTTTATCAAAACATCCCAGGTCGCCGGTACAGAACCAGCCGTCACGGAAAACAGCTTCTGTTGATTCGGGGTCGTTGTAATATCCGAGCATAATATTGTCACCGCGCGCGAGAATTTCGCCAACACCCTCGTCGTTGGGATCGTCAATTTTGAGCTCGACGTCGGGGATAGCGGGACCAGTTGAAGCTTTGTTGAGGTGGAAATCGTTATTGCCGGCAAGAAGGGGAGCACATTCGGTCAGACCGTAGCCCTGAAGCGTACGGATACCGAGTGCATCGAAATCCTCCACAAGTGAAACGTCGAGGTCTGCTGCGCCGACTATGAACAGACGGATTTTACCGCCAAGTGATTTCTTGACCTTTGAGCAGATGATCTTGCGGATGAAGAACGGACACTTTTTGAGAGCCTTGGAAAGGGGAAGGTTTTCAAAGTGCTTTCGGTAGAGTGAAGGGCAGTCTTTGATGATTGCCGCCTTGATTCGCTTGTTGAGGACCTTGAGAAGTGCAGGCACGACAACGAGAATTGAAGGCTGATACTCTGAAATGTTTTTTGCAACCTTTGTCAGGCCGTCACAATATGTGATGCAGGCGCCTCTTGTGAGAAATAGCACGTTATTGAGTGTGCATTCGTATGTGTGATGCAGGGGCAGAATAGATAAAGTGCTGTCGAAATCGTTAACCTTAACCATCTGTACGGTTGAGTATATGTTTGAGCAAATGTTGTACTGTGAAAGACAAACACCCTTTGAGTTGCCTGTTGTGCCGGAAGTGAAGATGATGATTCTTGTTTCGTGGTTGTCGATTTTTATGGCATCAACAGCGGTTCCATCGGTACTGTGAGAGGATGCGATATCAAGTATATCGGCAAAATCGGTATAAAGCATTTGCTCGTCTGCGATACCCTTGAGCTTTTCAATTCGTGTGCTGTCCGAACACACCATCTTGCAGTCGGCAGATTCAAGGAAATTATTTACGTCCTCGGGTTGAAGCTCTTTGTCAATCGGCACTACAACACCTACCGTTGCCGCGCAAAGATAGCTGAGTGCCCATTGGAAGCTGTTTGCGCCCGTAACGGCGATCTTCTTGCCGAGCATACCTTTTTCAATGAGATAATTGCAGAATGCGTAGTAGTATTTTTTGAGGTTGGTGTAATTTACTTTTATGTATTTACCCTCGTCAATTTTTACTACATAGGCAGTGTTGTTTGCGAATTCTTTTGCACTGTTGCAAATGATTTCGCGGAAGTTGTTGAACCTTTTTTCTTTGTAAAGTTTAGCCAAAATATTTCCTCCTGTGTATGTGCTTGTTTTCTTTATAGAATTAAAACAACTTGACAAAATAAATCGTACAGTTTATTATTTTAGCAACAATGTGTTGAGAAATCAACAGTCGATTTTTACACAAAAGATATAAAACCGACAGAAAACATTCAAATGTCGGTAAAATATGAACTTTTTTTGAAATTTTTTAAGGAAGTGTGAATAGTGGCTGACAGCAGAAGAGTCAAAATGACAAAACGACTTATAAAAGAAGCATTCATAGAATTGCTCGACAAAAAGCCGTTTAATAAGGTAACGGTTACTGATTTGTGCAACACGGCGGAGATAAACCGCTCAACTTTTTATGCCTATTACGAGGATGTGCCGATGCTTTTGCGAGAGGTTCAGGATGAAGTGATTGCCTATATTCCTGCTCCCGAAAAGCTGCCTACTGTTGTGGAGTCGCTGGAGCAATTTTTTGACAATATGGAAAAACTGTTTGATTTTGTTATTGATAACAAGCGGCTTTTCAACGTGCTCATTATCCAGTCAGACAGTGACGATTTTGTTGAGCGAGTTGTCAAAGCGGTGCTCAGCCGATATCCGAAAGAGTTTTTTAATGAGGATACACTGCTGCGAGAGTATAGAGTGCTTTTCTGTCTGCATGGTTTTATCGGCATTTTTAAGCAATGGATTATTGAAGATTTTCCAATGACGGGACGTGAGTTTGCAGAGCTTGCGCTGTCGCTTGCCGCTTCATGTGCGGACTACGATATTTATAAGGGCAAATAATTAAAAACCACCAATTGCTTCATCGCTGTTGGTGGTTTTTGCTTTCGTTTATCAGCTTTATGAGCGCTGTGCGGAATGCTTCGTCCTGTTCGCGTGTGCGCTTTGGCGGACCTTTTGTTCTGCCGCCAGCTGCTCTTACTTTTTTGCCTACGTACCGTGTAAAAAGCAACTGTTCAATATTTTTATCGGTATATATAAGCCCGTTTTGATTCAGTGTGTGCGCTTTTTTGCTCAGGCACATTGCCGCCAGTCCGTAATCCTGAGTTATTGCAATGTCGCAGTTTTCAAGCATATTCACAAGCCGAAAATCTACGCTGTCGGCACCTTTGTCTACCGTAATTGTTCTGCATCCTTCTCGCTGCAAAACGTGCGCTGTGTCGCAGATAAGTACGCATTCAATATTGTATTCTTTTGCAACAGACAGGGTGATGTCGACAACGGGACAAGCATCTGCATCAATAATAATTTTCATTTTTTTACCGCTCTCTCTGAGTTTTGTGTTATGATTATATTATAAATCTTCTTTTGTTGTCAAACCGCGAAAAGAAAAAAGAGCAAGGAAAGCGAATCCTTCCTTGCTCCTTTGTTTTTTAGCTGAGTGCTCTGACGATATTATCTACGATTGTATAGACAAAGCCGAGCGCTTCGATTACCGTGTAGCCCAGACGTTTAAGAATGTTACCAAATGAGTTTTCGTTGTGTTCTTCTGTGCGCTCAATTGTGAGTGAATCAAGCAACTCACCGTTATCACCGCGTCTTGTTTCAAGTGTAAGTGTATCACCCTTGAAATCGAGAGTGGTGTAGGTTGTTACGTCGTTTTCAATAAAGCTGTATGCAAGGTAGTCAGCCTCATAGTCCATAATAACTTTTTCACATACGGAGTTTGAGTTGAGGTAAACGATACCTTCGGGGTTGGTGTATGTTTTTCCGCTTTCAGCCTGACCTACAATTTTTTTGCCGTTCATAAAGTGTGAGCGACCCTGTGAGTGTGTGTGACCTGTTATGACAAGGTCAAGGTCGTATGATTCGAATATGGGCGTGAAAATTGTTGAAAGAAGGATTTCGGTTTCGGCATCTCCGATGCAGTCACCTGCGCCGTTGATACCGTGGTGAACGACACCAATTCTCCATTTGGCGTCGGGGTTCTGCTTAATTGCCTCTCTCGTCATAGCCTTGTGGTCAGGTGCGTTGCCTGAGGTTGAATCGTAGACGAGATAAAGTACGTCTCCGTAGCGGAACCAGAAATCGCGGTCAAGACCTGTAAAAAAGTTACCGTAGTATTCGTTGGGCATATTGGTGTAGTAGTTGTACATCATGCCCTTTTTATCGTGGTTGCCTATTGCAAGCGCCAGAGGCAACTGTCTGAGCGCTTCGGGCATAAGAAGTGTCTGCCATTCCTTTGCTGTTTCGCCCGTTGATGTGTTGTCTCCGGGTGATACAAGGTAGCTGATATCGGGATTCTGATTAAGTGCTGTTGAAAGCACGTTGTTCCAGTTACGGCCGATAGCTTCCTGTGAGATATCATTTTCGGGTCGCCAATCTTCTGCAATCTGGATGTCACCGACAACAAGCGCTTTGTGGTTGCTGAATGATTTGGTTTCATACTTTGCAGTTTCGCTCCAACCGTCACCCGTGTTCCAGCGGTAATAGTATACTGTGTTTTCTTTGAGATCTGTTATAACAACGCGGCATACAAGCTGCTCGTCGGTTTCGGCGTCTGTTGTTGTGCCTTTGAACAGTTTGGCGTCGGACATATCACTGTTTTCAGATACTTGAACTTCAGGTGTTGCGGTTGCCTTGGTGCTGTGCCAACAGAGACTTACCTGAGTTTCATCAGCACCAACGTTGAGCATGGGAAGTGTGTTGCTTGTTATCATTGATTCATAGTACACTTTCCAGTCCTCCTTGCTGAGATTCGGTGCGTCGTAAGCTGCAAAAGCCGTGATGCAAAGTTGCAGTAAAATAACTGCAGAGAGAAGAATTGAGATGAAATTCTTCACAATTTAACCTCCTGATTAAAAAATATTATAACCAAATTATTTTAACAAAACTATTTGCATTTGTAAATAATAAATATATAAAAATACTAATTTTTATGTATTTTATAACAGATTTTTTAGAATCTCCGGTTGTGTGGTAATTAAAATAATATTTATTTACCGTATTACGGTAATTTATTGACAATAAGAGCTCTTTTGTGTTATCTTAGTTCTGATACAGAACAAAGGAGCTTTTGATATGTCAAAGATTATTTCAGTTCCGCTTGCAATTATTATGCTTATTTTTCCGTTTTTCTTCCCGAAGGACGTTCCCGATGTCAATCAGGAGGAGTGGAATACAAACTATGATTACGTGTGGGTGCACGGTCTGATGGGTTGGGGCAGTTACGATTTTTATTATGAGATTATTCCTTACTGGGGTATGCTCAACGGTAATATGCTCAGGCAACTCAATAAAGAAGGTTTTAATTGTTATGCCGCTTCTGTTGACGGCACGGCAAGCGCGTGGGACAGAGCTTGCGAACTTTATGCTCAACTGACAGGTAGCGTCGTCGACTATGGTGAGGCACACAGTGAGCGTTGCGGTCACGACAGATATGGTAAGGATTTTACTGACAGAGCGCTTATTGAAAATTTTGACAGTGAACATAAAATAAACCTTCTCGGTCATTCTTTCGGTGGTGCAACAATCCGCGTTTTTGCTTCTCTGATGGCTGTCGGATGCGAGGAAGAAGTGGCGGCAAGTCCGAACGACGTTTCGCCGCTTTTCAAGGGTGGTAAGGAGGATTGGATTTACTCAATGACTTCTCTTGCTGCACCTCATAACGGTACAAGTGCGTACAATTCAATGTCGCAGAACGTTGACAGTGCCGATTACGATATGTATATAGACAATGCACTTGAACTTAACAAAAAAATCTATACAAGCCCCGAAACTTATTATTTCTCGATTGCCTGTTCTGCAACAAATATTAATGATTACGGCACTTACAGCGCTGACAAAAATCTTATGGAAGCGATGTTTGTGTCAAGTGCTGACAGTATGGGTCGTTATACAGGCAAAACTGAGGCTGGGTTTGAATTTGATGAATCCTGGCTTGAAAATGATGGTCTTGTAAATACGGTTTCAGCTCTTGCGCCGAGCAGTGCGCCGTCAGCCGACTTTAACCCGGATAATATTGTAAAAGGTGTTTGGCAGATAATGCCTGTTTATCGTGGCGACCATATGTCGCTCCAGGGCGGTTTCTCAAAGGTTAATACCGATGTTTTAGGCTATTATGTAAGTCATCTGGATATGATAAATTGTCTTTGATTAAAACTGTGAGCAGAAAGACTGTGTCGGTCTTTCTGCTCTGTTTCTTTATCTGGCTTTTGGCGATAACGAAAAAACGATTTTCAGTATGCTTTTGAAAAATAAGTCTTCTCAAAAAAGTCGAGTATGTTTCGATAAATGCAGTGACTTTATTTAAAATATTTGTTATAATTAATCTGTACGGGTAATACGTATCTGCGCAAATGCGATTTTAGCAATTTGCAGTTATTTTAATTTGTAGAATTTAAGAACTGAATTTCTGAAAGGGGATTTTTATTATGGGTCTTATTAAAGCGAGCACAGGTTCACTCGGCGGTGTGCTTGCAGACCAGTGGAAGGAATTTTTCTACTGCGATTCGCTTGAAAACGATGTGCTTATGGTGAAGGGACAGAAGCGTATCGGCGGACGTTCTTCCAACACAAAAGGCAGCGATAACGTTATCTCCAACGGATCGGGTATTGCCGTTGCAGACGGTCAGTGTATGATTATCGTTGAGCAGGGCAAGGTTGTTGAGGTTTGTGCAGAGCCCGGCGAATTTACTTATGATTCTTCGACAGAGCCTTCAATTTTCTCGGGTAAGCTCGGTGATTCAATAAAAGAGACCTTCAATCAGATAGGTAAGAGATTTACATACGGCGGCGACACAGGCAAGGACCAGAGAGTTTATTACTTCAACACAAAGGAAATTCTTGATAATAAGTTCGGCACACCAAATCCGTTTATGTTTGAGGTTGCCAATAAAAGATTCAATATGTATCGTTCCGTTCAGGTAAGATGTAACGGTATTTATTCGTACAGAATAACAGATCCGCTCCTTTTCTACACAAAGATTGCAGGTAATGTAGACGATGAATACAGAAGAGAAGAGATTGATATGCAGCTTAAGGCAGAGTTCATTTCTGCTCTTCAGCCTGCATTTGCAATGCTTACAGAGCTTGAGCTTCGCCCTGCTCAGATTCCTGCACACACGGTAGAGCTTAAGGATGCTCTTAACAAGGCGCTTGCTGTTGACTGGACACAACGCAGAGGCATCTCTGTTGAGTCAATTGCACTTAATCCGATTACTCTTACTCCCGAAGATATGCAGAAAATCAATCAGATGGAAGATGCTGCAACAATGGGCTCAAATCCGTTTATGATGGCAGGCAGAATGACAGATGCACAGGCAACCGCAATGGAAGCCGCAGCCAACAACCCCAACGGCGCAATGAGGGGCTTTATGGGTGTGGAAATGGCAATGGGCGACAACGGCGGCTTTAATTCTGCGGCAATGTATCAGGCGGGCATTCAGCAGCAACAGCAGATGGTTCAGCAGCAGGCAGCTCCTGCCGCACCTGCTCAGCCCGCTCCGACAGCACCGGCAGTAGGCGGTTGGACTTGCGCTTGCGGTGCAACGGCAAGTGGCAATTTCTGTCCTGAATGCGGTGCAAAGAAGCCTGCACAAGAAGGTTGGATCTGCTCCTGCGGCGCAGCGAATAAAGGCAACTTCTGCCAGGAGTGCGGAGCAAAAAAGCCTTCTGACGAAGGTTGGACCTGCTCCTGCGGTGCTGTAAACAAAGGAAAATTCTGTCCCAACTGCGGTGCGCGCAGACAGGATTGATTTGCTCAAACGATGTTTTCGTTTATTCTCACTCAACCACAACACCGAAGCCGCAGAATAATTCAATGAATTTCGACAACATTGGGTCTTCAGGCAGATCTCACAATAATTCTGCCGGCAGATTTTGACGGAGCTTTGCAAGTGTTCATAGCTAAAACGAAAAGCAATTGTAAGTGCAAGTGAAAATTTGATAGACAGTAAAAGTTATTTGATTTATTATCAAAATGCGGTTATAAATGATTCTTTCAATTGATTAGCAAAAGGCTATGTTTGGATAATACCAAGCATAGAATAAGGCGGCGTTGCTGACGACGCCGCCTTATTCTATATTTTTGTTTGTAATTTTTGGAGACTTTTTTGCATAAAAGATTTTGTTTGCGCCGTCGTCGCCGAAAGATATCCAAATAAAACATACTTAATACAACTAAACACGAATAGAAACGGATCAATTTATTTCTGTAACAATAGATTTTCTTGTATTTAATGAAATATTTTCCTTGCGGAAAATATGAAATAATCCTATGGATTGTGAAATTTTCTGCTGGCGCAGAAAGTGAAATAAAATTCGCCCGATATTTGCGTAGCAAATATTTCACTCGCCGAAAGGCGAATTTCATTAAAAAAAGCACTTGCGGAAGCAAGTGCTTTTTTATGGCAGGGGCAGAAGGACTTGGTCTCGCCTGCCGGCTCGGTCGGTGCTTCTGCTTCGCAGAGGTCTCCACCGGAGACCCGCACCCCTCGACACGCTCCGCGCGCCTCAGGTTCATTTTGTTTCTACGATAAAAAAGACACCACAAAAGTGGTGTCTTTTTTATGGCAGGGGCAGAAGGACTTGAACCCTCGGCACGCGGTTTTGGAGACCGCTGCTCTACCAACTGAGCTATACCCCTATATTCAAAATGGTGGGCCATCAGGGACTCGAACCCCGGACCGACCGGTTATGAGCCGGTTGCTCTAACCAACTGAGCTAATGGCCCAAATGGCTGTAAAATCAACAGCTTTTGAATTATATCAAATAAAGTTTATCTTGTCAATATTTTTTAGAAAAAATATAGTTTGCGCCGGATTTTTTCTGTTCTTATCCATCACTTTTTAACGATTAAAGAATTATATGTTGAATTATCTGAAAACCTTTGATAGAATTATATCGTAAACTTCAAAACAACTTGTGGGGGGCATAAGATGACAATTGTTGAGTTTTTTGATAATTGCTCGGTTGAGAACGTGGCAAGCGCTCTCATTTGTGCTCCTGATAAGGTTATCCTCGTTGGTGACGATGAAAAGAAAATGTCACGCAGCGAGTTGATTTATTACGAACTTGCGAGCGCACGCGGGCTCAACGTCGTATTTGAGCACCGCAAGGCAAGCCGCAACAACCTTATGCACAATGTTCAGGTGCTGACTGAAATTGTTGAGTCGGAGCGTGACTGCGTTTTTGATATTGAGGGTGGGGAGGATTTGTTCCTTGTTGCAGTCGGTATCGTGTATGATAAATATCCTGACAAAATCCAACTTCACCGTTTCAACATACATACAAATACAATCTGTGACTGCGACGCAGACGGTAACGTCTGCAACACCTCCCGGGTTGAATTGAGCGTTGAGGAAAACATACGCGCCTACGGCGGCAGTATTGTTTTGACAACGGATGAGGATGGTGGGTGCAATTTCGATTACAATGAAGATTTTATAAACGATATTACTCTGATGTGGCGGCTGTGTGTTAAAAACACCTGCCGTTGGAATGAACAAACAGCGTGTCTTGCCAAGCTTTGCGCCGAATCGAGAAATGCAAGCGGTACCCGTTTTGAAGTGAATATCGGTTTTATTACAACTGTTATGAAGAAAAAACTCACATTTGTCAGGCAGTTTGTTGCTTTTCTTGAATCGCTTGAATCAAACGGATTAATAACAGAGTTGGCTGTTATAGGCTCGTCGGCTTCTTTTGCGTTTAAAAATGTCCAGATTATGCGCTGCCTGGTTTCGGCAGGTCGTTTACTTGAACTGAAGGTTACTGTTTGTGCAATGAAAGCTATCGATAAGCAAGGCGATAAGGTTTATAACGACGTTCGCACCGGCGTTTCAATTGATTGGGACGGTTCGGATGTTTCGCCACATCGGGCAAAGGTCGCCAATGAGATTGACGTTATGCTGATGAAAGGCCTTACTCCCGTTTTTATTTCCTGCAAAAACGGAGGTTTTAACGTTAACGAGCTTTATAAGATCTCGGTGGTGGCTCAGCGGTTTGGCGGTAAATATGCACGCAAGGTGCTTATTGCGTCGCAGTCGGTTGACGATACGCCCAAAGGTAAGTACCTGAGGGCAAGGGCAGATGATATGGGCATCAGAATAATAGACGATTTTGACAGACTGTCGGAAGAAGAAACAGAAAAGACTTTCTGTGCTCTCTGGTTAGCACCGTAAATATATCAGGAGGTTTTAAATATGAAAATAATGACTTTTAATATTCAGCATGCGCTTGATTACAAGCGTCAGGTTATTGATTACGATTTTTTTGTGAATACAATCAAAAAGTATTCTCCGGATATCTGCGGCCTCAATGAGGTAAGAGGTAAGGGTTGGATTCCATGCTACAAGGATCAGACAAAAATCCTCGCTGACGGTCTTGGCTGGAACGGCTACTTCGGCAAGGCGGTAACCCTTGATTACGGCAACCCGTTTGGTAATGCTGTGCTGAGTCAGTGTCCGTTTAAGTCGGTCGAAACGTTCATTATTCCTGACCCGCCGAAGGTGGAGGAAGGCTATTACGAAACAAGATGTGTAATCAAGGCGGTTGCAGAGTTTGAGGATAAAGATGTAATGTTCCTGATCACTCATATGGGTCTTATTCTCGCAGAGCGTGTAAACGCTGTTGAAACCGTGTGCCGTTTACTTGATGAAAACGATATGCCCGCTGTTCTTATGGGCGATTTTAATGTGACTCCCGACGGCGAGGAGCTCAAACCTATTTTTGAGCGTATGACAGATACTGACAAAACAGGGGAGTGCACATTCCCGTCCGATAAGCCTTTCAAAAAGATTGACTATATTTTTTATCGCGGTCTTGAGTGCACTTCGGTTGAAACCATAAAGGAAGTAGTTTCTGACCATCTTCCGATTATTGCCGAATTTAAAGTAATATGAGTATATAAACTATTGCAACTTCGTGCTTTTTGTGGTATCATAGATTGAATTTTGATTTGTGAAAGGAATTTTGCAAAATGCTTAACACAGAAAAAACAATGGAAAAGCTCGTTGCTCTTTGTAAGGGCAGAGGTTTTGTTTACGCAGGCAGCGAAATCTACGGCGGTCTCGCAAATACTTGGGACTATGGTCCTCTTGGTGTTGAACTTAAAACAAATATCAAAAATGCTTGGCGTAAAAAATTCATTCAGGAAAATCCCTACAACGTAGGTCTTGACAGTGCGATTCTTATGAATCCTCAGACATGGGTCGCTTCCGGTCACCTTGGCGGTTTCTCCGATCCTCTTATGGATTGCCGTGAGTGTAAAACACGCCACAGAGCAGACAATCTTATCGAGGATTTTGACGGTACAAACGTTGCAGGTTGGTCAAATGAGCAGATGATGGAATACATCAAAGAAAAGGCTATTGCTTGCCCCTCTTGCGGAAAACATAATTTCACAGACATTCGCCAGTTTAACCTTATGTTCAAAACATTCCAGGGCGTTACCGAAGACAGCAAAAACGAGCTTTATCTCCGTCCTGAAACGGCACAGGGTATTTTCGTAAACTTTGCAAATATTCAGCGAACAACAAGAAAGAAAGTCCCCTTCGGTGTTGCTCAGATCGGTAAATCGTTCCGTAACGAAATTACTCCCGGTAACTTTATTTTCCGTGTCCGCGAGTTCGAGCAGATGGAACTTGAGTTCTTCTGCAAGCCGGGCACTGACCTTGAGTGGTTTGAGTATTGGCGTGGTTTCTGCCGCGATTGGCTCTATTCTCTCGGTATCAAGCCCGAAAATCTTCGCCTTCGTGATCACGATCCCGAGGAGCTTTGCTTCTACTCCAAAGCAACAACTGACTTTGAGTATCTTTTCCCGTTCGGTTGGGGTGAGCTCTGGGGTGTTGCGGACAGAACGGATTATGACCTTACACAGCATATCAACACGTCCGGTAAAGGTCTTGATTATTTTGATCCCGAAACTAACGAGAGGTATATTCCCTACGTTATTGAGCCTTCGCTCGGCGTTGAAAGACTTTTCCTTACAATCCTCACAGAAGCTTATGACGAAGAGGTTGTTGATGCAGAAAAGAATGATATGAGAGTTGTTCTTCGTCTTCATCCTACACTTGCTCCTTTCAAGGCCGCAGTTCTTCCGCTTTCCAAAAAGCTCGGTGAGCAGGCTCAGGAAGTATACGCAAAGCTTGCAAAGAAGTTTATGGTTGACTATGATGATGCAGGTTCGATCGGTAAGCGTTACCGCAGACAGGATGAAATTGGTACACCCGTATGTATCACTTATGATTTTGAGTCGCTTGAAGACGGTTGTGTGACGGTACGTGACCGTGACACAATGGAGCAGAAGAGAATCAAAATTGATGAGCTTGAGGCATATATCGAAAGCCTTATTGAGTTCTGATTTCAGACTGATCTAAAAGTTCAAAAGCACGCAACGAATTAAAACTCGGCGCGTGCTTTTTCTTTTTTATGTTGAATATAAAAGAAAGGCGTAAGTTTTAAACTTACGCCTTTGATGTTTAGGTTTGATTCAATTATTCAGCGGGTGCGGGGCGGGGGATGATCTTCTCAACAACTGCTGAAATGTCTTCGTCACCGATAAGGTCTAATATATCCCAAACAGCGACGTTAAATTCGATTTCGCCCTTAATGAGCAGCTTGATGATATCGCCAACAAATGTGAGGATACCGCTGATCATGCCGAAGAAATCGGAAACTTCCTGGAAGAAATCCTTAACGGGCTTCCAGAACTCTTCCCAGGGAGTAAGACGCTTGTAGGCATCAAGAACTTCCATAGATCTGGTGAGAGCTGCTGTGTAGTTGTCGATTGTACCCTGATGGTCAGCGTATGTTGTGAACATTGCTCTGTCGATATTGGCAGCTGCATCACGCTGCTTAACGAAATCTTCCCAAGCAGCACCTGCGCCTGCCATCTCTTCTTCTGTGTAGTAGTCTTCAGGAAGGTAATAGTCAGCTAACTGAAGAGCTTCGTCAAGTTGTGTGAAATCTGAGGGGATAGTTGATGCCTTTGCTAAAATTTCTTTGAGCGCGTCAGCAGCTTCATCGATTTCAGCCTGATGTGTGATATCGAGGTTGAGTTCGGCGTAATTGTTTTCTGCTACAAGAGCTTCAGCCTCAGCAATAAGCTCTACTGCGTTTGAGTATCTGGTGGGAGAAAGGTTTTTGATTTTGTTGAGGGTTTCTGACCAGCTTGCTGTGCTTGCTCTCATTAACGGAACACTTGCTGCAAGCTCTGTGATCGCTTCTGTTGCAGCATCAACTTCATCCTGCTTGTCGATTGTGTAACCGCTGATGGGTGTATCTGTGTTATCCTCATATTTGTCGAGCATATCGTAGATAACCATACGGTAGTTATCGCCGATTTCATTTGCGGTAGCATCGAGGTTGTAGAGGGGCTTGTAGAGTGTGGGAGTGATTTCTACGGGCTCATTAGCGAGGATTGCTCTGAGCGCTGTAAGAGCCTCAAGATATGCTGCTGTGTCAGCGGGCTTGTACTTGAGGTTTGCGATAGCATCGAGGATAGCTGCCGTAGCCTCATCAACCTTAGCCTGCTCAAGCTTTGTGCAAGCGCTTACATCAACTGCAAGAGCTGCGTCGAGGTCTGTTGTATCGCAAAGTGCTCTGTCAACCTCTGCTGCCTGAGCGAGAGCGTCGTTGTATGCTGCGAAGTCAGCGGGCTGAGCTGCAAGACCTGTAACAGCAACAGCGCCTGTTGAGCCTGCGGGGATTGTGTAAACACCGTCAGCAGCTGTGAGAGTTTCACCGCCGAGTGTTACTGACATATTGTCTGTTGCGAAGTTTTCTGTGTCAACTACAGCTGCAAA
>JAZSOM010000021.1:0-11061 GCA_045536955.1 Acutalibacteraceae bacterium
GGCAGCTGGGACATCGTTTTTGTCGCAAGAAACAAAACAAAATACCTCAAAAGCACTCAGCTTGAAACAATTATTTTCAATCACTTGAAGCAGGCGGGTGTTATACACTGATGAAAAAGGTTCTGCTGCGGTTAATTCGCTTTTACCGCGAAAAAATCTCGCCACACAAGCCACCTATGTGCCGCTATTATCCGACCTGCTCCGAATATGCGATGCAGGCGTTAGAGGTTCACGGCTTGTTTTTTGGCAGTCTGCTGGCAATACGCCGGCTTTTGAGGTGCAATGTTTTGTTCCCCGGCGGGTACGATCCGGTACCCCCGAAGAAAAACCACACGGAGGACGATTAATGGAATTTTTCAGAGAAATACTTGCTGTACCGTTTGGTTGGTTGCTCGGTCAGTTTTACGGTCTGGTTGATATTTTCTTTGACGCAGGCAGCTATTTTGTAGCGATCGCTCTTTTTGCGCTTGTTTTCAAAATCATTATGCTTCCCAGCGCAATCAAACAACAGAAAAGCACAGCCAAGCAGGCAAGGCTTCAACCCAAACTCCGCAGAATCCAGGAAAGATACAAGGGCGACAGAAACGCTCAGCAGAAAATTCAGGAAGAGCAGCAGGCTCTTTATCAGCGCGAAGGCTTCAACCCGATGAATCAGGGCTGCCTTCCCTTACTCATTCAGTTCCCCATCATTATCGGTCTCTATGGCGCGGTTTACAAGCCGTTGACTTTCATCCTCAAAGTTCCGGAAGAAGTTATCACGGCTTTCAAAGACGCATTCAAAGTAATCGCACCCCAACTCGGTATCAAGAACCCCTCTGATTATCAGATCGAACTTCAGATGGTTAACAACATCGGTGCAGTTAAAGATTACCTCATCGAAAAAGGAACAGCAATCAATAACCTTGACAGTATCGTTGATGAAATACAGAATTTTGCTACTTCACAGTTCCAGTTTTTCGGCGTCAACCTCGGTGATGCCCCCAGTTTCAAAACGATAAACATTCTTCTTCTTATTCCTGTTCTTTCATTCATCACATCAGTTGCTACATCTCTTATCACCCAGATGCGTCAGAAGCGCAACAACCCCGGCGCATCAAACAACGCTATGATGGGTTGTATGACCTTTGGTATGCCCCTTTTCTCTGCATACATGGTCACACTCTTCCCCGCAGCAGTCGGTATTTACTGGATTATCAATAATATCTACTCATTTATTCAGACACTTGTTGTCGGCCACTTCTACAGCTCCGATAAAGTTATTGCAACAAATATGGTCGAAGAGACAATCTACCGCCGTTCAAAAGAAAACAACCAGAAGATCGTGGCGGAGAAAAAGAAAAACGAGAAAAAATAACACTTAAGGTGGTACAACAACTTGATTAAAGAAGCAATCGGCATCGGCAAAACGGTTGACGAAGCTTACGAAAACGCTAAGGTTCAGCTCAACGCACCGTTTGAAGCAGATGTTCAGTTTACAGTTGTCGAACAGCCCAAGAAAAAGGCTTTCGGCATTTTCGGCAAGGAAACACCTGCCAAAGTTAAAGCATTCTACGAAATCCCCGACGAGAAACCCGCTGAGAAGCCCGTTGAAAAGCCCGCAAAGGAAAAGAAGGCAGCAAAGCCTGCTCCCGCGCCCAAGGCTCCTGTAGCAGCTCCCGTTGTAAAAGAAAGAAAGCCCGTTGCAAACCCCGAAGCATTCGAAGGCACAAAGGCATACATCAGCTCAATCCTCAAGGGTCTCGGCATCGAATCCTGTGAAATTTCTTTCACCGAGGAAGAGGACGGCCTTGCAATTGAGCTTGACTGCGGCGAAAACTATGGCGTAGTAATCGGACGCAGAGGCGAAACTCTCGACGCAATCCAATACCTTGTACGTCTTTATATGAACAAGGGCAAAGAAAACTACAAGCGCGTTTCCGTAAACATCGGCAACTACCGTGAAAAGCGTGCAGAAACACTCCGCGAGCTTGCAAAGCGCAACGCCGCAAAGGTTCTTCGCAACGGCAGGAACGCTGTCCTTGATCCAATGAACCCCTACGAGCGCAGAATCATCCACACAACAATCCAGGAGATTGAGGGCGTTGAATCTCACTCAGTCGGTTCAGACAGCGAGCGCAAGGTTGTCATCACACTTGCTGAAGGCGTTAAGCCCACAAACCCCGATTCGCGTCGCTACAACCGTGGCGGTAACAGAGGCGGCAACCGCGGCGGCAACAGAGGCAGCAGAAACAGCTCCGCTCAGTCCGCTCCCCAGCAGGCACAGCGCGCACCCCGCTCCGATATTTCCAATGCAAGCCGCTACGGCAAGATTGAGCCGAAGAAGCCTGCAGTTACAGAAGAATAAAAAAAACCGCACAAGGGAGGCACTTCATAAGGAAGTTGCCTCCCTTATGCTTTTGTAGACGGTCGGAATGATTGAATTGTATGGATTATCAATTTATTACGGAGGTTTACAAAATGTCTGGTTTTATTGAAGACTTTTATTATGGCAACATTGAACCGCAGGAATGCTGTTCAGAACTTAAAAGTGAGTTAAAGAAAAAGTTAAACTCTCTTACAGAAAAAGAAGAATTATTAGCTTCAAAGTTAAGTGGCAAAGAAAAAGCTTTGTTCGTAACTTACACAAGTACATATAACGATTTTTTAACAGTCAGTATAGCCGATAGTTTTATTTCAGGTTTTCGGCTTGGTGCAAAATTCACACACGACACATTTGTTACAGATTGAAAGGAATTTACAGTTATGAATAAATCATCATTTGAACAGAACGGCGGTACATATAGAACCGTTGGTGATTATCGAATCCCCAACATCACATTACCTGCCGAAGCAAACAAACCACTCGGTGTATGGGGACTGAAACGCAAAGATTATCTTATGCAACACAAACGAGTTCAATTTAATATTATGCTTATGAACGGCACATTGTGGTCTCATCTTTCAGAGGTTGATGAACAAGCATCCGCTATGTTCTCTCGGCTGGCAGAACAGATGAAACTCAATGAGGGTATCACCGAGCAACTCAAAGAACAAGACCAAATGGAGTGGGTTGCTCGTATGAACAGCATTGAAGCATGTGCAAAAGAGATTGTTAATCATGAGTTGATTTTTACAGCATAATCATTTCTAAAAAACATAATCAGGTGCAACAGAGATAATTTTCGTTGCACCTGATTTTTAATTTTATTTATCTCAATCTATAGCTTTGATTAGTCATTATATTCCTTATCAGAAGCTATTACTTTTCCTGATTCGGCGTTTATTTCATATTCGTATTCGAAATCACCGACAACAAATTCAACATCGTAATGGACTATCAGATCATCACGGTCAAGCTCTGCTTTTGAGAATTTCACATCTGCCGCCTTTACGGAAGCATGGTCATAAGCTATTGATTTTGCTTTATCTGCGGAGATATATTCATTTGATGCGGAAGAAGTCTTGATGGGATTTCTTTCCTTGTCAACATCCTTTTCGAGAACCGAGCCGTCAGAAGCTTTAACCTCATATTCGTATTCATATCCGTTTGCTTCAAACTTAACATCATAATGAGGAACGAGGTCGTCTGAATCATAGTATGCTTTAAGGAATACTGCATCTTCTGCTTTGATACCTGCATCGTCAAGAGCCTTCTGCTTTGCGGCTTCAACGCTGATATAACCGTTGTTGTTATCTTTGCTTACGGGAACTTCGGGCTTTGCGGGAACGCTTTCCTTTTCGGAAACTTTAACCCTTTCAGCTTCCTTTTCTGCTTTCAGGATGGAACCATCGGCAACTGCAACCTCATAATCATATTCAAAACCGTTATATCCGAATTCAACATCATAGTGTACTTTTCTGTTTTCTTTATCAAGAGAAGGAGCACCGAACAATACGACATTTTCTCTGGAAACTCCTGCGTGTTTAAGTGCTGCATCAATTGCCTCATCAGGAGAAACGCTTAAGACTTCGTTGTTATGAAGCAACGGAGCGGATGTCTGCGCCTGATTAAGATTGCCGTTTTCTTTTTCAGGTTGATTTTTGGCGTATGCTGCGAGCAATACAACCGATAAAACCAGAACCACCGAAACTAAAACTGCAAATACCTTTTTCTTCATTTTAATTCACCTCTCAATATATTTTTTATCTCTGACCGGAGTTTATCCGAAAAGCCTTGCCAGAAGATTTCTGAGAAATCCGATAAACCAAAAAGCTTCGAATCTGTCGGGAGCATCGTAATCACGGTCAAATTCAACGATTTTTCCGTTTACGGCATTGATTGAATAATCATATTCAAGATTACCTTCGGCTCTGAATTCGATTTCGTATTCATATCTGCCGTCATCACGGTCAAGCTTTGCTTTGACGAATCTTACTTCGGATTCTTCATATCCTGCGTGGTCAAGAGCGATTTCCTTTGCCTTCTCTTTTGAAATCAGATTTTCGGAAGGTGCGGCGAATGCCGACACGGAAAGAGAAAATACAACGAGGAGTGCAAGTAAAAGAGCGATAAGTTTTTTCATAATATCAATTCCTTTCGTTTTTGAATTTGTTTAGTCGTCCTTGACTGTGACTAAATAATAATCCGCAAACATTAAAGGAACATTAGAAAAACTAATTTTTCAGATTTTTTTGAAAATTATTTTAATTTCGGTGAATTTATCAATTTCGGATTCTGCAACGCATTCAGCTGAATGAATTTCAGCTATCTTTTTAACAAGTGCAAGTCCGAGACCGAAACCTTCTGTTTCTGACCTTGAAGCATCCGCTCTGTAAAATCTGTTCCAGATTTTCGGAAGGTCTGCTTCACTTATACCGATTCCGTTATCTCTTACGGACAAAACAGTTTTATCTTTTTCAGAATACAGATTAACATTGATAACGCCGTTTTCTTTGCCGTATTTATCGGCATTTGTAAGAAGATTTTCAACAAGCTGTGTTATCAGAGAAGAATTCATATTGATTATAATATCATCTTCAATATCGGTTTTCAGCTTTATATTTTTTGTCGGCTTGAATTTGCCGCAGATTTCTCCAACAAGCTCACTGAGATTGGCTTCTTCAAGTGTAAATCTGCTGAGTCCCTGCTCCGCTCTTGTTACGGAAAGCAAAGATGAAACAAGCGAGGTCATTTTATCTGCTTGCTCTTCAACGGATTCAAGTGCCTGCATTCTTTCTTCGTCATCTGCATTCTCAGAAAGAGCATATTCGCATTCCGCTTTTATGACTGCAAGAGGTGTGCGAAGCTCGTGGGATGCGTCGGAGGTAAATCTCTTTTCGTTTTCAAATGAAATTTGTAATCTCTCAAACATTTCATTGAACGTTTCCGAAAGATTACTGATTTCACGGGGTGCTTTATCTGTTTCAAGACGCTTTGAGAGGTCATTGCCGGTTGAGATATCGTGTGCGGATTCCGTAATCTTCTCGATTGGAGAAACCGCTTTTTTTGAAATAAGATATGCGCCTACTGCAGCAATAATTATAAAAAACGGTAAAAGATATACGGCACTTTTTGCAACGGTGTCAAATACCATCACCGCATCGTCTGACGGACAGAGTGCACGGATATAAATTTTTCCGTAAGAAGAACTGTCCGCTGTGAACTCAATTTTAAAAACCTGTCTGTCCTGATATAACGGAATTTCTGCACCGATTATTGTTGCTTCATCTTTCTTTATGCCTGCATGAGTAAGAGCGATTTCTATTGCTTCACTTGTGCTTATTCCGTTCTGAAAATTTGTTTCGGAATAAGGTGTCGGTTTAAATTCGTTTACGGGAGTAACATCGGCTTCGTAGGAGATTATCTGACCGGACATAACATCAATCTCATATTCGAATTTAGTAAAATTAAGAAGCTTGGAATAAACATAATAATTCTCGCCGCCCAGCTCTTTTTTTACAATATCCGTTTCGCCCAATGATGCCGACTCAATCAGAGTATGCGGAGTTTCGCCGCTGACATAATCGCCGTTTTCGGTGAACAAATCGCAGTAAACACCGCCCGAATAATAAGCGAAATCATTTTCGACCTCAAAAATGCCGTTGCTGTATTCCATTTCATCCGAATTGCTCTGAACGGCAGAAATCAAATTCTGCTTCAGCTTATCATCCGCAGTTTTACGGCTTATAAGCATAAGTGCAGTTATGCTGATACCGCAGACAACGGCAATCAGGACCGTTATCCAAAGGGTCGTTATAATTTTAAATGAAACTTTTTTCATTTTTCCTCCTTGAGAACATATCCCATTCCTCTGACTGTGTGAATAAGCTTTTTATCATAACCTTCGTCAATCTTTTTACGCAGATAGCGGATATAGACATCAACAACATTCGTTCCGCCTTCATAATCATAATTCCAGATATGGTCTTCAATTTTTTCTCTGCTGAGAACTATCCCGTTATTGACGGCAAGATATTGCAAAAGCTCATACTCCTTTGCAGAGAGAGAAATATCCTTTCCGCCTCTTGCAACCTTCCTGCTTGAAATATCAACTGTAAGGTCTGCAACGGAAATTATGTTTGACTTTGAAACGCTGTTTTTTCTGATAAGAACCCTTATTCTCGCAAGCAGTTCTTCAAACGCAAAGGGTTTTACGAGGTAATCGTCTGCGCCGATATCAAGACCCTCAACTCTGTCTTCGATACTGTCACGGGCGGTAAGGAAAAGAACGGGAAGATTGTTACCGTCTTTTCTTATCTTTCTGAGCAGAGAGAAGCCGTCAATTTTCGGCATCATAACGTCAAAAATCGCAGCATCGTAATCTGTCATACTTATAAGTTCATATGCCTCTTCACCGTTGAAGCAACAGTCAACGCTGTAGCCCGAAACTTTAAGCTGCTTTGCGACAATTCTGTTAAGACTCTTTTCGTCTTCTGCAATCAGAATTCTCATAAAAATCCTCCTTTCAGATGATTATGAATGTAATATATAAAAATCAAATCAAAATTAGAATAATATACATTTATTATCTCAAAAGAGCTTTTTTATGTCAATAAAAATGTTTTTTGTCAGGTTGTTTTGTTTCATAAGCAAATCGCATTTTCAAATTTTTAGCTCCTGTAAGAGAGATAGTTAATCACGAGTTGATTTTCACGGCATAAATACTTCTTGAAATTATAATCAGGTGCAACGGGATTCAACTCCTGCTGCACCTGATTTTCTTTTTCGTACTTCTATTTTTTCTTCGGGGTGTAAGGGGTAAAAACCCCTAAATTGTGGATTTGTACGTTCAAATCCATTGCTCGCTAAGACAAATGCCACGATAATTTTATCAAAAACAGAAATACAGATTTATGTGTGTTTTCAATAAACACTATCCCTCAACACCCCATTGACATTTATTCCGTTTGCAACTAAAATTATATTATCCCAACGAAAGGAACGACTGATATGCTCAATATTGCTGTGTGCGATGATGAACTGATTGAAATTGAATATCTGACATCGCTCACGCAGGAATGGGCAAAGGCAACCAAAACCGCCGTAAACATTTCGGGCTTTGCGAGTGCGGAAGCGTTTCTTTTCAAGTATGAGGAAGACAAAAACTTCGATATTCTTCTGCTTGATATTCAGATGAAGGCTATGGACGGCATTGAGCTTGCCGAGAAAATCCGTGAAACCAACAGCGGTATGCAGATTGTTTTTATAACTGGTTTTCCGGATTATATTTCACGGGGTTATGATGTTTCGGCACTTCATTACCTGATTAAACCAGTTGAGAAAGAAAAGCTTTTTGAGGTGCTTTCAAAGGCCTGCGACAACCTGAAGAAAGAAGAAAAATTCGTTCTGCTTTCCGTTGATAACGAGAGTTTCAGAATCAACCTGAAAGATATAATTTATGTTGAAGCCTTCGGACACTCAAGCTGTGTGGTTTGCGAAAACGGCGAATACAACGCCAAACTCCCTATTTCAGATATTTCCAAAATGCTTGACAAGAGTTTCGTTCAATGCCACCGTTCATACATAGCAAATCTTCAGCATATTTCAAGGATTACCAAAACAGATGTAGTTTTTGACAACGACAAAAGCATTCCCGTTTCAAGGCGAATGTATAACGATGTCAATATGGCTTTTATCAATTTTTACAGAGGTATCAATCAATGAATTACTGGATTATTGCCGCAGTTGTTGCAGGTATTCTGCTTGCAATAGTTCTGGCGGTTGTTTTCACAAGGAGATATATACTTAAACTTACGGACAAGCGTATTGCCGAATATCAGAACGACCTTATCACAAAGCACTGCGAAGAAGTTCAGAATATTTATAAAACAATGCGTGGCTGGCGTCACGATTACAAAAACCACATTCAGGTTATGCGTGCATCGCTTGAAATGGGCAATCTTACCGAGCTCGGAAACTATCTCGGCGAACTATCGGTTGACCTCAACACGGTTGATACGGTTGTCAAAACCGGCAATGTTATGGCGGATGCTATTCTCAACAGTAAGCTTGCACTTTGCAAGGCAAGAAATATCCCCTATGAGGTTACTGCAACTATTCCCGAAGAATGCAGCGTCAACGATGTTGAGCTTTGCGTTATCATTGGTAATTTGCTTGACAACGCAATGGAAGCCTGCGAAAAGATTGAGGACAAAACAAAAAGATTTATCCGTGTTTATATCGGACTTTTTAAAGCTCAGCTTTATATAAACATTACTAACTCAATGATTGGCATTCCCGTTAAAAAGGGCAAAGCATATAAATCTTCAAAGGGTGAAAACCACGGCTTCGGACTTATGAGAGTTGACAGAATTGCCGATAAATACAACGGCTTTGTCAACCGTCAGTTTGAGGACGGGGTATTTGGTACAGAGGTAATGTTACCGTTCGTGCAAAGCAAATGACCGTTCGTGCAAAAGCAACCCTTTGAGGTTGCTTTTTTGATATATTGATATCGGGTGATAAATATGAGTAAAACCAAAAAGAAGAAACACTCTTTTTTCAGCAATATGTTTTATATTTTCAAAACCATTACCAAATGGGACAAAACTGTTGTTCCGATAAGCTTGGTACAGTCCCCTTTCATAATTCTGATGGACCTGATTGTTGCCTATTTCGTAGCAGCACTTACGTGGTGCATTGAAAATGAAAAAGGAATTTCTTCTATAATTCTGGCTGCCCTTGGTCTTGCGGCTTTTTCTGTGTTCACAAGCTTTATTTCCAACAGACTCAATGAGAGAATCTGTGTAAAAAAGAATGAAATAAACAGACAGTTTGATTTGCTTTTAGGCGAAAAAATCATGGATATGGACTTTGAAATCGCAGAAGGTCCTTCCGGAAGAGATAAGTACCAGAAAGCTAAAAACTCACTCGGCTCAAATGGTGTTTACGGCTTTGTGGAAAGATTTTCGATAATGTTTACAAATATAGTCGGTATATTCACATTCGGCACTATTACCGCATCACTGAATCCGTGGCTTATTCTCATTCTGACCAGTGCGCAGCTTTTAGGGCTCGTTTCAACCCTTGTCGAGAACCGACTTATCAATAAAACAAAAGATCCCTTGGCAGCTGTTGACAGAAAACTGAACTATATCACAAAAACATCCCGTGACTTTGCCATTGCAAAAGACATCCGTCTTTTCCATTTAAGGGATTATCTTCAGCAGATGAGTGAATACTTCATCGGTGAACGCAAGTTCTGGACAAACAAAATGTATTTTTACTATTTTCTTTCCGATACGCTTAGATTGCTTCTGAATGTCGGCATTGAA
This sequence comes from Acutalibacteraceae bacterium, assembly GCA_045536955.1. Lineage (GTDB taxonomy): Bacteria > Bacillota > Clostridia > Oscillospirales > Acutalibacteraceae > UBA8612. The sequence continues at coordinate 9,694 of JAZSOM010000021.1, forward strand.
ATCGGCGTTTTTGCTTACATAGCCTATGAAGCTCTTAACGGAGAAATGTCCAAAACCGCTTTGGTGCTCTATGCTGTTTCCGTTACGGATTTCACCCACTGGGTTGAATATATCGGTGAAACGCTTTCTGATATTATCCCTTCAAATATGCTTATCAACGATTTGCGTGAATTCCTTGACATTGAGAATTCGATGGAAAACGCAAACGGTAAGTCTATGCCTGCCGATAAGCCGTATAAAATTGAAATCAAAGATCTTTCATTTACTTATCCTGAAACGGATAAAGTCATACTCGATAATATAAACCTGACAATAAATGCGGGTGAAAGGCTTGCACTTGTCGGTGTAAACGGAGCAGGTAAAACAACTCTCGTAAAACTGCTCTGCGGACTATACAGACCAACTTCCGGCTCAATAAAAATCAACGGAACGGATATTTCTCAGATTAACAGAGATGAATACTACAAATCTGTTTCCGCTGTTTTTCAGGAAGCAAGAATTATGCCCTGTTCCATTCTCGAAAATGTCTCAATGCTTCCCGCAGGAGAAAGTGATGCTGAAAGATTCGATTTCTGTATCCGTCAAGCAGGTTTATATGAAAAAATACAAAACCTACCTGAAAAAGAAAATACTCTGCTTGTCAAGAACGTTAATGAAAATGCCGTTGAATTGTCCGGCGGTGAAATTCAGAGACTGCTTCTTGCAAGGGCTATTTACAAGGATGCACCGACGCTTATTCTTGACGAACCCACAGCAGCACTTGACCCGATAGCAGAAAATGAAATCTATCTGAAATACAGCGAAATTTCAAAGAACAAAACTTCAATCTATATTTCCCACCGACTTTCATCCACTCGTTTCTGTGACAGAATCGTGCTGCTTGACGATGCCTCAATCGCCGAAGAAGGCACACACGAAGAACTGATGGCACGCTCAGGCAAATATGCCGAGATGTTCAAAATCCAGAGCAAATATTACGAAAAGGAGGCGGAAGAAAATGAAGAAATATAAGCGGACTTTCAAAGAAGATCTGCGGATGATAAAGAGAGCTCTGAAGCTTATAGAAACCAACACTCCGCAATTTCTTCTGCACACCTATCTCTACTCCTTTTTCAGTACGGCGATTTTTGTTATCACAAATTACCTCACCGCATCAATCGTCGATGAACTCACGGGCAACAGAGACATCAAAAAGAAGTCGGAGGCCAAGCGGTCTTAGGAAGACAAACCAAATGATCAACTCCTTGGCTCACAGAACGACATGGCTACGATCCGACTTCCTTTTTCAGTACGGCGATTTTTGTTATCACAAATTACCTCACCGCATCAATCGTCGATGAACTCACGGGCAACAGAGACATCAAAAAG
>JAZSOM010000074.1:0-3728 GCA_045536955.1 Acutalibacteraceae bacterium
GGAATGCGGTGCTCCGCTGATGCTTTCGCAAAGCGAGAATGAAAACCCCTAAATGGCAGGCACGGGAATGACCGAAGATGAGCTTATCGGAGCAACCAAAGCAGGCGACCTTGCCCGTCATGTTCAAAGTGGTGCCAAAAACTATCTGCCGAAGTTCAGAAAGCTTGCAGACGGCAAAAAATTCGCATTCAACTGGGCGGCTTTTTTCCTCGCTCCCTACTGGTTCTTTTATCGCAAGCTCTATAAAATCGGCATTTTCTTCGCCGTTTTATTTGTTTGCGTTTCGATGCTCACAATCGGTGTTCAGCAAAAAGTTATCAATGCGATGGAAGAATATTATGCCGCAATTGATTCCGTTGAATACAGCAACCCCGAAGAAATCACACAGGAAGACCTTGCGGTCGTTGAAAAGGCTTCTGCGGACCTGCTGCAAAAGGCCGCACCGTACGAAGCGATTCTTCTTGCCGTTTCCGTTGCGGAAAGGCTGATATGCGCCCTCGTCGCCAACCGATTTTATTATAAGAAAGCAGCCGAGGATGTTGCGCAGGTTTATTCTTCCACTGATTCATCGGCATTGCAAAAGCTGATGATAATGCGCAGGGGCGGCACTTCGTTTATCGCCCTTTTCACTTGTTTCTTAGGTATGCAGGTGCTCACGGACGCACTTATTTATATAGCGAATTTATTTATGTAAAATATAAACAGGAGGCTGTCGAAATGAAAGTCAGGAAAGCTATTATTCCCGCCGCAGGTCTCGGCACAAGAGTTCTCCCCGCTTCAAAGTCGGTTCCCAAGGAGATGCTCAATATTGTCGACAAGCCTGCTATCCAGTACATAGTTGAAGAAGCTGCAGCAGCAGGTATTGAGGATATCCTCATCATCACAAACCGCGGCAAGGGCGTTATAGAGGACCATTTTGACCACAGCTACGAGCTTGAAGACAAGCTTAAAGACAACGCATCCAAGAAGGACCTTTACGAGGATGTTCTCGCTTGCTCAAATATTGCAAACGTTTACTTCCTCCGCCAGAAGGAAACAAAGGGCCTCGGCCACGCAATTATGTGCGCAAAGAGCTTCATCGGCAACGAGCCTTTTGCAATCCTCTACGGTGACGACGTTATTGTCAACGATGAGTATCCGGTAACAAAGCAGCTTGTTGATGCATACGAAAAGACCGGCAAGGGTATCGTCGGCGTTAAGGAAGTTCCGAGAAAGGACGTTTCCAAGTACTGCTCACTTGACGTTACACCTCACGCAGACAACGAGAAGCTTATGGACGTTCACAACATCATTGAGAAGCCCACAGAGGACCAGATTATGTCCTGTTTCTCAATCCTTGGCAGAGTTGTTGCTCCTCCCCAGGTGTTCGATTACCTTGCAGAGGACCTTGCAAACACACCCGAGGGCGAAGAGCTCTATTTCACAGATACACTCGCACGTCTCGGCAAGGAAGGCAACCTTCTTGCCCTCGATTTCGACGGTATCCGCTATGATATGGGAAACAAGCTCGGCATTATGAAGGCAAACTGCGAAGTCGGTATCAACCACCGCGAAATCGGTGAGGATTTCAAGGCTTACCTCAAAGAGCTTGTTGAGACTTTCTGATGAAGAAAAAAATGATAGCTATGCTTGCTGCGGCGATGGTTGTCGTCGCGGCAGCAGGTTGTGTAAATAAAGATATTACGGATGGAGCTTCATCATCGGTAACCGCAGAAGAAAACGGCTCTGTCATCAAGGATGAAAACGTAACCTCCGGCGGCACGGGTAACGGCGGCTCGACAAAGTTTAACAACAAAATCACCCAATATACGACCCGTAAACCCTCGCCTTCAACGTTGACGAAGCGCCCGACAACGGAGCGCATAACACGTCCCCCGACAACAAAGCCGATTCCGACGAACAAGACAACCACAAAACCGACCACAACAAAAAGCCAAAGCACAACAGCTTTGCCGTACACACCGCCCGTTGTTGAATACGGCGGCACGTTCGGTACAGAGAAGGACAGCGTCAGAATAAAGTCGCACGATGTTTCGCTTTCGCAAAACAACACGTTTATTCTCACCTTGAAAATCGACATTCTCGTCCGTTCGGGCACAGAGGAGTATGTCTATATCGGATGTGACTGTTACGATGCGTCCGGCAAAAAGATAAACGACAATACGATCAGGACGATCGTGTCCGTAAAGGGCGGCGAAACACAGACGATTGCAATTACAACCGTGCCGTCCGATACGGCTAAGGTCGTTTTCAAAAATATGTAAAACTGAGCAGTTTCAGCCGTCGGTTTTCCCGTCGGCTGATTTGCTTTGGAAGGGCAAATTTCGCTTCCTGCCTTGTATGCCAAAAAAATTTTGGTTTTTTTGTAATTTTCTCTTGACTTATCATTATATTCGTGGTATAGTAATCGAGCGTTAAGTTCGCTGGTGTAGCTCAGTTGGTAGAGCAGCTGATTTGTAATCAGCAGGTCGGGGGTTCGAGTCCGTCCACCAGCTCCAACGCTTTTTTATTGAAAAGTCAATATGGGTAGGTTCCCGAGTGGCCAAAGGGAGCAGACTGTAAATCTGCCGTCGACGACTTCGGTGGTTCGAATCCACCCCTGCCCACCAAACACAAATAATCCGAACTTTGTCATTTCAGGTGACACGTTCGGATTTTTTGTTTGTATATAGTTTCAGTTATAAAATGAGCATCACTCTTGCCTTTACAGTCAAAGTGATGCTCGTTTTGCTTTATATTTACTTTTCACCGAATTTTAAGAACGCCTTTTTAAACGCACCGATTTTGCGGAGAGAAGTATAAATCGAATACACATTATCGTTATATTTCACCTTAACAAAATCCTTTGTAATCTCTTCAACGTAGTTAAAATTAACAATAAAGCTGTGATGCGGTTGGGCAAAGGCTTTTATATCAAGAAGGCATTTCCAATATTCAAGACGGTAGTTAGTTTCAATTTTCCTATCGGTTAGATACAGTACGGATTTCCTATCTTCAATTGCTATATAAAGAATTTCGTTCGGATAAATCCTGCAAACATCCTTATTGCTTGTTTGCACAATAATTCCTGAATTGCAACAATACCTTTTACAAGTGTTTTCTTCACCGCATAAATCAATGCAAAATCTGCCACAGCCGCAACATTCGAGCAGATTATATGCAATATCATTTTGCTCCATTAATTCAATCAGTTTAGCTTTTGTCGCTTCCTTTTCTGCCGCATTGCATACTAACGAATCCATAAAAATACCTTCCTCATTCATAATACAGAAATGAACTTCTATATATAAATGACGAAAATCGCAAATTGTTACGGAAAATTTTTGTTTTTTCAGACTTTCTCTGTTTTCGACAAAGATAAACTTAAATAATTGTGCAGAATTACAACATAAAACGACAAAAACCGCATTGGAGAATTTGTTGAAACTCCGTTGCGGTTTGCTTTTATATTTTGTATGTTGCTATATAGATTTTGTGATTAATTTCAAATTTTTCCGGATACTGTGAAAGCAATTTCAAATGTGCTTTTTCCCATTTATCCAATGTTTTTTTGTCCATTGAAGCCTTTGTTCCACGGCAGGCGAGCATTCTTCCGTGCCAGCTTTCACGGGTAAACGGAAGTTTACACTCAAAAACATCAAGCTTGCCGTTTTCAAAAGGATGATTATACATATCCGCTGAGCCTGATGCACCGGGAGTCCAGCTTGTGTTTATTTTCTTAACAAGTT
>JAZSOM010000046.1:0-8750 GCA_045536955.1 Acutalibacteraceae bacterium
TCTCTTAATTCTTTTATTTCTTTTTCATATTGCTTGATGTGTCTGTAATTTCCGGGCATAAAAATTCCTCCTATGATAGTTATCTTGATTCTACCATAGGAGGGTGTTTTTTTCATTGTACGTTTTTTACGGTCCTGTGCAAAACCGTAGGGTGGCTTTTAACATCATTCCGTATATAAAATGACCGGTCCGTACAGCCCGCCTGATGCGGAGTCTTTTGCATAATCAAGCTCTGTTTCAAAATACGGAGAGAGCTCTTTTGTGCTTCGGTTATCAAAATAATCGGTGTGTAAATACCAATTTGCAGAGGTGTTTGTTACAACTATTTTTAACTTGTTCTCTCTGTTAAGCAATCCTGCAGGTATTTTTAATGTGTACGGTGGCATCAGAGAAGTTCCCAAAAATATATCGTTAAGATACAAAGAGGCTGCGAAACGCACATCGCCAAGGCTGATTTCGCCTTCCTTGCCTGCTTTTTCGGCAGGAAGCGTAAATGATGTTTCATAAACACAGCTGCCCGAATAAGCTTTGCCGATTAAAGAAGACCAATCTCCGAGAGGAGCTGTGGTTGCTCGGTCGGAATGATTTGCAGTTTCAAAACCTTTTTTGCTGCAAATAAGTTCGGTTTCTTTTCGCAATGTATAATTATCAGGAATATCAAACCTTGTTCCAAATTCCTTTTTGCTTTCTGGGTTATAAAATTCGTCTGTCAGCAATACAACAGCCGTTTCGCCCGTGGCAAGAGATAATTTAAAAGTGCCGTTTTCGGTTTTGGAATTTTGCAGTTCGCCTTTCTCCAAATCAAGCAGATAACCTTTTTCCGAAGGTAGGCGAATATGATAATTCTCGTTCTCTCCCTTTTCTCTGAAAAAACAGAAAATTTCTGCGTTTTCAGCTTTCCTGTGTGTTACGCGTAAGCCGACACCGTCATACTGTATTACAGGTTTACAGGCTGAAGCTTCGTTGGTAACTCTTCCGCCGCATACGGCGAATTTGTTCAGAGCTTTTTGCGTAGCATCGGGAATATGAGCACCTGCGGGTATGATGATGTGTCTGTATTCCGCTGAGCCGATACGTATAAATCCGCTGTCTGTTATTTCGGCGGTCTGTATAACATCATCGTCAACAATGTCAAAATCAACCGTCATATCTTCAAGTTTTCTGCCGAGAGAATCAAATTCATTTGCAACGTTTTCTGCGTTGAGTCTGCCCTGAAAATCGGACACGGGATAGTACAGTGCGGTTTCACAGACCCGTTCTCCGAGAGAAGAAATATAAGACAAGCGTTCCGCATAACGGTTAAACAGAGCGAGATGGCGGTAATACGGTTGAGTTTCCGTGAAAATCGGAAGTTCCTGCGCCAGGAGCTGACCTTTGCGTCCGAGCGGAAAATTGAACGGATTGAATATGTTTATTCCCCGTACAGCTTGATACCCTACGGTATATCTCATCATATCGTATGTAAGCCCCGGACCTGCAACGCCGAAAACCTCGCTCATTGCAAGCTTTGTGCCGTTCTGAGCGGCTGCAGATGAAGCATATCTCGGGTAGAATCCGTTGTGAGCGTTCATTTCATCTTTGGTTTTTGCTTGGTTTTCGGGGTAAAGCTGTCGCCATATAACATCTATGCCCGGAATATCAAAACACCGCAGGGCACGCATCAGATTAAAGTTGCCGCCTCCGTTCATACAGCCGTCAGGGCTGTGATCCTTATCAAGATGTCCCGTGAAAGCAAAACCGTTTTTGTTTGCCCAATTTTTGCAGGGAAGAAGGTAGTTTTCACAGAATGTACGGCTGCACAGGTCATACCAACGGCGAAGAATATGAACGTTTTTTTCGGTCGGATTTTCATCTCCCTTGATAAGCGAAAGATGCGGTAATATGGATTCGCCGTATATCGCCTCATATTTATCAGCCAAATCTTTATTGAACGGATTTAACGGAGCTTTCGGCTCGTCGGTAAATACTGCGGTAAAATTACGCGTTGCCGACGCATATTTTTTGTGAGTGATTTCGATGAAATATTCCGTAGCGTTTCTGTTGAGCAAATCGGGATAAGTGCCGCCGACAGCATATTCGGGGTGGTCTTTAACCACTTTTCCGCACGCACTGCCCGACGGCCAACCGCCTTCATCATAAATCCAGCAGTTCATTCCGAGCGAGCTTCCTTTGTCAATTGCGTAAGCACAAAGTTCAAAATATTCATCAGAAAGATATTCGGGAGAAAGGTTTGTGGGCATACTGTCGGGTCTAAATTCCTTCGGCTCCGGAAGAATATAAAATGCACGAATACCGAGCCTTTGCATTTCGGCAAGCTGAACATCTATAATTTCACGAGTGCAGATGTCGTTCCATACCCAGATATATACGGGGGCATAAGAAACGTCCGGCGACATAAAATTGTTCAAATCAAATTTAGCGTTGTTTATCATTTTAACACCTTTGAATTTTTTATATGTTTGAATCATATTTGCCCTGCTTTTTCAAGCGCTTTACAAAGCACATCAGCGTAATAACCATAGTCACGTAAAGTACGGCAAGCAGGACGGGATACACCTTTATTCCCAACAAACCGCTGATAAGACTTACCGCGGGCGGTGCGAGCATTACTCCGATATATGCAAAAGCAATCTGTGAGCCCATAATTGACTGCGACACTTCTTTTCCGAAATTGTGAGGTGTGAGATGTATCATATTCGGATAAATTGAGCCGTTGCCCAAACCTATCAGAAACAACCCGACAACTGAAACAGCACCGTGAAGCGGAAATAGCATAATTATAATTGCGGGAGCAAGAATGGCTGAGCCTATGCCGATACGCTTCCATGTGCTGATCTTATCAGCAAGCAAGCCCGAAACGAAACGGCCGATTGACATACCGACATAATAAATTGTCAGCGCAAGTGCACCATGCTCTGTCTTGAAAGCTTTTTCTTCAACGAGATATGTGCTTCCCCATACTCCGCAGGTATATTCGATTGCGTTGGTTACGAGCATAATAATCCATACAAGCCTTACTTCTGACTTCTTAGCCATTTGCAGCAAAGTGAGATTTACACTTTTTTCTTCTTCGGCTTCATCAGAAGCAGATGTCTTTTTCCAAAGCGGAACGGATATAATCAGCAGAACTGCAATTCCCAACTGAACATAAAAAGCATAGCGGTATCCGCCGCGCCAGCCTATGTTGCTTAATGCAAATGACATAAGATACGGGCTAAGGGATACGCCCACACCGTAAAAGCAGTGGAGAAAGTTCATATGACTCGCTTTGCAGTGAAGAGCTACGTAATTATTAAGTCCCGAATCAATGGCGCCTGCACCCAGGCCGAGAACAACGGCAAGCGGAATCATAAACCAAAAAGACGGTGCGAATGAGAAGCCGAGCAATGCCGCTGCAGTCATAGCCGTGCTGAAAGCCGTAACTGCGGCAGTGCCGAGTTTGTTTAGAATTCTCGCGCTGAATATACTTGACAGTACCGTACAACCGGAAACAAGAAGCGTGACAATACTTACTGCCTCAATGGGAATATTAAGCTCTGTATGTATTGCAGGCCACGCAGAGCCGATAAGCGAATCGGGCACGCCAAGACCTATAAATGCAATATATATCACAACGAGAAGTATAGTTGCCACGATTAAATGCCTCCGTAAAATCAATATCTTATTATCGATTGTTTCGATGATTATATCTTACTACATAAATGAAAATAACACAAGAAAAGGCACGGCAGATTTATCCGCCGCGCCTTTGAGCTTTATTTAATTATAAGCTCGATGCATTCGTAACCCATAAGTCTGTTGCTGACGCTGTCGGGTTGATGTCCGCCGACGAAGAGTTTGATACTTCCGTCGGGCTCGACACGCTCACCCTCATCGTCAACGGCTTTCAGCCAGAAACGGTCAATATCCATTGTTACGTTTACTGTTTCGCCCTTGTTGATATTAACGGATTTGAGAGCGCAGAGCTGATAATGTGGCGTAGCATAGCGGCTGTCGGTGTAGCTTGCGTATACCTGTGCACGCTCGTAACCATTCATATTTCCTGTGTTTGTAATGTCAACACTGACAGTGATTTTTTTATCGTCAACAGCAATGGTTTTTGCGTTGCTGTATGCGAAGCTTGTAAATGAAAGACCATAACCGAAGGGGAAGAGGGCTTCACCGTCGATATAGCGGTAAGTTCTGCCCTTCATATTGTAATCTTCAAAATCAGGTATATCGTGGTCACCCTTGAAGATTGTTATCGGCAATCTGCCTGCAGGTGAGAATTCACCGGCAATAAGCTCTGCGGCAGCAAGACCGCCGACAGCACCGGGATACCATGCGTGAATGATAGCTTTTGCGTGGTTTGTAACCTTTTCGCCAAGGTCGATTGAGCTGCCGCACATAAGTACAACGATAACATTGTCGCAAACATCGCAGACAGCGTCCGCAAGTTTTTGCTGTGTTGCGGGTAGGTAAAGCGACTTTTTATCGCCGCAGGCTGTGTAGTCGTTATCAAAGCCTGTGTCTTCACCTTCGATTGAGCAATCAAGACCGAGTGCCAGGATTGTAAGGTCTGCTTCTGCTGCGGTAGCAATACCGTCGCTTATCATGTTCTGGAATCCGCTCCAGTGGTTGAGCGATTCTTCGCAGTAGTTACAGCCCTTTTCAACCGTAACGGTGGCATCCTTGAATACGCGGCGCACACCGTCAGCAACGGTTATGTACTCGGAAGCGTAGCCGTTGTAGTTGCCTTCAAGCGCGGTAACGGAAAGAGAGTTGGGGCCGATAACGGCAATTCTCTTGTTGAATTTTTTGTCTATGGGCAGCAAACCGTCGTTCTTGAGCATAACGAGGCACTGCTGTGCTGCGTGGTGGTTAAGCTCTTTGTGTTCCTTGCAGTCGAGCTTTTCAAAAGGAATGTCGCTGTACGGTCTGACCTCTTCAAATTCACCGAGCAGGCAGCGAATCATATAAAGGCGCTCTGCTGCTGCCGTGATTTCGTCTTCTGTTACAAGATCCTGCTCGTATGCGTCGATAAGTGCATCGTATGTATCGCCGCAGTTAAGGTCACAGGTGCATTTGAGGGCAACTGCCGCAGCCTCAGCCTTGGTGTCGGTGTAGTGGTGGTCGCGGTAAATATCGCCGAGAGCACCGCAGTCGGAGACGATGTAACCGTCAAAATTCCACTTGTTACGCAGGATGTCTACAAGCAGATAAGGGTGAGCACAGCAGGGGTCACCGTTTGTGCGGTTGTATGCGCCCATAACTCCGCTGACGCCTGCCTCAACGGTTTTCTCGAATGCGGGCAGATAGGTTTCAAACATATCGTGCTTATCTGCTTTTGCGTCAAAGCCGTGGCGTGTCTTTTCGGGACCCGAATGAACGGCAAAGTGCTTGGAACAGGCGCAGGCCTTGTAAAACTCACCGTCGCCCTGCACACCTTTTATGAATGCGGTGCCGAGTGTAGCTGAAAGATACGGATCCTCGCCGAAGGTTTCCTGGCCTCTGCCCCAATGGGGGTCACGGAAGATATTGATGTTTGGTGCCCAGAAGGTGAGACCTTTGAAAATATCGTGGTCGCCGTATTTTACGTGCTTGTTGTATTTGATTCTGCCTTCCGTTGAGATTACATCGCCGATTGTCTGTATAAGCTCGGGGTCAAAGGTTGATGCCATTGCTATTGTATGGGGGAAAACGGTTGCTGTGCCTGAGCGGGCAACACCGTGAGCACCCTCGTTCCACCAGTTGTAAGCATCTATGCCAAGCCTTTCAATGGCAGGTGAATTATAGAGAAGCTGAGAAATTTTTTCTTCAACCGTCATCTGTGATACGATTTGTTTCGCTCTCTTAAGAGCTGCGGTTTTGTCCATATTCGGATAGCTCCTTCGCTTGCATCATATTGTTAAAGATAATATAACCAAAAATGACGAATCAGTCAATAACAAAAATGAAAGCTCAGGATATTTTCCTGAGCTTTTTGCTTTATGCATTTGCTTTTATTTCGTCCTGAGAAACAATTTTGATGCCGCCGTCGTGAAGGACCTTTGCTGCAGCTTCATTGTCTTCAACGCGGATGATAATATATGCCTTGCCCTTTTCGGGTGTGAGGAAAGCGTAAACGTATTCAAGGCTTATTTCATTGTCTGCAAGAATTGCCATTGCATCGGCAAAGGCACCGGGTGTATCTTCAATCTCGACAACGAGCACCTCTGTTACCGAGCAGGTTACGCCTGCAGCCTTGAGTGCTTTTTCTGCAAGCTCATAATCGGAAACGATAAGTCTGAAGATACCGAAATCGGTTGTGTCTGCCATGCAAAGAGCACGGATGCTGACACCATTGTCAGCAAGATGTCTTGCAATTGAGGAAAGTTTGCCGTGTTTGTTTTCAACGAAAACGGAAATCTGTTTTACCGGTGTCATAATTATCCCTGCTTTCTTATTTGAAATTGTAACCCATATCAAATGCCTTGAGGTTGAGCTCAAGGAACTTTGCGGGAACAGTTGCCTTGACTGCATCTACCCATGTGTCGTAGGCGATGTCTGTTTTGGAAGCAAGAACACCCATAAGAACGACGTTTACAGCCTTGGATGAACCTGCTTCGACCGCGAGTGAGAGCGCGTCAATTGAAGTTATATCAGCGCCTGTTGCGCCGATAGCATCTATGACACCCTGAGGATACTCAGCCGCACCGATAACTACGGGCATAGGGTCGATTTTCTGCGTGTTTACGATAAGCTTGCCGCCTTTTTTGAGGAAGGGGAGCCATCTTGCTGCTTCAAGCTGCTCGAAGGAGAGGATGTAGTCAGCCTCACCTTTTTCGATTATCGGTGAGTAAACCTCTTCACCGTATTTGACGTAGGTGACAACGCTGCCGCCTCTCTGGCTCATACCGTGAACCTCTGAAACCTTGACGTCGTAGCCTTTTTCTGTGAGAACTGCGCCGAGAAGACGACTTGAAAGGAGTGTGCCCTGTCCGCCTACGCCGACTATCATTATGCTCTTTGTTTCCATAGTAGCTTATTCTCCTTTCTCAATTGCGCCGAATGCACAGAGCTGTTCGCATACGCCGCAGCCGATGCACTGTGTAAAGTCGATAACAGCCTTCTTGTCGCGGAAGCTGATTGCGGGACAGCCGATTTTCATACAAGCTTTGCAGCTGCGGCACTTATCAGCGTTTACCTTGAGCGGCTTTTCGTGCTTTACATACTTAAGAAGAGCACACGGTCTGCGTGAGATGATTACGCTCGGCTCATCAACTGCAAGCTCTTCCTTGATTGCGGCCTCTGTTTCTTTAAGGTTGTAAGGGTCTACAACTCTTACTCTGTCAATTCCGACAGCCTTTGCAAGTGCTTCAAGATTAACTGCCGTTGCCGGATCACCCTTGATTGTCTTGCCTGTTGTGGGGTTTTGCTGGTGACCTGTCATACCCGTGATTGAGTTGTCGAGGATGATGACGGTAGAATTGCTTGCGTTGTATGCAATGTCAATAAGTCCGGTTACGCCTGAGTGGATGAAGGTTGAATCACCGATAACGGCGACGGACTTCTTTTCGTTTTCGGGGTTTGCCTTGTTTCTGCCGTGAAGGGCGGAAACGGAAGCACCCATACAGATACAGGTGTCAATCATACCGAGGGGTGCAAGCGCACCGAGTGTGTAGCAGCCAATGTCGCCGCTGACAGTAGCATTCTGTTTTTTGAGTGCATAGAAAAGACCTCTGTGAGGGCAGCCAGCGCAAAGCACGGGAGGACGGCCGGGAATTTCAAGGTCTGTTGAAATAGCTTCGGTTTCTTTGCCGAGGATAACCTTTGCAATAAGGCTCTGTGAATATTCGCCCTGAACGGTGAAAGCTTCCTTGCCGATAACGTCAATGTCGTTTGCCTTGCAGTGTTCTTCGATGAACGGATCAAGCTCTTCAAGCACGTAAACCTTGTCGCACTTGTCGGCAAAATCTCTGATGATATCTACGGGCATCGGATATACGCAGCCAAGCTTGAGGTAGGATGCGTTCTTACCGAGAGCCTCTTTTGCATACTGGTAGCAGACACCGGATGTGATAACGCCGATCTTTGTGTCGTTCATTTCAACTCTGTTGAGCTCACAGCTTTCTGCCCATTTAGCCTGGTCGAGAAGTCTCTGCTCAACAACAACGTGTCTGCCTCTTGCCATTGCGGGCATCATAACGTACTTCTGCGGATTCTTGACATATTCCTTAACGCCGATGTCGTTTCTATCACCGATTTCAACAAGGCTGCGTGAGTGAGCAACTCTTGTTGTCAGACGAAGGATGACAGGACAGTCAAACTGCTCTGAAAGCTCAAAGCCCTTCTTTGCAAATTCAAGGCATTCAGCTGAATCTGAAGGCTCAAGCATCATAACCTTTGCAGCCTTTGCATAGTGGCGTGAATCCTGCTCGTTCTGAGAGGAGTGCATACCGGGGTCGTCTGCAACTGCGATAACCCAGCCTGCGTTGACACCTGTGTATGAGCCTGTGAAAACGGGCTCTGAAGCAACGTTGAGACCGACGTGTTTCATGCCGCAGAATGCTCTTGCGCCTGCGATAGCTGCGCCGAGTGCAACCTCAGCGGCAACTTTCTCGTTTGGTGCCCACTCTGAGTATACGTCATCGTATGTTGAAATAAACTCTGTAATTTCCGTGCTGGGAGTGCCGGGGTAGCTTGAAACCACACGTACTCCGCCTTCATAAAGGCCGCGTGCAACAGCATCGTTGCCTATTCTGAGCTCTTTTGCCATTGTATCTTTCTCC
>JAZSOM010000044.1:0-2100 GCA_045536955.1 Acutalibacteraceae bacterium
CAGAAACAGCGTGTCGCGATAGTTCGAGCACTTTGTATGCAACTCGATGTAATGCTCTTTGACGAGCCCACGTCGGCACTCGACCCCGAAATGGTCGGCGAGGTAGTCGACGGTATGAAGTCCCTTGCAAATGAGGGAATGACAATGGTTATAGTTACCCACGAAATGGGCTTTGCACGTGAGGTTGCAAACCGTGTCCTCTTTATTGATGAGGGTATCATAATGGAAGATGCTGACCCCGAAACGTTTTTCACCAATCCCAAATGTGAAAGACTTAAGGATTTTCTTTCAAAAGTTCTTTAATAAATTCCAAGCGGCGGCACATTGTGTGTTGCCGCTTGTTGACTTGTAAAATGGGTTGTGATAAAATACGGCTATAAGCATAATAAGGAGGAAGAAACAATGAAAAAGTTTATTGCAGTTATGCTCTGCTTTGCCTGTGTTTTTGCATTCGCTGCCTGCAACAAGGAAGAAGCTCCGCCGGCGGAGACTACCGGCAAACCGGGCGAATGGATTACCGATGAAAACGGTGATGTTGTAATGACTGAAACACCGTTCCTTGTTCTTGATGAAAATGATGAGCCGGTGCTTGATGAAAACGGAAAACCGCAGACAACAATAGTTCAGCAGATTGCAACATATCCCGCTGCGCCGGGCGAAACATTTCCGACAAAGGCCCCTACGGTGGCACCCGGAAACACGATTAAAAGTGAAAAGGCTGCCTGGCCTGCACACAGCTTTATGGAAAAGTTCCCCAAGCTTAAAGATACGGTAGATAAAGCTACCTACCAGAAAAACGATAACGGTGAGCTTGTAACTGTTTATGTAAACGAAATCAGTTATGACGAATTCCTCAGCTACATCGAAACCTGCAAAAAAGCAGGCTTTACGCAGAAAAATGAAGGCACAAAACTGCCCGAAAAGGCCGAGGCAGGCAAAAGCTACGCTTATCTCACGGAAGCAAACGGTCTTTATATCACAATGACCTACTATACCAACGAATATCCCTACCGTAGCTGTGACCTTTTTATTAACGTTTCAAGCTATAACCTTCTTGATACAATCGGTTGAGTTGACGGCTGATGAATGTTTTTGATTTTGATAATACGATTTATGACGGTGAGAGTTTTGTCGACCTGTTCATAATGGTTCTTAAAAAAGATCCGTCGTTGCTTAAAAACGTGCCGGATATGGTGTCAGGTGTCGTCAGGTACAAGGCGGGCACCCTCAGGCTCGAGAGCGCTCTCGCAAGATACGGCAAGGTGTTCGAAGAGTATATCGTTACCATCCCCGACATCAATTCTGTGGTCAATGAGTTTTGGGATACTCATATGCACAAAATCAAGCCGTTTTACGATCAGGTGAGGAGCGAGGATGACGTCGTTATTTCTGCTTCGCCGCAGATTGTTATTGCCGAGGTCTGTAACAGAATAGGCATAAAAAACTACGTCGGTACGGATTTTGATCCGGAAACAGGCAAGCTTGGCAGAGTGTGTTTTCGCGAAAACAAAATTCTTGCATTCAATGAGGCTTATCCGGGTGCTCACATAGATGCACTTTACACCGATTCGATGCACGATAAACCGCTTATGGATATTTCGGACAAGGTGTTTTTCGTTAAAGGGAACAAAATTAAAAGAATAAAGTAAAACATACAGCCATCGGTGATTTTATGCCGGTGGCTGTGCTTTTTGCCGCAATTTGCTTTTGGGCATATTTGCTGACAAAAAGCGGTTAAAATTAAGTAATATAACCAAAATATATTTTATGGGACATTTGGAATTTATAGTAAAAATGTATGGACATTTCTTTCTGCATTATGCTATAATATGCGATGGTACACTGCGCGGTCAGAGAAATCTGCCGGGCGGCAACTAACTAACATAGCTTATTATAAATTTGGAGGTATATTAATCATGGCTTACAAGTATGTATACCTTTTCTCCGAAGGCGACGCAACAATGCGCAACACCCTCGGCGGTAAAGGTGCCAACCTTGCAGAAATGACAAAGATCGGTCTCCCCGTTCCCCAGGGCTTCACAATCTCAACAGAAGCTTGCACAAAGTACTATGAGGACGGCAAGAAGATCAACGATGAAA
>JAZSOM010000027.1:0-30213 GCA_045536955.1 Acutalibacteraceae bacterium
AGGATATTCTTTTCATCATCTGTAAGTGACTCAAAAATTTCCTTGAGTCTTTTTGCCTTAAATGACTGCGGAGTCTGACCCTGATACATATGATCACGGATCGGAATGGAGGTAATAGCCTCTCCGTCGCAGCTTTCGACGATTGTATCGGCTGCGGGCACCATTGTGTCACAAGCGCCGTACTTTGCGGCACAGTCAATGTTTTCATCAATGATTCTGTGTGTAACGAAAGGTCTGACCGAATCGTGTGTGACAACAATTGTGTCATCGTCAAGACCGTAGTTTTCTTCGATATAGGCAATTGCGTTCATAATTGTATCGTTACGGGTTTCACCGCCGTCGATAACAACTACCCTGTCTGTTTTGCCAAGATTCTTTTCGATAAGGTTGCGTGCGTGCTCAACCCATGATCTGTGAGTGGGCACGATAATCTTTTCAAAACGTGAATTTACAAAAAACTTTTCGACAGTGTGCACAAGAATCGGTTTTGTGCCGAGCTTCAAAAACTGCTTGGGCATATCCGTGTTGCCCATTCTGCTGCCCTTTCCGCCTGCGAGAACTATGCCGAAAACCATAATATCATTCCTTTATACTGTCAGATTTTATTTACCGTTTACTTTTTTGTCGTAAATATCGCAAACCTCGTTTACATCACCGTTTGCAATAATCTTGCCGTGGTCGAGAAGGATTGCCTTTGTACAAAGGCGGCGCACCTGAGCGGTGTTGTGCGAAACAAAAAGAACGGTTACGCCCTTGTCAAACATACTCTTGATTTTGTTTTCGCTCTTGATACGGAACTTCGCATCACCGACAGACAAGACCTCGTCAAGAATAAGAACCTCCGGCTCAACAGCCGTTGCGATTGCAAAGCCGAGACGCGCTCTCATACCCGAAGAGTAGTTTTTGACAGGAACATCGATAAACTCACCAAGCTCGGAAAACTCGACAATTTCGTCATAACGCTCCTGAATATATTTTCTCGAATAGCCCATCGTGGCACCGTAGAGGTAAATATTTTCTGCGCCGGTGTAATTCATATCAAAGCCTGCGCCAAGCTCAAGCAGAGGAGCGATAACACCGTTAACACTGACCTTGCCCTTCGTGGGCTTGAGAACACCTGCAATAACCTTGAGCAACGTACTCTTACCCGCACCGTTGAAGCCGAGGATTCCGAGCCTTTCACCCTCTTCTACCTCAAACGAAATATCGGTAAGCGCCCAAAACTCGTTGTAGTGGAGCTTGCGTGTAACGAGCTTTATGAAATATTCTTTTATATTGTCAACTTTTTCTTTATTGAGGTTGAAAAGAATGCTTACGTCTTCAACCTTTACTGCTGATTTTGCCATTGACTGACACCTCAAATATGAAGAATGAACTTATCCTGCTTCTTCTGGAAGAGAGCAAAGCCGATAATAAGTGTAACAAGGCTGAAGCCGAGTGCATACATAAAGTGATTCCAGTTCCACATTACGCCGTCAAGCACGCAGGCGCGGAACATTTCAACAATGGAATAAAGCGGGTTTGCCATAAGACCCAACTGAACTATCTTGATTGCACCAAGCGACTCAACCCTGTAAAAGATGGGAGTCAGGTAGAAAAGAAGCATACAGAAAACTTCGTAAATATACTCAATATCCTTGAAGAAAACGTTGAGTGTTGCAAGAATCATACCCACACCGAGTGAAAGGAGAAGAAGAATAACTATCGGCACGAAAGAAAGCAACACATACCAACTGATATTGATAATCTCATCCGTGAAGCACTTGAAGTAGATAACCATTACAACAAGCACAAGCAAAGACATCGCGAAGGTTACGAAGTTTGCAAGCACGTTTGAAAGAGGATAAATGTACTTTGGCACGTATACCTTTTTGATGACGCTTGCACTCAGACGAACGGAGCGCATTGCACGCTTTGTTGACTGGGTGAAAAACTCATAGAGAAGTCGTCCGCAGAGAAGGTATACCATATAACAGCTTTCGCTGCCCTTATTCTGTCCGAAAATACCGCCAAAGACGAGGGCAAGAACAATCGTCGTAAGCAACGGCTGAAGGAACGTCCAGAAAATACCGAGAACCGAGTTGCGGTATTGGAGTTTGACGTTTTTACGCACTATCTCCTGCAGAAGAAAACGGTATTTCCAGAAATTTTTAAAAAATCCTTTTAACTTACTCATTATCTCATTTACTCCTGTAAATCAGCCTTTGCGCCACTTGGCAAAGTATCTGAACATTGACTTGATCTGAACAAGCATAAGCTTGAAATTCTTTTTGCTTTCTCTGCCCCAGACGTGATAAACCACCGCCTCGGGGTAATAAATAACCTTTGCGTGTTTTGCTACGGTTCTTGTGATGTCGCAATCTTCGAAATACATAAAATATCTCTCATCAAAGCCGCCGAGCTTTTTGAACAGTTCCGTGCGGAACATCATAAAGCAACCTGTTGCGTTTTCGATTTCCATAACACTATCAAGGTCCTCGTCGAGCATAGCGTACTCGCGAAGGAGTTTGCCGGGCTCATCGCCTCTCATACGGCTTGCAACAAGATACTTTATCTTCGGGTTGCGTTTGCCGAGAATCTGCATTCTGCCGTCAGGAAAGCATATTTTAGGAGAGAGCAAACCGATTTCCGGATGCTCGTCCATATATGCCGCCATCTTTGCAATAACATCGTCACTGATGCTTATATCGGGATTGATAACACAGTGATACTTTGAATCAAGCTCACTGAGCACCAGATTGTGTCCGCTGCCGAAACCGTTATTGGTGTGCGGCTCAATCACTTTGACGTCAGGATATTTCTCCCTGATATGTTCCGGCGTTGAGTCGGTTGACATATTATCTACAACCGTAAGCTTGAAATCGACACCTTTGGTGTTTTCAAGCAGAGTTGTTATTGTTTCATCTATGCTGCTCATATTGTTATGCGTAACAATACAGCCCGTTACATAGCTATTAATCAGTACCATTCCTTTCAGTTGCCCCTGTATCTGCCGATACTGCGCACTATGTTGATGCGCCACTTTATCTTTTGTGCAAGGCTCGTTTTTCCGCCCGTCATACTGCCGGGGTTGCGGCGGTAAAGCAGGAGCGGCTCATCAATAAGCTCAACCCTGCCAACCTTCTCGCTGACAAGTCCGAGCCATTGGTCGTGCATTGGCAGATTCTCGGGGAAAGGCAACGCCGACGTAAAGGCCTGCCTTGTAAGTGCCATACATGCACCTGTATAGCAGTTTTTGATAATGTTATGAAGTATGCCTGTTTTTGCACCTCTGTCCTCAAACAGAGTTTTGCCCGATTTATTGAGGTTTTCATCGGTTATGTACGCATTGTGAAGCACACAGCACGCACCGCCCTCAATTGCAGACATTACGCGTTCAACCTTGCCGTCAAGCCAGACGTCATCCTGGTCGCAGAGAAACGCAACGTCACCCGTACATTCGTGCAGAAGAAATTCCTTATTTGCATCGACACCTTTTGCAGGGCCGTGAATATAGCGAATGCGCTTATCGTCGAGAAACGGCTTTATCGCAGAATAGGTGTCACCCGACGGATTATCGTCCGAAACTATAACCTCATCGTCTGCACCGAGCTGCGACAGCACGGATTCAAGCTGCTTTGCAATATATTTTTCACCGTTATATGCGGCAATCAAGACAGATATTTTCACTTGCAGCTTTACACCTTTCAACCGTGTTCTGTTGCATTTGGGCATACAAACACATGATAATTTGAATTATATTAACATATAATTATTAATAAATTATTAATAATTTAGCCTTTGCGTCAGTTCATCGTACCGTTCCGCGCCAAACCAGCCCGTTGTGTGCACGCTTACGGCGCTTGAACCGAGGATTGACAGACGTATTTTGCCGACACCTGCGCGTTTAAGAAAAATGTTTGTGCGAAACTGCACGGTCTGTATGGCATCGTACCTGAATGAAGCTTGGGTAACGGAAAAAATGCCGCGCGAGTATGAGAAAACGGCACCGTCTGCGGCAAGCCTTTTGCCGTCACGGCTCATAACGCCGAGCAAGAAACCGACGGCGACACAAACAGCGCAAAGCACCGGATGCACCGAAACAAGAGCCGCACCGACAGCCGAAAAAACACCGACATAAAAGCAGACCGACGCCGCAAGGCCCGCTTTGTGAGAGCGTTCAGGCTTCACGGAGCAGACAAAATCCGGGGCACACTCACCGAGAATACGTTCAAGTTCGGGCTTTTTTACAAGCAGACAAATCTGCGGTGTTTCGTGCTTATCATTACCGAGGCCGACAACGGCAACCTCGGCGCGGTACAGACCGAAAACACGTGCAAGCACGGGACGTTTGACAATAACCGCATTGACCTTATTCGCAGAAAAAGAGTAATTCTTTTTTTTGATAAGACCGGAGGTTATGCAGAAATTGTTTTCGCTTTTTACGATTTTAAAACCGCAGGCTGAGGAAAACTGCATCAGCATACTCACAAGCCAGCCGAGCACGATAAAAATTGCCGCAAGAGTCCACTTACCTGCAAAAACGCTGTAAATTATACTTAAAAGCGAAGGCAGAATCTGAACAAGCGACTGACCTAAAACAACATCCCTCAAGGCCTGTGCGGCAGAAAAACAGCAGATAATCCTGCGCTCTGCTTCGCGCTTTTCAATGCTCTCCTCCGACTTACGGTGCAGAATCTCATTTTCAAAAGCCTTTGCTTTTTCAAGCGGAAGCACAAACACAAAATCCGTGCTGTTTGCGGTAACCGAGGAGTTTATATCGAGCTTAATTTTTGCCGTGCCTACAAATCTCTCAAACAAATTCCGTTCAAGATTCACGGTGGAGATGCTGTCAAGAGGCACACGGGACACACGGCGCATAAGCGTGTTTTTTTCGACAACGAGATAGTCTCCGTCAATATAAAACACCGTTTTATACCAACGCAAAAAGTTCCAGACTGCAAACGCAACAGCTGCCGCAACAGACAGCGCGAGCACGGCAAGGCGTATATCACCCGAAGTGATGCGTCTGAGCAGCAGCGCGAGATTAACACTGTTTTTTGATCCGTCAACCAACTCAAAAGCCAGCGAAACAGCACCCGTCAGCAGCACAAGTCCGACTGCACCAAAGCGTTCTGCAATAATCGATATATGATTTCTCGCAGGCTTATTGAACATCTTTACCGCCTCCGAGCTTATTTTCAACCCTTTCATTGAGGTAAATTGCAATTTTCTGCGCCTCATCCTCATCGAGAAAACGCAACACGGCGGTTGAGCCTGCCGTTATGACAGACACCTTCGCCACACCGAACGCAGTATCAATCGGACCGCGCGACACGTTTATCTGATGAATTCTGTTAATCGGCACAACAGTGCGTGACACAAAAAGCACGCCGCAGATTATTTCGATTCTGTCCGCCTCGATAAGGTATTTATAACGCCTGAATCTGAGCACAGGGAACACGGCCGCCCACAGCACGGCAATAACGGCAACCGACACCATAACCGCAATTTTCACCACACCGTAAAAATCGGCTAAGGCAACAACCGCAATGCAAGCTGCAAGCAACAGAAGGCTCTGTATCAACGCAGTAACCCTCATAACCTGCTTTGCTTTTTTGCTCAGCGATTTATATTCCATTTAATCGTCCTCCGCACTTTCAATTCCCTTTATAATGCCGTCGGCAATTGCCTGAGCATACTCGTCAAGCTTTTCATCAAAAAGCACGTTATCCTCAGGCGTTGTCATAAAGCCCATCTCAAGCAGGCAGCTCGGCATTTGCGTTGCCGCATTGACGTGATAATTCTTGAGCGGATCACCCTGATAGCCGCGCTTTATGCCTCTGTTATCGCCGTATCCGACATTTTCTATTTCTTCAAGTATACTTTCTGCAATTATTTTTTCAGCGTCGGTTGCAGATGTGGAAACCCATGCTTCAATTCCACTCACCTGCGCCTCTGCGCTGTTACGGTGAATTGACAGAAAGTATGTAGCCTTTTCTTTGTTGGCAACCGCAGCCCTGTCGGCAAGCTCTACGAAAATATCATCTTTTCGTGTATAGATAACGTCAATCCCTTTTTCCTCAAGTTTTTTTCCTACGGCAAGCGTAAGCCTGAGGTTATCGTCTTTTTCATATCTGTCATCAATTTCAGCGCCGACATCACTGCCGCCGTGGCCTGCATCAAGGCAGATTTTCGGCTCCTGATCAAAAGCTTTTTCACCTACCTGCCAGAACGAAACTGCCATTATAACGAACGTTACAACAACTGTCAAAGCTATTATCAGTTTCTTCTTATTGATTATTCTTTTTCCTTCTCTCATTTCCCGTTTACCTACTTAAATACCGTTTTTAAGGTCTTTCATAACCTTGCTTGCTATCGGCACGGCAACATCACTGCCGCCACCTCCGTGTTCAACCACAACAACTATTGCATAAGGGAAGCTATCATCATCCGAGAATCCCATAAACCATGCGTGTGAAGCCTCACCGGCAACCTGAGCCGTGCCCGTTTTTCCGCCGAACTGCATATCGGGGAACTTGCTGTCGCCATAATTATTTATAACGTTGTTACGCATCATCTCACTCAGCCGTGAAGCCGTTTCCGCCTGAATGAAGCGTTCACTTCTTACACTACCGACAACATCCGAAAAAGAATCGGAAATAAAGTAAGGAACGGGGGTCGAGCCGTCCGATGCGATACTGCCCGCAATCATAAGCATATGAAGCGGATTGACAAGCGTCGTATACTGACCGATTGATGCCCAGCCTATATCAATATCGACTGCACCCTTAAGGTCAAAAGTGCTCTTTGACGTATTGACCCCGCTTACGTTAAAGCTCTTGCCGAAGCCCATTGACTTTGCGGTTGCCGTCATTACGTCTGCACCCATTTCAATACCCATCTGCGAATATGCACTGTTGCACGATCTGGTCAATGCAGAGCCGAAGGACAGCTTGCCGTGTGTGTTGTTGCATATAATCTCACCGCCCTGCGCAGTGGTATGCAAACCGGTACATTCGAAAGTTCTACTGTTTATATCGGGTATATTCTCAAGCGCCGCAACGGTTGTAACCGTCTTGAAGGTTGAACCCGGGGTAAAAACGCCGTTGAGCAGACGGTTGACGTAAACCGCCTCGTACTTATCGTTCGTTTCAATGTCTTTGGGCTTATTTTCGGGGTCGTAAGAAGGTGCCGAAACCATACAAACAATCTCACCCGTTTTGTAGTTGTAAACACCTATCGTACCCTTGCGCCCATCAAGATATTTGTATGCCTCGGCACAAAGAGCTGAATCAATCGTCAGATTTATGTCAGTACCCGTACCTGTGTTGATAAGAGTATAAATTCCGTCGACAAAGCTGTAACCCGTAATCTTATCGCGGCAAACGGTATGCGCACCGCTGGCAATATAACCATAGGTATCGCCGACGGCGTGAAGGGTTGCCTGACGGACGGTTTTATCCGAGTTGAATTTTCTGTCGCCATCCTCGGTATAAGCAAGCACAACACCGTTACGGTCAAGTATCTGACCGGCACTTTTAATTGCGCCGCCCGAATACAGATGGCCGTTGACTCGGTGGGTTGCCCACGTACCGCCCTGCGTAACGAAGCTGACCGCAAGGAACACAAGACCGCCGACAAAAGCGATGATTATAGCCAGCAGCACATATGAACGCTTTGTTACCGTATTCAACTTTCAGTCACCTTCCTTATGTTTTTATGAATCTTCCATCTGTTTTTCAAGTTTCGGATAAGTTTTGATATCTGCGCTCTTGATAAAAGCAAACAGTGCCCACGAGCATATCATACTTGTGCCGCCGCGGCTGACAAACGGGAGCGTAACGCCCGTGAGCGGTAACAAATCCGTAATACCGAAAACGTTGAGCGCAAGCTGAACAAGAAGCATTGCCGCTGCCGCAACAGCCGCAATCGAATAAACGGTTGAGCGTGCGTGACGCGCAATTCTCAACGCATAAACCGCAACAAAAGCAAAGCAAAGCACCACACAGAAGCCTACGATAAGGCCCCATTCCTCGCATATTACGCCGAAGATAAGGTCCGTCGTAGAAGCAAAAACGTGTCTGAGCTTGCCTTCGCCTATTCCGAGCCCGAAAAGTCCGCCGCTGGCAGAATAGCTGAGCACCCTCGTCTGCTGGAAGCCGCCCTCATTGGCCAACTCCCATATATGTCTGTACGTTGCAAAGCGTGAGGCAACGTACGGCTTGAAGTAAATGATAAGACCTGCTCCGAGTATTGCGGCAGTACATATAAGGCCGATTGTTTTTATGTCACCCGAGCGCATAAACGCAATTACAATAAAGGTTGAGAAGAATATCAGCGCTGTACCGAAATCGCGCATCAGGAAAAGCGCACCCACACAACCGAGCGAGAATATCAGGTAACGGGTCAGGCTTCGCGTTGACTGCAGTTTTTCGAGAGTTGCCGCACCGACAAAGATAAACGCCACCTTCACAAGCTCCGAAGGCTGAATGGAAAAAGCACCTAAATCAATCCAGTTCAGCGCACCGTTGACAGCTTTTGCCATAACAAGGTTGACTGCAAGCAGACCAATTGCACAGATAGCAACAGGGATACGCAGCACCGATACAACCTCAACGTTGCGCATAATTGCAAGAAGAGCGATAAATGCCGTAATGCCTATAAGTATGGCGATAAACTGCTTCAAGGCATATTCCGGATAAACGCTTGCAACGGTTACCAGACCGATACCCGAAAGTGTAAAAGCAATTATCTCCAGTTCCGTTGCGCGTTGGGATGCAAAGTTGCGCGCACAGATAAAATAAAGCCACTCCACAAGTATGAAACCGCCGAACACACCGAGCACTTCGACGTTGATTTCTTCAGACATAAATACGGCAGGCATCATCGATACCAGCTGAAGAACTGTTGCGAGTATAAGCATAGACAGCCAGTTGAACGGATGCTTCACTCTCTTCTTTTTTGCGGTTTTCTCTGACAAGCGTTTCACCTCCCTGAAACTGATTTTAGAAAATTCACTGTTTTCTCTTATAACGCTCGTTAAATACCAATCTCATAGCGCCCATATAAATAACGTCTCCGTCACGAAGCCTGCGTCTTACGTTTGCAACAAGCCGCGCATTGACTTTAGTGCCGTTCGAGGAGCCGAGGTCCTCAATAAACCAACCGTTGCCGACCTTTGTGACCCTTGCGTGCCGCGACGAAACCGACGGCTCCCTGAGCTTTATATCGCAACTGTTTGCGCGGCCGATTATACAGCTTTCGCAGTCGATGATATATGCTTTTTCGCCTGCCTCGTCAATAATTGCGGGAAGAAACTCCGCGCCGCGGCTGTTGGCCCGGGCGTTTGCACGCATTCTGGCTCTTTCCTGCCTTCTTCGTGCGTTTACCCTTTCCCGCTCAGCATCGTCAACGTCAGCATCGCAAAACTCAAAAACACTTGTGCCGAGCCTTATCGTATCGCCGTGCTTCAGCGCCGCGGGCTTCTCAATTTGCTCATTGTTTACAAAAACACCGGCGCGTGAACCTGTATCCGCAATAACCCAGCCTGTGCGCCGCTTTGATATGACGGCGTGGAAACGCGAAACGGTCGCAACCTCGAGAATAACGTCACAGGTAGGGCTTCTTCCGATTGAATTTTCCCAATGCGTAAGCGGAATAGTCTTTTTGTTTTTCGAATCAATAAGGTAGGAACCTACTCTCGAGCCGAACTGCCTTGTTACAAGAGAAGCAACACAGCCGCCGATTATAAGCACGGCAAGACCCGACAGAATATATCGGCTTACCGACACGATAAACTCAAACACCATACCTATTTCCACGGCGGTTCCCCCTTTCTGAAACAATAATCTACATTATATTTTAATATTTATATACTGAAGTGTCAATAGCCGTTAACTTATTGACTTTTCTTTAACTTGAACTTATACTGAATATGATACAGATACCTGACAAAAATACTAACTTTTTATTAAGGAGAAGTTTTTATGAGCATCACAAAAAGTGTTTTCGGCACAATGCCTGACGGCAGCGAAGTATACAAATACAAAATCAAAAACAGTGAGGGCTGCTTTGCTGAGTTTATCACATACGGAGCAACCTGGCTGAGTGCATTTGTTTATGACAAAGACGATATACTTCAGGACGTGCTCCTCGGCTTTGACGATATGGACGGCCACATCAACCGTTCGGACTATCAGGGTCAGTGCGTCGGCAGATACGCCAACCGCATCGCAGGCGGCAGATTCACCATCAACGGCACCGAATATCAGGTTGACTGCAACGAAGACGGCGTAAAGAGCCTGCATTCAAGCGGCGAATTTGCTCACGCAAACTGGAACGCAGAAGAGGATGGTGACAACTCCGTCGTATTCTCATACGTTTCGGCTGACGGCACCTACGGATTTCCGGGCACACTTACGGCTAAATGCAGATATACCTTCACCGACGAAAACGAGGTTGTAATCGAATACAGCGCTGTTTCCGACAAGGCAACAATCATCAACTTCACCAACCACGCATATTTCAACCTTGCCGGCTGTAACAGCGGCGACGTGCTCGGCCACGTACTGTGGATTGATGCAGATGCATTCACACCCACAACGCCCGACAGCATCCCCACAGGCGAAATCCGCCCCGTCAAAGGAACCCCCTACGACTTCACGGACGGCAAAGAAATCGGAGAAGACATCAAAGCCGATTACGACCAGCTTACAGCCGCAAAAGGATATGACCATAACTTCTGCCTCAACGCAGGTGACGACTATAAGATAGCCGTACTCGAGCCGGTCAGCGGCAGAACACTTACCGTCTGGACCGATCAGCCCGGCGTTCAGCTTTACACAGGCAACTTCCTTGACGGTACAAAGGCCGGTAAGGGCGGCTGCCCGATGGTTCAGCACGCAGGTTTCTGCCTTGAAACTCAGGTTTACCCTGATGCACCCAACCACAACAATTTCCCACAGTGCACATATCAGGCAGGCGAAGAATACAAGGCAAAAACAATCTACAAATTCGGTATAAAGGAATGACGTTGAATTGAGAAAAAAAGAGATCGCTCAATTTTCCGTTGCGCAGCTTAAGCTCGACTATCCCGAGGCAATATGCTCGCTTAATGCCGAAAATCCCGTGCAGCTTATTATCGCAACAAGGCTTTCCGCACAGTGCACCGACGCACGCGTAAACCTTGTAACTCCTGAGCTTTTTGAGAAATATCCGACACTCGAAGACTTTGCTTGCGCAAAGGTTGAGGACATTGAAGAAATTGTGCGCCCGTGCGGATTTTATCGTATGAAGGCTCGCGACATAATAGGTATGGCGCAGATGATTCTTGACAAATACGGCGGCACTGTGCCGGACACGATTGAAGAACTTATCTGTCTGCCGGGTGTAGGCAGAAAGACGGCAAATCTTATCGTGGGTGACGTTTACAAAAAGCCCGCAGTTGTTGCAGACACGCACCTTATACGAATCTCAAACCGTCTCGGGCTTGTAAGCACAAAAGATCCGCTCAAGGTTGAAACAGAGCTGAAGAAACTGCTGCCGCCCGAAGAAAGCAACGATTTCTGCCACAGATGCGTGCTCCACGGCAGGGCTGTCTGCGACGCGCGCAAGCCGAAATGCGACGTGTGTAGCCTCAAAAAAGTATGTAAATTTGCAAATGAATAAAAGCAACGGCAGAGGGCATAACGCTCTCTGCCGTTATTTTCGTCATATTTTCGCGTGAATCAGCAGTTTTCTTCGATCGCCTTATTTACTGCCTCACGTTTTGAAAGCATTGATTCAATGCCCGGCTCATAGTTTGTGAAACTGAGCGGCCCACCCGTGCGGTTTTCAATAATCTCAAGGGTCTTTTCATAGCCGATTTTGCTTTCAAGAAGTCTGAGTGCACTTAAATCCTGAAAAGCATCGTAGAAAACTTTATATCTGAGTGACACAAGGGGCTGACCGTCTTCGCCCGGATAAACAACAAAAGAATCACCCGAGGGGAACGCTTTGCCGGCATCTGTTTCCTCAAAGGGATTCAGGCGGCGGATTGAATGCTGCGAATACCAGAAATTGAAGCCCCACTGAAGGAAGCCGACACAGTTGAATTTGTATAGCTGCAAACCGAGAACACGGTTACGGTAAGAGGGCATTGCCATAAAGCGGTTTGACATACCGCTCTTATACTGACCGCAGCAATAATAAACCCATAGGTTGTCAACCTTGCCGTAAAAATCGCTCGCATGTCCAAGCGACGGAACGGGAGTTTTGACGAGACCCTTTTTATAGTATTTAAAGTTGCTGAGTGCGTCGAGTTTTTTATAATCGGGAAAATACTCAGAAACAATGCGGCTTGCCTTTGCATAGGGACGCACGGTTGAATCGCTCGGCTCATCCGATACGTGAACCCAGCACTTTTCCTTAACCCCCTGAGCAATTAAAAAAGCATCCAGTGCCTGAGAAAACTGGGCAAGGAAAGCCTTATATTTCTTACCACCTGCAGGTGTTTTCCATCCGAAAAGGAGCTTGCCGTTCACATCGACGATTTTAGGCGCGTGCCTTGCACCCCACTGCGTGAAAAGGTGAGAAAGTTCGAACCATTTCATACCGTTTCTCAAAGCTGTTTCAATCCAACGCGCAAGCTTATCAAAGCCGAAAGAATATTTATCCTTGTCGGTAACGGTAACGTCAACGAGCTGCATTGTCGGCCTTTCGCCGCCTATCTCGGTATCAAGCGGCGGAGTGAAAAGCGGCGTGAGTATCATATTAAGTCCGTGTGCATTGCCCACGCGCATGAAGTTTTCGATTATCTGCCAATGCTCCTCACTGAATGCATCAACATCATACCACGTTGCAAGACAGTCGCAGTGAAACCAGTTTGTATGAATAAGCTCCTGCTCAGGCAAAGCGGCATTGATAACCTTAAGCTCGATTCCGCTTTTTGCAACCTCATCATTATCCTCGTTATAAAGCGTGATAACGATATTGTTGACACCGGTTTTTTCTGCCTCTGCCTCAAACCAGACAGAGCACCAACCGCCGTTTACAAACTCTACCTCACCGTTATCCGTCGGATAGAGCACGTCGGGGTAAAAACCGTCGGGAGATTCAATAATATCGTCATCGTGGTCATCAAAGAAAGGCAGTTCAGACGGCACAAAACCGATATTGAAAGAACTGATTTTTACACCTTCGGCGCCGCTGACGGTGAATCTGAGCGGCTCATCGGTGTTGATTGCAAGCTGGAAGCCGACACGCTCACCAATCAGCATTGAGAGCGCCTTTACTTCATAGAAATCGCCGTTGCTCTGAGGAAAAACTTTCTCAAGCGATGAAACCATTTTTACGTTTGTCATATTTTATCCCTCCACATAAGTAACACTGAAACAGTGAGAACGAATTTTATATTCCATCGCAGTGCTTCTGAAATAGGCACCGCGCATAGACTTACCGCCTACAACAACCTCATCAACATAACCGACGGATGAGTTGACGGCTGAATCGTGTCTTACAACCTTTATCCAGCCTGCAGGGTCGCCGCTGAGCTCAACACCGATTGTTTTCTTCATCAGGTCACGGAACTCCTCCGCACTGATTGAATATTCCGTTTTGTATTTTGCGCATTTTTTATCGTGCGGGCTGTCAACGCTTTTTTCAAGATACGGATAAGCGTTTGAGCCCCATACCTTTGACGCAAGGGTTGTTTTGCCTGCCGACATTGCATAGAACGTAGCCTCAACTGCTCTGCCGTTGTAGGAAAGGTACTCACCCATAACGGATTTAACAGCTGTTTCAACAGCCGTTCCCTCATAGTTATACACCGTGTTGAAAGCGTGCATAGTAGCACTGATGTTATAATTGTAGCGCTTTGCATAGGTATACAGCGCAACCGTCTGCGCCTTGAACGCTTCAGCCGTTGCACTGTTGCATCCTGCACCGATTTCACCGATAACGCTTCTGCAAAGATATTCCAGCACAGAATATTCCTTGCCGCCGAAACGAACCTTTTCAGGCATAGAGAGGTCCGACTTTACGAGCGTTGTTCCGGGATAGTAGTGGAGCAGAATATTTGTATATGAGCTGCCTGCTCTCGAATAGCCGAGCGCGCCCTCCTGGCTCATTCCGACACCGTGACCGTAACCATAAACAGTGAAAACAAATCTGCCGTTCACCTTACCGGAAGAATTTTGCTTAGCGGTAGTTGTCGGTTTTTTTGTGGTATCAGGTTTGGTAGTAACGGGCTTTTTTGTTGTGGTAGGCTTGGTTGTTACGGGTTTTGTTGTATCGGGTTTTGTTGTAACAACAGCTTCGGGCACAGTTGCCGTGTCCTCATCAGAAGTCTGCTCAGCATCCCGAACTGTTGTGCCGTCTGTGGTAAGAATGGCACCCGGCATCTCTTCCTCGGGTACCGTTACCTCTTGCGGCGGCGGAACCGCACCGTAAGAATCCTCAACATCTTCGGCAAAAACAAGCAAGGAGCCGCTTTGGGCGGCGGCTCCTTGTGAATAATAGTCAGCAAAGCTGCTTATTGCGTTTGCTTTGTTTTCCTCGGCATTTTTATAGCCGTTGAACGCAAAATACCCTACAAAAGCAAGCAATAAAGCGAGCAGAACATAGAGTACTGTTCTGAAGCCCGTATGCTTTTTCTTCTTTATTTCCTGCGGAGTAGGTTCTTCGATTTCCTCAACGGGGTCTGCGGAAAAAGGCTTGTCCGGCACAACAGCGGCAGAAGCAGCCGCTGAAGGCTCCTCACACTTTTCGCAAATCATATCCATAAGAAATTCGATTGCTGCGCTGATAAGGTCATCGGGTGTTTCGCCGGGCTGTGAAGCAAAACGAAGCACGCGCGAAGCATTTTTATCGGCAACGGCAACATAAATATTATATTTACGCTCGTTTGAATCCTGCGAGTTACCTGTATAAACGTTTGAAACGGATGCTCCAAAGGCATCTTCGCTGTCGGGAATTGAGTAACGAGCAAGGTCAGCTATGTAACTGCGTGGAGCTTCTGCACCGCGCTGAGTCGTGTAATCGGTAAATACAAAAACATCCTTTACCGTTTCCTCACCGCATATTTCCTTTACCATCTCGCAGGACGGTGTATCGGCAAAATAAACCTTTTTGCCGCAGTTTTTGAGAAGCGCAACAGCCTTTTCCGCACAGTTTGACTTAGGTACAGCCGAGGCCTGTACACCTGGCTCTTCGGGCTGCGCTTTATCTGCCGCACCGAAATACGCGGCAACACACTCAAGCTGAACATCCAGCCTGAGCTTATCAAGCGAAAGCATAATAAAATGCTGCTTGCCCGATTTAATTGCAAAGCCCGAAAACATACCGTCATCGGAAAGGAAGACGTCTGCCGACTCAGGCATTACGCAGTGAAGCGAAAGCTGCTGAGCATCAAGCGAACCGTTTTCGCCGATTCGAGCCTTTATTTCTTCATTGAGCTTTGTGTGCACGTGCATCGCACGAAGTATGGCAACCTTGGCTTTTGAATAGACCGAAGGCTCAGCACCAACCGCAACAACGTCACTGTTAGAAAAAGCATCTGAAAGCGCAGAGGAAACCTGCGCCATCGAGCTGCAGAGTCGGAAATCGCATCTGCCAAGCTCAGCGAATGAACTGCGAATTCTATCCGCGGCAGACTGAACGGTTTCGGCACCGCTTGTATTCAAAGCTATAAAACTAACATTCATAGTCTGTAAACAATCCTTTCAGAAGAATTACTCCGGCTTCCACGGGTAGGCAGCAGCCCACGGGTTGGAAAGGTCGTTTTCTTCATAGTATGCTGCGGGATATCTCGGGTTGTCGTTAACCCTTACCGCGGCGGTATTGACCGCATCCGATTCGCCGGGTCTTACCATTCTTGCCATAATGACAAGCCTTGCCTCGTCAAACTCATAAGAGCAAGTTGAAAGAGTAAGGATTTTATCCGTAGGCGCAACGTCAACAGCGGTTGTATAAAGCGTACGCTGATATACTTCATTGAGGAAATTCTGTGTAATCTCTGCGTTGCTGAGGTTTGTAAACGTATAGTTGAACATATAGTCACCATCACCCTCGGGCGTGCCGTTTGTGATGAATGCCGCAAAAACCTTCCATTTATAGTCGCCGTAGATTGTGTTAAACTCAATCACCGGAGCTTTTTTATAGCCCTCTGCGGTTTTATATTCAACGAGGTTGCCGAACATTTTTGAGTTTTTCATATAATGTCCGAAAAGCGTTGTGTTGAAATCGAGCACCTCAACGTTATTGGTGCAATTCATAAAGATGGAACCGTATTTGTCCGATTTGCCGTTGAAGTTGGTTTTAAGATATTTCTTGTTATTTTCGCCGCGCACAACGGGCAAAGAAATATCAAGTCCGTCAACCGTTATCCAACCGACAAAATCCTGATTTTCCGCATAGAGTTCTGCATATTTTTCGCGCATACCATCGGGAAAAACAACTTCGGGATATTCCTCTGCCAGATGGTTTTTATCTGCCAACTCGTTGCTTTCGCCGATAAGGCTTTCCAGTTTATTCATCTGAACAGTGTTTCTGAGAGGTGAAATAACAAAACTGCCGAAAAGGAACAGCGCCGAGAACAGGAAGACCGCAACACATACGATAAGCATTATCTTTCTTGTTTTTTCAACCGTGCTGTCATTCTTGTTCGGAATTATATTTCGTGATAAAAAGCCTTCTTTCTGCGAGCCTTTACCCTCAGAAGCTTTATAATCCTTGGAGAATCCTGTTACGAAGTTCGCTTCGTTTTTGCCGCTTTCCTTCTTTGGCTGAGCCTTCTTCTTTCTTGTTTTTTCGGGCATTTGTGCGTATGCGGCAGGCTGTTCTGCCACAGATGAATCATCAAAATCAAATTCCATTCCGCTGTCCGGATCAAATGCAAAATCCGCAAAATCCGTCGGGGCAATATATCCGCCCGCCATTGCGTTTTTTTCTGTTTCATCGGGGAACTGCTCAATAAAATGGCTTTCGTGAACAACAGCTTGCGGCTCGGTCTGCTCAACCTCAAGCTGTTCAGACACATTTATAAACTTCTTAGAAGATTTTTTTACCTTTTTGGTCGCAACCTTGGTTGCGGGTTCGGGGTTAGGAATTGCCGCTTCAGCATCTTCCTCAGCGCCGGGCTTAACCGCCTTATAGAACAGCGTGCGGTCAAACGCGCTGTCCAACCACGAATCGTCAAAGCTGTCCAGATCAACCGTACCTTTTGTTTCAAGCTTGCCGAATATATCGAGGTCGTATGAATAATCCGGCTCTTCTTCAACCGGCTCCTCCTGAACGGCAGGTTCAGGTTGAACAATCTCTTGAACAGCAGACTCCGGCTGAATCATCTCCTGAACGGCAGGTTCAGGCTGAACAATCTCCTGAACGGCTGGTTCAGATTGAACAATCTCCTGAACGGCTGGTTCAGGTTGAACAATCTCCTGAACGACAGGCTCAGGCTGAATAATCTCTTGAGCAACAGGCTCGGGCTGAACAACCTCTTGAGTAACAGGCTCAGGCTGAACAATCTCCTGAACGGCTGGTTCGGACTGTTCGGGGGATTTTTTATCGGTTGTCTCCGGAACAAATTTGTTGTCCACGTCTATTGTCTGATATTTTTTCAGCAGTTCCTCAAACTTTGCGCTTCTTGCGCCGAACTCACCGAAAACGTTATTATCGTCAGTCATTTCTGTCCCCGTTCCTTTCATTGAAATGCTGTATAATCATATGCAGGGCATTTGATGCCGAGACATATCTGTTATATTCTCTGGAATCTTCTTTTTTGCCTGTGCGCACTTCGCGAACCTTTGTTCCGCCGGCAAAGGAAAAGCCTATATACGAAAGCCCTACGGGTTTATCCTCACTGCCGCCGCCCGGACCTGATATGCCGGTAACACTGATGCCGAAATCTGCTCCGGACAGCTTTCTTATACCCTCAGCCATCTCCGCGGCAGTCTGCGCGCTGACCTCGGTATATTCTGCGAGTGTTTCGCCCCTTACCCCGAGCAGCTTTTGCTTGACCTCGTTCGAGTAAGAAACTATGCCGTATTCAAAAACCTCGGATGAACCGGGAACGTCCGTAATACGCTTGGCTATATATCCGCCCGTACAGCTTTCTGCAAGGGCAATTTTTTTGCCGCTCTCTTTTAGAAGCCTGACAACCGTTTCTTCAAGATTTTCAGAATCGGTTGAGTAGATATAGTTACCGATTTTTTCACGGATTTTTGCAATTGTGTGCTCGCACATAAGCGATGCTTTTTCGTAAGTATCCGCCTTTGCCGTAACGCGAAGCAAAGCTTCACCGTCCTTTGCATAAGGAGCAACGGTCGGATTTGCTCCGTCAAGCAGCTCTGCAACACGCTGAGCCATATCCGACTCACCTATACCGAAAGTGCGCACCTGACGCGAAAGGATGATTCCGCCCGTTTTTTTCGAAAGGAATGGTCTGACCTCGTTTTCAAACATCGGCTTCAGCTCACGCGGAGGGCCCGGAAGCATTATAACCGTTTTGCCGTCCTTTTCGACGGCACAGCCGGGAGCCGTACCGTTGCGGTTGGCAAAAACCGTGCCGCCTTCGGGTACGTAGGCCTGCTTTGCGTTGTTTTCGGGCATCACAATGCCCTTTGACGTAAAGTAGGACCTGATTCCTTCAAGTATATCGTCATTGAGAACAAGCTCTGCACCCATTACCTCACAGCTTATCTCCTTTGTAAGATCGTCCGCAGTCGGACCGAGACCGCCTGTGAGAATAACAAGCTCACTTCTTGCAACCGCTGTTTCAATACATGCACGCATACGCTCAGGGTTATCACCCACTACCTCCTGATAATGGACAACTATACCCATTGCGGCAAGCTCACGCGCAAGGTACTGAGCGTCGGTATTAACAATGTCGCCAAGCAGCAATTCAGTGCCTACTCCGATGATCTCACAGTTCATAAGCAAATCTCTTTCAGAAAATCAGTTAATTATAATTTTTCTTACACCCGCAACAGCACGCTCAACAAGAGCATCAACGTCAAGCGCAGACTCCGCCTCGATAACATCGGGAAGCTTGGGTCTTGTTCTCGGATGTCTGGGAGTGAACACCGTACAGCAATCCTCAAACGGAAGAATTGAAATTTCAAAGGTGTCTATCTTTCTTGAAATCGCAATAATCTCATCCTTATCCATACCGATAAGGGGACGGAAAACGGGCATTGTTGCCGCCGCATCCGTGCAGGCGATTGCACCCATCGTCTGGCTTGCAACCTGACCGAGGCTTTCACCCGTAATAAGTGCGCCGCAACCCGTATGGGAAGCAATACGCTGGGCACACAGCACCATCATACGTCGCATAATTATTGTGAAAAGGTCCTCCGGACATTTGTCGCGGATCGCCTCCTGAAACTCGGTGAAAGGCACTACGCTCAGCTCGATTCTGCCTGCATAACGTGCAACCTTGCCGAGAAGGTCGTAAACCTTCTGCTCTGCCCTCTCGCTTGTGTAAGGCGGTGAAGCAAAGTGGATAGCCGTAAGCTCAATGCCTCGCTTTGCCATCATCCAGCCTGCAACCGGGCTGTCGATTCCGCCCGAAACCATAAGAGCCGCTCTGCCCGCAGTGCCCACGGGCATACCGCCTGCACCCTTTATCTGGTTGGCGTGAACAAATATATCACGGTCTCTGACTTCTACCGTTACGGTAAGCTCCGGGTTGTGAACGTCAACACTCAGATGAGGGTATTCATCAAGCAGCTTCTCACCCAGAAGAAGGCAGATTTTCGGAGAATCATAAGGGAATTTTTTATCTGATCGCTTTGCGCAAACCTTGAAGGTTGAAGCGCAGAGGAGCTGCTCCTCAAGATATTTTCCCGAATGCTCAAGCACAAGGTCAAAGTCCTTATCAAGCTTAAGCGCACGGGAAAAGCCCGCAATACCGAAAACACGCGAAAGCCTGACGACTGCCTCTTCAAGGTCAGCACCGTCATTGCCCTCGACCTTGATTGTTGACTGAGCGGGTGTAAAAGTAAAATCACCCAGGTCAGCAAGCCTGCGGCGCATATTCTTAATCATCACGTCTTCAAAAGTACGGCGGTTGAGTCCTTTGAGCGCCAATTCACCGTTTTTGATTAAAATTACTTCTTTCATTTATACGTTCCTTAAAAGTTATTTTTTCTTTCTGAGTGTGCTCACGGCGTTTTCGAGCGCACACAGCAGCATATCAACCTCGTCTTTTGTTGTAAAGCGCGAAAAGCTGATGCGAAGTGCGCTGTCAATCCTTTCGGGTTCAATTCCCATTGCAGTAAGCACCTTGCTTCTGTGTCCCTTTGAACAAGCTGAGCCGCCCGAAACATAAATGCCCGAATCCGACAGGAAGTTGAGTATTGTCTGTGAGGGATGTCCGAGCGCGGAAATATTGACAATATAGGGTAAAGCATCATTGCCCGAATTTATCACAATACCGTCAATTTTACGCACCTCGTCCGCAAAGTAGTCGCGCAGCGCCTTCATCTTTTCAAGCTGTATATTCAGATCGGGCAATTCTTCGACAGCGCCATGAAAGCCCATTATCGCGGGCATAGGCTGTGTGCCCGAATAAATTTTGCCTTCCTGACCGCCGCCGAAAACATAGGGAGCAACACGCACACCCTTGCGCACATAGAGAAAACCTACGCCCTTAGGGCCGTTAATTTTATGAGCGCTTGCGCTCATAAGGTCAACACCGAGGCGCGACGGCTTTATCGGCAGCTTACCGTAAGCCTGAACGGCATCGCAATGAATCAGCGCCGGTGCACCCGCTTTACGGACAGCAAGACGCGCTGTTTCAACAGGCATAATACTGCCCACTTCATTATTGACGTACATAAGGCTGATTAAAACCGTTTTTGAGTTCACGGCCTGCATAAGCTCTGCCTTGTTTATTTTTCCGGATTTATCAACCTTGAGGTAAATCACCTCAAAGCCCTCTTTTTCAAGCTGAGCCATACACTCGGAAACACTCGGATGCTCAACACAGGTCGTAACGATACGGTTGCCTCTGCGTTTGAGAGTATGAGCCGCACCGAAAACCGCAGCATTGTTTGCAAGCGAACCGCTGTTGGTGAACACAATCTCCTCCGGCTCGCAGGAGAGTGACCTTGCCACAGCCGCACGTGCCGCATCAAGCTGATGCTGAGCCGCAGTACCGACACTGTGAAGTGACGACGGGTTGCCGTAATATTTATTAATCGCTTCGACCATTTTTTCTTTTGCTGAGGAGCAAAGGCAGGTCGTAGCGCTGTTATCAAGATATGCTTCCATCTTAAATGCTTTCCCCCTGCAGTAAAATTAATTAAGGAACTAAAAACATTCCTTTTACATTATACTGCAAAGCTTCATTTTTGCTGCCAGAGCGCAAGCGTTTTTCCGACAAGCGCATCATCTTCTACCGTGACAAAAACTTCAAGGTCATCCGAATCGAAGAATATGAGTCTGCCATCGTAACCGATCATTGCATTGGCGGATTTATAGTCGCCGTCATAATAGACTATACTGTCGCCGTGCTCAATTTTTTCAAGCTGTGTTTTCCGGACAAACCACATATCGATTTTTTCGTCCTCACCTTTTTCGGCAACGAAAGCATAGCCCAATATAAAGATGTCTGCAGGTTTATCTTTAGAAACGAAGAACACGGCAGTAAAACTGCCAACAACTATGAGCACCGCCATAACCAGCACTGCAATTATAATTCTTACGATTTTACCTATTACTTTCATTAAGTATCAGCTCCGAAATCTGTTTTGGAGTTTTGCATATCACATCCGCACCGTGCTGTATCAGCTCAGCTTCATCACCGAAGCCGTACAGCACACCGATGCTGAAAACACCTGCCTGCTTTGCGCCTTCGGTATCAAACATTCTGTCGCCGACCATAGCAGCTGTTGACCTTTCCGCACCGAGCGCATCAAGCGCAGAATTTATCAGCTCACATTTTGTGGGGTTGACGTGACCGACGGCAGGCGCGCTTATAAATCTGAAATAATTTCTTATGCCGAGATGCGTAAGAATTTTATCGACAAACTCACCCGGCTTTGACGAAGCAATTGCCATTCTGATACCGGCCGCGTCAAGCTCAGCGAGCATATCGGTAACACCGCCGTAAAGCTCACACCTGAACATACCGCCAGCACGGTAATGCTCACGATACTTGTCTACCATATTTCTTGCCGTTTCAACATCGTCCGTATAGCATAGAAAGCTGTCAACAAGCGGCGGACCTATAAAGGCACTCAAGCGTCTGTCGTCCGTTTCATCAAATCCGTAGGCATGAAGCGCTTCAAGAGCACAGTATTTTATGCCTGAAGCCGTATCGGCAAGTGTGCCGTCGAAATCAAAAAGCACTGTTTCAAACCTTTTTTTCATATTTTTTCACCGCCGAGCAAATTTGAGCAAAAACACTATTAGGTATAATTTCAGACATATATCTGCATTATACCACAACTTATCGTATATGGATATAGTCTTTTGAAAAAAATTATGATAAAATATTTACAGTTGTTGCAACATTTCCCACAATAAATTACACTTACTGTATGAGCGGCTCAGAAATATACCCGAGAGGCTGAAAAAATGATAAAAAAACGAATCGTAAAATCGGTTTTACTGACGGCTGCAACCGTGGCTTGCGCACTTATCGCAATGTTCGCAACCGATGCTTACCGCGCAGGTCATCTGATGGCACCGATATTCGCCAAGCCTGTTTCTGCCACAACCGGATATGGCATAGGACACGACCTGTATAGAGGAATAGGCTACACTGTTGAAGTACAAACGTATACCGATGAAAACTCCGAAACAAAGTTAGTCGCGGTTACCATGTATGTCGACGACAAGGTGGTAAGTGCGAGCATAACCTGACAAAAAAATTCACGCACAAGGCGGTGAAAAAATGAAAAATCGTACAGCCTTCCTCGCATCAAAGGCAGCACACGGCGACAGTGCCGCATTCGGCGAGCTTTATTCGCAGTTTTCTGCCGAAATGTTCAGATACGCACTCTATCATCTCGGTTCACGTGAAGCGGCAAACGATGCAGTGCAGGAAACAGCGCTTGAAGCATTCAAAAGCATAGGCAGACTCAGGAATGAATCAGCCGCAAAATCCTGGTTTTTCGGTATACTGTGCAACGTTTGCAAGCACAGTCTGAGAGAGAAATACAAGGCTGATTTTTCACCGCTTGAGCTTTGCGAAGAGCTTGCTTCAGACAGCGAAGACACGGCACAGGCGCTCGACCTCATAAGGCTAATGAACGCGCTTGACGAGCAAAGCCGCGAGATTGTGCTGCTGAGCATTGTCGGCGGTTACACAAGCAAAGATATTGCCGAAATCACGGGCATATCTGCCGGTACCGTTCGTTCAAAGCTGTCGCGTACGCTTGCTTCACTTC
Organism: Acutalibacteraceae bacterium; assembly: GCA_045536955.1. Lineage (GTDB taxonomy): Bacteria > Bacillota > Clostridia > Oscillospirales > Acutalibacteraceae > UBA8612. The sequence goes on from JAZSOM010000027.1 coordinate 23,358, forward strand.
GCACACAACTGGAGGGACAAAAATGAATAACACAGATAAAAACAACGCGGATTTCCTGCGCAATAAACTTGCCGCGCTTGACGAAAAAACTGCGCCGCCCGATAAACTTAAAGCAGAAAATATAGCAAAGCTTGTAGGCGAAAAAAAACAGATAAAGAACTCCAAAGGCAAAATCATAGCCTTCAGGACTCTCGGCTCACTTGCTGCGGCAATAATTATCGCAATCGGTATAGGTGCAGGCGTTCATTTTTCAAGCAAACCCGCAATCGACACAATGCCCGACAGCATTGCAAGCGCACACACACCTGTTTCCAATAACACAGAGCAGACGATAATAGACTACTTCACGGTACTCCGCTCAAATTACGAAAAAGACAGATTCTATTATTTTGTTGATGAAGCGCTTGATATCGGCGCCAAAGCAGAAGACGACGCCGTTCCCGAATCGGGCATAAGCATAAACTCTTCCGTTGCGGAGGACAGCTTGCTGCACGGCACAACGAACACTCAGGTAAACGGCATCGACGAGGATGATATAATCAAAAACGACGGCAAGTATATCTATGTGCTGACGGATTCGAGCATCAAAATTATTGATGCGGTAAATATGAAGCTGATGAGCAAAACCGATATTGATAACCGAGGCTCAAACGGACTTTATATCTACGGCAACATACTAATAGCACTCGGCTCGACTTTTGAAGAAAAACAGCAGACGGTAATTGAGGTTTATGACATCACCGACAAAGCAAAACCGACCCTCAGAGACACGTTTGCCCAGGACGGTTATTACTTCTCAAGCCGCCTGACAGACGGAAAGATCATCCTACTCTCAATGCACAGCGTTTATCCGGAAAGCATTGACCTCGACGGCAGATATGCCGTGTATGATGAAATTGTGCCGACAGTGACAAACGGAACAACAGAAGCAGCACTTTCGCCCGACATGATTACCATTCTGCCTCAGGATGACGACTACTCCTACACCTATACGGTTATGACAACCGCAGACCTTAACTCCGATAAATTTGCTCCGATAACCTCATCCGTGCTCGGCTCGGGTAACGACATCTACTGCACAAAGGACAACCTGTATATCGTCGCCACAAAATTCGTTGCCAAAGAAACAAACGGTATGATTGCTTTTATGCCCGGCAATACAAACACAGTCATTCACCGCTTTTCACTCGGCGACGGGGTTATCAGGTCCGAAGCAACGGGCGAAGTAAAGGGCAGAACGCTCAACCAGTTTTCCATTGACGAAAAGGATAACCTTGTACGTATAGCAACAACCGACGGCAGTGCAAACCGAATCACCGTGCTTGATATGAACCTTAAAACAGTTGCGGAAATTGACGGCATCGCAGAGGGCGAAACAATACAATCCGTCAGATATATAGGCGATTACGGCTACGTGGTAACATTCAGGCAGACAGATCCTCTGTTTGTAATTGATTTTAAGGATATGAAAAACCCAAAAATCGTCGGTGAACTTAAGATCCCCGGCTTTTCAAGCTACCTTCATCCCTTCAACGGTTACCTTGTAGGTATCGGCACACACGGAGATGAAGACGGCGCACTTGATGCTCTCAAAATTTCGCTTTTTGATATAAGCGATCCGACAAACCCACAGGAGGTCGACCGCTTTATCGTGCAGAACGCATACGCCGAAAGCTACCACAAAACCGTTATGGACTATTCCGAAAAGAACATCCTCGGCTTTATATACCGCGATAACTATTCGGGTGAAGCCAACCTGTGCACACTCAGAATAAAGGAAGGCAAAATAGAGCACATCGGCAACTATTCAAACGGAAAAGCGGATGAAAGCTATACCGGCACATTCTACTCTCCCGACGGTGAAAGCGACACAGTATACTACGACAAAGCGATGTATGCGGGCGAATCGGTTCAGCGCGCAACATATATCGGCAGCACGCTCTACACCGTATCTGCGCATCGGATATGCTCTTATCCCATAGAGGGCGGCAAAATAATTGCAGCGCTGGATTTCTGATAAAAAATGAATTGATTTTAATCATTTCATATCACGTTACGCAGCAACAAATCATGATTTGCCCTTTTGCAAAACGCATTAATATCACATAAAAAACGACCGTGTGAAACTAATCACACGGTCGTTGCTTTGTTTATTCAGTTATTGAAGAACTGGGGCAGATAATCCTTATGTGCTTCCTTCATTTCGTTGAAGCAGTTGACAGCCTTCTCCCAGTCACCTACAAGCGGATGAACAAGAAGAGCGTTGAGAGCAGCTTCGTTTGAACCTGTCTTTGCAGCCTCAACCGTATAGCGCTCATATTCCTTGACAATGCTCATAAGGCCGATGATGTGACGGTTTGTGATTTCGCCGAGATCAACGGGCTCTGCGCCGTTCTTACCGATGCGTGCAGGCACCTCGATAACGTCATCAGGCTTGAGGAAAGGAAGAGTGTTGCCGTTTTTGATATTGACAACCTGAACATCGCCGATATCGTTTGCAATTGCGTTGATAAGCGAAACAGCAACAAGCGAATACTTGTGACCGCCGCGCTGGTCAAGCAGAGCAGGCTTTACGTACAGACCTTCGTCAGCATACATTTCAAGCAGCTCCTCCTCGATCTCCATACACTTCTGTGCACGGCTCTTCTCGCCCTTGAGAAGATACTCGAGCTTTGCATTGCGGCAGTAGTAATACTGAAGATAAGATGAGGGAAGAGCGTGGATTGCGGCAAGAGTTTCAAGAGAGAAGCCGTCATCCTTGATGTTTGCCATAACCTTGGGAGAGAAGCCGTTTGCGATAAGCTCGTCAATCTTCTCCTCACCGTCAACCTTAACGGATGTCATCCAGCTCAGGTGATTGAGACCGACGTACTTGATTTCGGCATCTTCACCCACGATTTCTTTCGTATCGTCAAGCATATCAATCGGTACGTTACAAAGACCAATACACTTTACGTTTGTGTTGTTGAGAACGTACTCCGTAACGATACCCGAGGGATTTGTGAAGTTGATAAGCCATGCATCGGGGCAGATCTCTTCAATCTTGTTACAGATGTTCTTCATAACGGGAATTGTGCGAAGAGCCTTGAAGAAGCCGCCGATACCCGTTGTTTCCTGTCCGATAAGGCCGTACTTAAGCGGAATTGTTTCGTCAAGATGTCTGCACGGGAGCTTACCTACACGAATCTGTGTAACGACAAAATCTGCACCCTGAAGAGCTACGTCAAGGTCATCTGTAAGAACTGTTTCGCAGTCGATGCCTGCAGCCTTGAGCATACGGATACAGAGATTACCTACTATGTTTCTCTTGCGGTCGTCAATATCCATAAAGGAGATTTTCTTGAGCTTGAGAGAATCCCTTGCCTGAAGGAATCCGTCAACAAGCTCGGGGCAATATGTACTGCCTGAACCGATAACGCATACGTTAATTTCTTTCATTTTATTTTACCTCCGAAGTTAAATTACTTTGCGTAGGCCTGCAAAATCCAGTTGATACAACCGAATACGGGAGCAGCCGTAAGTTTTTTGAAGCAGAGTTTCTTCTCTGTGAGCTTGCCTGCTTTTTCAATCATAAGGTCAACATACTTTTCGCTGGGAAGTTTTGTGTGGATTGATCCTGCCAGCACAACCTCAACCTCATCGTCAAAATCGAGCTGATTTGCGTGAGCGGCAATAAGGTATGCGCCTCTGTCTGCAAGCGCTTCCACAGCCTTCATAACGGGCTTGTCGCCCATATTTGCCGCCTCAAAGAAGAAATCGAGAAGGCGCATAACAAAGCGTGACATCTGCTCTTCATCCTCATACATCGCAACTGTACCGAGGAACTCTGACTTTGACTTGATGTCAAACTCTTTAAAGAACATATCTGTCATAGCTGTTTTTTCAATGTTAAGCATTACGTCATCGTAAATTATGCGGTATGCTGTAATAGCAATCTGATGTCCGCCGCCGATGTCACCCGAAAACTCACCAAGACCTGCAAGCTGACGCATCTCGCCCTTACGGTCGATTGCGTTACAGCACATACCCGTGCCCATATTGTAGCCGATTGCGGCACCTGTTTCGCTGCCTGCCTTAACGCCGAGGAAGCCGTCGTTGTAAATTTCGAAATTCTTGAGTCCCTTTGTCTTGAGCTTATCGCACATAATATCGTGCTGATAAGGATGGTCAATGCCTGCAAGACCCATAAGTGTGAAGCTAACATCATCAAGAGAAATGCCGTGCTTTTCGACAAGAGCGGTAAGACCGCCCCAGATGATTTCGCTTGCCTCATCAAACGAGCCTTCCATATTCTCATGGTTGCTGCCGGGTGTCTTGACCTCGTCAAGTGTTTCCTTGTTCTCATTGAAAAGTGTGTAGACGGTTTTTGTGCCGCCTCCGTCAACGCCTATGTAAAACATATCTTTAACTCCCTTTCTGTATCAGCTCTTATTCGGCTGTTTCTTCTTTGGTTTCTTCTTTTATGTCGTAAAACTCGGTGCAAACCTCGTCAAGGCAGTATCTGCCTCTGCGGTAAGGCTCTCTGTCAATCCACATACCGTTTGTGAAATCGGGGAATGCAATCGGGTGGCTGCCCATTGAAATTGACTGCTCGGAAAGACAGGTTACAGCCATCCATGCTGCAGTGTCGTAAACATCAATCGGGGGCTTTTCATCGTTAAGTGCAGCCTCTGCAAAAGCGGAAAGAACAAGGAAGTCCATACCGCCGTGACCTGCCTCGTGAACACCGCGCTGATAATATTCCTTCCACAGCGGATGCTCAAACTCCTCGATATAGGGTTCAACGCGCTCAAACTCGTGCTGCGGTGAACGGCCCTCGATATAAATCTGGTTGTCGTCCTCTGTGTACATACCCTTTGTGCCGTCGATACGGTAGCCTCTTGAGTAAGGTCTGGGCAGTGAGCACTCGTGTGTGAGGAGGATTGTTTCGCCGTGAGCACATTTGATCATTGTTGTGACAACGTCACCGAGTGTGAAATCATAGCCGTAAAGGTCATATTCCTCGCCCTTGTTGTCCTTAATCCACTGGTTGAGACCTCTTGCCTTACTGGACATTGAAACAACGGATACCATTCTGTTGCCTCTGTTGATATCAAGAAGCTTACAGATCGGGCCGAGCTGATGGGTCGGATAGACCTCACCGTCACGGTTCATAAAGTTATAGAGTCTGCCGTGGCGGTTCTCTCTGCCGAGAACGATTTCGTCACGAAGGTCGTGCTGATAAGCACCCTGTGTATGTACAACCTCGCCGAAGAGACCCTGACGCTTCATATTGAACAGAGCCATCTCGAAACGGTCGTAGCAGCAGTTTTCAAGAAGCATACAGAACTTGCCTGTCTCTTCACTTGTGCGAACAAGCTCCCAGCATTCCTCAATACTTGCAGCGCCGCCGACTTCCATACCGACGTGCTTGCCTGCCTTCATACAGTCAACAGCGATACGTGAGTGTGTGATCCACGTTGTGGAGATCATAACAGCGCCGATATCGTCGCGCTTTATCATCTCTTTATAATCTGTGTAGCCATCGGGGGTGATGCCGTGCTCCTCTTCAAAGCGCTTTATCATATTGTCAACTCTGTCCTGATAAAGGTCACAGACAGCGACGATTTCAACACCTTCAACATTCTGAAGCTCGAGAGCCATACCTGAGCCTCTTCCGCTGACACCGATAACGGCAAACTTAATTTTTTCTGACATTTCTTGTTCCTCCGAGATTTACTTGAATATTTTTCGAAAGCTCTTTCTGATTTTTTTCAGGTAGAGCGTTATGAACTTGGTTAACATTATATCGTAAGCCACAAAGACGGCATTGGCAAGCGCAAGCAGAAGAATTAATCCGTACCTGCCCAAGCTGCCCATATCGTCAAAGGGGATTCCGAGCACATATGTTGAAAAAAGATAACCTGCAACAGCCGCTGCATTAAAAATCAAAAGCTTGATAATCCACTCTACCACATTCGGCAGGTGTTTTTCAAGAGGTGATTTAATAATCGGGTAATAGCCGAAGAACGCGATATAAAATACCGCCGCCTCTTTATCCGGCACAACGAGCACCGCAAGCAGACTTACCGCAACGTAGACGATAAACGCCCAGCGTTTGTTGATTTCAATTACCATAAGTATCAGCAGCGAACCTGCAAGCAGTGGCAGTGCATAGGTCATAAAGGGTATGACCGCTGTCATCAGCATCAGCGTTACACTGAGCGCGCTGACAACTCCGCCGAGTGCTGTTTTTGAAGACTGTTTCATTGTGTCATTCACCTCAGCAGCACCTGATCAGATCGCCGCCCATACATTCGCAACAGCAATCCGCACACAGCAGTGCCTGACATATATCGCAGGCCGAACAGCCGGAGCTGCCGTCTTTTTTCCTTTCGGTACGGTAGCCGCCTGAGCGGTCAGCATTGATATTATCATAAGCCTTGCGGTACTGCGCGTTTGAGGGTTCCATCTGAGCTGCACGCTCAAAATTGCGTGCCGCTTCCTCAAGCCAGCCTCTGCGGTGCTGAACGGTGCCTTTGAGGTAATACCACTCTGCCGTGCGCTGTGCCGCAGGGATGCCGTCAAGCAGCGTATCCGCATCGTTAATATTGCCGCTTCTGATCTTTGCTCTGATATCGCCCAAATCGTTAGGCGGTGCATAGTAAGCTCCCGCATTCTGATAGCTGCCCGAATAAGTGTTTGAGCCGCCCGTGCGGTTCATAATTATCTCATCATAGGCGTTGTCTATCTCCTGCATCCGTGCAGGATCGGGTGAGCTGCCGCCCTCGCTGTAAGTGCGGGCAAGGCTGCGGTAAGCGTTTCGGACCTGTTCATCGCCTGCCCCCTGAGGCAAACCGAGAACTTCAAACGGATT
>JAZSOM010000066.1:0-2005 GCA_045536955.1 Acutalibacteraceae bacterium
AGAATACGCTGTTAAGGCACACGGACTTCTCGTGAAGGACGGATTAAGTGCGTATGATGCTAAGAGAGCGCTTGAAATATTCTTCATAGCCTTTGGATTTCCCGGTTATAGAAGTATTGAAGCATCAAAAACCATAACCGACGAGCAGCCCTCCTACAAGACGATATATGAGGGAGAAGTAAAAGACGGCAAGCCCCACGGCGTCGGTGTTCGAAATTTCTATTATGATGGTAAGTGGACAAACCTTGACGAGTGCGTTTGGATCGACGGCGTTATGTGCGGCTATGATTACGCAAAGGAGCTTGAATTCGGCGCATTTGAAGACCAAAAGATTGGTTTTGTCGTAAACGATAACTTTGTGGGCAATATAAGAATCATTCCTGCAGGAGATTACGAGCCCTTTGACGATACGGTGAAAAAATTTAGTGTTAAATGTTAAATAAGAAAATTAAATGTCCGAAATGCGGAAGTGAAAACGTTGTTTGCTTGGACGGCGGCGGTGCTATTTCCAAGTACGGTGACAACGTAATGATCGACATAGCCCCCGATATGTGGCTGTGTAAGGATTGCAACGAAAGCGTTAGACCAAAAACAAGTGAATTACGCGGAGGTATTACCATGAATGACACAAAAAAAGAGCAGTTCGATCTTAAAGCCTTAGCAGAGGATGTGGTAAAACGTCCTGCGCCGGAAAGCTGCGAAGAAATTGCCCGGCTTTTGCAAGGATTGCCACTTTGGAGCTCTTTCATCAACACGTCGCCGAGGTCTGAGCAAAAGAGGGCACTTGAATTGTTGAAAGAAAAGTCACTCTCTCCCACGGCAGAGGAGATTCTGTTTATAGCCGAGATCGGTTGCGGTAAATATCATCGAATCCGCAGGGATGGTGACTTCAGTTGTTTCAATTCGGAAAAGGCTTTGGAGCTTTACAGACAATATTACGAGCTGACCGGCAGCGAAGAGGTAAAATATATACTCGATAACTTTGATGAGTTCAAGAATCTGTGTTACAAATCTATTGCACGCAGACAACGTAAAGACGATATCGATCCTTATATTGACAACTCACCTCTGTCAACCTCTCGTGATCCGGACAGCGAGGAATGGAAGAAGTGAGGGTGAATTATGAAACTGAAAGTTAAAAGATATAGCGATATGGGCGCGCGGAGACCTTCGTCGGGCATTTTTGGCGAGACCGTCGAAATCGAACCGAAAGTTGGCGAATACAGCACGGTGGAGATGTTTGGCATTTTCCACGCCTTTCGCAGTTTTAAGATCCATTCCATTGATAATAAAGGAATTTTGATTTCGGCCGTCTCCGAAACAGCTTACGGAAGGACGGAGCATGAGCCGCAACTACTGCGGTATGGCGGTTTTATTGGCTTTTCGGACAGCCAAAGTCGTACCAGCGACGACGGCCCGTCTTGGGAAGCAACCGATGACCTTAACTTTGAGACCGTTGAATAATTGCGAAAAGCAGATAAATTCTTAGGAGGATTCATATAGACTATTTATAAAGCACCCACAAAAAATCTATGGTTTATCGCAACAAACAGCTTGTGTCATAAGAAACCAGACGGCAGGATGATTTTTCGTCCTGCCGTTATAATGTTTTAGAAATGTGTAGAAAAAGTCATAATTTTATGCTATAATGTTCTTGTAACAGTTGTTTTAGTGCGTTTATGTCATTGTTACTTGTTAATTCGTCCGTATATTGTACCTAAAGGGAATGATTGATTTTTACACAAGGAGGAACTTGTCATATGAAAAAAATAATACGTGTTTTGACATTCACCCTTGCTTTTGCTGTGCTCTGCGGTTCTTTTGCCACAATAGCATATGCAAAGATTCTTCACCAGTGCCATTACTGTGGCGGTGACGGAATATACACCTGTGATGCCGTGGATTGCAAAGACGGGAAACTCCCCTGCGGCAGATGCAACAGCACAGGACAAACAATAGAAATGTGTGGCGATTGCAACGGCACAGGCAAATGCAGATTATGTCA
>JAZSOM010000024.1:0-48195 GCA_045536955.1 Acutalibacteraceae bacterium
CCATGAGAAACAGCACAATCTATCTGCTTTTCCATAACCTTACTGTCTGCTTCATTTTCATATCCCCATAAAGGTATGCGAGGCCAACGGCAACCTTTATATCCCTTATCGGTCATTGCTTTGACAGTTTGCCATTCACCATTACCATCGGGCCAGAAAATACGTGTACGAGGCTCATCGCCTGTGTATGAAGGCCATATAAAAACTGCAATGTCATATTTATTCATGCTGCATCCCCCTATAAGAAATAATTCTTTTAAATTGTACCATAAATATATTAATATTTCAACAAACCGAAGTAAAAGTGATTATAATTTTGACTCCACGCAGTTTATTGTGGGGTTAGATAAAGTGGCTTAAAAAAAGACCGAGTAGAGTTTTGTGCTCTACTCAGTTAATTTAGTCATGTATAAAATTATTGAAAATAAAGGTGATAATCACCATTTGCTTTTCTGTCAATATCTTCTCGTGTGGTAAAAGAAACCATCACTTTTCTGTTAAATAAAGCATCAAATATTCTTTGCTTATCTTCCTCAGAGCCACCCTTTATTTTTATTCTATCATCACTAAAGTTATTAATATCTGTTTTGGTTGAATCAACAGCTTCTTTGGGATAGCCTAAAGAAATAAGATTTTTAATGGTTAATTCTTTTAATTCGGTGCAGAAACCTGATGACTTGGCAATTTCAAGTTCTTCGTCTGTTTCAAATAAATACCAAACAACGAGATTTTGGGGAGCAATATCAAAAGCACCATAAAAGAAATGTTCAAATATCTTGGGGGTTCTTGAGCTGAATGCTTTAACTGTGTTCTCAACTGCTTTTTTTATTATTCTTTTTCGCATTGAAAACAACATTATAACCGCTCCTCTTGTTTTGATGACTATATATTTTCCGTATTTATTATATTACAAACAAATTGTGTTTTCAATAAGTAAACAAATAACCTCATAAAAAACACCCACTCTCCAAAGAAAACGGGCAAAAAAATATTACTTAGTGTCCGATGGTGGAGATGAGGGGGATCGAACCCCTTACCTCTTGAATGCCATTCAAGCGCTCTCCCAAGTGAGCTACACCCCCATGATTAGGGACACTAAGTAATTGATTTTTATTAAATTTTTGTAGGGTGCGTTTCTGAGTGCTTTGGGCTCCCAGCTGAGCTACGCCCCCATATAAGGGCACACTGAGTAATTTATTTATTAAATTTCGACGGGGTGTATTCAGTATGTTCTGAGTTAATGACTCACACATCGTATCACCCGACGCCCGATTATAATAACACACTACGCAGAAGAAATCAAGAGGATTTTCAACTATTTTTCAAAATTGAAATCAAACCAAAACCTCAGCGCCGAAATAAGACAGCACAGCAACACCAAGCAGTATTCTGTAAAAACCAAAAACGGTAAATCCCTTACGGCTCACGTGCTTTATAAGTATTTTCACGCTCAGTAGCGAAACCAAAAACGCTGTAACCGCGCCGCTTGCGAGCACCGCCGCCTCCCCCGCAGTGACAGAGAAACCGAAACGTATAAGCTCAAGAAGACTCATACCAAGCATTACGGGCACAGCCATAAAAAATGTAAACTCGGCTGCCGCAACTCTTGAAACTCCGATAATAAGCGCGCCGATAACGGTTGCGCCTGAACGTGACGTGCCGGGAATTATTGAAAGCACTTGAAAAAGGCCGATAATAAATGCTTCGCGAAACGATATTTCTTCAACCGTTTCAACCCTTGGCAAGCCGGCTTTAAGCCTTGATTCAACAAAGATAAATACCAGACCGTAGAAAATGAGCGCAAACGCAATCACCTGCGGCGTGTGAAGATACCTATCAACCAAATCACCCACCGTTACAGCCGCAACCGCACCGGGTACACAAGCAACAGCAACCTTAAACCAGAGGGATAACGTCTGTTTTTTTACCATTATTCCCCCGTCGGTTTCAAGCGGAATCATTCTGCGGAAATACAAAACTGTTACGGCAAGAACAGCACCAAGCTGAATAACGACAAAAAACATTCTTTTAAAATCGTCACTTGCATCGAGCGATAAGAACTCATCAACAAGCAGCATATGGCCCGTACTGCTGACAGGCAGCCATTCCGTTATTCCTTCCACTATCCCGAGGAAAACAGCTTTTAAAATTTCTGCAAGCATAAAAAGCACCTCCCCTTCTTCAACTTATGAAAAAAGGGAGGTAAATATAATCGGTTTTATACCGTAAATTCACCAGCAAGCTTATTGGTCGATTTATTATTCCAGAAACCGCGTGCCGTAACCTCTGCAATATATTCGCCACTGTCGAGCTCGGTAATATTCTGCTCGATTGTTTCGGGCATATCGTTGAGATAGTACCTTGACCAGAAACATACCTGCTTAACTATTGCTCTGTCAGCCTTGCGGCGGATTGTAACCTTGTAGTCGTTTATTCTGTCTTCGTCAATCTTTGCCTGATCAAACTTAACGTTAACACTGTTACCTTCAACCGTAAGCTCAAGCTTTGCGCCGTCCGCAAAATAAGGCTTAACACTTGTAAGGAAGCGTTCATCTGTATACTTGAACGTGTCGGGCTCCCAAGGTGTCTCAACAACCCACTCGTAGCCGAAGAAGCGCTCAGTTATTACGTCATAAGGTCTGATAACCACTTTACCGGCAGCATCAGCCTCAACAATAATAAACTGTGCGGCATTCTTCTCGTTGGGAGGTACGGTGCCGTAGACCTTATCAAACTCATCAAGTTCAAAATATTTGAAGCTGCCCGTGCCAACGCAGGTAAAATGCTGCTGATGGATTGAACGCGGGTCATTTACGGGAGCGTGTGAATGACCTGAAAAATCGATAATCTGAGGATAATTCATAAGAATATCGGTTATTTCGTCCTCGCCCCAATAGACGTTACCGTAAACAGTGCCTTGAATGTGCGGATGCTGGAAGAAGAAAATAGGCTTGAACGGATCTGCCTTTGCGGCAATATCAAGCTCTTTTTTTATCCATTCGCGCTTTTCATCGCTGAATTTACAGCCGCGGGTTGTTGTGACACTTATAAAGTGGAAACCGTTGATAACAATATGATTATCGGGAGCCTGCTTCATAATTCTGCCAAGTCTTTCAAGAGCGCCTTCCTCGCCGCCGTCTGAAAAATATTCGTGGCTAGCCATTGTAAGCATCCACTTCGTTTCAGGATTGACGCAAGTATCAAGTGTTTTGCGAAAATCGTTAAACTGTTCTTCGCTTCCGCTGTCGGCAAAGTCACCTACAACATAGAGTGCATCAAGCTTATTATATGGCTGACTTGCAGCATATTCGTATGCAAGAGCAAGACCTCTTTCGTAATTTTTAAGCCTTGAAGGGTCTTCACGGTTATAATGAATATCGCTTGAAGCGACAAATCTGAGTACGGGTTCAAAATTTTGCATAATCACACTCTCCTGTTTGTTTTTCTCCTTTAATTTTAACACATAAAAAGCAGAGAGGTCAACAGACATAACAAATTTTGATAATTGGCTAAGCAAAATCTTGACAATTATTCCAAAACAGTAATATAATGTTCTATTATAAAACAGCGGAATAAAAGCCGCACAGAAAGGACGTATTTACAATGAAGAAAACTCGCAGATTTTCTGCACTTTCAGTTGCTCTTGTAATGCTATTCACTTGTGTTTTATCCTTTACGGCAAATGCAGCATACACGCCCGACAGTGTTTGGAACGCATACTACGAAGCATCAGCAGAGCAGATTGAAGCCGCTGTTATGCTCACCCCGGGCAGTGACGAAAGCGAAAGATACGTTTCGTGGTACAGTGACGTAAGCGAGGGCGAGGTAATACTTCTTGACGCACTTGGACGCAAGCTCGAAACATTCGACGCTACTGCTAATCCAACTCCTCAGGGTGACTACCGTCTCGGCGCAGTTATCAGCGGTCTTGAAGGCCCGGCTGTCTACAACTATTACTGCAAATCAGGTGATTGGCAGAGCACAACATACACTTTTTCGGTTGATGCCGACAAGTCTTTCACCGCACTTTATATGACAGACATACATATTTCCGGCGAGAACCACACAGACGAAAACATACGTGACAGAGCAGGTAATCTCAACAACACAATCACAACAGGTATTGCCAAGGCATTTACAGGCGGCAACACTGTTGACCTTATCCTTTCGGCAGGTGATCAGGCTTCTGACGGCCGTCGCGAAGAATACATCGGCTTGTGTTCACCCGAATATATAAAGACCATCCCCACCGCAACAGTTATCGGTAACCACGACCGCAAGAGCGTTGACTACCGTTACTTCACTTTCCAGCCCAACACAGCTGAGATGAACCTCAAGTCATACGTCGGCACAGACTACTGGTTTGTCAAGGGCGACGTTCTCTTCTTTATGATTGACAGTAACAATATAAGTATGGCTGATCACCGCCGATTCGTCAAAGAAGCAGTAGAGGCCAACCCCGACGTAAAGTGGCGAGTTGCCGTTTTCCATCACGACCTTTACAGTGGCAGAATTCCAAGCCGTGAGAGCGAAAATCAGTTCCTCCGCCTTATGTGGGCACCCATCGCCGACGAATTCGGCTTTGACCTCTGCCTTCTCGGCCACAGCCATTACTACACAATCTCCAACGTAATGTATAACAACAAAACCGTTACCGCAACAGAAAACGGTGCAACAGTTACAGACGCTGAGGGTACAATCTATATGGTATCCGGCTCAATCAACAATCCGCGTAACGATGACGACGTAGAGCTCAGCGAAAACATCGGACATGCACAGCTCACAGAAGAGGTTATCTACAACCTTATCGATTTCACAGAGGATTCAATAACAATCAAATCTTACACTATTGAGAGCAACGAACAAATCGGCAGCATCACAATTGAAAAGACAACAAACGAAGGCGGTCACACATACAGCACCCCCGCCAAGTGGTACTATCCGCTTATTGATATCATCAGCTTTATTGCCGGCCTCTTCAACAATATCGGCAGATACTACGATAACACGCAGCTCGGCTTTGATATTCCTCTCTTTGAAGGTATTTTCGGCTAAGGAGATAAAAAATGAAAAAACAGCTCAAGTTCAACAACGACGGAAAATTCAGAATTCTCTGTTTCGGTGATCTCCACGAAGAAAACGGCTTTAAAACAGCTAACGATTACGACAGATTTAACGATATGCAACTGCTTATGAAAACTGCGGTTGAAAGGCTTAAGCCCGACCTTGCGGTATTTATGGGTGATATGTACTGCAGCAACGATGATCCTGACGGAATGATTGCAAAAATTGCCAAACCGATTACGGACGCAGGCATACCGTTTGCAGCGGTGCTCGGCAACCATGAGCACGACCGTGACGAAGGCCCCGTAGTCAACGCTTATCTGACAAATCCGCACTCGCTTTGCTTCAATGATGACCCCGATATAACGGGCAATATGAATTATAACCTCACCATTCAGGCGAGTAACAGCGATAAAACCGTTGCAAACCTCTGGTTTATCGATTCAAACAATCTCTGTCCTTCAGCCAATGTTTCAATCTACGATTGGGTACACAAAGACCAGATTGAATGGTATGAGCGCAAGGCCGCAGAGCTCAAAGAGCAAAACGGCGGCGTACCGGTACCCGCTGTGCTTTTCCAACACATTCCCGTTACGGAAGAGAACGAGGCGCTCAGAGAAGCTAAGCCTTGGGAGCTTTATCAATCTGTAAAGGGTCACGCATTCAGAAGCAATAAGCGATACGTAGGCAACGAAAAGGTTATTGCAGGCTATGTCGGCGAAGACCCCTGCGTGCCGCAGTACAACGAAGGACAATTTGAAAGTTGGAAAAAAACAGGCGACGTAGTTGCTGCTTTCTTTGGTCACGACCATCTTAACGACTTCACCTGCATAGTTGACGGAATTATGTTGGGTCAGTGCAAAACAGCAGGATTCCGCTGCTACACGGATGGTTGCCAGAGCAGCGTAAGAGTTGTCGATATTTTTGAAGATAACCCGAGAAATGTAAGAACAAAAGTGTTCAAGTTCAAGGATTTCGGTCTTAAATGCTCCTGCCTTGGTCCGATTATGCGCAACTTCAATGACAAACAAAGCTTTGTTCTCACGGTGGCATCGAGAGTTGCAATAGGCGCAGCTGCAGTAGGAGCAGTTGCGGTTGCGGCAACAAAACTTACAGGCAAAAATAAATAAAGCAACTAATAAACACAGGTATCTGAACTTAAACAGAATCAGATACCTGTGTTTTGTTATTTAAGGCAGGCATAAAACACGTTACGGATGCGCGGCTGATAATAGCTTTCTTGTGGCAGCAGCACATCGTGACACAGACTGTATTGCCATTCGAATCCGGGTTCAAAGGAAAGAGGATCTTCCGCAATACACCTTGCAACCGTCAGCGTGTTCATTTTTCCGTTTGTGAGCCGTTTTGCTTTTCAAATGCAGATGTATCCGTATCGTAGCTGAGCCCTGACGTCATCATAAAGAGATGGCGCATTGTTATCGGATTTTCAGCTTCCACAATGATTCCGTCGGCTTTTTTTACGTTGACAATTCTGTATATTCATAAAGCGGATAATCCAGCAAAAACACACCTTTTTCATACAACTGAAGCGCCGCAACCACGGTTGACACCTTAGAGCACGAATAGATGAAGAATAGATGTTCATCAGACATTTTTACGTTATTTTCAACATCCGCATAGTCTGATTGATAGTTGAACATTCTTTACCGCCAAGACAAATCGACACCGTGTTTCCGGGAATACGACACGATGTAATACCATCCATAAAATCCTTAAGCAAATTAAACCCCATAAATATTCCACCCTTTGTATGCAAGAGGATTCTGACGAAAAAAAAGAGCTGTGTTGTGCACAGCTCTTTTTTTAGTTATACGTTGAATCAGTATGTGATGTTGGAGTAAGTTGTGGTGTTGACAGCTGCGCCATCACCTGTAATCGTTGCAACAAGAGCAGTAACAGAAAGTTCTGCATCAAAATCATAAGAATAACTCATTGACGTAATTTTGCCGTCAGCAACCTTAACTTCAACCTTTATGTTGCGATAGTTTACATTTGTTGATTTAACCTTGATTGCGCCTGTAAACTCTGCAATACTGTCGACAACCTCTTCCTCTGTAACGAAATCGCGAGAAAACCTTGAGAAAGGTGTTGCACCCGTCTTCTTGGGATTTGATACATTGGCAAGGGTAAAGGTATAGGTACCGTCCGAAGCCTTGAATGAGCCGAGATCACTTTCATTAAGAGAAGAACCAACGATTCTGTAATCACCCTTGATATCGTCCTTGGGAACATTACCCTGCGTTGTGCCCATACCAAGGAAGTTGCCGATTACCGAGTTGAGATCCTGGCTTTCATCAATACCTCTGATAATTCCGTTGATTATATCGGTTGCGCTGCCGATATCAACAGCTTTTGTATAATTGCACTTTCTTACAAGTGAGTATTTTCCGCTTTTTGCAATTTTTGCAGTTTCGGCGTTGATGAACTTAACAAATTCAGCCTTTGTCATATCTGCGCCTGAAGCCGTTGTTTCGCCTTCAACTGTTGTTGCATCAACAGCTGTTGCATCTTCTTCTGCTGATGTTGTTGCTTCTTCGTTGAGGCTTGTTATGTTTTCGCTGACATCAGGTGTCGTTGTTTCTGCTTGGGGATCTGTTTGGTCGCCGCATGCGGCAAGTGAGAAAATGAGAGTGATTGCCGTAAGAAATGCTAAGATCTTCTTCATAGGTTCATCCATCCTTAATAATTTGTTAAATTGCCTCCGCACCGTTAAGCGCGGAGGCAATTGGGTTATTGAGCATTAATCAATCTCAGTATGTGATGTTTGCGTAAGTTGTGTTTGTTGTAGCTGCGCCTGTACCTGTGATCGGAACAACAAGAGCTGTAAGGGAAAGAACAGCATCAAAAGCATAGGAATACTTGATGTTTGTGATCTTGCCTTCTGCAACGGTAACTTCAACCTTGATGGAATTGTAGTTAACTGTTGTTTCCTTTACCTTGATAGCGGTTGTGAAATCTTTAATACCCTCATCAACTTCTTCGTGTGTGATGAAGTCATTTGTGAATCTTGCAAAGGGAGTTGCAGCGGTCTTCTTGGGGTTCTGAGCACTAGCAAGTGTGAATGTGTACTTGCCGCTGTCAGCCTTGAAATTACCGAGATCGCTCTCTGTGAGAGATGTCTTCATAATCTTATAATCGCTGTCAACATCATCACCGGGGATATTACCCTTTGTTGTGCCAATACCGAGGAAATCACCGACAACAGTGTCAAGGCTTGAGTTTTCGTCAATACCCTTGATGATGCTGTTGAGAGTATCGGTTGCGCCACCGACATCAATCTTCTTTGTGTACTTGCAGTCTCTTGTGAGAGAGTACTTGCCGCTCTTTGCAATCTTAGCTGTTTCTGCGTTGATAAACTTTACAAAATCAGCCTTTGTCATATCTGCATTAGCATCTGCTGTTTCGCCTTCAGCTGTTGTTGCATCTTCAGCCGTTGTTTCGCCTTCAGCTGTTGTTGCATCCTCTTCGGGTGCAGCTGCATCATCGCCTTCTGCAACTGCATCTGTTACTGCTTCAGAGCCATCGTTGCTGGGTTCGGTATCGGGCTTATCTCCGCCGCAAGCAGCAAGAGAAAGTGTAAGAACAAGGGCCATAAGGAGTGCCAAAAGTTTTTTCATATCTTCTCGTCCTTTCTGTTAATCGGTTTTCGATTAATATGCGAAACCTGTGTACTTAACTGTTGTGTAGATAACGCCTGTTGCCTGCTTAACCGTGAGAACGTAGTTAACCTTTGTGAGAAGAGCGTTAATCTTAATTGTGTAGTCAAGAGCAGTGAATGCCTTTGTGTCAACAGCAATCTTAGCCTTTACGGTAGCTGTCTGGACAGTACATGTGATTGTTTCAGCGGAAGCACCCTCGCCCTCGAGGCCTTCGTGCATTTCGTTGATGTCCTTGTAATCGTTTGTGAATCTGTTGAGAGCACTCTTATTCTTAAGGGGGTTAGTCTCGTTCTTGACTGTGAGTGTTACCTCATAGTACTTGCCGTCTGCTGAAAGCTTGCATGTTGCATTTGTAACATCAGCAGCTGTAAGTGTGCTTGTTTTAATTTCGTTACTTGCCTTGCCCTTGACAACAGAAATTGTTTCTGTGCCTTCGCCGAGGAAGCTGCCGACAGCATCACGAACTGCATTGAGCTTGCCGATAGCGCCCATCTCAAGGTTTTGAAGTTCTGTTGTAACAGTCTTCTTGTAGCCGGGCTTTGCGGTAGCTGCAGCCTTTGTAGCCTCGTTGAAAAGAGCAACGATGTCAGCCTTTTCTGTGGGAACAGCAACTTCACCGTCGGGTGTTGTTTCTTCAACTGCTGTTGTTTCGCCTTCAGCTGTTGTAGCATCTTCAGCTGCTGTTGCGTCTTCAGCTGTTGTTGCATCCTCTACCGGTGCCTTTTCATCTGTTGCTTCTTCGAGAACATCTGTTACGTCGCCTGAAGGTGTAGCATCGCCTCCATCTTTGTCGCCGCAAGCAGCAAATGTGAATACCATAGCAGCTGCAAGGAGAATTGCGACAAGTGAGATAATCACTTTTTTCATTGAAATTTCCCTCTCATTCATAATTTTTTGGGGTAGACTTTTGTGTCTCCTGATACACTATACCAAAAACACATACCGTTCGTCAACCTTAAATTAATAATATTTCGTAGAATTTAGGTAAATTCACCGGACAAATTGACATATAATCACAGGCAAAAACACTGCCGGCAAACTGTTCATCACCCTAATATTGGTAACTTTAAGCATATTGAGAGCAATTGCAATAATCAGCAGTGAACCGACACAAGTCATTTCACCGACAGTATAATCGTTGAGAAACGGCGCAACAACACTCGCAAGAAGCGTTATTGAACCCTGATAAAGAAAAACCGGCAAACAGCTGAGAACCACACCCCAACCCAGTGTTGAAGCTAAAACTATTGACGAAACTCCGTCAATAACGGATTTTGTAGCAAGTGTGCTGTAATCACCGGAAATCCCGCTGTTCAAAGAACCGACAACAGCCATTGCACCAACACAGAAAAGCAAGGTTGCCGAAACAAAGCCCTGTGCAAAATTTGATTTCACATCGGAATTTTTGTTCAGCTTTTTCTGAACCTTGTCCGCAAAATTATTCAGATGCTTATCAAGGTCAATCGCGCTTCCGATAACCGTACCTACCGCCATCGAAATAACGGTTATAAGCATATTTTCACCTTCAAGGCACCCATCAATACCTATGCAAAGCACACACAGACCAAGACCCTTCATAACAGCGTCACTCACCCTTTCGGGGAGTCCTTTTTTCAGCAGAAGACCGAGTCCGACACCGACAACAATGAGCGCAACGTTGATAAATGAGCCTGTCAGGGAAAGCAGAGTTTCCAAGAAAATTCACCTCCAAAACCGGACTGTATTATACCACTGCAAGCTAAAGGGCACAAGCACCAAAATAAAATTTGCACATAAAATGTCAAGGGAGGTTATACAATGCTTGTTACAAAAGAATTCAACCGCACAAATGCCCTCAAATATGCAAGGCGTTGGGCACTTGACCGCAATCCCCTTTTTTTCAGTTTCAACGGAATCGGCGGAGACTGCACAAATTTCGCTTCACAGTGTATCTTTGCAGGCAGCTGCGTTATGAACTATACTCCGACTTACGGATGGTATTACATCTCTTCAAACGACAGAGCTCCTTCGTGGAGCGGTGTAGCTTTTTTCTACGACTTTCTGGTAAACAACAAAGAACAGGGACCGTTTGCACACGAAGTAGAAGCCGACGAAACGGAGCCGGGTGATATAATTCAGCTCGGTGACGAAAACGGCGAATATTACCACACACTGGTAATAACAAAAAAAGACGCTGACGGTGAAATATATATCGCCGCTCATTCTGACGACTATCTTGACAGACCGCTGAGTGAATACGACTATGCGCGCATAAGATACCTTCACATCGACGGCATAAGATTCGAAACACAGATACGCGATGCGTGTTTTGAAACACTTATAGACGGCGGCATCGAGCCATTTGAATAAAAATAATCGTGAAAATCCTTGCAAAAACAAAGGATATATTATAGAATGAAAAAAATCGTAAATGAGAATGGGTTAAAGTACCTTGATACAGGCATACCGCAAAAGAAAAAATCTGCTTCACAGCAGCCGCTCTCGGCAGAAGCGGAATACATTGCTATGATTGCGCTTCTGCCCGAATTCGGTTTTTCATTTGCAGTGTGCTGTCAGCCGAGTGCCACCCCGTCCGTCTAACCTTTGAGCATTACCTCAAGCTCAATGAGTTCTTTAAGATACTTGCTTGTTTTTCGGAGGTATGCTGCTGTTTCACTGTCGGAAAGCAGATACTTACCCGAACGCCTTACGGCACGCAAGAAGCGTCGGTCCGGTTTTGCACGCTGAGCGCACAGCGGACAAGCGGCGGTTGCACGCGGGTCATAAATAACGCGGATTATCTCATTTCCGTCTTCATCGGTATCGACAAGCGGAAAAAGCGGATATATTCTGCAGGCAAGCGGTCTATTCTCGCGCTCGCATTTTCCCGCACACCTGAGCAGCGGCACTTCACCGTCAGTTATCTCAAAGCCTTCGACACCCTCAAGAAATTCTTTTTCGTAAGGAAACAGTTCCATACTGTCACCGCACTCCTCGGTACAGCAGACAGCGTTACAAACAAGACCGCAATCCACTCTACCCAACGGAGTGGCTTTTTCGAGCAATGAGTACGCTTCTTTAATTGCTTTATTCTCGATTTTCATAATAAATCAACTCCAATCGTCAAATAATGATTTTAAAGTCATTTAAAATAAAAGTCAATACAATTCACCTTAACCCAAGGAGGACAAGATGAAAACTATTAAACTTCGCACAACACTCAACAGATTCTGCACGTTCTTCAAAAAAGACGACCCCGCAGTGCCGGCAGAGCTTTTCACAGCCGAGCCGGTAAAGCCCGACCTTTCTTCCGTGTGCATTCCCCTGCCATCACGCAAAAAGGATTACACCTGCTTTGCGGTTAACGAAGACGGCACAATGTGGCTCGGTTCAAACGGCGGCGTAACACGTTGGTGTCCGACCGAAAAAGCGGATGAGGATAAGGCCATGCATTTCACCGCTAACCGTTACCTCAACGATAACAACGTTTTGTCAATCATCACAGACGGTGATAAAGGCGCGTGGGTGCAGACAGAAACCGGTGTCGTACATATCGAGATGAAGCCCGTATCTCCCCGTGAGAAAGCAGAGATGCTCCTGAAGGAATCAATGGATATAGTTAGCCGAAGAGGTATGATGTCACAGAAGCGTCTTACAACACCGAGGGATTTTAGTTCCAAAGTATCCTACGGTCACTCTGACAACGATGGCGGCTTCTCATCCTGGTTCTCCGTCGGTATGCTTTTCCGTTATGCCACACTCAGGAGAGAGCTTGGTGAGGATGCTCCCGAAACAATTGAAGCACGTAACTTTGCAATAAGAACCTGCGAAGCCTGCCTGCTTCTTCTCTACATTTCCAAAAGAGGAAACGGTTTCCCCGCAAGAAGCTATCTGGCTCACGATGAGCCCATTCCGGATGACGGACTTTTTTACAGAATCAGCGGCGACAAAGCAACCTGTATCGAAACCACCTTCTCAAAGAAGAAAGGTATTGCTAACCTTGAACTCGACGCAAGCGCTCCGATTCCCGAAAGACTCCGTCACCTTTTCACGGATGAAGGTTACACCGAAGAAGGTATGATCTATAAAGGTGACACAAGCAGCGATGAAGTAACGGCACACTTTATGCAGATGCTGTTCTCACATATGTTCCTTGCAGATGCTGACCCCGAGCTTGACGAACTTGTCAAGAAATCAGCAGCGGCCCTTATGACTCACATTGTTGAGGGCGGCTATCAGCTTATCGAGTGTGACGGCAAGCCTACAACCTGGGCAAAGTGGAATATGGACTATTTCAACACCTTTATGGGCTGGACAGACGCCTGCCTCAACTCCGCTGAGCTTCTCGCATATCTTAAGGTAACACACTACATAACAGGTGACCAGAAGTGGCAGGACGAATACGACAAGCTCATCGGTATGGGTTATGCAGACCTGACGCTCAAGCACTTTGACAGAGCTTTCCAGACATCTCTTTTTGAGGGCAACGATATTGCTGCAGAGCTTATGTACGGCGACAATATGCTTGCCGTATCCTCTTTCTGGATGCTTTGCCTTCTCGAAAAGGACGAAAAATTGCTTGACATTTATTCCCGTGCTTTTGATACGTGGAGAGGTACCGTCTGCCGCGAAAACAACCCCGGCTACGAGTATCCTTTTGCGCTCAGCGTAGGCTGCGAAGGTCTTGACCTTGAGCAGAACGCAAAATGGTTTGAAAGATTCAACGTCAGCCGACTTGCCGCAGGTATCACAATCGCAGCAAGACACGACTCTGCGAGAAAGCACCGTTGGTGCTACGATTACGTTGAAACATCGTTCAAGCTTCAGCCTGACGAACACTTTATCGCAAAGTATGACCGTAACCCGTGGGAATTCAAGGATGAAGATTCCGGCGGTATGTTCGTTGTTGAAAGCTGCTATGTTTACACGTTTGCCTACTGGATAGGCATTTACTACGGATTTATTGAGGACTGAGGAGGAAAAGAAAATGGCAAAAGTACATCTTATCGGTAACGCACACCTTGACCCCATCTGGCTGTGGCGTTGGCAGGAAGGCTGTAACGAAGTCATGCAGACTTTCCGTTCAGCACTTGACAGACTTAACGAATATGACGATTTTGTTTTCACCTGCTCTTCTGCGGCTTACTATCAATGGGTTGAAGAACTTGACCCCGATATGTTCAAGGAAATTCAGCAGAGAGTTGAAGAGGGCCGTTGGTGCATTGTAAACGGTTGGTGGGTTCAGCCGGACTGTAACATGCCCAGTGGTGAGAGCTTTGCCAGACAAGCTCTTTACAGCCAGCTTTACTACTACGAAAAATTCGGCAGAATCTGCAAAACAGGCTACAACGTAGACTCATTCGGTCACACGGCTATGTTGCCCCAGCTTCTGCGTCAGGGCGGTATGTGCGCATATGTTATGATGCGCCCCGGCAAGCATGAAAACGCTGAAATTCCGCAAAATGCCTTCTGGTGGGACAGCCCGGACGGCTCACGCGTGCTTACATACCACATCCCCGAAGGATACGGACACAGCGGACCTGAACACCTCAAGAAGAAGATTGACGAATACGCTGAGCTTTCCGAAAACGCAGGTCACGGCATGATGCTCTTCTACGGTGTCGGCAACCACGGCGGCGGACCTTCAAGAGCGGACATTGAATCACTCATCGAAGGTATGAAGGACGACGGCTTCTGTGACCTTGATTTCTCAACACCTGACGATTATTTCAGAGAGATGCTCATAACGCCTCTCGACATTCCCGTATGGACGGATGACCTTCAGCATCACGCAAGCGGCTGCTATTCGGCAACATCACTTGTGAAGCAGCTCAACCGCAGATGCGAAAATCGCCTTGCGGCAGCCGAAAAATTCAACACCGTCGCTGCCCTTGCCGCAGGTGCAACACCAGCAACCAAAGAATTTGCAGCAGCGTGGAAAAACGTATGCTTCAATCAGTTCCACGATATTCTCTGCGGCTGTTCAATAATGGAAGCTTATGAGGATGTCAAAGAAAGCAGTGGCTATGCGCTTGATGTAGCATCCAAGATTTACAATACCGCACTCATCAAGATCGCAAGACAGATTGACACCTGGATTGACGGTGTATCCGACCCTATATGCACAGAGGTAAGAAACCTTGGCGCAAGGCAGGATTTCCCCAGACCGATTGTTGTTTTCAATCCTCTTTCTTTCGATATTGAAGTGCCCGTACGCACCTATCATCCGAGTGAAAAGGTTACGGACAGCGAGGGTAACGACGTACTCTTCCAGAACGTGCGCTCATCCCGCTCAAATGACAGCCATCTCGACACACTGTTCCTGGCAAAGGTTCCTGCAATGGGTTACAGCACATACTGGCTATGCTTCGATGCCGATGCAGATGAGCCCACATCATCACTCACCTGCGGTGACGGCAGCGTAATCTTTATGGAAAACGAGCTTGTACGAGTTGAATTTGATAAGACAAACGGAGGCATTTCCAAACTTCTTGATAAGACAAGCGGTGTTGACTACGCCGCAAACGGAGCACTTGCAGTTCCGACGATTATTGACGACCACAAGACGGACACGTGGGCACATAACGTATTCAAATTCCACGACATAAAAGGCACAATGGACGTTAAGTCAGTTGAGCTTGTCGAGCAGGGTCCGCTCCGTGCAAGCGTCAGAATCAAATACACTTTCAACACTTCAACTCTCACTCAGGAATTCTGCCTGACAGAGAACAAGAAAGTAATCAGGGTAAAATGCAAAGCTAACTGGAGCGAGCAGTTTACAATGCTCAAACTCCCCTTCGACATAGGCGGCACAAACGAAATTTCAACATACGAAATCCCGTGCGGCTACATCAAACGCCCCTGCAACGGTGAAGAAGAGCCGACACAGCAGTGGGCAGACATCACATCAACTATCGACGGCAAGCGCGCAGGTCTTGCAGTTATAAACGACAGCAAATACAGCTACGACTGCCCCGGCACAATGCTCAGGCTCACAGCAATCCGCAATGTTATTTTTGCTGACCACTATTCACCCAGACCTGCTGCGGATTTCAACTTCACAGACGAAGGTATGCAGAGATTTGAGTATGCAATCTTCCCGCACGAGGGGGAGGTTGAAAGCACAGAGATTATGAAGCTTGCCGCAAAATTCAACTGCCGCCCCGTTACGGTAAGCGAGAGCTACCACAAAGGCACGGGCAGAGCTCAGACCGACAGCTTCCTCAAAATCACCGCCGACAACATTATTGCAACAGCATTCAAATTCTGTGAAGACGGTTCGGGTGACGTTGTTATCAGATGCTTTGAAACTCAGGGCAAGAAGACCCGCACTTACATTATGTGCGATATGATTGATGCCGCATTTACGGTAGATTTCAACCCACACGAAATCAAAACCTTCCGCATTAACGCTGAAGGTATTGCAGACGAAGTCAACTTCCTTGAAGGCATAGTAAAATAAAACCTTAAGAAGGTATCGCAATGAAGATTTATACTTCCGCACAGATGAAACAGGCAGAGTTTTACGCCAACGAACACGGCTACGCATATCTTGATATGATGTGCCGTGCGGGCGTTGCCTGCGCAGTTGAGATCGAAAGAGCTTTTCTGTCGCTGAATGAAAAAATTGTTGTTGTTTGCGGCAAGGGAAAAAACGGCGGTGACGGCTTTGTTGCCGCCGAACACCTGAGATCAAAGGGCTACTGTGTCAAAGTTGTGCTTGCCTGCGGTCAACCGGTTGCAGACGATGCCGTAACGACGTTCGGCAGAATGAACAACATTCCCGTAATCGATTGGCAGACACAAAAAGAAGAGGCTAAACACACAATAGCAATTGCCGACGTGATTGTTGATGCCGTTTTCGGATTCGGCTTTAAAGGTGAACCCGACGGTATTACAGCAGAGCTTTTCAAATCGGTAAACGCATCAAAAGCAAAGAAAGTAGCTATTGACCTGCCGAGCGGAGCCGAATGTGACACAGGGAAGGTTAACGGAGAATGTATCAGAGTCGATCTGACACTTGCAATAAGCTGCCTTAAACCTGCTCACGTGCTCAAGCCCTCCGCATCCTGTTGCGGAAAGATAAAAACGGTCAACATAGGGATTGATACAAGTGTGGTGCAGGAGGAGTTTTTCACTCTGACACCAAAACACAAGCCCGTTTTATCCACACGTGACCCGCTCTCAAACAAAGGTGATTACGGCAAGCTGCTCAATATCTGCGGCAGCAAAAAATATCCCGGTGCTGCATATTTTGCCGCAAGCGGCGCAGTCAGAATCGGCACAGGGCTTGTAACTTGCGCTTTTCCGGACAGTGCTTATACTGCCATCGCCTCTAAGCTTAATGAACCGATTATGATGCCCCTACCCTGTTGTGAGGACGGTTTTTTGGCAAGAGGTGCGCTTGACTCACTTATTCCGGCTGCTGAGAAATCAGACTGTGTGCTGTTTGGCTGCGGTATAGGTCAGACTCTCGGCACGGCAAGCGTTGCGGAAGAAATACTAAAACAAACAAATTGCCCCCTCGTAATCGATGCCGACGGCATAAATCTTATATCAGCGAATATAAATATGCTGGAGACAGTCAGAGGCAGAGCAATAATCACACCTCACCCGGGCGAAATGGCAAGACTGCTCAAGCTGAACACCGAACAGGTCGAATCAAACCGCATACTGTTGGCAAAAGCGGTTGCAAAGCGCTTTGGAATTACCGTTGTACTCAAAGGTGCAAACACGGTTGTTTCCGACGGTGAGCAGGTATATGTCAACCGTACGGGTAATGCCGGTATGGCGCGCGGCGGCTGCGGAGACCTCCTTGCAGGTATAATTGCAGGGCTTGTTGCTCAAGGATACAGCCTTATGCAAGCGGCTGTAATGGGTGTGTATATTCACGGTGCAGTCGGTGACCTTGCCGCAGCAGAACTCTCACGGTCAGGTATGACGCCGACAGATATGATTAAGTTTTTACCCAAACTGCTCTCCGACTATGAATAAAAGCGGAGAGGATTGACTGCATTGAAAAGAGCTGCCGCATTTACGGTAACGGTATTACTTGTTTTTCTGTGTTCATGCTCAACAGATAACGTTCCGGAAACAATCTGCATTTGTCAGAATTTCAGCTCTGAAATTGAAATACAGTATAAATCAACAGCGTATACAGCCGATTTCACAAACGATGAAAACGGCTGCAGCGCTGTTTTTTTGTCTCCTGATGCTCTGAAAGGCTTTAAAATGGGAGTAAAAGGAGATGAAATCACTTATTCCTTGATGTCGTTAGAATTCACGGCAAAAAGCACACCGAAACAAGCCTTACCTTTGCAGGCAATTCATCTTGCAATAAAATCGCCGTATGAAACCGTAACAAAAAACGAAGAGGGATACACACTCTGCGGTAACACAAAGTTCGGTAATTACGTAATGAATATTGACGGCAAAAATTTAACACCGACATTTATTGAGTATGACAAGGCAGGAATTACTGTCAGATTCAAAGAATGTAACATAAAATGATAAAGAATAAATATTGAACTGCAAAACGCTCCCCGATGTTTAAGTGCACCGCATATTGGCAAAAATATTAACACTACAAAGCGGCGCAACTTGAATTTAAGCGCTCATATAAATCGGAGAGTGAGTTTATGAATGTAAAACGAGGAGAAATTTACTACGCAGATCTGAGCCCTGTTGTCGGCTCCGAACAAGGTGGAATACGCCCGGTACTTATTGTTCAGAACGATGTCGGCAACAAATACAGCCCGACGGTTATTGCCGCAGCCATAACAAGCCAAAAATACAAAACAGGCTTACCGACGCACATAAGAGTCAATGCAGACGGTTGCGGCCTTGCCAAGGACTCAATTGTGCTGTTGGAGCAGGTGCGTACGATTGACAAACGCAGATTAAAAGAAAAAATGGGAAACTTGAACGCCGTTGATATGGGACGGATAAACAAGGCGCTGAGCGTCAGTTTCGGACTTGACGGCAACACGGTCAGCATATAGTCCTTTCCCCTCTCTGCATTTTTTAATTGTGGAGCGGGGTTTTTCAATTATTTTTTCATTAGGTATTGAAATTAGTGAGAAATTAGTATAATATGTATACGGATGTTCTAAAAAACACCGTTTTTCACCAACTTTTTTGGAGGTTTTGTATGAATTATTCATTAACTACGGCTCAAGCAAAAGAACTTATCGCCGGAAAGCTTTCTCACTTCTTTGGTGTTACGCCTGAAGAAGCAACATATGAACACTACTACAAAGCAGTTGCAATGGTAATACGCGATATGCTCACACAGGGCAGAGCGGAATTTGTTCGGGAAGCCAGAGCAACCGACACAAAGAGTGTTTACTATCTTTCAATGGAATTCCTTATGGGACGTTCTCTTAAAAATAACCTTTTCAACCTCAACCTCACGGACACGGTTGACAAAGCTCTTGCCGCATTCGGCATAAAACTTGACAAGCTTTATGATTATGAGCCTGATGCAGGTCTCGGAAACGGAGGTCTCGGCAGACTTGCAGCTTGCTACCTTGACGGACTTGCAACACAGGGTTACAACGGTATGGGTTACTCCATTCTTTACGAGTACGGTATATTCAAGCAGAAGATTATTGACGGTTGGCAGACAGAACTTCCCGATTTCTGGCTTCCCGGCGGCAAGGCTTGGCTTGTTGAGCGCCCCCAGAATGCTCAGGAGATACGATTTGAGGGCTGGGTAGAAGATTTCTGGGATGCTCACTACCACCACGTTGAACTCAAGGATTACACGCCCATCAAAGCTGTACCGTACGACCTTTTTGTGCCCGGCAAGGACGGCAAGGCAATCAGTGTCCTCCGTCTCTGGTCAGCCCAGGCTCCCGGTCTTGATATGGAAAACTTCAACCAAGGCAATTACCTCAAGGCTGTTGAGCAAAACGCTATGGCAGAGGTTATCAGTAAAGTCCTCTACCCCTCCGACAACCACCCTGAAGGAAAAAGTCTCCGACTCAAGCAGCAGTACTTCCTTGTATCTGCTTCTATCCAGGATATTGTCGCACGTCATCTTCGTACAGAAGGCACGATTGATAATTTTGCAGAGAAGAATGCCGTTCACATCAACGACACTCATCCCACACTCGCAATCCCCGAGCTTATGAGAATATTCCTCGATGAATGCGGCTACGGTTGGGACGATGCCTGGAGAATCGTAAGCAACACGGTTGCATACACAAACCACACGGTTATGAAGGAAGCTCTTGAGTGTTGGAGTGAAGAGCTATTCAAGCGTCTTCTTCCCAGAATTTATCGGATTACAAAGGAAATAGACAACCGATACAGAGGCTATGCTTGGTCAATCACTCAGGATGCTGACTACGTCGAGCGCACGGCTGTTATTGCCAACGGCTCCGTACGTATGGCTAACCTCTGCGTTGTTGCAGGCCACTGTGTAAACGGTGTTTCTGCACTTCACAGCCAGATTCTCAAAGACACGGTATTCAACGACTACTACCGTCACACACCCGAGAAGTTTACAAACGTAACGAACGGCATCGCTCACCGCCGTTGGCTCAATCAGTCCAACCCCGAGCTTACAAAGCTTCTCACTTCTCTTATAGGCGAAGGCTTCACCTATAATGCAGACGAGCTTATCAACCTTCGTAATTACAAAGACGATAAGAACGTACTTGAAGCACTTGAAAGAATCAAATTCACCAACAAGGAACGCTTCGCAAAGCTCATTAAGCAGAAACAGGGCGTAACGCTTGACCCCAACTCAATCTTTGACGTTCAGGTTAAGCGCCTTCACGAGTACAAACGTCAGCACCTCAACGCACTTCACATTGTTTCCAAATATCTTGCCATAAAAGAAAATCCCGATGGCGAATTCACTCCGCACACTTACATCTTTGCCGCAAAAGCCGCACCCGGCTACGTAGTTGCAAAGAGAATCATCAACTTCATCTGCGAACTCGGTAAACTTATAGACAATGACCCCGACGTAAGAGGAAGACTTAAGGTTGTGTTTGTTGAGGATTACAATGTAACAATGGCTGAAGCACTTATGCCCGCTGCCGACATCAGCGAACAGATTTCACTTGCAGGCACAGAAGCAAGCGGCACAGGCAATATGAAGCTTATGCTCAACGGAGCTGTAACCCTCGGCACAATGGACGGTGCAAATATCGAAATTCACGAAGCTGTCGGCGAAGAAAATATTGTTATCTTCGGTATGAAAACGCCGGAAGTGAACGCACTCAAACCCGGCTACAATCCTCACACCTATTACGAAAACAACTCTGAAATCCACAAAGTTGTAGACTTCATCAACAAAGGCATTAACGGAAAGATGTTCCCCGACGTGAGTGCATCCATTATCTATCACGACCCTTATATGGTACTTGCTGATTTTGCCGATTACCGTCAGGCTCAACAAAGAATTGAAGAGCTTTGGAAGGACCGTGAGACCTGGAACAGAATGTCACTTATGAACATCTCCGGCGCCGGCAGATTCGCGGCTGACAGAGCTATCAACGAATATGCCGCCAACATCTGGCACACTCAGCCCGCGGTAAAGCCTGCCGCAAAGCCTGAAAAGAAAGCCCCTGCAAAAGCTAAGGCTGATAAAGCAGACAAAAAAACACCCACAAAAGCAAAAGCGGAAAAAACCGCCGAAAAAAAGACCGCTAAAAAAACAACCGCCAAAAAAAGCAAATAAAATTCTTGACAAAGGGTTATAATAAGTCTAAAATTAAATAGCTAAAGCAAGCGTGCTTTAAGTTTTCTCAAAGGAGGCAAACTGTTTTGGACAGTAAAGACAGCATACCTTTATGTTGCCCGACTAATAAAACAAAACAGCATCCGTTCTGCGCCCAAAGCTCAGCCGTGATTGGCCTCCGCACACACCGTGTGTAACAGAGAAGCCAATTAGTTTTGCATTGCCCTTTCTGCGTAGGACGACTATGCAGAAAGGGTATTTTTTATGAATGAAATGATTTTCGAGCAGCTCAACGAGCTGTTATCTGCCGGCAAGTTCGGTACACTCAAATCCGAACTCAGCGAAATGAACGAAGTAGACATTGCCGAATTCTTCGGCAGCCTTGAGCCTAAGCAACAGCTGCTGATATTCCGCATACTGCCCAAGGACATTTCAGCAGAGGTTTTCGCATATCTCGAGCCGGACGATCAGATGAATATAGTTAACTCGATTACCGACCGAGAACTCAGCGAGCTTGTTGATGAGCTTTTCCTTGACGATACGGTTGACTTCCTCGAGGAAGTGCCTGCAAACGTCGTAACACGTGTTTTAAAAATCGCGGACAAAGAAACGCGTCAGCTTATCAACCGTTTTCTGCGTTATCCCGAAAACAGCGCAGGCAGCATTATGACCATCGAAATGGTTCAGCTCCACGACAACCTGACCGTTGCACAGGCAATTGAAAACATACGCAGAACAGGTGTTGACAAAGAAACGATTTACACCTGTTATTGCATTGATAAGGCGCGTCACCTTGTCGGAACAATCGGACTCAGTGACCTTATTTTCAATGATGACAACACAGTGCTTTCCGACCTTATGGAAGAGGAAGCTTCACTCATCAGCGTAAAAACGCTTGATGACCAGGAGTATGTTGCAGACATCGTACGAAAGTACGACCTTTTGAGCGTACCCGTTACAGACAACGAGAACAGACTTGTCGGCATTATCACAATCGATGACGTTGTTGATGTTATCGAAGAAGAAGTCACCGAAGACTTTGAAAAGATGGCCGCTATGACACCGTCTGATGACGAATACCTCAAAACAGGTGTATTTAAGCTGGCGAAAAACAGAATCCTCTGGCTTCTGATTCTTATGATTTCAGGCACCTTCACAGGTATGATTATCGAAGGTTACGAAACTCTGCTTTCCGGTTTTGTCGCTCTGACAGCATCGATGCCTATGCTTATGGGCACGGGCGGTAACGCAGGCAGTCAGGCCTCGACACTTATAATCCGCGGTCTTGCCGTAGGCGAAATCGAAATTAAAGACTATCTCAAAATTGTTCTCAAAGAGCTTCGTGTTGCCGCAATATGCGGTGCCGTGCTTGCTGTGGCAAACATCGTACGAATGTACTTCTTCAGTGAAGGTACACTTGCCGTATATCTTGTTGTTTCTCTTGCGATGTTTATCGCAATCGTTGTTGCAAAACTTATCGGTTGCTCGCTTCCGATATTTGCTAAACTTGTAAGAATCGACCCTGCACTTATGGCAGGTCCGATGATTGCAACTCTTGTTGACATTGTAACGCTTGTAATATACTTCGCGCTCGCAAAAGCTTTCCTGATTTAAGGAGTTTTTTATGCATTATATCCCCTACAACTCTAGGCTCAGCTTTCATAAAAACATTTTCGGTGCAATCCGCGAGGGCTGCACCGTTTGTTTGCGTGTAATTCTGCCCCGTGATATGCAATGCAGCGGCGTGCGCCTTGTATGGCACCGTGACGGAGAGAACGAAAACAGACTTTCTTTTGATTGGGATTGCATGCAGGGCAACTGCGAAGAATGGTGGAAGGTCAATTTCACACCCGAAACTCCCGGACTTTATTGGTACCATTTTGAATATGACATTCCCTTTGGCAAGGGTCAGATTCATCACACCTCCAATGGCATCGGCAAATTCAGCGGCAGCGGTAACGACTGGCAGCTTACGGTATACTCAAAAGATTTAAAAACACCGGACAGACTGAAAGGCGGAATTATATATCAGATATTTCCCGACAGATTCCACCGCGCCGAAATCGATCTTCAAAACATTCCGGATGACAGAATTCTGCGTAAAGATTGGGGAGCGCAGCCGGAATGGAAGCCAAATGAAAACGGAAAAGTGCTCAACAATGACTACTTCTGCGGAAATCTTAAAGGAATTGAAGAAAAACTGGATTATATTGCTTCGCTTGGTGTCAATTGCATTTACCTCAACCCGATTTTCGAAGCACACTCAAACCACCGCTACAACACAGCGGACTATATGAAAATCGACCCTTTGCTCGGCACGGAAGAAGACTTTAAAAATCTTTGCAAAAGCGCCGCCGAAAAAGGAATCGACATCGTCCTTGACGGTGTATTCAACCACACCGGTGACGACAGCATATATTTCAATAAAAAGAACAGATACCCCTCACTCGGCGCCTTCAACTCGCAGCAATCGCCTTACTATTCTTGGTACACTTTCCGAAGGTGGAACGAAGACTACGAATGCTGGTGGGATTTCGACACACTTCCGAACGTCAACGAAAAAAGCGAAAGCTACTGCAATTTTATTTTCGGCGAAAAAGGTGTTATCCGCAAGTGGCTCAGGCTCGGCGCTTCGGGATGGAGGCTTGATGTGGCGGACGAATTGCCTGACGATTTTCTTGACAAGCTCAACGTCTGCATCAAAGACGAAAAGCCGGATGCCATCATCATAGGTGAAGTATGGGAAGATGCAACCAACAAGCTTGCCTACAACAAAAGGAGAAGATACCTTCTGGGAGGTCAGCTTGATTCAGTTATGAACTATCCGTTTGCCGACGCCGTAATGTACTTTATGCGTACGGGCATAGCCAACGGTTTCACAGACAAAATACTTGCAATTCTTGAAAACTATCCCCCACAGTGCATACACGTTCTGATGAACCACATCGGCACGCACGACACGGCGCGTGCAATAACCGCAATGGTCGGTGAAAGCTGTGAAGGTCGAGACAGACGTTGGCAAGCAGACCACACGCTGACCGAAAGCCAAATCGAAATCGGTACACAAATGCTCAAAACAGCCGCCGCCATACAGTTCACATTGCCCGGTATACCGAGTATATACTACGGCGATGAAGCAGGTCTCACAGGATATAAAGACCCGTTCAACCGCGGTTGTTACCCTTGGGGCAATGAAAACGAAGAACTTGTCGATTGGTACAGATCACTTGGCAAAATCCGCAGAGAAAACGCATCGCTCAGCGACGGCAGTTTCCACCCTGTATCCGAAGCAGCAGGCTGTATCGCATACGTACGAAGCACGTTCGACAACCGAATAATGCTGATAGCAAACCGTAACGTACACCCTATCACATACCATCTGCCCGAAGACTGGCACGGCTCAAAACTACTGCTGGGCGGCACAGATATAAGCTATACAAGCGTCGATATCCCGGCATACAGTGCAGTAATATTGACAGATTGACAATATAAAAAAAGTATGAGATAATATAAAAAAATTTTGGAGGTTATGCCTTATGAAAAAGCGCACAAAACTTCTGAGCATACTGCTCACGGCAATCATTCTTATGCAGGCAGGCTTTATGGCCTTTGCTACAGACAGCAACAGCTACACAATTGTTTCTCCATACGATAAAGTCGTATGGGAAGGTGACAACGCATGGGGTGCTTACAAAGGCACTCTCCATACACACACAACTTACAGCGACGCTGACCTTGACCTGCCCACAATGATCAAGGGCTACTACAACCGCGGCTTTGACTTTGTTGCAAACGCTGACCACGGTGTTACAGGTGTTGAATGGAACAAAGAGCCTGCACGTCCTCTCCTTTATATGTACCAGTACATTATCGGCAATAAGGTCGGTCACCTTACTGACGAAGAGTACGAGGGCATCATCAGCGGTACATATCCGCTCGAAAACGGACAGCCCAGAGGCACAGGTATGACCTGCGTTACAGGCGCTAACGAGCTCGGTTACATAACACTCACAAAGAGCCACGTAAACGGCTACTTCCTTCCCTCAGATGTAGGTAACTCATGGGACGGCGGCGAAAACGGCTTTGAAGAGGCTGTTAAGTTTGTTGACGATAACGGCGGTCTTTCCCACATCAACCATCCCGGCGACTGGCTTGACTCAAACTCAAACCCCGATGCAGTAAACGACCCTGCAAACATCAAGTACTTCGGCGATATTATTCTCAAGTATGATTCCTGCCTCGGCACAGAGGTGTTCAACGAGAGAAACGGCACAACAGGCTACGACAGAATCCTTTGGGATAACCTGCTTATGTACTGCCTGCCCTACGGCAAAAACGTTATCGGCTACAGCAACACTGATGCTCACTGGCTTGACACAATCGATACATCCTTCATGGTATTCATGATGAAAGAAAACACAATGGCTCAGGTCAAAGAAACAATGCAGAGCGGTGCTTTCTTCTCTGTTACAAGAATCATTCGCCCCAATGACACAATCGGTCCGGAAGAAGAAATCAGAGTCGATAACCAGGATCTTCCCTACCCGATGTTCTCAAACGTTGTTACAGACGGTCATAAGGTAAGCGTTAACTACTCCGATGCAACACAGATTCAGTGGATTGCAGACGGCAAGGTTATCGCAAAGCAGGCTGTAAACGGCAACGGCTCATACACAATCGACCTCGATACAATCGAAGGTGCAGAGGATTTCACATACATCCGTGCAGAGCTTATCGGTGAAGGCGGTATGTGCCTCACTCAGGCTTTTGTCATTGACGACGGCAGTGCTCCTCTCACTTGGGAAGAAGAAGTCAACGAAATGACATTTATCGAGAAATTCCTTGCTTGGTTCAAGGATACAAGAATCTACGTTCTCTTCCAGGAAATTGCAAGAGCTATCGGCTGATAACAAACATTTAAAAGCGGCGGTTAACCGCCGCTTTTTTGTTTTTCGTTATTTTACTTGCAAGATTCAAAGATATGTATTACAATAAAAAAGTTAAGTACCAAAAGGAGGAGAAAAGCCGTGAATGATTTTAAAACCGAATCGCTTGGAAACGGAGTTTATGCTGTGCTCAGCAACATACATACTTTCGGTACCGATGCTTTTCTTCTTTACGATTTTGCTCAGGCTAAGCGTAAGGAAAAAAT
This sequence comes from Acutalibacteraceae bacterium, assembly GCA_045536955.1. Taxonomy (GTDB): domain Bacteria; phylum Bacillota; class Clostridia; order Oscillospirales; family Acutalibacteraceae; genus UBA8612. The sequence continues at coordinate 26,570 of JAZSOM010000024.1, forward strand.
CTGCGACCTTTGCAGCGGTTGCGGCATAATTCCTCTACTGATGCTCAGAGAAGAAAGGCAACAACCCCTGACAGCAGTTGAAATTCAGAGTGATGCCTGCGAGCTTATACAGAAAGGTATCGAATTGAGTTCGCTCGAAGGTAAGTTAATAGTACTCAACAAAGACCTGAAGGATTTGAAGGAAGATATTGAAGCCGGTGCATTTGACCTGATCACGGTAAATCCGCCATACTTTCCTCTCGGCAGCGGATACGACTGTGAGGATGAGCCGCACAGAATGATACGAAGCGAAGTATGCTGCACACTTGAAGATATTGTTGTGCAATCGGCAAGGCTTTTGCGTTCGGGCGGCAGAATGTGTATGTGCCACAGGCCCGAAAGGCTGACAGACATTATATATTCAATGCGAGCAAATAAAATTGAGCCGAAAAGATTGAGATTTGTAGCTAAAAACGAAAACACCGCACCGTGGCTTGTGCTGATTGAAGGAAAGAAAGATGCAAAACCATCGCTTTCAGCAGAAAAGACACTTTATATGAACGACAAAGAAGAACTTGAAAGGATTTACGGCGGATATGCCGAGTGATAAAATGAGCGGAACACTTTTTGTTGTAGGCACTCCCATAGGTAACCTCTCAGATATGTCTCCCAGAGCGATTGAGACGCTTGAAAGCTGTGATTTTATTGCAGCAGAAGACACAAGGGTAACCCTAAAGCTACTCAACAGGTTTGAAATCAAGAAACCGATGATAAGCTACCACGAGCATAACCGCACGGAGCGCGGTGAGTATATCGTGCAGCGCATTGCAGCAGGCGAAAACTGCTGCCTTGTAACCGATGCCGGTATGCCCGCAGTATCCGACCCGGGCGAAGACCTCGTAAGGTTGTGTCATAAATTGAATATCCCCGTTGCATCCGTACCGGGTCCGTGTGCGTTTGTAACGGCGCTTGCTATATCGGGTATGAGCGCAAAGAGATTCACGTTTGAAGGCTTTTTAAGCGTTAACAAGGTCAGCCGCAGAGAACACCTTGCACAAATAAAAAATGAAAAGCGCACAATGTGCTTTTATGAAGCACCGCATAAGCTGCCTGCTACACTCAAGGATATGGCTCAGACACTCGGCGACCGAAAAATTGCGATTGTGCGCGAGATAACCAAAATACACGAAGAGGTAATTCACACTTCGCTTGTAAAAGCGGCAGAAGAATATGCAGACGGACACCTAAAGGGTGAAATAGTTCTTATAGTGGAGGGTGCACCGGAAGAGGAAGAAGCTCCCGCAACACTTGAAGAAGCCGTTGAATTCGCCCGAAATCAGCTCGAGAAAGGCGTTTCAGCAAGCGAAGCAGCTAAGTTGGCAGCAAAGGCAACCAGCTTCAAAAAAGGCGAAATTTACAAAGCTTTATTAGATTGAGGAGGAAATTAAAATGGTTGAAAGTTTCAAAGAGTTCTGGTATCTTTATCTGCTTCTTGCAGTACTGATTGTGGTGACCGCTTTTGTATGGAAAAAAGCAATTGCCGCATCTTCCAAACACAACAAGCAGTTCAAGGAAAACCTTGCAAAAGCAAAACGCGCAAAGGAAATGCGTGAAGCTTACAAGGACCTCACAGCAGAGATTATCGAAAAATCACCCGCCTCTACCCTCTTTGAGGGTGTTGCATTCAACCTCGAATACAACTGTCAAAAAACAGAAAACACAAACGACTTTTATGAATCAATGACAAGCGGCGAAAAGAAGGTTTATGCACTGTTTTACCTTATTTCCGACGCATCGGAAGGCAAGCTTTCAAACTTTTTCAAATCAAGTTACCGACCTCTTACAAGCGATGCCGTTGCAGCGGCAAAGGAAATACTTGACAAAGATATTTATTTGGTAATTGAAATGATGTTCAACCGTTTTGATGAAAACAACGACGAGTATTCCGTTATCCCGCACGAAATCGACAGACTCAACGGTGATTACAGAGAACGTACGGAAGGAAAAGATTTGTTTGCCGCAGGCGGTGAATATATAAAGAAAAATCCAAACGAATTTTTAAAGTGACAAAAATAAAAAGGTACGGTTCAATGATGAACCGTACCTTTATTTTTAAGTATTAATTACTCAGCTTCACAGCAGGAGCAGGAGACATAATTCTCCTCATCGTTTGCTGCAGACTTCTTAGCCTTAATCTTTGTTACTGCGAAGTAGATACCTGCAGCGACAGCAGCTACGCCAAGAATAACACCGACAATCTTGAGAACTTTCTTACATTTCATTTTTTTGTTCCTCCTTTATACTGATTGTTATCAAAATTATACCCTTTTGGCATTTTATTGTCAATAGTTTTTGTAAAAAAATACAACCGACCTCTATCTCCCGACAAAGCCGAGGGACACAGGTCGGCTGTAGACAGCCTGCGAGACCGACGCAGAAGCATCGGTCTCAATAAAGCTGATTTAAGCCTTGTTTGCCTTAACAGTAAGAGCAGACTTCTTTCTTGCGGCATTGTTCTTGTGGATGATGCCCTTTGCGGTAGCCTGGTCGATCTTTTTGATCGCAGCCTTTACAAGGACGTCCTTATCAGCAGAATTAGCCTCGATTGCAGCGTTAGCCTTTTTGATTGCTGTCTTGAGAGCAGAGTTAGCAGACTTGTTACGAGCTGCCTTTGTCTTATTGACAAGAACTCTCTTCTTTGCGGATTTGATGTTCGGCATTTGAGTACACCTCCTTTTTACTATCACACAGATATGTATATTAACATTTTTCCAAACAAATTGCAAGTTATTTTTTAAGAAAAGTGCAAAAATATGCGCAATTATCTAATACTAATAATAATCAAACGTAAAAAGGGGCAAAAAATATGAATCTTCGCACCGATCTGGCTTTAGAACAAGGAGAAATACACGCAGGAAAAGGCTTAAAAGGAATAGAACACACGGTAAAAAAAACAAATGGAATAACAGTTACTGAAATCAGAATCACAGATAAAGAAGGAGAAAATGCACTCAAGAGAAAAAGTGGACGATATATAACCGTTGAAATTCCGCGCTTTTCTAAAAGCACAAAATATTTTGAAAGCGGCATAAAAGCTGTTGCAGACGGCATAAAATCGCTCATACCGGAAAAAGGCACCGTGCTCGTTGCGGGACTCGGAAACGAAAACATCACACCCGATGCACTCGGACCAAGATGCGCTTCGCTGGTATTTTCGACACGTCATATAAGCAAAGAAATTCAAAAAAACATTGGCTTTGATTCACTTCGCTCCGTCGCCCGTATCACACCCGGTGTACTCGGACAAAACGGAATTGAAACCGGCGAAATAATCTCCGGCATAATCCGTGAGATTTCCCCTGCCGTACTCATAACGGTTGACGCGCTTGCTTCAAGGCGGCTCGCCAGATTAGGCTGTACCGTACAGATATGCAACACAGGCATCACCCCGGGTTCAGGAGTCGGAAATTCAAGAGCCGAAATCAGCGAAAACACCATGGGCATACCGGTTATTGCGGTGGGTGTACCGACAGTTGTTGATGCGGCAACACTGGCTCACGACCTGACGGGTGCATCTGCAAATAAAAAATATGAAAAGGACAGCGAAAATATGATGGTAACACCGCGCGAAATTGACGTTATTATTGATCGCTCTGCAAAACTTATATCCACAGCAATAAATATGGCTTTGCAGCCCGAACTGAGCGTTGAGGAAATTTCCGCACTGATTTCATAATAAAACGTTCACCTCTGTCATATACATTCAACAGCGAATTACACGTGCGGAGGTAAAAATAATGAAAAGAAGGTTTGATACTTTATACAGTATCGCAGCAGTATTGACAGCGCTGGCAACAGTCGTTTCCGTTACGCTTTGCACGTCATCAGATTCAATTGCAGCCTTGCTCGCGTTTATAAACCGCAACATCAGCACCTCCACATCAGCCAAGGTGTATATGAATTATCTTTCAACTGACAAAAACGAAAATCAAATTCAATCGGCAAACCGCACATCATATACCGTAAACCCAATTGATGAGTTAACCAAAACACCTGCTGATATAACAAAACTTATTGAATCGGCTAAAGCAAATTCGGCAAATGACAAAAAGGACGGAAGCATAATACGCAAGCAATATGCGCAGAGCAGCATAACAAAAAAGGTCGGTAATATACTGGTAAGAAACAACACCACAACACAGCAGCCGCTTGATTTAGAAAGATTTTTAAACGAAAAGCCCGAAATAACAATCAAGGACAAGTCGAAACCGACAGTGCTTATTTTTCATACACATACAACGGAAAGCTACGAGATACTCGACAGAAATTGGTATGCGCAAGATTATATCACCCGCAGCAATTCTCCCGACCTGAATATGGTAAGAGTCGGCAAAGAAATCAAACAGCAGCTTGAAGCAGCCGGATACGGAGTTATTCACGATACACAGATACACGACGTAAAATACACAGGTGCGTACGCGCATTCGAGAAAAAGCGTTGAAGATTATCTGAAAAAATATCCGGATATACAGATTGTTCTTGACATTCACAGAGATGCAATTGAACAGGACGACGGAACAAGAATTAAACCGGTAGCAAATATACTCGGAAAAGACGCTGCACAGATAATGATTATCAGCGGATGCGAAGAAGGCAAGGTCACGGATTTTCCGAACTGGAGAAAGAACCTGACCTTTGCACTTAATCTTCAAAGCGTTTGCGAAGAGATGTACCCCGGACTTATGCGACCGTTATATTTCTGCCAAAGAAAATACAATATGGACCTTACACCCAACAATCTGCTTGTTGAAATGGGAAGCTGCGCAAACACGCTTGAAGAAGCCGCTTATTCGGGCAGACTTCTCGGCAACGCACTTGTAAAGCTGCTCGACTCAACACAAAGTAAAGGATGATTTTAACTGAAAAACGTACTGAAATATTATTTTATTGCAATTTTTCTGATATGCCTTTTAACGATTACAACCTGCGGAATGCTAAAAGTTGAAGAAGCTAACTCCGCCCTGCTTTTCGGCAAGGAAACACAAACAATTCAGCTCAACGCCGAGAACATCGGTGCTGAGCTGAGAAGAATTTTTTAAGTTATTTTTTCTTTTCGTCACGCTCGTGAATAACAAAGCGTGTGGGAGTACCCTCAAGACCGAAAACCTCTCGGATCTGGTTATCAATATAGCGCTGATAGCTGTAATGGAACAAATCCTTGCGGTTGACAAAACAAACAAACGTCGGCGGACGGGTTGAAGCCTGAGTCATATAATAAATCTTAAGCCTTCTGCCCTTGTCCGTAGGCGGCTGAACTCTTGCGGTTGCATCAGCAAGCACCTGATTGAGCTTTCCTGTCTGGATACGCATTGCATTCTGCTCGTCAACAAAGTTGATAAGCTCGAAAAGTCTGTCAATTCTCTGACCGGTTTTTGCGGATATGAATATAATCGGAGCGTAGGACATAAACGAAAAATCGTTCATAAGTTTTTTGCGGTAAGCATCCATCGTCTTACCGTCTTTTTCAACTATATCCCACTTGTTTACGGCAATTATGCACGCCTTGCCCATCTCGTGTGCAATACCTGCTACTTTTGAATCCTGCTCCGTGAATCCCTCTTTTGCATCAATCATAATAACGCAAACCGTTGCACGTTCAACAGCCATTCTCGCACGCAAAACAGAGTATTTCTCTATTGCATCTTCAACTTTACTTTTGCGACGCAGACCTGCCGTATCAATAAGAACATATCTGCCGTGTTTATTTTCAATAAATGTATCCGTTGCATCGCGTGTTGTACCTGCGATATCGGAAACAATAGCACGTTCCTCACCCGAAACGCTGTTTACAAGGGAAGATTTTCCGACATTCGGTTTGCCGATGATGGCAACTTTTATCGTATTGTCATCCTCTTCCTCCTCTTCCTCAGCAGGCACATAAGAAAGCACAGCATCAAGCAAATCACCGGTGCCGTGACCATGCACGGAAGAAACAGCAATCGGATCACCGAGACCGAGATTATAAAATTCATAGAACTCAAGCGGCGGCTCACCAATCGAATCGCACTTATTAACGCAAAGAACAACGGGTTTGCCGCTCTTCTGAAGCATTGCCGCAACCTCTTCATCAGCCGCAACAACACCCGTACGCACATCACAAACAAGCACAATTACGTCAGCACTGTCAATTGCAAGCTGTGCCTGACGGCGCATCTGACTAAGGATTATATCATCTGAATAAGGCTCGATACCGCCGGTATCGACGAGAATCATATTTCTGTTGACCCATTCACATTCTCCGTAAATTCTGTCACGCGTTACGCCCGGAGTATCATCAACAATAGATAACCTTTTTCCGCAAAGCTTGTTGAAAAGCGTTGATTTTCCAACGTTGGGTCTGCCTACAACGGCAACTATCGGTTTTGCCATATTACCACTCTCCTCCTAAAAATTTTTCAAGCAGTACGTATCCGTCGGCAACGCACGACGTTACTGCCACGCCAAGTTTTTCGGATAGTTGTGTCACCGTAATATCATCGAGGAATACCTCCTCACCGTCACGCAAGGCGGAATCGGGAATCAGTAGTTCATCACCGAGCTCAACCCCCTCAAGCTGAGAGAGTATATCCAGACCGGTAAGAAGACCTGCAACGGTTACACTCTCGCCAAAAAACCTGTTTTTAATTTCAATAACATTGATTTTTAGGTTATTATACCTTTTTTCTGCAAGAATTGCCAGCTCTTTTATAAGCGGATAAGCCGCTGTGCCGGTTATTGCCGTAATGTTTCGCGGATTTCCAAGCACAAAATCGCACTCATCAAGAGCAGAATCAAACTCATCCTTGAGAAGGCGCCACATTCCGACACCGTTTTCAAGCTGTGGGTAATCGCCGTAATAATCTGCATTCGGAATTTCTCTGTCCGCACAAAGATAAAACTCGTCAGCAGCAAACGCTATCGTCTCGCCCTTAAAATGCTTGAAGTGAGCATTAAAATCATCAACCGTATCAATAACGCGAGAAGCTGTATCTGATGTATATGTTTCAAGAGCACACAATCCGTCACGGTGCTTTGTAAGACCGACAGGAACGCAAGCAATACTCTGCACTGCAGGATAAAGCTTACCGAGTTCGGAAAGGCTGAATTCAAGCTCTTTGCCGTCGTTTATTCCGGGGCACAGAACAAGCTGTGTGTTGAGCTTTATGCCGGCATCCGCCAAACGGTTGAGATACCGGAGCGAAGTGCCTGAATTCGGATTTTTCATCATCTGCACACGAAGCTCAGGATTCATCGTATGCACAGATACGTTGACGGGGCTTATGTGCATCTCAATAATACGGTCAATATCTCGGTCCGTCAAATTTGTAAGTGTTATATAATTGCCGAAAAGAAAGGAAAGGCGCGAATCATCATCTTTAAAATAGAGACTTTCTCTCATACCTTTCGGCATTTGGTCAATAAAGCAAAAAATACATTTGTTTTTGCAGGAATGATGCTTGTCCATAAGATACGTTTCAAAACACAGACCTAGGTCATCATACTCGCCTTTTTTCACTTTAACGGTGCGATGCTTTCCCTTGATCGTTTCAATTTCAAGCTTGAGTTTACAGGCACTCGTGTAGAAACGGTAATCAAGCACGTCGTTTATTTCGTGTGAATTAACGGAGACGAGTGTATCACCTGCAGATATTTTCCCTGAGCAGATCGAATCAGACTCAACGCCTTTAATTTTAACCGACATACTTGTCACCTCCCGGTTTACATAACAGAAACTATATCTTTTAAATTATCAAAGCAATAATCCGCATTACCGTCAAAGCCCTTATGAACAAGGACAGTCGTCATACCTGCGGATCTACCGCCAAGTATATCAGCAACTGGATTATCACCTATCATAACAAACTTTTCGTCAGGATAAAAGGATTTTGCTATTTCAAATATTTCTTTTCTTGGCTTATCATAACCTACAACACCGGAAACAACCATTCTTTCAAAATACTTTGTGATTCCTAGAGCATCGGTTATCACTTCCAATTCAGGAAAGTTATTTGACAAAATAATGTTTGTGTGACCTTTTTCTTTTGCTTTTTTCAGCACAAAAACCGCGTCGTCAAACAACTTATAGTTTTCCGGCATCATTATAATTTCACGTACTTTTTCGCTTGCCGATTTCGATTGAGCCTCAGAAACACCCAACGAAACAAAGCTCCTGTAAAAATGAGCTTTCATAAACTCCCACCATCTCTCACCGACAAAATCGGTAAAATCCCGTTCGGGAGTATGCCACGTGAAACCACTTGCATTACAGCGTCTTATATCCTGAAACGTAACAGTATGGTTTTTTACCGTTTCATTAAGTGCGCGAAAAACACTACCGCTCCATAAATGATTGCAGTAGGCAAGCGTGCCGTCAAAATCCCAACAAATTATGCTCATTTAATTCCTCATTCACAGATACATAAAATCTGAAACAGTTTTGCGTGATGATTTTTGTGCATTTCAAGACGTAAGGACAAAGGAATACAAAGGTATTTCGAGTCCGAAACAATGCAGAAATACGCAAAATTCACACGAAACAGTTTTGCGTGATGATTTTTGTGCATTTCAAGGCGTGAGGACGAAGGAATGCAAAGGTATTTCGAGTCCGAAACAACGCAGAAATACGCAAAATTCACACGAAACAGTTTTGCGTGATGATTTTTGTGCATTTCAAGGCGTGAGGACGAAGGAATGCAAAGGTATTTCGAGTCCGAAACAACGCAGAAATACGCAAAAATCATCCGCAAAAGCAAAGCAAAAGGCAGAGAGAAACCATAACTCCTCTCTGCCTTAAAGCCTAAAGCTTATGCCTCTGTTTCAACTACCTGTCTGCCATTGTAGTAACCACAATTAGCACACAGTCTGTGCGGTCTCTTGTACTCGCCGCACTTGGGGCACTTGACGAGCTCAGGTGCATTAAGCTTCCATACGCTGCTGCGTCTCTTGTCTCTTCTTGCTTTAGAGACTCTTCTCTTCGGAACTGCCATTTCGCCAACCTCCTTGCTGGTGTGTAACTTCTACTCATCATTATTACTTAACAACTGCTGTAAAGCCGCAAGACGCGGATCAAGCGGAGCAGAACAGTTGCATGAGTCATCATTCAGGTTTTTGCCGCAATACTGACAAACACCTTTGCAATCTTCTTTGCACAGATGCCTTGTCGGCAAGCCGAGCAAAATATCCTCCGTAACAAGCTCATCAAGATTGAAACGAAGTGACTCGACAAGAATCAGCTCATCGTTTTCTTCGTCGTTGAGCGAAGTGACCAAAACGTGGTCGACGGGGATGGAAAGATTTTTCGTTGTGTGCTGTGCACATCGGTCACAGGGTGCGGAATAAGTAAAAACTGCATCAGCTTTGAGCTGAACAATACCGGCTTTGTTGAACACGCAACCTTTTACCCTGACAGGCTGTGCAAAGGGATAGAAAGTGTAGAGTTCGACATCTGACAAATTAAGTTCATAATCGAAATCCAGCTTTTCGCCTATGTTGTTAAAAATGGGTTCAAGCTCAATAAACACCTTTGAACTACCTCCGTAAAGGGTAAGAACACATTGTGCCAAATAACACACAACGATTATTATATAGCTTTAGTTTGGCTTTGTCAAGAAAAATTTAATTTTTACAGAACTTCGCAGACGTCAAATACTTTTGCGGGAATTTCTTCCTTATCGGCAGATACCGTGAACACAACATCCTTCTCTTCCATCTTTGAAAGATTCGAAACCTTGAGAAGGAAATCTGCAAGCTCATCATAATCTCTGCCGCCGATACGGAGAGTTGCATCTGCAAATACGTGTGTGATGTCGTGGTCACCAGCAAAGATACCGCAGAGGAAGCCGTAGTATGCATCGTAACCGCTTACTTTATAGTTGTCGGTCGCTGTGAGTCTGCAGCGATGTGTGATATCGTACGTGAGGGCTGACTCTTTTTCGATACAGACAACGTTGCCGTTTGAAACTTCAACTGCTGCATTAACAAGATCGATAAGTTTCTTTGTTTTGCCTGCACCTTTGTGACCGAGAATAAGTTTTACCATAGTGAATCGCTCCTTTATTTCTTTTATCTGCCTAATTTTGCTTCCAGCTCTGCTTTCATGTCCTCATATCCGGGTTTACCGAGAAGTGCGAACATATTCTTCTTGTAGCTTTCTACACCGGGCTGGTCGAAGGGATTTACGCCGAGCACATAACCTGAAATTGCGCAAGCCTTTTCGAAGAAATAGATAAGCTCACCGAGGTTGTACTCATCCATCTGCTCAATTTCAAGAACGATGTTCGGAACATCGCCGTCAGTATGTGCGAGAAGTGTGCCCTCGAATGCCTTACGGTTTACGAAAGAAACCGTCTTGCCTGCGAGGAAGTTAAGACCATCAACATTTTCGGGGTCTTCCTTTATGCTGACATCGGTCTTTACTTTATCGACATATACCACTGTTTCAAACATCAGTCTTTCGCCCTCCTGGACGTACTGACCAAGTGAATGAAGGTCTGTGGAATAAATCGCTGAAGAAGGATAGATGCCTTTGTTTTCCTTACCCTCGCTCTCACCGTAAAGCTGCTTAAGCCATTCACACATAAGGGTAAATGAAGGCTCATAGCTGACAAACATCTCAACCTTTTTGCCGGAGCGGTAGAGAAGGTTGCGGATTGCTGCATACTTGTAGCAATCGTTTTCGATTGAGGGAACGGAATACTTCTCCCTGGCATCTGCCGCACCCTGCATAAGTGCGTCAATATCTATACCTGCGGCCGCAATCGGGAGCAAGCCGACAGCTGTAAGAACGGAATAACGACCGCCGACATCATCGGGAACGACAAAGGTCTGGTAGCCTTCTTTGTCTGCAAGGGATTTGAGAGTGCCCTTTGCTTTGTCCGTTGTGACGTAGATACGCTTTGCCGCCTCTTCTTTACCGTATTTAGATTCAAGAAGTTCCTTGAACACACGGAAGGCAACGGCAGGTTCAGTCGTAGTACCGCTCTTGGAGATTACGTTAACAGAAAAGTCCTTGCCGTCAACAAGGCTCATAACCTCTGCAACAGAGGAAGAACTGATTGTATTGCCGGTAAAGAGAATCTGCGGAGTGTCCTTCGCGAGAAGGTTGTAGTTGGAGGACTTACAAAACTCGATTGCCGCACGGGCACCGAGGTAAGAACCGCCTATACCGATTACAACGAGAACCTTTGAATCGGATTTGATTTTTTCAGCAGCCTTTTTGATTGCGTCGAACTCAGCCTTGTCATAGTTAACAGGAAGGTCTACCCAACCGAGAAAATCACTGCCCTTGCCTGTGCCGGCATGGAGAGCTTCGTGTGCGCTGATAATTTCTGCTTCAATTTTTGCAAGTGCAGATGCGCAAGCATTTTCGCCTGCATAGGAACCGTTTAACTTAATTGCCATAAATTTTGCGACTGCGGCACACTACCGTGCCGCTCTCCTTCGGAACTGAATATTATTAATGATTATTTTAACCCAAAATCAACAGTATTGCAAGACAAAAACGCTAATTTTTTTTACATTTTTAATATTTTTTTGTCTCAACACACCTTACTGTTTTGTCAAGCTTGCAAAAGAACTTAAAAGACGGCGAAGGACTTCTGCAAAATCAAGATTTTTGATTTCTTCAGGCGAAACGATGCGATATTCCGCAACCTTTTCACCATCTACGGTAAATGTAAGTGTACCTACCGTTTCGCCGGCAGCAACAGGAGCGTTAACATCCGTCACAAGCTGAACAGACTGCACAAGAGAAGCTGCGCTCCCTTTTCGCATAAGCAAAGGAACGGCAGGTTCAACAATCGGAGTGAAACTACTTTTATATCCGCCGATAACGTTAATGTCAGCGAGAAGTGACACATCTGGCACCGGGGTTACGGTTTCAAAATTGGCAAAGCCCCAATTCAGAAGAGCTTTGGCGGCATTGAAGCGATCATCACTTGTCGGGCTGCCCATTACGACAGCAACAAGATGCGTACCTTCGCGCTCCGCCGAAGCAGAAACACAGCACCCGGCCTTTGAGGTTGTACCCGTTTTCAAGCCCGTTGCACCCTGATAAAAGCGCACAAGCTTATTGGTGTTTACGAGCTGAGTTGCACCGTTGCGAAGAGAATCCATCCACACGGTTGTATACTTACGTATCAAATCGTGTCGCAACAGCTCAACCGACATCAAAGCTACGTCATAAGCCGTTGTGAGATGTGTATCGGTTGCGTCATCAAGCCCTGTGCAGTTATCGAAATGAGTATTTTTCATTCCAAGCTCTGCCGCCCTTTTGTTTAGCATTGCAACCAAGGCTTCCTCGCTGCCCGCAAGATGCTCTCCGAGAGCTTCACAGGCATCATTTGCACTGTATATTGCAGCTGCTCTGAGCAGCTCATCAACGCTCATAGTTTCCCCTTCTTTGAGCCATATCTGCGAACCGCCTTTTGATGCCGCGGTTGCGCTTGCGGTAACGGTATCATTCAGATTAAGCGTGCCCGAATCAATAGCCTCCATCACAAGCAAAAGCGTCATAATTTTTGTAACGGAAGCAGGAAACAGCCGCTCGTGCTCATTCATTGCTGCAAGCACACGGCCGCTTGAAACATCGACAAGTATTGCCGATTTTGCATTGAGTTGAACCGGCATCTCTGCCTCCTCGGCAAAGACGGTAACAGCAGATAAACAAAGCACGAACCAAACCGCGAGCATTATACTTGTAAGTTTTGCAAATCTTAATTTCACGGTAATCTCTCCTCTCTTACTCCGTAAAATTGTATGAGAGAATTTTGAATCAAATTACACATTGCACAAATCGCTTTTTTGAGTTATAATTTTACGGAGCAATACTTAAGAGGAGAAAAAATATGAAGGCGGCGTTCTACACACTTGGCTGTAAAGTCAACCAATATGAAACTCAAGCTCTCTCGGAAGCTCTTATCCGCGAGGGTTTCAGGATAGTTCCTCACAGTGAGGATGCTGATGTGTACATCATAAACTCCTGCACGGTGACAGCAGAAAGTGACAAAAAAACAAGGCAAGCCGTAAGAAGATTCAAAAGGCAGCATCCTGACAGCACTGTTCTGCTTACAGGCTGTATGCCTCAGGCTTATCCCGAAGCCGCCGCAGAACTTGACAGCGCAGACATTGTCGCAGGAAACCGCAATAACTGCGATATACCTGCAATTCTTAAAAATTATCTCAAAGAGAAAAACAGAAAAATCAACATTATTCCGCACGGCAATCACGACAAATTCGTACCGTGCAACATAAGCAGCTTTGACGAAAGAACAAGAGCCGCAATAAAGATAGAAGACGGATGCAACCGCTTCTGTTCCTATTGCATTATTCCCTATGCCAGAGGCAGAGTGCGTTCAAAGCCGCTCGATGAAATCCGAAAAGAGGCAGCCGCACTGGCCGAAAACGGATACACCGAAATAGTACTTGTCGGAATCAACCTTTCTTCTTACGGAACGGATTGTTCACTTACGCTCAGCGATGCCGTTGCCGCAGTTTGCGAAATTGACACGATAAAGAGGGTTCGACTCGGCTCACTTGAGCCTGACCACATGACACAAGAAATGGTCGCGGGTCTGAAGGCTCAGCCGAAGCTTTGTCCTCAGTTTCACATTTCGCTTCAGAGCGGATGCTCGGAAATACTCCGCCGTATGAACAGACATTACGACACGGATGAATACGAAAGAATTTGTCACCTTCTGCGTTCAAGCTTTGAGAACTGCACAATAACAACCGACATAATGGTCGGATTTGCCGGCGAAACGGAGGAAGAATTTGAGCAATCGCTGAATTTCGTCGAAAAGATTGGTTTTGAAAAGGTGCACGTATTCCCGTATTCACAGCGAAAAGGCACAAGAGCAGCAGAATTTCCCGACCAGATTGAAAAAGCTGTAAAAGAAGAAAGAGCACACAAGATGATTGCGCTGACAAACAGAATCCGAGCGGAGTTTTTAAAATCACAGGTAGGCAAAACCGTTGAAGTGCTTGCAGAAACAAAGGACGAAAACGGCTGTTGCACCGGATACACCGCAAACTACATACCCGTAAAAATACTCAGCGGCGCAGAATGCGGACAGTATTACAAAATAAAAATCACAGCCGCCGACAACGACGACTGTGAAGGAATAATTATATAAATATTATACGGTATATTCACTGAGGAATTTGTTGTAATTTGCATCGAATTCCTCAGAATCTTTTTTGAGACTTCTTACAAACTTGTGCATATCAAATCTTGCGTGAGCCGTTTCAGTTACACAGGCTGCAATATTTGAACAGTGGTCGGAAACACGCTCAAGATTTGTAATAAGGTCGTTGAAAACAAAGCCTTGTTCAATAGTACACTCGTTTTTACGAAGTCGCTCAATATGGCCGTGTTTCATATCTTCCTTAAGCACGTCAATAACCTGCTCAAGAGGCTCAACAAGCTTTGCACATTCAAGGTCATTGTTTACGAAGGCATTAACAGAAAGCTCAAGAATACGTGTCGTAGCGGCAACAATATTCTGCATTTCTTTCTGTGCCGCACCTGAGAAGGACATTTTCTTATCTTTCAGTTCTTCTGCTGACTCAAGAATATTAAGTGCATGGTCACTCAATCGCTCAAGGTCACCTATAAGATGAAGCTGCATTGTAAGCTCACGGCTGTCCTCATCTGTGAGGTCACGCGCGCTGAGTTTCACAAGATAATCACCTATTGTATCTTCATAGGTATCAGCCTTCTTCTCGCCCTTACGTACACTTTCGGCTGTCTTGTCATCGTAAGAAGAGAGCATCCGCATTGCATCAAGCAATGTTTTTTTACTGAGTTCAGCCATTGTTGCGGTAACCTTACGGCTTTGTTCAACAGCAACTGAGGGTGTGTTGAAAAGACGTTCATCAAGAAGCTGTGTCTTTTCGTCTTCACCCTTATCTTTAACAGTAAGATTTGCAAGCTTGACGAGAAGATTTGATGCAGGGAAGAGAATTGCAAGTGCAACGATCTTGAAGCCCGTATGAACAACCGCTATACCTAAAGGATTAGCAGGTTCGTTAAGAATCGGTATATCTACAAATGACGTTACGCCGTAGAATGCGGCAAGAAGAATTACCGTAGCAATAACATTGAAGTAAAGGTGAATGAACGCCGCACGCTTAGCGTTTTTGTTTGCACCTGCACAGGAGATAATAGCACTTATACAGGTACCGATATTCTGACCCATAATAATCGGAACAGCAGTCATATAGTAGATTCTGCCCGTAAGTGTAAGAGCCTGAAGAATACCGACAGAAGCTGAAGAAGACTGAACAACAGCCGTAACAACTGCACCCATAATTACACCGAGTACAGGATTTGTAAACAGAACAAGTGCGTTTTTAAACCACTCAAGCTCTGTGAGAGGTTCAACAGCACCCGACATTGTTTCCATACCAAACATAAGTACAGAGAAGCCAAGCAATATCACGCCTATATCTTTACGTTTTGCTTTTTTGGAGAACATATTAAGGATGATACCGATAAGGGCAAGTATCGGAGTAAAGGTCGCAGGCTTTAACAAAGAAACCCAGAAATTATCGCTTTCGATACCCGTAAGGCTGAGAATCCAGGAAGTGACGGATGTACCGAGGTTTGCGCCCATAATAACGCCCACAGCCTGAGCAAGCTGCATAACCCCCGAGTTTACAAAGCCGACAACCATAACCGTAGTTGCAGACGACGACTGAATAACAGCTGTTACTACAAGACCAAGTAAAAAACCTTTGAATTTGTTTGAAGTCAGTTTGCCGAGGATTGATTTAAGCTGATTGCCCGCACTTTTTTCGAGCGCATTGCCCATTACGTTCATACCATAGAGAAAGAACGCAAGACCGCCGAAAAGCGTGGCAACATCCATAAAATTCATAAGTGAGCCTCCCTTTTTGCCCAAATAAGACAGCATCTGTCCAATTGCGATTATATCCAAGCAGCCTCAACTTATTGTTCTTTTACGGAATTTAAAAGAAAATTAATTTTTTGGCTTCTTTTCCTTTATTTTTTTCCCGAAATAAGTTATCATTACAGAATAATCACATTTGGGAGGTAACAGAATGTATTTTCATGAACCCGTGTATAACCTTGACATACTATGCAGACAAAATCTTCATA
Source organism: Acutalibacteraceae bacterium (assembly GCA_045536955.1). Classification (GTDB taxonomy): domain Bacteria; phylum Bacillota; class Clostridia; order Oscillospirales; family Acutalibacteraceae; genus UBA8612. The sequence goes on from JAZSOM010000024.1 coordinate 42,708, forward strand.
TACATACAAACCTTTCGGGCTGTGCAAAACCCGAAATGAAGCTTGCCGACATTGTCAGGACTGCCGAACTCAATTCACTTGAGATGATTGCCGTCACAGACCACGTTTCGCCTTTCAAAGAAGATGAAGAGAAATTCCGTAATGCTTTGCCCGCGTTACGCGAAACGGCAAAAGCAATCGATTCCACCGTTAAGCTTCTCATCGGCGCGGAACTTTCCGCATACGGCACAAACAACTTCAGCTATGCCGATAACGATATTGAGCTCGATTACAGACTCTGGGCGCAAAACCACTACCACGCAGGCGGTTGGATTCACCCGGAAGGCAGAAGCCCTGAGGATTACAAGGAACACATAAAAGAAACATTGACAAACCTTATATCATCGGGCAGAGCCGACTGCATCGCACACCCTTTCCACGACAGCTATCTGACCAACTGCGGAAGATTTGTAACGTTTGAGAAGCGAAGTGTTCCCGACTGCTTCACCGACTACGAAATCGGCGAAATGCTTGAGCTTGGCAAAAAGCACGAAACAGCTTTTGAGATCAACCTCAACGCAATGGTTGACTACCCCGAATTCTGCCGCAGAATGTATAACATAGGCAGAGAAATCGGAGCACAGTTCAACGTCGGAACAGACGCTCACACCCTTGACAAAATTGATACAATGCAGTTTATTGAGAGGACAAAAAAGATACTCTTATGATAAAAAACATTATTTTCGATATGGGAAACGTACTGCTCGATTACGACCCGCAAGCGGCAATGAACGAGCTTGAAATCCCTAAGGATGCACAGCCGATAATTATGCAAGAGCTATTTTGCGGAAACGAATGGGTTCAACTTGACCTCGGCAACATAACGGAAGATGAAGCATTCGCAAGCATCCGCAAACGTGTGCCCGATGAGTATCACGAAGCACTCAGGAAAAGCATTGACGGCTGGGATATATGCATGAAACCGCTTGAAGGCGCGGTGCAGTTTTGCCAAAAAGTTAAAAGCGAAGGATTTGGAGTTTACGTACTTTCAAACGCACACAAAAGCTTTTACAGATATTTTCCCAGGTATTTTGACCTCGAATTTTTTGACGGAATTGTGGTATCCGCCGATGTTCACATCATAAAGCCCGATGTGAAAATATATGCCCATCTTCTGAAAAAATACAATCTTTGCGCACAGGAGTGCCTGTTTGTAGATGACAGAGCAGATAACGTTGAAGGTGCCGTCAGAGCAGGAATGCAGGCATATCAATTCCGTAACGACTATGACAGCGTGTATAAAAAGGCAGCAGATTCCGAATGAATCAGCTGCCTTTGTCTATTTTAAAAGAGCCTTTATTACCTCGCCTGCAACAATGAGACCTGCGGTAGAAGGAACAAACGAAACACTGCCGGGCACGGAACGCTTGCCGTCATCCGACGGCTGAAAAAGAGGTTTTATCGGTTGCTCGGTCGAAAAGACAACCTGAAGCGAATCTATACCAAGATTCCTGAGTTCACGCCTCATAACCCTCGCAAGCGGGCAACCGCTTGTTTTTTTTATGTCGGTAACCGTAAGAGCTGTAGGGTCGAGCTTGTTACCCGTGCCCATACAGCTTATTACCGGAACTCCCTTCTCTTTTGCGGTTTTTATAATTACAAGCTTTGAAGTAACGGTATCAATTGCATCAATGACATAATCATAACTCTCAAAGCAAAAATCCGCAACATTATCTGACGAAAAGAAACAGGGATAAGCATCAACCGAAATCTCCGGATCAATATCAGAAATACGGTCACGCATTACATCAACCTTAAGCAAGCCGACAGTGCTCTGTAAAGCAACAAGCTGACGGTTGACATTGGAAAGCGATACGGTATCGTTATCACAAAGACCGATTCTGCCGACACCTGCACGTGCAAGAGCCTCCGCCGTGTAGGAGCCGACACCGCCCACGCCAAAAAGCAACACAGACGAGTTTTTCAGTTTTTTAACACCGGTCTCACCTATCAGCATCGCGGTGCGCACATCTTTTTCGTTCATAACAAAGCCTCCGAACTGTAAAAAATTATAACATTGCGGGCAAATTATGTCAAATTATTATTGACGGAACGCAACCGCAATAGTAAAATAAAAGCACCAAACACGGAGGTTTTGTAACAATGAAAACAATCAAAAAATCAGTTGCACTTATACTTGTCGCGGCAGCTGTGTTCTGTCTCGCAGCTTGCTCAGGCACAAAAAAAGAAGAATTCGGCGCGTGGTATAACAATGAGTTTTCGCCCGCTTACGATGCGTTTGTAAAAACGGAATACGGCATGAAAAATGCGCCCTCACCCAACCTTTCCCTTATGATAGCCACCGATAAATACCTCTACTGTATTTTCGACTATATAACCGACGGCAAGCAGCCCGAAAACGGCAAAATTACCGAAGAGGACGGAGCATACACATACACCGCCAAAACGTTCAAACAAAAGGTGGAATTTGACGAAAAAACCTCAAGCATCCGAATCACGAATTCCATCGTTGTGTTCGGCAGTGAATCAATAAGCTCAATCACAACGTTCACCGAGCGTTCGGGCAAGTATTACATCCAATATTTCCAGCCTGATTTTGATCAGTACTATGAGGTATGCTTCACCGCTGAAAGCGGCGAAGTCAAGAACGAATCAATAGCTGAAATCCCGTATACAATCTTTGGTGAGAAGATTCCCGATACATTTGCAAAGGAGAACTAAAAATGACAGACGTTATGCACAATTATGACGTATTTCCGAAAGTATTCCCCAAGGACAAAGAAATCGAAATCACCATCAAACCGCTCGGTGCACACGCAGCATTTACAAAAGATGAGTACGTGATGCAGATATGTCCCCTCACAACAGGAACAAGGCATAACTATCCTGACACCTCACTTGTAACCGACGTTTTTAAAGTAAAACCCGATGAAGACGGTTGCATCCGCATAAAGCACGTTTTCCGAGGCGAGCAGGAGCATTTCATCCGCTTTTGCAACGAAAAAATGAGAAAGGATTTTCAGCTTTCTGTCTATTCGGTTGCTGATGACCTTGTCGGCAAATATCCCTTTGTCGGTGACCTGCATATGCACACCTTCCGCTCTGACGGAAAACAGTCACCCGCTATCGTTGCCGCAAACTACCGCAGACATGGCTACGATTTTCTTGCAATAACAGACCACAGCCGTTACTATCCATCTCTCGAAGCAATCGATGCATACAAAGACGTTGATATTGAATACACCCTCATCCCCGGTGAAGAAGTACACATGATAAAGGGAGATGAGCACCATTCAAACGACGTTCACATGGTAAACTTCGGCGGCAAATACAGTATCAACGCACTTATCAGGGAAAGTGCACACATTCAGGAGGTCGGAGAGGATAAGGCTAAGCGCAGCATTGACGGAATTTGCCCCGACACAATGACAAAAGAGGAATTCTGGACTCTGATTGACAGCTATGCTGACACACTTGATATTCCCGACGGTGTTGAGCGTTTTCCGTTTGCCTGCTGCTCTTGGATAACCGAGCAGATCCGCAAGGCTGACGGTCTGAGCATTTTCGCTCACCCCTACTGGATAGCGGACGTATTCCACGTTCCGGATTCACTTACGGACGCCATGTTTGAAAAAAAGGCCTTCGACGCATTCGAGGTGCTCGGCGGCGAAAACTATTTCCAGCAAAACGGATTTCAGAGCATATTTTATTATGAGCAGTGTGCAAAGGGAAACACGGTACCCATTGTAGGCAGCACAGACAGCCACAGCAGCATCAACAACCGTAACGGCTTTATCTGCTCAACAATCGTTTTCTCATCCGAAAACACAAGAGAAAGCCTTATAAGCTCAATAAAAAAACGTTACAGCGTTGCCGTTGACACAATCAGCACAGAATTCCGTATGGTAGGTTCGCTCCGCCTTGTAAAATACGCTACCTTCCTTTATGAGAACTTCTTCCCGCTTCACGACGAACTTTGCTACGAAGAGGGTCTGCTGATGAAAAAATACATAACCGGCGAAGAAGATGCAGAAGCTCAGCTCAAGGCTATTCAGGGCAGAATGAAACGCCAGAGAGAAAAGTACTTTGCTTTTTAAGACAAACTCAGCTCTTTATATTGCCTCTGATTTGTACACTGATACAAATCAGAGGCAATTTTTTTGTTAAAGTTGACTTTTTATTAATATATATGTAAAATAAGGGGTGGTTAAAATTAACTTTGGAGGTAACAGTAATGAAACTTGATAAACTCGTCGGCGAAAGATTCAAAGAAAAGCCGTCCGATTGCATTATAGAGAGCCATGCCCTTACCGTAAGAGGCGGCTACATTAAAAATGTTGCAAACGGCATTTATTCATCCTATATGCCTATGCGCAGAATAACAAAGAAGATTGAGCAGATTATACGAGAAGAGATGGACAAAATCGACGGCCAGGAAGTTCAGTTCCCCGTTGTTATGCCTGCATCCCTCTGGGAGGAAAGCGGAAGATTCGAATCAATCGGAAGTGAGCTTCTCCGCTTTACTGATAGAAACAAAAGCCCGATGGTTCTCGGTATGACACACGAAGAGGCCGCCGTTCACCTTGTGCGCGACTATGCAAACAGTTACAACAAATATCCTTTTATGATATACCAGATTCAGACAAAATTCCGTGATGAAGGCAGACCCAGAGCAGGTCTTATCCGTGTTCGTGAGTTCACAATGAAAGATGCTTACTCGTTCCACACATCACAAGAAGACCTTGAGCAATACTATGACCGCTGCTATGATGCATACAACCGCATTTTTGCACGTTGCGGCATCCCGGAGGTTGTAACGGTCAAATCCGACTCAGGTATGATGGGTGGCAGTGTATCACACGAATATATGCTCCTTACAGCTGCAGGCGAAGACAGTATAGCAGTTTGCAGCGAGTGTGATTTCAGAGCAAATATCGAGGCAGCTCCTTGTATCGTAGAAAATGAACAGGATGCAGTGCTTGAAGAGCTTGCACTTGTTCACACACCCGATATGCACACAATCGACGAGGTCTGCACATTCCTCAACTCCGCTGTTGAGAAATCCTGCAAGGCTGTTGTATATCAGAGAAACGCTGACGACACATATATCGTTGCATTTGTAAGAGGTGACCTTGAGGTCAATGAGACAAAGCTGCGCAACGCTGTCGGCTGTGAGATTCACCCTGCAGAGATTACAGACGGCTGCGGTCTTCTTGCAGGCTTCATCGGACCGTACAATATGGATGAGCGAATTACGGTAGTTATTGACGGCTCACTCAAGGGCGCAACAAACCTCACCTGCGGTGCAAACAAGCTTGATTATCACTACACAGGCTTCAACATTGATCGCGATCTGGGTGAAGTTGAGTATATGGACGTTGCCGCAATCAAAGACGGCGGTATCTGCCCGCAGTGCGGCAATCACTCCGTTACACTTTCAAGAGGTATCGAGGTTGGTAACATATTCCAGCTCGGCACAAAATACACA
>JAZSOM010000048.1:0-172028 GCA_045536955.1 Acutalibacteraceae bacterium
CACTAATAAGGATATTGCAAAAACCCTTGTCATTTCCGAGCATACCGTGAAGGATTATGTAAAAGATATTTATTATACTCTGGCGGTTCACAGCCGTTTGGAGCTTGCCGCCCTTGTAAACAATTACCGCCTGGCAAACAAAAAATAACAAACTGAAGTCAGTGCAGATGTTGAAGCTGAATCCGCTCTCTCTGTTCTTTCAAAGAGAGAGCTTGAGGTTGTTGAACTTATTGCCGGCGTCTACAGCAACGGCGACATTGCAAAAATACTGTTTATTTCAGTTCATACCGTCAATGACCACACAAAAAATATCTACCGCAAACTAAACGTTCACAGCAGATATGAACTCACGGCACTTGTCAATAAAATAATAATCAAAAAATAAACCAACAACAAAGCCGATGAATTATCATTGGCTTTTTGTATGAAATATCATATATGATTATACGCTCCTCATCACCTGCTTCTGAGTGGATGAGGAGCGTATTTTGATTCTGAAACACAGTTTGGTCAAGTATAGTAAATTTCTCTTATCTTAACAGTTGTTGTATTTTTGTTAGCTGCAAAAATCTTCTTGCGTATCTTGAAATCGTGAAACGGATGAAGAATCAGCCAATCCATTTTCTGCTTGGCAGCAACGGAAAGGTTAAGCTGCTCAGCATAATCCTGCAGCCGGATAGATTATCAGTTATTCCTTGTAAATCAACACATATTAAGACTACTATGCTTTGTAAATATTAGACACCACGTCATTCTTACATATTTTAAGTGATTACAGAAGTCATTTGGAGTAAAAATCACAGCGCAAGTGATTAAAAAATCCCATTTTAGTACAACCGTCAGGGATAGAAATTGCGAAGGCGGTTGGATGAAATAAATCAAGAAGGAGAATAAAGCGGTATGCACTTTCGGTCCGAAGATATCAGACAAAACCAAATAACCTCATAAAAGACACGGTGTCATTGAGGTGTGCAGCAAAAGATGTGCTGCGTTCGTTTGAGGAAAAGTGCGTACCCGATGTGATCCGAACAGCTTGTGTATATGCAAGGATGTTCGGATCAGCAGTGAGAATGACAGCGAAAACATTGCCTGTACCGGTGCTTTGTTTGAGCTGACACTTCTCACAGACACGGCAACTTTTCGAAAGAAAAGAGCCGGTCTTACTAACGGTTATTCAGGTTATTAACCGGAATAACCAGTTAGTAGGGCGAATAAACGGTTTTCGTATACGGGAAATCGTTTTGGCGTTATGGTTTGCATCGACCTTAACGGATGGCTTGTTCAGAACAAGTTATCGCTTCCGGATGAAGCCCCCGAACAGTTTAACACTATTTTTTAGTGGGCGTTTTGGTAAAGTGACGTTGCTATGCAGAACACTTTCTGAATATTGAGGAAAGGAGAAAAAAGCCTTGAGTAAGAAAAAGAAGCATTACAAGCAGAGCATTTCAGGCAAGCTCAGAAACGATGCTGAAAAACATTTCAAGCAGCACGAAAACAATGTAACAAGGGCGGCATACACAAAGAACTATGACAAATTCATTAAGTTCTGCCGTGAGCAGTACGACTGCAAAACAAAAGAAGAATGTGCCGAGCATATTGAGGATTACATTGAATACCTAAAAGAAAAGAATCATTTATGATGATTGTCTGGAGTTTGTTAAACTTCCGACACTTTCTCACGAAAAGGTTAATTTCTACAGTGCAGAAGAAGTTCAGAAGGTTTGGGAAGCAATTAATGACGACAGAATCTTTCACATTATTTTTGCGACTATCTATTTCGGAATGCGCAGAAGCGAAGTGCTCGGACTTCGTTGGGATGCTATAGACTTCGAAAATAAGATGCTCATCGTCAAACACACGGTTGTAATGTATAACAAGGTTGTTGCAAAGGATTCAACCAAAACCGATGCCAGCAACAGAACATACCCTTTGTCGGATGATATGATTGAATTCTTCAAGTGGCTTAAGGCTCGTGAGGAAGAGGAAAGGGCTGTTTGCGGTAAAGACTACATTGAAAATGATTATATTTTCAAATGGCCGAATGGCAAAACTTATGACCCTGACTATATTTCAAAACATTTCAAGAAGCTTCTGAAAAAGAACAAGTTAAAACGCATCAGATTTTATGATTTGCGTCACAGCTGTGCAGCGTTGCTTTTGTCTGAGGGTCGTGAGCTTTATGATGTTTCGGAATGGCTCGGACATTCCGATGTGAACATCACCGCTAAGTTTTACGGTCATCTTGATATGAACAGAAAAAAGGCTCTCGGAAACACAATCGGCAATTCTATAGGCTTCAAAAACGTTGTGTAGCTTGAGTATGAGCATATCTTGTTAGAAATTTGTTAGAAAAACGGTGTTTTGGAGTGGCTTTCAAAAGGATATAAAAAAAGCCGCAATCCCTTGATATACAAAGGATTGCGGCTTGGCGCGCTGGAAGGGACTCGAACCCCTGACCTTTTGGTTCGTAGCCAAACACTCTATCCAGCTGAGCTACCAGCGCAAAAGTGCGGTTTTTTGACCGCTCAAGTATATTACCATACTTAGCAAAAAAAAGCAAGTGTTTTTGCGTTATTTTTTCAAAATATTTTACGATGCCAATAGATTTGCATCGGTATCCGTTTGTTGAATTTTTATTTTGATCTTTTTTTACGCTCTTTGAGTAGTTTAACCAGTTTTTCGGGCTTGCCGTGCTCAATAAATACGGCAAGATAAAGCAATGCGTTGCTTAATGAACGGATAAGCAAAAACGGAATAAGAAGAAGGAAATAGGCTTCTTCCGTGAAAATGGAAAGAAGAAAAGCGGCAAACATAGCGAAAACGTGAAAAGCCAAGGCAACAACAAAAAGCCTTGCTGCCGAAACTTTGCTCTTGGGATTTTTTGTTGTGTGCATAAAAAACGCATATACTGTCGGTATTGAGGCGAAGACAAGGGATATAACAACGGCGAGTGCGGCAATCAGTGCAGGATTGGAATAGTAGAAAATCCACGATGCGGATCTGTATGTTGTGATCAGACCGGCAATCAATTCAAGCGCTAAAGGGAACAGTATAAATAAAGAAGGCTTTTTTCTGATTAGTAGTTGTGCACCGTCTGTCAGAAGCGCAACCGCCATAATTGCCCAACTTATGATGAATTCCTTTTCAAACCACTTGCTGAACAAAATCATACACATTGCCGGGAAGCCCAACAGTATGAGATTTATTGCACCTGAAGAGATTGACAGAAGCTTGATTAAAGTTCTGCTTTTTTTCACTTGTCTCACCTCGGGAATTGTTCTTAATGACAAAATTACCATATCGATAACTTGCCGTTGCTCTGAGTAATACCGGTTACGTTGTTACTGTCGGGGGTTGATTGCTGTGTTTTCCCATACGGCTGCAACAGTGCCGCTGTGCACGGTTATCGTTGATTTTTCTCCGCAGAATTCGTTGCTGATTCCGAGCGGTCGGTTGCAGGGGAGTTCACCGCGTTTAAGTTCATATTTAAATCCCTCGAGTGTAACGTTTGCCTTGCCGCATCCGAAAGGTATGAGCGAAATATAACCGCTTGCGTTTTCAAAAGCGAGTGTTTTATCGCTGATTACGGTTATTACCGTGTTTTCATCATAGATATATCCGCAAAGCCCGTGGTCGGAAATATGCATAAGTATCTGAAGGTTACCTAACGTGTGGGCAATTCTGCCGCCTGTTGCTCCGAAGATATGGAATTCATTACAGCCGTTTTCTATGCCGATTTCGACTGCCAACATTGTGTCGGTATCGTCTTTAATAGGGGAGTGTGCAATTACGTTGCCGTGTTCGGGTGTATATCCAAGGGAGTCGAAATCGCCCACAACCGTGTCGGGAGTTATGCCGATTTCTTCAAGCGCTTTGTAGCCTGCGTCAGCGGCAATTATCATATCACCTTTCTGCGGTTTGAAAAGCTCTGCGCAGAAGTTGCCGCCGCCTGCGATAAAGCAACGCTTTTTCATTTTCATACAGTTGCCGCTGTCCTTTCTGTTTTATTTCAGGTATGCTTCAAGCCTGTAAATCGGCATACCCTGAGAAGCAAATCTGTGCTCATACTCAGTTTCAATGTTGCCCTCAAAGCCACTGTTGTGAAGGTCGAGTGAAACGTTTTTCAGGCTGAAGCCGAAGCCTGTAAGCTGTTCGATTGAATACTCAAAAAAGTGCATATTGTCCGTCTTCTGGTGGATTTCGGCACCTTTCTTGAGAATAACCGCGTAGCTTTTGAGAAAGCGTGCGTTTGTCAACCTGTGGTTTGCGTAAGCTTTTTTGGGGTAAGGGCAGGAAAAGTTGAGATAAATTCTCTCAATAGATTCCGGCTTGATGTATTTTTCAAGATATTCTGCGCCGCCGTGCAGAAATTTCAGGTTTTTAATATTATCCTGTTGGGAGGCTTCACTTGCCATAACAATGACATTAGCAACCTTTTCAAGTGCAAGCACATTGATGTCGGGGTTTTGTTTTGCGAGCTCGCAGGCAAATTTGCCTTTGCCGCAGCCGATTTCGAGTACAACAGGGTTGCTGTTGCCGAAAAGTGCCTGTGTGTCTATATATTCTTTCTTTTCGATTGCGGTGACGAAGTTGCGGTCATCGCTGAAAAGCGGAATAATATTGTCGCACTGCGCAAGACGCTCTTCGAGGTATTTCTTTTTTCTCATTCTCATAGGTTTTGCCGTCCTTAATCTGTTTGGGTTATCTCATAAAAACAGGCGTACTTTTTGTACGCCTGTTGCTTTTATTCTTCGGTTTCCTCAATCTCAATATGGTCCGCAACAAAGCCTTCAAGCATTTTGATAAGGCTTTTGACTTCTTCCGTCACGCGCGAGCTGATAAGCTGTGCCTGTGTCTGCTCAAGCTTTGCGGCTGCCGTAATTGCTTCTGCTTTGCGGCGTGCATCGCTTTCGACACGTTTGACAACCTGTGCAACTTCTTCAATCATCTGTGCGGCAGAGGTTGAATCAGACGCCTGAGCAGGCTTTGCAGCTTTCAACTGTTCAATCTGCGCGAGAGCATCTTCATACTTGGCTTTATAATCTTCTTTTGAGTTTTCGCGCAGCTGCTTGAGTGCTTCAGCCATTGTTTTACAGCCTTGTCTGAGTTGTTCGCGCTCTTTGATGAGCTCACCGTTTTCTTCAAAAAGGCTGTCGTATTTTGCCTGAAGTGAAGCGTAACTTTCGCGCAACTGAGCTTGGGCCGATGTTGAGGCGCTGATGTATTCGTCTACCTCGGCACAGTTGTAGCCCTTGCGTGATATTGAGAAGCTGTTGCTTTCAGCCATTTTAAAAACCTGCCTTTAATCAGTCGTTGTAGTATTTGAGGCCTGTTGCCTTGCACCACTCGTGGAATACGCGGAGAGACTTGAGTCTGTGAGATCTGAGCTGGTGTGAACCTCTTGTGTACCAGTTGAATGTATCTATACCGCAAAGGCTGACAAGATATTTCGCAGATGCACAGAAGCCTGAATCGATAGCATTGTCAAGCATACAGATCTGCTGGTGTGTGAGGTTTGCTGCTTCACGGTCGTTCTGAACAAAAAATTCGTCATACATCTTTGCGAACAGATATGCGCCGCAGCTTGTGGGTGTTGCAACAACACCGCGTGCACCTGCTTCGTATGCCTCCATAAGGTAGGGGATATTAGCCTGAAGAACGGCTGAATCGCCCTGAACCTCAATCTTTTCCTTGATAAGATCCATCTTGCAGGTTGTGTCCTTGATGCCTACAAATCTGCCTGTTTCGACAAGTCTGCCGTAAACGGAAGCGGGCATAAGGTGGGGCTGTGCGCCGGGGAATTCGTAAAGAACGATGGGGAGAGTTGTCAGTGTGCTGAGCTCAGCAAGGTATGTAAAGAGCCTTTCTTCGTCTGCGCAGTAACCCTTCGTGATAAATACAAGGCCGTCAACGCCTGTCTGCTCCATACGCTTAATTTCTTCAACCTGAGCGTGCCATGTGGGCTCAAGGTTTGCTGTTGCAACGACGGACATACCGCCTGCTCTTTCAACAGCGATTTTGGCGAGCTTTTCTCTTTCGTCAAGTGTAAGCTCTGCCATTTCAGAACTGCCGCAGCAAGCGAAAAGGTGCTGAGCGCCCTGACGAGCCTGCCACTCAACATATTTTTCATATGTCTCAAAGTCAATTGAGCGGTCAGCGTTGAAAGGTGTGAGAAGAAGTGAATATACGCCACGGTTGTTGAATTCATTGGTTGACATAAAAAAAGCCCCCGATTCTCGATTTTTTTACAGTATACAGCACTGAAACGGAAAAATCAATAACAAGAGAGCTTTTTTGTTGTAATTTATTATCTGAAAGCTATATAAGAATAGTCGGCTCCAAGCTTATTCAGCTGAACCTGAGTGTTACCGTAAGACGTTGAGGATGATTGCAAAATCTTAAATCCGTTTGATGTGATTTTAATTCCCATGCTTGAATAATCGGGTGTTGCGGTTCCTGTGTAGCAATAGGAATTGCCTTCAGAATCGGTGGACATCATAGGATAAAGACAAATTGAAACAAGGACAAACGACGGCTTGAAGCCGAGACTTATTGAACGTTCGGAATTTCCTGTGCCGAAATATATTCCGGTTACCGGTTTTTGTCCCCATGAATCTTTATCTTTCTGCGTTACGTGAATCGACGAATTGTTGATGTGTGAGCCGCAGAACAGTGTTTTGGGCAGAAAGGATTCATACTGAACACTGCTTGATTCTGCCGGACAGAACCGAGCTTCGATTATTACCCAGCTTTTCATAACAAAAGCGTCGGTGTCCCTGTCAGCTGAGATCGGATCACAGCCCGATTCTTTCAGGTTAAGATCACTTTTGAAGTTGAGACAGTCAACGATTTTGGTAAATGCTTCGTGACAGGCTGTGCCGCCTGCCGAATACGGTACGTAGATTGAAAAGCGGATTTTAATATCCGCAAGTCTGCAGTATTCTTCCGGTACAAGCTCGCCATCTTGGTTTTCTGTGAAATAATCGGTTATTTTTACGCTTTCAAGTCCTACCGATACAATTGTCTGTTTAAGCGGCGTGGCTTTCGGAATTGCGGGGAACTCCGTCAGAAATTTAATGCCGCCGAAAACGCTCGTTTGTGCGCTGAGCCAGGTCGCTATTTCCTTAGGCATTGCGCTGATTGAGTCTGACGTATCAGGTCACCTCCACTATTGTACGTATTATTGCCCAAATGTAAAAAATCTTTTCACCCAAATAAACACGCTCCGCTCTGTCGATGCGATAGTTTGTGCCGTCAGATGAAATATACCCCGAATCGCTTATAAGCGTGAGATCGGGTTCAGGCGGGCCGATGTAAAGGTAATGGCCTTGACTGTTGAAACCGATTTCCGTATAGATACCGTCGAGGTACATTTTGTTTTTATATCTCAGCGGCTGTATGAAAGCTTTGCCGGTTTTGACTGTTCCTGCGTCGTGTACGCTTATTTTGCGTGCATAGCTGTCAAAAATCGCGTTACTTGTCATTTGCCCACCTGCCTGAAAACAAAGCTGTTGTCCGTGATCAGGTCAGCTGCTTGTATGATTGCTTCGTCACGCATCCGGGAGGCAAATTCAAGCGTTGCCGCAGGTGTGCGTGTTACGGCTACGTCACCTGCCTTGAAGCTTACGTTACCGCCGTTGTCGACAGCGTTTCGAAGTGCCAGGCGGTAGCATGCAAGCCCGGCGGCGGCCTGCGCGACCCTTGCGTCGTTGGGGTCGGCATCCTTTTTGAGTCTGCACAGCACTTCGTCGAGGCACATTTCGCAAAGGGGCAGAGCGTTTTCTGCCCCTTCTTCGTCGAGGGTAACAAGCTGTCTGAGTCTGAAAAGTACGGTCTGACTGTTTGTCATACGTTACCCCTTTCCTTTATCAGACGGTAAGCTTGCGTGATGCGTCTGTGAAGATTTTTGCGAAACCGGCGATTGATGTGATTGCCGCACGTTCAAGCTGTCTGTCGATGAGCTTGTCGTATTCGGTCATAACGTCGCCCGCTTTAACCATTTCAAGTGCGCAGTTTTTGTCAAGGCCGATGATTGTGTTTTCGGGCATCGCGGATGAGCGTACAAGCTCTGCGCCGATAGGAGTGATCATCTTACCTGTTGCGTGGAAGTTGAGCCCTGCCGCAGAATCCTTGAATTCGCTGAGATTGAGCATATTTACCGCATCGGCATTGTTGGCGATAATTACGTTCATCTCATAGGGATCAAGGTCTTTCCAGAGGTTAACTATATCGGCATAAGAAAGCGTACCGGCGATGAGCGCCTGAGTTGCCTTGGCGGCATTGTCGTTGCCGTCGCCGTTGATAATTGTGTCGATTGCGTCTGCAAGCTGAGATTTTGCAATGTGTGCGCCTATCTGTCTGAGTGTGACGGTGAAAAGGTCAAGGCGCTGGAAGCGGATTGCTTCATAAGAAGCAACGAGCATTCTGCCGCGCTTGCGGAGCTTCACAAGGTTTTCGCGTGTTTTGACCGTTGTCTGGGGGATAACGGCGCCCTCCGCAACGTCCTTGAGTGATTTGTCGTCGTCAGAGGGGATGCTTGTGATTGAGCGATAATCAAGGGAGTCAATGTTTGTGACGGATGCCACGATTTTTGGAAGTGCGTTTGCCTCTTCCATACCCTGACGCACAGCTCGCGCAACGTACTCAGGGAAGAGGGTTGCACTGTCTGATGTCTTGAAGAATTTTTCAACAACGTCACTGCCTGCACCGCTTACCTTAATGTCAAAACGCTTGAGCTGGCGCTGATACGCATCGAGGCCTTCAAGTGAACTGCCTTTATAGTTTTCCGAAGGGTCAATGCTTTCGAGTGCGCTCGTGAATGAGCCTGCACAATAAAGTCCTTTTTCAAGTCTGATATTGTCAAAATTAGCCATTATTTTTGTTCTCCTTTCTTTAAATCAAAGCAGGATTCCTGCTGTTTTGTTGGTTTCGTCAAGTTCGATTACGGTAGCTGTTCTGCCTCCTTCGGCAGATTTTGCCGTCTTCTCGTCCGCTGCAGCAACAGCTGTGATGCCGAGAGCGGGAGCAGCGCCCGAATAGGGGAGTGAAACGTAGCCGCCTGTCTGCACTGCGGCAAGGTTGCCGTGTGACGAAACTACGATACCGATGAAAAGGTCATCGCCTTTACAGGGCTCTACCTTTGCGCTGTCGCTCATTTTGACAAGTGTTCCTGATTCAAGCTCGACTTCTGTGCCGAACGTAATAACTTGTTCATTAAAGCCTTTGAATGAAATTGACATATTGTTTGTCCTCCTTAAATTTTGAATTCACTGTTGTTGTCAGTTTGCGTTTTTCTGCCGCCGAACTGCGGCTTGACGGGATACAGCTTTGAAGCGCTCTCGGCAAATGACTGTTCGAGAACCGAAAGCTGTGCCGCTGTAAGTGATTTGCAAATATCCGCAAATCCTCCACTGTTAAGCGACGGTACTGCCATCGAAGCAAGCCTTATAACTCTCTGCTCAAGTTCGTTTCTGTAAAGCTCGGCATCTTTTGCAAGCGCTTCAAGTCTGTTTATTTCTTCTGTCAGTTCGGCAAAAGCGTGTGTGCTCAATGTGATTGAATCGTATCCGCATGATTTTTCCTTCATTTGGTTGATTGTCATACCGTCGTGAGCCTCAAAAGCTTTGGTTATTCCTGCTCTGGGCTGAGCGGGGACGGCGACAAAGCTCCATTCGTAAGCGTCAGTCGGATTGTCGAGCACCGTGTAACACAGCTTGCCGCCGTAAACCTCTCCCTTTCGGTGTTTACAACCGCTTTTGCGTGTGTCAGCGCTGCATACCGAGCAGACCATTGAGCCGACAGAGCAGCTTATGCTCGTTTCCTTTTTTATTCCTGCTTCAATCTGTGCCACAAGTTCTTCGTTTTTTGGTGTGCGCGGCATATATGCCCTTGCTTTCAGGCAGGTATATTTTTCACCCGTTGAGGTGATTTCGTTTTCGCTCTCCTCAATCCAGGTGCGGAATATACGCGCTGTTTGATTTTCGCTTTTCATATTGTGGTCGGTGATTCCTGTTTTGCCTTCAAACATAGATGAAAGCTTTATCAGTGCATCAACCGTGAATTTTTCCGAATCTCTGTCGATTTCGTTGTCACAAAGTGTGATTGTGAAGCAGAAAACCTCATCATCTTTCAAGGGTCTGATTGTGTATCTGTTTATGAGCTCTAGCTCATCGGTTTCGGCAGTGTCGGTTACAATACTGCCCGAAATGTTTTTGAAAATTGTCTGCATTTTTCCTCCTATTCTCCGAGTCGCTGTGCCTGTGCTGAATAAAGCTCAGCTCTTGCTATTTCAACAATGTCCTGAAGCATAATGTCATTCCATACAATATCGACACTGCCGGGCAGACCGTAAAGTCTCAGTGCGGTATCACATATATGTGTCAATGCAGGGGTAAGAATCCTGCGGTAAGCTTCAAGCTCACTTGTAAGAACGTCAGCCTGCTGCGATGACATTCGCTCCGTGCTCGACCAGGAAAGTCCGAGAAGAAACGGAGGCAGACCCGTTTTTGCCACAATCTGCTCAAGAAGCTGACGCACGGGCACATCACTGTCGGGCAGCTGTGCTTCTGCGCCGATTACTTTAATCTGCACGTCGCCGACAGCCACGAAATCTTTTATGCTTGAGCTGCTCATTGCTGAGCTCCACTCCTGTGCAACGGCTGCGGCTCTTTCTTTTGCATAGGCACGGTCGAGCGAATCGTTTTGCGGCTTGTACGTTACCGCAAATCGTATGTTGCCGAGCCTTTCCCAGTTCGTGCCGACAGTTTGGAAAATTTTCATAAGTGTGCCTGCAACAAAGGGAAGCCCCTTGAGCAATGAATTGCCGGTGAGAGCTCCTGCATCCGGGTTGAGCACACTCATTACCGTAAGCTCCGGGTAACGGATTTTTTCGGGGCATCCCGAAGCAAGAGAGTAAATATCAACATTAAATCCGTTTTCGTTTCTTTTGAGCAAGATGTTTTCAAGCGGTGCATTGAACAGCGCGCAGGGTGTGCCGTAACCGTCGGTTACGATTTCGCCTATGGCTGTGCCGTAGGTGAGAAGTTGATCAAAATAGTTCGATATAAAGGCATCAAGTCCCGTCTGGTTACCGTTGACGCAGATCTTTGACACGAATTCATCGATTTTTTGCTGTGATGCGGTGCTTGTACACCTGACGTCAAAGCCACCGGTGAGCCGCACGAGCTTAGTTATTGCCGCATCTATTATCGGTACGGCTTCACGCAGTGCGGAGTATAGCTGCATATCCTGCATTCCGGGGGTAACGCCATCGAACAAAGAAAACGGATTGTTCCTGCCGCTTGTTTGCACCGCGCATACTTCGGGCGAAGTGTCCTTTTTACTTTTTCTTTTCATTTACTCCTTCCTTTCTGCAGCGATGGCGAAAAAGCCGTAATCGTCACGGTTCATAAGTGTTGTTACAAAATATCTCATATCATCCATTGCGTGGTCGTTTGTTTTGCACGGTGTATCTTTTGTGCAGTTGTCTTCCCATCGGTATAGTGAGAATTCGCGCACGATATCACGGCACGGTGTGCAGATCTTAATGCGTTCTGCCTTCAGTGCTTCCGAAACTTTGCGTATTCCGTCAAGCACGTCGTTTTTTGCGGGAATAACCTTGAACTTCCCGTGACGGCGTATGCATTCGATGAAGCTTGCGGCCGAAGGGTCCACCGCAACAGCGCTTATTTGCCTGCCGTCGGCAAGCTTTTCGAGTGCGGCATAATGCTCTTCATCGGTTTTTTGCACACCGAGTGCGCGTGAATCGTGGTAGTATTCGTCAACCCTGTACCAGACAGCATCGGATAGCCCCCACAGCCCGAATGAGCTTGGGTTTACCGTGCCGTAATCGCAGGATATGTACCAACACTTAAAATCACTCTGTGGCACTGAGCATACGTGTCTTTCGTTGCTGAAAAACGGATATACAAGTCCCTGCGCTGCAACCCATTTTCCCTCTACGAACCGCTCGTAGAAAGCACCGCTGTAAAGGCTGCGGTATCGATTGATTATTTTCGGTGTGAGGGATGGGTTGTCTTCCATTGTGAAGTGCAGATAAAGACAGTTTTTTTCGTCTGATTTTTTTATCCACTCTTCGTGGAACCAATGCAGGGGGGTGTCGGGGTTACAGTTGAACCAGAAACGTGAGCCGTCGAGCGAACATCTGGCGAGAGCCTGCTCCACAAATGAGCGGGGCATAAGAGCAACCTCGTCGAGGAGTACGCCGCCGAGTGTCATACCCTGAATAAGTGAAGCAGAACCTTCGTCCTTTCCGCCGAAAAGCCAAAAGCTGTTTGTCCTTCCGCCAAAGCTGATTTCAATTTCATTTCGAGATACCTTTTCTTTGCATTCGAAGCCGAGTTTGCCGAGCGTAGGTAACATTGTGCGTATTACGTTGCGGCGAAGCGAAGCTATTGTTTTGCCGCAGATTGCAAAAGACGTGTCCTCAAAGGCTGACATTGCCCACGAAACAAATGAAAGCGACATACACACCGTTTTTCCGGAACGCACCGCACCGTCGCAGATTATTGCGTCTTTGCTGAAATGCGGTGAAGAGGGACACCACCAGGTGAGGGCGGTAAGTTGTTTTTCGGAAAAGGTTCGGAATGAAATTTCAGCAGAATTTTTTCTACTCATCAGCATCACTTTTTCTGATTGCATTTGCCGAGTTTTCCAACGCACGGTAAAAGGGCAGCGCGGTATCAACCGCTTCGTCTGCCGTCAATTCCGCAAGCCGTTCAAGTGCTTTGAGCCTGTCGAAAAACTTGATTTCAATGCCGCCGCTCTTGGACCGTTTTATTTCTGCGACATTAAAAAGTTCCATCTCCGTAAGCTCACACTGTGTCGGAGGGTTCTCGCGGAAAATAAGGCTGATCGCATCGGCAACGCTGCCGAATGCGAGTTTGCGGTAGCCTGCCGCCGCTTCATTGCGGCACGGCTTTTGTGCCTGAATAAGAGCGGCTGTTTCGTCACGGATATCCTTACGGTTGAGCAGTTTTGCCGCTGTCGCCGAAGGGCTTAACACATAACCCGATTTGATTGCTGCGTCACGGCCATCGGGTTGAATTGCGTAATTCAGACAAAACAGCTTCTCTTTTTTGCTGAGTGATTTCTTAGCTATTTTTTCACCTTCCTTGCAAATTTCTGAGGGCAGCCGGGTGCCCGGTTGAAAAGCTCCCCTCACTCAAAGGCTGAAACAGCCGTTTTTTCAATCCAAACAGGTGATAATTTTGCGATTTTCCGGTAAATGTTAAACAAATATTCACAAACAGGGCGAAAAAGAGCAAAAAAACACCGCTGTCGAGTGACAGCGGTAAAACCGTAATTATTGATTTTTCTGATTGATGTAAACGTCAAGCTGATTGAACGGGATGTTGATGCCTGCTTTGTCAAAATCAAGCTTGACACGTTCCTGCATATCGTAAAACGTTGCCCAGTAGTTCTCGCTCTTGCACCAGACAAGTGCGTCGATTGTGATGCTGCTTTCACTGTGTGCGCCGACTGCTACTATCGTGCGAGGATCGTCAAGTGTGTATGGGCAGGCAGTGATAGCATCCTCAATAACTTTTTTGGCGAGGCTTAAATCATCTTTATAGGATATGTTGAATTTAAAGTTAACTCTTCGTTTAGTCTGTGCTGTGTAGTTAATAAGAGTGTTGGAGGTTATGTGAGAGTTGGGGATTACAACACGCTTGTTGTCGGGAGTCAGGAGCGTTGTATTCATAAAATGGATTTCTTGAACCGTACCCTCTACGTTTTCAAGTGCGATAAAGTCACCTGCACGGAAGGGCTTGTTAAACATAATCTCAATTCCGCTTGCAAACTGTGAAATAAGACCCTGTAAGCCGAGACCGGCGGTAATGCCGGCAGCGCCAAGCGCGGCGGCAAACGAACTTATATCAAAGCCGAGCACCGACAGCGCAAAGAGAACAAAAACAATTCTCATTGATACTACGAGCATACTTTTGAGAAAATGATGAACGGATTCGTCAACGTGCTGCTTTTTCATAATTCTCACAAGAAGCTTGCCGCAGAGTCTGCTGAAAAAGATGCCGAAAACGACTATGACTATGGCACCGGCAATTTCGGGTATTGAGTCATAAATTTTGAGCGGAAGCTCGGAAAGCCATTTTGAGAAGTCAGATAATGTGCTGATGTTTTCTGCACCGAATGCAGTTGCAATTTCAAGTAATTTCATTTTTTCTCCTCGCTTCGGGAAAACAGCCGCATCGGTTGGGATGCGGCTGTAACAGGTTTATTTAAGTGTGAATTTTTCAGCTTTGATGATAGGATCGGAGCTTTCTTTGTATGCGATTTCTGCGTTGTCGCCCTTGTTTGCGATAACTACGGTCTCAAAGTCTGATGCGTGTACAGCATAGTAAACGTCTGAACCAGAGAGCTTGATATAGTAGCAACTGTCACCGCCGATAACGGCCGAGCGGATGTCGACGATTGAGCCTGTTGCCGTCTTTTCTTCTGCGGGTTTGTTTTCTTCTGGAGCTTGTGTGCCCTCGATTGAGTCAACGTCAATATCTGTTTTAATTCCTTTTTCTGCAAGAAGGTCAGTGTAGTTCTTGAGACAGGAAGCAATGGAAGTACCTGTTGCAATGATAGTTGTGAACTGGTTTACGTTAACCATTGCATACTGCTGAACATAATCGCCGTTGTCCTTTAGAGCCATAAAGTATGTCGGCTCTTTGCCGATGTTGAGAAGGAGTGGGAAGGTGGCTGCATAACCGTACTGCTGAACCTTACCCTGTGCAGCTTCCTGAGCAGCGCTTTCGGTTGCACCGTTTACTCGGTAGAATTTAGCTTCTTTTGTACGCTGGTTGATAAGTGTGAAGCCTGTGATTGATTTATCATCAGCAGTTATGGAAGTAACGCCTGTATACATATAAACGTCATCATTGAGAGCAATGTAGTTGTAGCCGTCTGTTGTAACGACAACGTCCTTCTGACCGAGGATGGAGTTCCAGAAGCCGTTCTTGTATTTGCCGTAGTAATCGTACTGTTCAACAAGAAGCTCGGGGTCGTATACACGGTCAATCCATTTGAGCTCGTCTGTTTTGATAACTTCGTCGATGGTGTAGTAATACTTTTCGCCTTCAGCTTCGCCCTTACATTTACCGGTTGTGGGATCTACAAGTATAATGCCCTTGACGTCACGGCCGCCGAAAAGACCGATTGTGTTGTCGTAGACAGGACAAATCCACCATGCCTTACCCTGCTCATCAACCTCAAATACCGGGTCGCCGAGAAGAGCTGTGGGGTAGTTGAAGCGTATCTGACGCTTTAGAAGGCGGTTGAAGTGGTCAGCATCTGAGTATTTGATACCGCCCTCAACAGGGACATACTTAACCTCCTGTGAGGTCATATTGATAACGAGGTAACCGGGAAGACCATTTTTACGGTTAGTGAACCATTTGATGATATTGTCGTACTTGAATGTGCCGATTCGAACGGGTGTCTTGTTGAGGTTAATCTGTGTGTCACAGGAATTAACAACGAACTGTGAAACAGCATTTTCGTCGAAAAGCTCACTGAGAGCATTTCTTGCAATTCTCTCGGCAGAGTTCTTGTCGAGAAGCGGAACACTGGCAAAGTCAGCTTCCTTGATGTCTTCTTCAAATTTGATGTCTGTGGGTGTGATGATTTTGTGATAATCCTTTGCACGGAAGAATACGCTTGATACGAGGAAACCTACGCCTGCGGTAAGAGCAACGGCAAGGCCGATGCACAGCGGAACAACCGTTCGCTTGCGGGCATAAGGTGTGTATTCGGGTGATACGATAGCACCTGATGTAATGAAAGCTATGACACAGTATGCTGCGAGGACGATGCCGAAGTAGACATACATCTCAATAGCTTTGAAATTGAACGCCGGAAGATAGAAGTAGTAGGCAACAGCAGCAACAACAGCTGTCAGTGCAAGATTAATTGCAATCTTCAAGCCTGCTTTGTTAGGTGGAATGACAACTGTTTTGCCAGACTTGCCTTTCTTTGAACCGCCGCTCGAAAAATCAACTTTGATAGGATCCATAGTGACAACTCCTTACTTTTTGGATAATTACTACTTATCATACTATAAAACTCAAGAGATTACAAGTATAATTTTTGCGCAAATTATTTTCGCTCAAGAATTGAATTTGGTGAGGTGTTATGATACAATAATTAACGGTAATACCAAATAAATACAGACAGGAGAGATGTGTTTTGAAAAAAATCCTCACAAGAGCCGTCAGTTTGCTGCTTGTTCTCGTGCTCGGTTGCTCGGTTGTGCTTCAGACCTCAGCAGCTTCGCAGGCTTGCGACTGCGGTGAAGAACCGATTATTTACGTTGCGGCACTCGGCAGCGCAACTCTGTATCAGGATGCGGGTACGGAAGATGAAAAGGTTGTTTTCCGTCCGGAGGCTATGACGTATGTAAAACTTGTCCTTAAGCTTCTTGTTCCGCTGGTTTCCGTTATCGTAACCAAGGATTACGATGCTTTTGCAGATAAGCTTATTCCCGCTGTCACTGATGTTTTCGGTCCGCTTGCAAATGCCGAAAACGGTGACTCTACGGCAGATATCACAACAAAAGAAGAACTTCCGACAGATCCTACTCATAATTTTGACTACAACTATTACTTCGGCTACGATTTCCGTGCCGATCCGCTTGTGGTCGCCAAGGATCTTGATGCTTATATCGACCATATCCTCGAACTTACCGGACACGAGAAGGTCAGACTTCGCGCTTCCTCAATGGGTGGCGTTATTACAATGGCTTACCTTGAACAGTTCGGCACAGCGAAGATAAAGTCCGTTATCTTCCAGAATTGCCCCATTTCCGGTACTGCAGTTGCAGGCGACCTTTTCTGCGGCAGGCTTGAAATTAATCAGGATTCGCTTTACCGCTACGGTGCAACGGCTCTTCCGCTTATTATGGACGAGGGCCTTGCAGATTTTCTTATGGTTATCATTAATCTGCTCAAATACAGCGGCGTTCTCGGTACGCTTATCGATGCTGTAAACCGTGTTGTTGATAACTGCGCGGGCAGAGTTTTTGATGAACTTCTTGTTCCTGTATTCAGAGCAAATTGCGGTATCTGGTCCTTTGTGCCGGATCAGTATTACAACGAAGCCAAGGCATTTATGCTCGGCGACGATCCCAATGCAGAGCTTGAAGCAAGAATCGACTACTATCACTATGAGGTTCAGTGCAAGGCTGATGAAATTCTCAACGAAGTTATCGACAGCGGTGTTCCTGTTATGATTCTTGCTGCGTGGGGCGTTCAGCGTACACCTCTTGTTCCTACGTGGCACAATGATTCCGACGGTACGGTTGACCTTATATATTCCTCTGTCGGTGCAACCGTAGCACCTCTCGGCGAATCACTCGAATCAGGTTACGTTCAGGCTGTTAATGACGGTCACAACCACATTTCACCTGACAATCATATCGATGCCTCCACATGCGCTCTGCCTGAGAACACGTGGTTTGCAAAAGATATGGTTCACTGCACGACTCACGACGGACACGCAGACCTCTACCGTTGGTTCTTTGAGAATGACGATAACCCCGAAATGATTACGGTTCATTCAAATCCCGACTATCCGCAGTTCCTTCAGAACAATATCAAGGATCAGACGTTAACTCCTCAGAAATAATTACATAAAAGAATAAAACGAGGGCAGAGTTTACAAAATAATGACAGTTTTGTTATTATGCTTGAACTTTACCCTCTTTTTCTATATTATAAGCATCGTATTCAATTGCTGACTGTGGGGTAAATAGAAAAAAATGGTATTTTCCAGCTTGTTTTTCGTGTTTCTGTTTCTTCCGCTTAATCTTGCGCTGTATTTTTGCACCAAGAGCATACCGGTAAGAAACACGATAATGCTTATCTTTTCAATCGTTTTTTATGCATGGGGCGAGCCTGTATACGTATTGCTGCTGTTGCTGATGACTGTGGCAGATTGGCTCTTTTCACTTCTTGTCGACAAATATCAAGGTCAGAAAAAAGCCAAACTTGCGGTGTTTGGTGCATGTGTTGTTGATCTTGGCTTGCTTGGTATATTCAAATACGGCACGTTCTTTATGGAGAATGTCAAAGGTCTGTTCGGCAGTGATTCTCCGGTAGCTCAGATAGCTCTGCCGATAGGTATTTCGTTTTATACCTTCCAGCTTTTGACATACGTTATTGACGTTTACAGAGGCGACGCCAAGGTTGAACGCAATTTCTTCAACGTGCTTCTGTATGCAAGCCTTTTTCATCAATGCGTAGCCGGTCCGATTGTGCGTTATCAGGATATTGCTGACCAGATATCGCACCGCACCGTAAAGGATGTCGATGTGTCGGCAGGTATCACGCGCTTTGCCGCCGGCCTTGCAAAGAAAGCGCTGCTCGCAAACAGTTGCGGTGCAATGGCGGATAAGTTTCTCCTCAGCGATGCAGTGGCATCGGATATCACAAATCTCGAGGCAAATATCAGCACGCTTTCATCCCGCCCTGCTCTTGCACTGTGGGTTGGTATGCTGTTCTATACGTTGCAGATTTATCTTGATTTCTCAGCTTATTCCGATATGGCAATAGGAATGGGACGTATGACAGGTTTCAAATATAAAGAAAATTTTGATTATCCCTATTGCTCAACGTCAATCAGTGAGTTCTGGCGCAGATGGCATATTTCGCTCGGATCATTTTTCCGCGATTATGTCTATATTCCCCTTGGTGGCAACCGCAAAGGCTATGCCCGCACAATATTCAATCTTTTGGTAACGTGGTTCCTTACCGGCTTCTGGCACGGCGCAAGCTGGAACTATATGCTGTGGGGTCTTTATTATTTTGCGTTTATCGCGCTCGAAAAGATTTTCCTCGGCAAGCTGTTAGGTAAATTGCCGCGTGCCGTCAGACATATTTATACGATTGTAATTGTATATTTCGGTTGGGTGCTGTTCAAGTTCGAGCGTCTTCCTCTGCTCGGAACAGTGCTGAGCGGTATGTTCCTTGGTAACGGCAACACTTTTTCAAGCTACGAAGCAGGCATTATGTTGAAGAATAATATTTTCCTTATCATATTCTGTATTATTGCCTGTTTGCCGGTTGCCAAGCTTATCAAGGGAGTGTTTGTTTATCACTCAAAAGAGGGTGGTTTCAAAGGCTTTGCAAGCACTGCTATGCGTGTCGTGTATCCGTGCGCAATGCTTTTCCTTTCAACGGCAGCGCTTGTAGGCAACAGCTATAACCCCTTCCTTTATTTCCAATTCTGATTAATCTACAACGGAGAAACTAAGTTATGAAAACAGAAACTCAGAACGAGCAAAAAAAGAAATCACCGAAAGGTACTAAGGCCGTAATTATCTGCTTTTTGGTTATGCTTTTTGCAGGTGCCGGCGCGGCTGTGTTTTTTCCGCGGGCGACGGAATCGGAAATAGAGAAACGCGAACTTGCGAAATTTCCCAAGTTCACTTTCAGTGCGCTTTTTGACGGCAGCTATTTCAACGACATAAGTATTTGGTATGCGGATTCATTTCCCGGCCGCGATATGTTTATTAACGCAAACACTAAAATCAAATCACTTCACGGCTTCGGTGGTGACTCGATAAACAGCCTTGCTGACAGCAATGCGGATGAAATTCCCGATGCAGGTGAAGCGCCTGTTCCCGTAACACTGCCCGATGTTGAGGATATTACGAGCGAAGAGCCTGAAGACGATGGCGGTGATGCTGTTGTTCAAAGCCTTGGCGCCGTGCTTATTGTTGATGACGCCGCTTATGAGTATTACAACTTTTCACGCGCTGCCGCCGATAAATATGCTTCGACAATAAATACGGTAACTTCGCAGCTTAAGGGTAAGGCAAAAGTGTATGATATTATTGTTCCTACCAGCACGGACATTACTATGTCGACTTCGGCTCGTAAGAATGTAAATTCAAGCGACCAGAAAAAAGCCATTGACTATATGTACTCCGTAATTTCTTCCGATGCAGTCAAGGTTAAGACTTTCGATGCAATCTATGCTCACAGAAAAGAGTATATCTATTTTGCCACCGATCACCATTGGACGGCGCTCGGTGCATACTATGCCTATTGCGAATACGCAAAGGCAGCCGGTATGAAACCTGCTGCACTGACCGATTTTGAAGAGAAGAATTTCGGCGAATTCCTTGGCGCATTTTATACCGACACCAATAAAAATCCTGTGCTCGAAAAAAATCCCGACACAGTTTATGCTTATGCACCAAAAGGTGATGTAAAACTCACGTTTATGGATAAAAAAGGCAACAAGACAAATTGGAGCGTTGTAACCGACGTTTCATCGTGGAACAAGAGCTCGAAATACAGTGCCTTTATCGGCGGTGATAATCCTTATACCCATATTGTCAATAACAATATAACCGACGGTTCATCTTGCGTGGTTATAAAAGAATCCTTCGGTAATGCGTTTGTACCTTTCTTGACTGCGAATTATGCCGAGGTGCACGTTATCGATTACAGATATTGGAACGGTGATCTTGACGATTTTGTGGTTTCGAATTCTGTTGATGACGTAATTTTTGTCAATAATATTTCTGCCACACGCAACGATTATCTTATCACCAAATTAGGAAACATTTTATAAAAAACAGCGCAAGCGGATTTTTGTTCGCTTGCGCTTGTTGTATGAGTTGGATTTATGAGCATAAAAACCGATTTTTATTAAGGATATGGCAGATCTTTACTGAACGGATAAAAAGTTGCCGACAGCTGTTGAGATACGGCTGTCGGCATTTTCTATTCTACCGTTACTGATTTAGCAAGGTTTCTCGGTTTATCAACGTCACAATCCTTAAGTCTTGCCGTGTGGTAGGCGAGGAGCTGGAGCGGTATAATCTGTGTGCTTGCGCAGAATAAAGGATGAGGTGCGGCTGTTGAGTGTACGGTTATATCTGCCCTCGTATCGTATGATTCGGTTATTGCGATAACCTGTGCTCCTCTTGCAGAAACTTCGTCGATGTTGCTTTGCAATTTTGCTTCAAGACCGTTGGGTGAGCATACTGCAAAAACCTGCGTGCCTTGTTCTATAAGCGAAATTGTGCCGTGTTTAAGCTCGCCGGCGGCATAAGCTTCGCAGTGGATATAGCTTATCTCCTTAAGCTTCAGCGAAGCTTCGGCAGCTAAAGCATATCCGATGCCTCTGCCTATGAAATAGGCGTTTTGCGCCTGCGTCAGCCGTCCCGCAATTTCACGCATTCTTTCTTCAATTCCCAGAGCATCTCTTATGTGTAAATGAAGGTTGACGAGTTTTTCTTCAAGAGTTTTCAGCACTTTTTCATCTTCCGTGTGCCAACTTCGCGCAAAATGAATTGCAAGCACGTACAATGCCGCAAGCTGTGCGGAGTATGCCTTGGTCGTTGCTACGGCAATCTCTGTGCCTGCTTTTGTGTGCATAACAAAATCGCTCTCAAGAGCAATGCTGCTTTGGGGTACGTTCACAATGCTGATTGTTTTTCCTTTGTTTTTCTTCACTTTTCTTAATGCCGCGAGACTGTCTGCTGTTTCTCCGCTTTGGCTGATTACTATAACGGGAGTGTTGACATTTATCAGCGGTTCGGAGTAGCGGAATTCAGATGCGGTTTCAACTGTAACAGGGATTTTTGTCAGTTTTTCAATGCAGATTTTGCCGACAAGTCCTGCGTGGTATGCTGAACCGCAAGCAACTATATATATTCGTTCGGGCTTCTTGATTTGTGGCAGAAGATTTTCTTTATCACTGCCGAGATAAGCTTTAACGGTTTTGCGCACCGCTTCGGGTTGCTCGAAAATTTCTTTCAGCATATAATGTTCGTACCCGTTTTTTTCGTTGACGTATTGGCCGCCGGAAAAAGGAACAGCGTTTTTTTCTTTTTCGTTGAGGTCAAAATCATAAAACTTTGCCTGCGTCTTTGTAACGGCTGCAATTTCACCGTCGTTCATTCTGTAAAGCTTATTCGCTTTACATCCCATTGCGGAGATGTCTGATGCGATAGTCGATTCCGCTCCGGTGCCTATGAGCAATGGACTTGATTTTTTTGCGCAGAAAATTGTTTCGGGCTCATCTTCGCACATAATTGCAAGCGCAAAAGAACCTTTGAGCAGTTTTACTGTATGTGCAATCGCTTCAAGGCAGTTGCCGTTATAGTGTCTGTTTATCAGATGTACGATAACTTCGGTGTCAGTGTCACTTGTGAAATTGCAAAGCCTCAGATATTGTTCTTTCAGTTGTATGTGGTTTTCTATTATGCCGTTGTGAACAAGCGTAAATTTTCCGCTTCGATGCGGATGCGCATTAGCTTCGTTTGCTACACCGTGTGTTGCCCATCTTGTATGTCCTATTCCGATATTTCCTTGCATATCGGAGCGGCTTTTAACAGCGGAGGCAAGTGCATCGATTCTGCCTTTTTTTCTTTCTGTAAGAGTCCGGTTCCCGTCGTATACTGCAATTCCTGCCGAATCATATCCTCTGTATTCAAGCGTTTTCAATCCGTCAATCAGAAACGGAACGGCGTTTACTGAGCCATTGAATCCTATAATTCCGCACATAAAAAATCACCTCGCAAAATAGTATGCACAAAATGTAACAATATTTCATACATTGAAGTCTGAATAATATTTCTACCGATTTCTGCATATAATTGAATGATTGATTTTGCTACTATTGGACAGATGGTGATAT
The DNA here is from genome assembly GCA_045536955.1 of Acutalibacteraceae bacterium. GTDB lineage: Bacteria > Bacillota > Clostridia > Oscillospirales > Acutalibacteraceae > UBA8612. The sequence goes on from JAZSOM010000048.1 coordinate 22,678, forward strand.
GTTTATGCAGAAAGGCGTTCAAAATTTCAATTATGCACAACTTCGAAGAACGGTTTATGAGTATAAGGAAAAATACCCATTTGCAGTCTACTGTGTTTGTGCGCGAAGCTGGAGCGGAAGAGCAATTTTTTCGCTTTCGTTGGGTAACCGACAGTCTCCGGCTGTGATTGTTGCAGGAATAAAAGGCGGCGACGTTACGGGAACAAGAGTGTTGCTTTGCCTTTTTGAGCGGCTTTGTCAATGTGTAGAAGGTAAAAAAGAAATTGCGGGCATAAAAATCGGTGAAGTTTTCAAAGAAAAAGGTGTTGTTATCGTGCCGTGCGTTAATCCTGACGGAATGGAGATTTCTCAAAGTGGTGCCGTTGCGGCAGGCAGCTATGCCGGGCTGGTTGAACGGGTGTGTGCAGATACTTCGGTATGGCGTGCAAACGCAAGGGGTGTTGACCTTAATCTTAATTTTTCAAGCGGATTCAGCTGCAGCAAAAAGGCAGCCGAGAGTTGCGGTTACACTGCGCCGGGTCCGTATTTTTATGCGGGAAAGGTGCCTGAAAGTGAACCGGAAACAAGGGCGCTTTCAAGACTATGCAAGTCGCGGGATGTTCGGCATACACTTACGCTTGAAAGCGGAGCGGAGTATATTTATGCGCCTGTGTGCGACGAGTGGACGGAACGTGCGGAAATGATGACCCGCATACTTGAGCTTTCTTCGGGAACAAAAAGGCTCAAAGAGCAACCGGGGCCGCTTGCAAGGCACGGATTTGCGGATTGGTTCGTCAATAGGTACAAAAGGCCGGCGTTTGTGCTAAATGCCGACAGCTCATCGCAGGAACTCTATTCAAAGCTTGAAGAGATGCTCGTTTTGTCAATTATTATGTGATTTTTGTGTGCAAATTGACGGTGCACTATTGGTTGACATTGTCATGTTGCACAATGACGAAGACATTATTTTGTTTGATTAGCACTACGACGGGAATTTTGGTAACAGATAGGTAAACACTTTCGTTACTTTTAACAAACTTTAGTTGTTTACAGCGGTTACGTGTTTTTATCCTTGATTTTCCTTTTAATACTTGTTATAATGTAGGTGCTTAACAAGGGGGAAAGAGCGCTTGCTCACCTCCGACAAGTGATAATTTATGAAAGGAGAACCCCCGCATGAAAATCATTTCACTTATTTTGGCATTCATCATGTCATTGTTTGGTTTTGCTCCTGCACTCGAACCTGTTGATGCTTACACACAGGCTGAGTGGTATGCTCTCGTAGCTGATGAGTTTAACCTCACATACAAGCTTGATGATGACCACAATTATGACATCGCAGAGGATGATGAGTACTATGACGTTATCCAGGCATGTTATGATTGGGAAGTACTTGTTGGCGAGTACGATGCTGACGCAGATGTAACAAACGTTCTTGTTGCTGAGTCACTCGTAAAAGCAGCAGGTCTTGAAGGTAAAGGCAACGAGCTTGACATCGCTGTTGATTTCGGCATCGTTACTTTCAGTGTAAGCATTTTCGGCAACAAAAAGGAAGCAACTATGTCCAAGATTGATGCTAACGCAGCTCTCAAGGCAGCAGGTCTTGCTTACCTCAACAACCTCACAGATGTTGAAAACGGCGGTGATCTCACAACAGACGACGGCACACAGCTTTCCCTTAACAGCCTCGCACTTGTTGAGAACTCAACCGGTCTCACTCTCCAGACAGCTGACGGCGAAGTCATCGACGAAGATGAAATCGCATACCTCGATTACGAAGGCAAGGTCAATCCCTTTGAGCAGCCCGAAATCGCAGGCATCAACCAGCAGTCAATCCTTGAGAAAATCGACATCAGCTTCTCGGTAGGTGATCTCGACGTTTCCGCAGCAGTTAAGGACGGCGGCTTCGACGTTTCTCTCGGCGGTCCCGTCAACGGCGTATATGTTGAGAAGGCTTACGAGGTCCGTAACTTCGATCTTTACACAAAGTTCGAGGGCAGACTTGATAAAACCCAGATCACAAAGTCCTATGTTTTCCTTGATTACGATCTTAAGGATTCAACAGAAATCACAGGTTCTTACGATTGGTCTCTCGATGAAATCGAGATTCCCGAAGGAACCAACGACGTTGACTTCTTCACACGCGTAACAGAAAATATGGAATTTGTTAAGGGTGCAGACAGCGAAATCACTGTTTTCTCAGTCGACGTAGCTATTCCCAACTGCCCTGCAATCACAATTGGTATCACAGCTAAGCTTGTTATCTCCTTCGACGGCAGAGTAGAGCTTGTTGTTACATCCCAAGAAACAAAGGGTGTTGAAATTTCTGACAACAAGGTCAGAGTTATCAGTGAGTCCGTAGCTATGGATTCATCCCTTGAGATGGAAGCTCGCGTTGAGGCTGTTCTTGGTCTCTACGTTGATATTTCTATTGTAAATATCGTTCTTGTTGATGCAGGCATCGAAGTAGGTCTCGGTGTTCACGTTACTGTTTATATGACAGGCGGCGCTGATAATTACCACCTTGACATTCCTTATGATTTCCTGTTCGATATGAACTTCACTGTTCCGAATGCTGAGAATATGACTTTCAAGGCTAACATTAAGGTTTACGGTATCGTAACTATCTCCGTCGGTGAGAATTCCGATATCCTCGAGCCCCTTGGCCTTTGCGAGACATGGCGAATTTGTAACGAGGAGAATGCTACATTCTTCGACAAGACAATTGAGCTCAATTCAGAAACAGTATAATTTTGAATGAATAATGCGGTCCTCTCGGGTGTTATGCCCGAGAGGGCTTCTTTCTTTTAATTTTAACTCGGCTATGTATTTAAAGGCAAAAAAGAGGCATATCACACTTGGTGATATGCCTCGATGTTTTTGTTATCAGAATCCGTCGCCGGTTGTTATAACGTAACCGACTGAGCCGTGACCGCTCTTGATTGTAACTTCAATGGGGAGCCTGTTGTTTTTGATATATAGGTTTGTGAGGTTTACCATTACGTCATAGCTCCATGTGCCTTTTTCAATAACGCCCTTGTCGTTAATTTTAACCTTCAGGGTGGGATTTGCATAGCGCATCTTAAGGTTGGAGTTTTCAAAGTCAATGGTGAACATCGGAAGCTCTTCTTCGATGACGGATATATCACCGACTACCGTGATTGCGTGTCCTACGGTGCCTTCCTTTGCCTTGCCGTGAATTCCGTCGACCTGTTCAATCATTGTCATTTCAATGACTGTGTAATTGCCGCTTTTGTATGCTTTTGCTGTTTTTATATCTGAGGCAGCGAGCTTTTCGTAGCCGCCGGTAATGCCGTCAAATTCCGTTGAGTTTTTCTCAAGTGATGATTTGAATAAAGGTGTTGCCATTTCGACAAACGCGCCTATGATTCCGTCACCGTCGTTGACAACGAGTTCGGTCATTGTCATCGTTTGCTTGGATTTTGCGGATTTTGAGTTTGCGGCAGCGTTTTTATAGAAGTTGACAATTTCTTCTTTGGACCATTTGCTCGGGTCGGGAGAAGTTGTTGTTTCAACATGAGTCGTTGTATCTTCGCTAAATTCGACTTCGGTAGTCGTGCTTTCTGTTGCGGTTTCAGATGCAGGAGAATCAGTAGTCTGGGCGTTGCTTTCGGACGTTGAATCATTGTTTGGCGTTGCCGAATTGTCGCAGGCTGTAACTGTCAGAAGCATCGTTAGCGCAACAATGGTTGCGAGTAACTTTTTCATAACAAGCCTTCTTTCATATAAGTACCTATTATTGTATACCAAAATACGAAAACTGTCAATTAAATAAAGGTAAACTGTTAACGTATTTGTTGTTGACATATTATGTAGTTTGTGCTAAAATAAAGAAAAAATTCAGAAAGGAAGTGAAGCTATGAACAATCGTACACTCTTCGCTATTATGTGCATTCTTTTTAATTCATATGGTGTGCCGTGCTTTATGCAGGGTGAGACAAAGACAGGTATTCTCCGTATCGTTCTCGGTGTTGTTACCTGCGGTATCCTCGGCATTTATAACACGATTATGGGTATCATCATGGGTATTGAAATTCTCAAGATGACAGATGACGAGTTCGAAGCAAGAAAGGGCACTTTCTCAAAGGGCATTCCTGCATAAAGAATATCATCAACAATCAAAACAAACCGGTTTTTTCCGGTTTGTTTTTTTATGGTGAGGTGGGGAGTAATGGCAAAAAAGAAGGAAAAAATAATAGGGCTGGTTGTATTTGCCGCTTGTCTACTCGCGTATTGGTTGTTGCCGATAGGCTGCCCGATGCAAATGATATTTAAAATTCCTTGCCCCGGCTGCGGTATGATGCGCGCTTGCAATCTTCTTCTGCACGGCGATTTTGTCGGCTCGTTTGCAATGCATCCGATGCTCTGGTCAACTCCAGTGCTTCTGCTGTACTTCCTCAAGGATGGTAATCTTTTTAAAAACAAGTGGATAAACAACGGCTTGCTTATTTTTATCGGTCTCGGTTTCTTGGCTAACTGGATATATCGGCTTGTCGTCTTGTTTGCATAATGTGAAATGAAAAAGCACTCATAAGAGTGCTTTTGTTTATTTCTGCGTGAAGAAAAATAACGGATAAAAAAATTCCAAGTCAAAAGACTTGGAATTTTTTGGCACCCCCAGTAGGAATCGAACCTACAACAGACCCTTAGGAGGGGCCCGTTATATCCATTTAACTATGGGGGCGTATCGCGGATTCGGGCGGCTTGTGGCCGCCCGAATATATTACCACTTTATGCTTTGATAGTCAAGATGCATTGCGGCTATTTTTTGCTCCAGAAAAGGTAATCCGAAATAAGCAGAGCTCTTGTGGGCGTTGCCTCTACACCGCTGATGCTAAGCGGTGGCGCAATCAGAAAATAATTGCCTGGTGCAACCTCTGTAAGGTTCAGCCCCTCAAGCAGAGGTATATCTGCTTGAAGGAAAGCTCTGTGAGGCCCTGTCTGTGCGCCGTGTGTGCCGACGGAGTTGGCATCTGTACCAACCAACTTTACACCGAGCGAAGCAAGTGCAAATGCACCGCTGTCAGAAAAATAAGCCTTGCCGTTGCCTTTGATAAGAATTCTTTCGCATCCTTCACGGATGTTTTCGTCTACAAAAGCGCCGTGAATCGGACCTTCGGGAGCTTCAATTACGGTGCATTCTCCTATAAACCTTTCAAGCTCAAACGCCTCGGCTGTCGCGCCGTCCTCAATAAAATGGTTGGGTGCGTCGATATGCGTTGCATTGTGGAGACACATATAAATTGCCGAGAGGTTGCATTCGTCGCCCTCGTCCATTTTTTGGTATTGCTGAATCCGCGGCTCCGGATCTCCCGGATAAACTTCAGTTGTGAGGATGTCGCGTGAAATGTCAATAATCTTCATTTTGCAAACCTCATACAAAATTTATCAGCTGTTGAGAGCTGCAAAGTTTTTCTTGTTAGCTGTGTAGAGCTGTTTGAATACTTCAAAGTTCTTGTCGTAAACGGCCTTATTGGCAGGGTTGGGTTTGTATGATGCATCTGCCTTTATGAGCGTTTTTGCCTGCTCCATATTCTCGATTACGCCAAGACCTACCGCTGCCGTAATTGCTGCACCGACTGAACCTGCGTTCTGAGGGCTCGGTGTGGTTTCAATTGTTCTGCCTGTGCAATCTGCAAGAATCTGGCAGGTGAGTGAGGAAAGTGCGCCGCCGCCTACAAAGCGGATAGTGTCTGATGTCTTGATTTTTTTGTCCTGTGTTTCAATAAACCAGCGAAGGTGGTAGCAGACACCTTCAAGTACCGCGCGGATAAGCTCTGTTTTGCCTGTTTCAAGGCTGATGTTGAAGAACATACCTCTTGCGTTGGGATCTTCGAAGGGACAACGGTTGCCGTGAAGCCAAGGGGTAAAAATAACACCGCCGCAGCCTGCGGGTACATCCTTGATAGCGTCTGTCATATAGTCGTAGAGACTGGTGTAAATTGATTCCTTGCTTTCTGCAACGTTCTCTTTCTTCAGATAGATGCCGATTTCATCAAGTGCAAGGTGGTCTTTAACCCACTCAAGGCACTTGCCTGCTGTTTCAAGTTCTGCGAAGTAGTTGAAGTAGCCGTCCTGAGCACCCACGATTGCGGCAATCATCGCAGAGGTGTCGACAATGCTCTTGTCAACAACCGTGCCTACCCAACCTGATGTGCCGGAGTAAACGTGTGTGTCACCGAGTGAGGTTGCACCTGCGCCTACACCGATAAGCGATGCATCACCGCCACCGCCGAATACAGCCGTACCGGGGCAGAGACCGAGCTCAGCGGCAGATTTCTCCGTCAGCACACCAACTTTATCGGATGATTTCTTGATTTCGGGAAGGTGTGCGGGATTAACACCGAGAAGTTTGCAAACTTTTTTGCTCCAGCCTCTTTTGCCGTCACGTATATCATAAAGCAACGTGCCGAATGCGGAATCCTGTGTCATAACACATTCGCCTGTCATTTTGCAGATTATGTATTCCTTAACGTCAAGCCACTTGTGAATTTTTTTGAAGTTTTCGGGTTCATGCTTTTCAACCCATTTGTATTTGTATACAGGATCCTTGACACTGGCGGAAACTGCACCTGTAATGAGCAGAGAGGGGATAAGCTTGAATATGTTTGCGCCTGCAATCTGAATTCCGTATGCCATATTTTCCTTGAGCTCTTCTTTGGCGCGCTGGTCCATATAGCTGAAAGCGTTGCGTATCGGCTCGCCGTTTTTGTCGACAAGCACAAGACCCTGCATCTGTGAGCAGAATGAGATACCTGCAATTTCTTTCGGGTCAAAGCCTGTGTCTGCAAGTACTTTCTTTGTTGTGTTGCATATTGCGCTCCACCACTCGGCAGGGATTTGTTCAGCCGATCCGTCGGGTTTGACGAGGAGTGAGTATCCCTCCATTGCCGCACCGATGAGGTTGACGGATTTCTCTATTTCAAAAAGACAGGTTTTAACACCTGTTGTGCCTATGTCGTATGCCATAATAAGTGTTTTACTCATTTTTTACCCTCTCTTTCACACTTCAATATAAAAGAATATATCATAAATTATTCGCGATTGCAATAAAATGCAGGGTAATTTATGTATTTGAAACTGCATTGTTGACCGATGTGACATAATTATAGTATAATAAATTAACAATAAGTGTTTTTCGGAGTTGTTGCAGAGTGAAAGTTTTCGGAGATATATCGCACCTTATCGGCGGCACACCGCTTATGCATCTTGAAAGATTTGAAAATCAACAGGGCATACAAGCAAATTTGTTCGCAAAGCTCGAATATTTTAATCCGGGCGGCAGTGTAAAGGACAGAGTTGCACTTCACATAATCGAGCAGGCCGAGAAGAACGGTAAGTTGGTTCCCGGCAGTGTTATTATTGAACCTACAAGCGGCAATACAGGCATAGGGCTTGCGATGGTTGCTGCCGCAAAAGGATACAGGGTTATTCTCACAATGCCGGAAAGTATGTCGCTTGAACGCAGACAGCTTCTCGCGGCGTACGGTGCTGAGCTTGTGCTTACACCTGCAGCCGACGGTATGAGCGGAGCGGTTGAAAAAGCAGAGCAAATTGCTGCTGAAACTGAGAACAGCTTTATTGCCGGTCAGTTCACAAATCCCGACAATCCGCAGGCACACTACCTTTCGACAGGCCCTGAGATCTATTCCGATACTGATGGTGCGGTCGATATTTTCGTGGCGGCGATAGGTACGGGCGGCACAATCAGCGGTACTGCAAAATATCTTAAAGAAAAAAATCCCAAAGTTAAGGTTATTGGTGTTGAGCCTGAGGGTTCACCGCTGCTTACTAAAGGAATTGCAGGTGCTCATAAAATTCAGGGCATCGGAGCAAACTTTGTGCCCGATACCCTGAACTTAGATATTATCGATGAAATTATTACCGTCAGTGATGAAACAGCGTATGAATATACCCGTCTTATCGCAAAGGCTGAGGGCTGCCTTGTCGGCATTTCATCCGGTGCGGCGCTGGCTACTGCGTGCGCCGCAGCCGAAAAAGAAGAAAACCGAAACAAGAATATTGTTGTGCTCTTGCCTGACAGCGGAAGCAGATATTTATCCTCAGGAGTGTTTGAGTAATATGTCGATTGCTTCGATGTAGCCGTCAAATCCTTTGCCTTTAACGGTTGCGACGCAGGCTTGGCGAATGAATGAAATTTTGCGGAATTCTTCACGCTCATCCGGGTCGGAGATATGCACTTCAACCGTCGGTATGCCAACTGCTTTTACAGCATCGAGCAGAGCAACGCTTGTGTGCGTATATGCTGCAGGATTGATTACTATTGCATCAGCATTTCCGTATGTCTGCTGGATTTTATCAACAAGGTCACCCTCGTGATTGGATTGAAAGAATTCGACTTCAATCTGTTTTTCTTTGCAGTATGAGGCAATCTTATCGGTGAGATCACCGTAGGAGCAGGTGCCGTAAATCTCGGGCTCTCTTATGCCGAGCATATTGATGTTAGGCCCGTTTATCACAAGTATTTTCATATATATCTGAGTCCTTTCAGTATACGCCTTGCAGTTTCTTTTTTGTCTGGCGCAACCTCAACTGTTATATCGCAGACTGCTTCATAATGAGGCAGTCTTTTTTTATACATTTCTTCAAGTGTTGCGCTTTTGCTGAGCGGTCTTCCGCTGATTTCAAGTTCGCTTATATTTCGCCTGAGGAAAACGACTACCGAATTCTGTCGGAGTGCATACTTGTTTTCGTCGCGTATTACTGCACCGCCACCTGTTGCAATAATTTTTCCGCTTTGTTTGCTTGCTTGATTTACTGCAAGCGTTTCAGCATTTCGAAAGTATTCTTCACCGTCGTTTTTGAAAATTTCATGTATTTCTCTGTCTTCGCTTTGGGCAACCAGCGTGTCTGTGTCAATCATCTCTCTGCCAAGCAAGTCGGATAATTCTTTTGCCGCTGTCGATTTGCCACAGCCCGGCATACCTACAAGCACAATGTTGAGCATCTGTTTTTCAAGCTGTCGGATAATACTGCATATTTTGTCGCAATCTGTTTTTTTGCCCGTGAATTTTTCCGACGCTTTGACTCCTTGTGCACATAGCATAGAAAGTCCGTTGGCTGCAGGTATTGAAAACCGCTGTGCATCAAGCAGAAGTTTGGTTTTTGAAGGGTTGTAAATCAGGTCGGCAACACCTTTGCAGTTTGTGAAAATCTCAAGGTCAATCGGTGTTTCTCCGTTGTCGGGGTACATTCCGACAGGAGTTGTGTTGATTATATAATCCGCATCCTTGTGCTTGCAGATATTACGGTAGTTATCGGTTTCACCCGTGCGTGAAATTACCGTTACTGATTTTGCTTTTCTGTCACGGCAGACACATACAACCGTCTTGCTTGCACCGCCGCTTCCGAGCACTATAACCTTTTTGTTTTCAACGTCAAATCCGGCATTGTCAAGCAGAAAGGAGAAACCGTAATAATCTGTGTTGTCGCCGTAAAGTGAGCCGTCAGACAGACGGATGACCGTGTTGACAGAGCCGATTTTTTTGGCGGAATCCGAAAGTGCGGACATATAAGGGATAACAGCTTCTTTGTATGGAATTGTAACGTTGATTCCGTCGAAATCACCCGAAAGTAAAAAATCTTCAATCTCCTCAGGCTCTTTTTCGTATAACGGATATTCATAGTCGCCGATTAAAGCGTGTATTTGCGGCGAGTAGCTGTGGCCGAGTTTACGGCCGAGAAGTCCGAAACGCATAATGATTAACCCACTTTATATGATTTCTGAATAGCTGCCAAGATAGGTGAAAAATTCGAGCTCGTTTTCCAACTCACATATAAGCTCAACCAAAGCCGGGGAGTAGACCGATACATTCAAATCAAAATAGAACATAAATTCAAAATCGCTGCCGGATATCGGTCGGCTTTCAAGCTTTGTCAGGTTTATGTTGCGCGCATAAAAACGTGAAATAATTCTGTAAAGTGAACCCGGTTTATGGGGCAATGCAAGCATAAGGCTTGTGCGGTCTGCGCCGGGGTATATTTCAGGTCTTTTTGAAATGCATATAAACCTGGTGTAATTGTTTCCTACGTTCTGAACAGCTTTTTTTATTGCTGTAAGGCCGTAGAGTGAAGCACATTCAAGCGAAGAGAGCGCTGCAATATCGTTTCTGTCGGAATTGGCAACGGCTTGAGCGGCAAGTGCTGTGTTCGAGAAAGTTGTTATTTTAACTCCTTTGAGCGTGCTGAGGAATTGGCTGCTCTGATTGATTGCCTGCTCGTGTGAAACAATCTCCTTAATATCTTCCGCTTTTACGCCGGGCTTTACGAGAAGGCAGTGGTTTATCTGTACTCTCGTGCTTCTCACAATGTAAAAATTGTGCTTTGTCATAAGGTCATAAATGTGGTTCACTGATCCTGCCGTGCTGTTTTCAATCGGCAATACGCCGTATCGGCAAAGCCCCTTATCAACAGCATTAAAAACTGCGTCAAATGAAGTGCAGTAAGTTATATCAGGCAGCGAAAAAAGTTTTTCGCAGGCAATCTGAGCAAAAGCACCCTCTGTGCCCTGGCAGGCAACAGTTGCTCGCTCAGGAAAAATCTTGTCCGTATCGCGGATTGAGTTTGAAATAATTTCTTCGTATTTGGACTTCGGAAACATAATCTTGCTCTGCCTTGAGCGTGAAAGTTCCATAAGCAGGGAGAATAAAACTCTTGCCGAAGCTTCATTTTCCGTGCCGGCAAGCTCCGATACGCGGTTGAGCAATGCGCGTTCACGGTTTGGATCATAAATTCTCAAGTTTTTTACGCTTTTATATTTTGCAACTTCTTCTGCACACTGCATTCTTTCTTTGAGAAGCTCCACCAGCTGAGTGTCAATTCTGTCTATATCTTTCCTGATTTTATCAAGTTCCATTTTTATCAGCTCTTTCTTAACATTAAGTCGGTTATCGCAATTGCGGCAGCTGCCTCAACGCAAGGCACTGCACGCTGTACAATGCATGGGTCGTGACGTCCGCCGACGCTTACCGTTGTATTTGATTTGTCTTTTAACGACACAGTTTTCTGGATGACTGAAACAGAGGGTGTAGGCTTGACGGCTACGCGGAAAAGCAGCGGCATAGCGTCTGAAATTCCGCCGAGAATACCTCCGCAATTGTTTGTATAGGTGCGGATAATACCTTTTTCGTCATAATAAAACTCGTCATTGTTTTCGCTGCCGTACATATTGCAAACGTCAAAGCCTGCACCGAATTCAATTGCCTTTATTGCGGGGATTCCGAAGACAGCAAGCGAAATGCGGTTTTCAAGTCCGTCAAACATATGCTCACCTATACCTGCCGGCAATCCCGTAACAGCACACTCTATGCTGCCGCCTACGGAATTCCCCTGCGCCTTAGCCTGAAGTATTTCAAGCTTCATTTTTTCGGCTGCGGTGTCGTCAATGCAGGCAAAGCTTTTGGCTTTAAGTTCGCATAAGTCACCGGACGATACGTTAACGGCATCAAACCGTTTATCCTCGATTCCGTGAATTGATGCGATATGAGCACCAATGTGTATACCCTTGCTTTCAAGCCACTGTGCGCAGATTCCTCCTGCAATGCACATCGGTGCAGTCATCCTGCCCGAAAAGTGACCGCCGCCCGTTATATCGTAGTCTTTGCCGTATTTTGTCTTTGCGGTAAAATCGGCGTGACCGGGGCGGGGGGTATCGCAGAGCTTTTCGTAATCCTTCGATTTGCGGTTTTGGTTATATATCACGGCACGGATCGTATTGCCGTCGGTTATTCCCTGTGTAATTCCGGATAGGAATTCAACTCTGTCAGGCTCTTTCCTCGGTGTTGAAAATTCGTCCTTTCCGGGTGCACGCCTTGCCATAAATGCGGCTAGTTTTTCTTCGTCGAGTACAAATCCATCCGGAAATCCGTCTATTGTTACACCGATTGATTCGGAGTGGGATTGCCCGAATATCGTGATTTTTAAATCTTCGCCGAATGATGACATACGGTTTACCTCCGATCAGTCGTAAACTTTAATGATTGCACCGAGCTTCTTCATTTCGTCGAAAAAGGTCGGAAATGATTTGTTTACAGCCTGTGCGTTTGTGATTGTGACTTCATTTTCGCATCCGCTTGCCGCAATTGCCGCACTCATTACAATTCTGTGGTCACAGAATGAGTCAACCGTTCCGCCCTTAAGCGTGCCGTTGCCGAGGACAGTAAGTGAATCGTCGGTTATTTCAGCTTTTCCGCCAAGAGATTTTATCATTTCGCAGGTCGAAACGAGTCGGTCACTTTCTTTCATCCTGAGCCTTGCTGCATTGTAAAAAACTGTCGTACCTTTTCTGAAGCAGCTTGTTGCTGCAAGTATCGGTATAAGGTCCGGAATATCTGCGCTGTCGATTTTCAGTTCTTCGTTTGGTGATGATTTTATGATTCTTTCTTTTATTTCGGCAACAGCCTTGTCGCCCTGAAAAGAGTTTTCTGTTAAGTTGAAACACTTTACAGAGTTGCTGCCTATTGCATCTGCACAGATAAAGAACGCTCCGTTTGACCAATCACCCTCCACAAGATAGTTTTGGGGCGAAATATATCCGTTTGAAGCGTGTATATTAATCACGTTTCCGCTTGTTTCAGTTTCAATTCCGAATGTTCTGATTACGTCGAGAGTCATATCAATATACGGTTTTGACTGAAGGCTGCCGTTTATGATAACCGTTGATTCTGCGTGGATTAACGGTAGTGAAAGCAACAGTCCGCTTATAAACTGTGAGCTTACCGTACCGTTGATGTTATATGTGCCTGCCGTCAGTGTGCCGCCTGCCGTTATCGGCAGTGAATGAGCCGACAGCACAGCTCCGTGGCTTTCAAGTGCTACGCAGAGATCCTCTATCGGCCTTTTCGGTAATTTGCCCTCTCCGTAAAGTGTAACACCTTTACCGAGCGCAGTGGCAACAGGCAACAGAAACCTCAGCGTTGAGCCGCTTTCCTTACAGTCAAGCTTAGCGTTTTCGGTTATTGAATTTAAAGGGGTTACGAAAAAACCGTTTTCCGTTTTGTCAATTGTTGCTCCGAGCTCTCTCAAGCACTGTGCGGTCGCTTCAATATCGTCAGATGACGTTGTGCATATAATGGCAGTTGGCTTGTCTGCAAGTGCGGCGCAGATAAGCGCGCGATGTGCCATTGATTTTGATGCGGGCGCATTTGCGTTACCGCAAAGCGTTGCAGGTGTAATTACTGTTTTCATTTGTATCACTTCAGTCCGAGTATAATAAGTTCTTTAAGTTCGGTGTGCTCGCATTTTTTCAATATGCTTTTTCCTTTTGCCGTAGGCAGAATAAGTGTTATTTTTCCGTCAGCGTTTTTCTTGTCCTTGAGTGTTGCTTCGTATATCTCTTCCGCGCCGTAATCGCATTGGCAGGGGAGATTGTATTTTTTTAGCAAGGCAACAAGTGTATCGTATACCGCGCTTTCGCACATTCCTTTTTTTGTGCAGGCTTTGGTGATTGTTACCATTCCGACAGCGACCGCGCTTCCGTGCGGAATCCGGTAGCTGCTTATCTTTTCAATAGCGTGTGCGACCGTATGACCGAAATTTAGGAAGGCTCTTTCGCCTTTTTCAAATTCATCTGACGAAACAATCCTTGCTTTTATTTCTACACAGCGTGCAACAATTTTTTCAATGTCAATATCCTCATCAAGAATATCAAGCAAATCGCTGTCGCAGAACATACCGTATTTGATTACTTCTGCCATACCGTTGCTGAATTCCCCGTCAGGCAGAGTGTTAAAACAATTGGTATCGCATATTACAAGCCCGGGCTGGTAAAACGTACCGACGAGGTTCTTTCCGGCAGGGAGGTCTATTGCCGTTTTTCCGCCTACGGATGAATCTACGGCTGCGAGCAAAGATGTCGGTATCTGTACGAAGTTAACGCCCCTCATATACGTGGATGCGGCAAATCCGCAAAGGTCACCGACAACGCCACCTCCGAGTGCGACAAACGTGTCTCTGCGGCTGAAGTTGCAATCGGCAGCAAAGCTCAAAACAGCCAACAGATTATCTGCGTTCTTCGAGGTTTCACCATGCGATATTACAAAATCGTACACCTCAAATCCGCTCGCCTCAAAGCTGCTTCTGACTGTGGGAAGATAAAGTGCCGCAACGTTATCGTCACTTACAATCATAATCTTGCCTTCAAGACCGAGAGCTTTGATTTCTGCTCCGGCTGTGCTTATTGTGTTGTTGCCGATTTTTATTTCATACGGCTTGCTTGTATTTACGGGTATAGTAATCATTTGCTGTCAACTGCTTCCTTAATCAGTCTGCCTTCTCGCAGAAGATTTTCAATTTGTTGAGAATCTTTTGCCTTAAGCGCATCACTGTATTTTTTTAGATTTTCCGTCAGAAGATCTATTTCGGCTGTGAGGTTGTCTGCATTCGCCATAAAAAGCTGTGTCCACATTTTTTCATTTAACCAAGCAACTCTTGTCAGGTCTTTATAACTTCCGGCAGAAAATCCTTTGTGTACCTTTGAACGCGGGCTTTTCACATAAGCATTTGATACAACGTGTGCAAGCTGAGATGTGTAAGCGATATTTTGGTCATGTGTTTCAGCTGTTGAAAGTGTAACACTGCCAAAACCTGCCTTGACCAGTGTATCTTTAAGCTTTGCAAGTGTGTGAAAGTCTTCGTCGGGCTTGGGTACAAGAATCATTGTCGCACCGTTAAAGAGATCCTCTTTAGCGTTCTTGAGTCCTGAAAACTGTGTACCCGCCATCGGATGACCGCCTATAAATGTGAAACCGTATTCGGCGGCAATTTCAAAGCACGCAGGGCATACACTTGCTTTAGTGCCGCACAGGTCGGTTACGACTGCACTCTTTTTAACGTACGGAGCAATGTCCCATACATATTTTACAACAGCCTCGGGATAAAGTGCAACAAAAATATAATCACATTTGTCAATATTTTCTTTATTGAGCGGTCCGTCTGTTATTTCGGCTAATACGGCGTAATCGGTTACGGACTGGTCAATGTCATAGCCGAACACTGTTAAGCCGGCCTTCTTATATGCTTTTGCAAGTGAACCGCCGATAAGACCAAGACCGCAAATTCCTATATTCACTGTAAATTTCTCCTTTGTCAAGCGTTTTCGGTTATTAAATCTCTTATCGCAAAAACACGCTTTGCAACGTCATCAAACTGCTTGGGTGTGAGTGACTGTGGACCGTCACACATTGCGTGAGGCGGATCATTGTGTACCTCTATCATAAGTCCGTCAGCGCCGGCTGCCGCCGCTGCCATAGCCATTGGCTTAACAAGTCTTGCAATTCCGCTTGCGTGGCTGGGGTCAATAACAATCGGCAGATGAGACAGCTCCTTGAGCATCGGTACTGCTGAAAGGTCAAGCGTGTTACGTGTGTAAGTTTCAAACGTGCGTATTCCTCTTTCGCAAAGAATGATATTACTGTTGCCGCCTGCCATAATGTACTCAGCGCTCATAAGAAGTTCTTTAAGTGTGTTGGCAAGACCTCTTTTGAGAAGAATGGGTTTGTTTGTTTTGCCAAGTTCTTTGAGAAGTTCGAAGTTTTGCATATTGCGTGCACCTACTTGGATAACATCTACGTGCTCGAACATAGGTAAGTGATTTGCGTTCATTATTTCTGTTACAATCGGCATACCGGTCTTTTTTTTGGCTTCAAGCAAAAGCTCAATTCCTTCTGCACGAAGTCCCTGAAAATCGTAGGGGGATGTGCGGGGCTTAAAGGCACCGCCTCTGAGCAGACTTGCACCGGATGCTTTTACGCTTGTTGCTATTTCAAGCAGCTGAGATTCACTTTCAACAGAACACGGACCTGCGATAATTGCGAATTTGCCGCCGCCGATTTCAACACCGGAACAATCGACAACAGTATCGTCGGGGTGAAACTTTCTGTTCGCGTTTTTGAAAGGTTCTGAAATACGTTTGACACAGTCAACAATGTCGAGCCCTTCAATCAGGTCGGTATCAATTGCAGTTGTGTTGCCGACGAGTCCCAATATCGTATGATACTCACCTTTTGATGTGTGAACAATTACGTTTTGTTCCTCAAGCCAAGAAATAAGGTTTTCAATCTGATGTGCTGTTGCTTCGTTTTTAAGTACGACTACCATTTTGTCTTCCGACCTTTCTGAAAAAAATAAGAGCCTTGCAGTGACTTGACTGCAAAGCTCGAAAAAACTTCTTTATGCCTTGTTTGGGCGCAGCAAAAATCACTTCTACTATTTATTTCTCTGCGAAATAAAAGTAAAAGTAAAAAAACTCGTATGCTGTTGCGTTTGTTTTGCAAAGCATAGTTTGATGCTCCGTCCTTTCCGAAAATTTATCTGCATTATACATCGCAAAAAAACGCATGTCAATAGTTTTTTGGAAAATAATTTTATCGCTTTCAATCACTGAAGCGAAACGTGGCTGATTATGTTTTTGTGCTTGAAATAGCGGTATAATCGTGTTAATATATACTCGTAATATTTTATTATGGGGGAGTTTGATTGAGTGGAAACAAGTTTGTGGATCTGCATACTCATTCCGACTGTTCAGACGGTTCGATGTCACCTGAACAGCTTGTTGTTCACGCGGCGGAAAAAGGTGTTTCGGCAATTGCCCTGACTGACCATGACACGCTAAACGGTGTTTCGCGCGCTGTGGCTCAGGGCGCAATCAGCGGTGTCGAAGTTGTTCCCGGTATCGAGTTTTCTGCGCGCTCAAAAACATTATCCCATATCCTTGGTTACTATATAGATGTTGAGAATGATGAAATCAGGTCGATTCTCGAAGAAGTTGTTGAAAAACGCAAAGAACGCAATGCTGTGACAGCAAAACTCCTTCAGGGCCTTGGCTTCAGCGTTACGGTTGAAGAGGCGTCAGAAATTGCGCCCGGCGGTATAATCGGCAGGGCACACTATGCCAAGTTGCTTGCGGATAAAGGTTATACTTCTTCGGTTAAAGAGGGCTTTGAAAAATATCTCGCAGCAGGCAGACCTGCTTATTTCTCGAATCAGAATCTTGAAGCAAAAAGTATTATCGAAGCAATACATTCGGCGGGCGGTGTTGCTTTTCTTGCACATCCGCATCAGATGAATATGGGTGATGCGCTTGAGGGCTATGTCAAGCAGCTTGTTTCTTACGGCCTTGACGGTATCGAAGGCAGCCACTCCGAATATGATGAAGCAAAGCGTAATGAGTATCGACTGCTTGCCGAGCGTTACGGTCTTATGGTTTCGGGCGGCACGGATTTTCACGGAGAAATGAAACCGCACATTTCAATCGGCACAGGTATTGACGGCAATGTGTTTGTGCCGTACAGTGTGCTCGAAACAATAAAGAATTCGGCAGGTAGAAGATGAATAAATTTGTTTCTGAAAAAATAGCTGAACTTATCTTGAGAGGCAGGGCGGTTGTTGCGATAGACGGTAACTGTGCTTCGGGTAAGTCAACGCTTGCGGACGAGATACAGTGCACCTTCGGCGGTACGGTTATACGTGCAGACAGTTTCTTTCTGCCGCCGGATATGCGCAGTGAAGCTCGCTTGTCTGAGGCGGGCGGCAACTTCCACTATGAACGGTTCAAAAGTGAAGTTATCGACAGTCTAAAGTTATCTGCACCGTTTACTTACGGTGTGTTTGATTGCAGTTACTGCAAGATTACTCACAGCGTTACGGTAGATGAACCGAAGCTCATCATTATTGAGGGCAGCTATTGTATGCACCCGAAGCTGGAGGCAGATTATGACCTGCGGATATTCTGCAGTACTGATAAAAAAACGCAGCTTGAACGTATCGCAAAGCGTAACGGAGAAGAAGCGCTGAAAGCTTTTGAGAAAAAATGGATACCGCTTGAAAACAGGTACTTTAATTTTTACAACATAGCGGATACTTGTCATATAAAATCATTTACATAAAACTTCCGGAGGTAAACACATGAAAGACTACATACTTCACCTGGAAAATTCCGCAGATGTATGGGAAAATTCAACACCCGTCGGCAACGGCTCAATGGGCCTGAGCATCTTTGGCAGAACAGACAGCGAGCTGTTTGTCCTCAATGAAGAGTCCGTGTGGGACGAAAAAACCGATATGAAGCCTGCGGGCAATTTTAAGGACAAGATTGAACATATTCGTTCTCTCTTCCTTGCAGGCAAGAATTTTGAAGCTGCAAAATGGGCTGAGGATAATCTTGAAAATGATTTCAATTTTATTGCTTCTTATGAGGTTGCAGGCAGAGTATATATAGACTTTGACAATAAAACCAAGGCGAAGAATTACAGCCGTGATCTGTGTCTCAATAACGGTATCGCAACCGTAAAATACAGCAAAAAAGACGTTGAGACAGTGGAGGAATGCTTTGCTTCCTATGAGGAGAAGCTCATTGCCGCAAAATTCAGCTTTTCTTCTCCTTCTTCATTCACTCTCAGGTTTGAACGTGATCTCGTAAAAAGCTATATGACGGAGAATAATACGTTGACAGTGGTGTGCGGTACGGCGAACGGTACGCACGGCTTTGCCGTCGGCACAAAGGTTGTGACGGACGGTGTGCTTACATCGGATGACGGCAAACTCCGTATTGAATCCGCAAATGAGGCTGTGATTTATATCAGCATCGTTACGGATAATATCGCGGATAATTACATTGACCTGTGTAATACAAAGCTTGCTTGCGCCCCTGGTTACGATGAGCTCAAAAAAGCTCACATTGAAAGCTTTTCTGCAATTATGACACGCTCCGATATCAGCTTCGCGGGTGATGAGAAGCTGGAGTCAATGCCTGTCAGTGCAAGGCTTGAGCGGCTCAAGAAAGACAAGAAAGCAACCGATTTCAGCCTTATGTCGCTTTATTGGCAGTTTGGCAAGTATCTTCTTGTCAGTTCAAGCCGTCCGGGTACACTTCCCGCAAACCTCCAGGGCGTGTGGGGCGAGCGTATGCAGAACCCGTGGAATGCGGATTATCATACGAACATCAACCTTCAGATGAATTATTGGCAGGCAGAGCAGGCAAACATCTCCGAATGTACCACGGCTTTGTTTGATTATATGAACACCAATCTCCTTATCGGCGGCAGAAAGGCGGCTGCGGATTATTACGGATGCAAGGGTACGGTCACACATCACCTGAGCGATATTTACGGCTTCAACGGCCCGGCGGACGGCGTGTGGGGTCTTTGGCCTATGGGTGGCGCTTGGCTTGCTTTCCATATGTGGGAGCATTACCTCTACACTCAGGATACCTCATATCTCAGGGACACGGCTTATGAATATATCAAGGCTTGCGTGGAGTTCTTCCTCGATTATATGGTTGAGGATGAAAAAGGCAGACTTCTCACCGGCCCCTCTGCTTCCCCCGAAAACGACTATATCGGTGCGGACGGCAAACCTGTTTGTATGTGTATGTCTCCGACTATGGACGTTGAAATTGTCAGCGGACTTCTTAAATTTTATGTTGAAACGGAAAATCTGCTCGGCATTGACGGCGAAACAGCCGCAAAGGCGGCGGAGGCACTCGGTAAGATGCCGCCCATTCAGGTCGGTAAGCACGGTCAGCTTATGGAATGGCTTGAGGATTATGAAGAGGCAGAGCCGGGTCATCGCCATATTTCTCACGCTTTCGGTATTTATCCTGCCGACCTCATCACAAGAGCAACACCTGATTTATACAAGGCAATCAGAGTTACTATTGACCGCAGACTTGCCAACGGCGGCGGTCATACCGGTTGGAGCAGAGCGTGGCTTATCAACCTCTTTGCGCGTCTTCGCGACGGTGAGGCAACTTATGATAATATCAGGCTTCTCTTTACGCGTTCAACTCTACCCAATCTTTACGATACGCATCCGCCTTTCCAGATTGACGGTAACTTCGGCGGTGCGGCAGGTATTGGCGAAATGCTTGTTCAGAGCCACGAAGGCTTTATCTCACTTCTGCCTGCAACAAGCAAACTTCTTTCCGGCAGCTTCAACGGTCTTAAGGCAAGAGGCAATGTTGAGGTTTCTGCCGAATTTGAGTGCGGCAAAGTAAAATCGTTTGAGCTTGTTTGTGCCGATGATAAACGCATAGGCGTTGAAATTGAAAATGCCGCAGCAGTTTCCTGCGGCGGCAAGGATTATGCGGCTGTCGACGGCTTATTTATGCTCGACGTCAAGGCGGGCGAAAAGCTCTCTTTTGCGGTTATGTATTAAAAACCGTCTGTATCGCAAGTATCAGTGCAACTCCAGGTGAGCCTAGCACGGCAGCCGTACCGAGAGTGTACCAGTTAACGGCAAGATGTATTCCTGTGACAAGTCCTAACAGCTTTACGGCATACAATGCAACAATCCCTTGAGCGGCAGTTGAAAAAATGCCTCTGATGAGGCATTTTTGCCTGAGCATTACAGCTGTAAGCGTAAGTATGCAGATTACGGCATAGATGATGGGTACGGTGTTAGCTCCCATAGTCCTGCAACCTCGTTTCGGTTGATTTCAGGTTTCTTTCTCTGGCAATTGCAAGCAGATAACGGTATCTTGCCTTGAGCGATTCAATCTCATATATCGTCGCTTCAACAAGGTCACTGTCACACTGCAGCTCGAATCTTTCATAAGCGAGGGTCAATGCGTCACTGAGTCGGTGGATTTCACTGATAAGCTGCTCATCATCCTCGTTGCGGCATTTCTTCTTTGTAATCAATTGCGTTATCGTCATTTTCCGTCCTCCGTTTCGTTAAACTATATGATGAAAGGATGGACGGATATGCACAAAAATATACCTACGGAGGAATTTATTATGTATATGACAAAGCTCAGCCCCTTTTCTGTAAGGACAATCTGGGGCGGCAGAAAGCTTATTGAAAACTACGGCATCAAGACGGACCTCGAAAACTGCGCGGAGGCCTGGATGCTTTCCTGCTTCGAGAATTTTGAGAGCACGGTTGCCGACGGCGAATACAAAGGTAAAACACTTACTCAGGTTATTGAAGAATCCGGTAAAGAGATTCTCGGCAGGAATGCACGTAACTTTGAGTATTTTCCGATTCTTATTAAATTCATAGATGCGGCGGATGATCTCTCGGTTCAGGTTCATCCGGATGACGAGTATGCCGCAGCATATAACGGCGGCTACGGTAAGACTGAATGCTGGTACATAATGGACTGCGAACCGGGTGCACGCATCATATACGGCTTCAAAAACAAGATTTCTACCGAAGATTTTGCCAAGGCGATCGAAGAAAACAGAATCGACGACGTAGTTAACTACGTTGAAGTCAAAAAGGGCGATTTCTTCCTGATTGAGGCAGGCACACTTCACGCAATCTGCAAGGGTATACTTCTTGCAGAAGTTCAGCAGAATTCAAACGTCACATTCCGTGCATACGATTACAATCGCTTTGATGCGAAATGTAACGGCCCCAGACCGCTTCACATCAAGGAAACTCTCGACGTTACAAAGTGCGAGCCTCCCTGCCCGTCAATTCCGACTCTCACAAAAGTTGAACAGCTTGACGGTGCTGTCAGAACAGAACTTGTCAGCTTTGAACTTTTCAGCGTAAACAAGGTTGAAATCGGCGGCACTTATGTCGGTACGGCAGACGAAAACTCTTTTGTTCATATTATGGCGCTCGACGGTAACGGCTCAATCACCTGCGGTGAAATCAGCTTTGATATTGCCAAGGGTGAGGGCGTTTTTGTTCCTGCAGCTGCAGGTGATTACGTTGTCAACGGCAACGTAACTATTCTTGAGAGCAGAGTATAAATACGATTTTCGGAGAATATAAATGGCAGTTTTATCCGCACAAAATCTGAATATGGGCTTTGGTGACAGAACACTTTTTGACGGCGTTTCGTTCGAAATAAACGCAGGCGAAAGAGTGGGAATCATCGGTGCAAACGGAACAGGTAAAACAACATTGTTCCGTCTTGTGCTCGGCATTGAAAAGCCCGTATCGGGCGAAATTCATCCGGGCAGAAACACTGTTGTCGGCTATATGGAGCAGCACGCCTGCCGCAATTCCCATAAGACTATATATGATGAGATAATGACGGTGTTTGATTCGCTTATCGAGATCGAAAAGCGTCTTGAACAGCTAAACGTTATGATTGATAACGGAGGCGACATTGATGCGCTTATTGATGAGCAGCTTCGCCTGACCGAAGAGTTTGAACGCGAAGGCGGGCTTACCTGCCGCAGCAGGGCGCGCTCAACTCTTATCGGCCTCGGTTTCTCAGCAGATGCGCACACTCTGACTTGTGATAAACTCAGCGGCGGTCAGCGCTCAAAGCTCAGCCTCGGAAAGCTTCTGCTTTCCGCGCCGGATTTGCTTTTGCTTGATGAGCCTACAAACCATTTGGATATTGACAGTGTGGAATGGCTTGAATCATTTCTTGCTGATTATAAGGGTGCAGCTCTCATTATTTCTCATGACCGTTATTTTCTCGATCGCGTCACAACCCGTACGATGGAAATTGAGCACCGAAAGATGCGGATTTACAAGGGCGGGTACTCTGAGTTTATAAAGCAGAAGGAAAAAGACAAAGAGATTGCACAGCGACATTATGACAATACGATGAATGAGGTTCACCGTATTGAAAAAATGATTGAACAGCAACGAAGATGGAACAGAGAACGCAATATACGCACGGCAGAGCATAAGCAGAAATCCATTGACAGGCTTATGGATGGCCTTGAAAAACCGGAGGCGGATGAAGCAACGCTCAGGTTCGAGTTCAAAACCCTTGTTGAAACCGGCAATGACGTTCTGATATGTCAGGGGCTAACTAAGGGCTTCGGCGGTGAGCCGCTGTTCAGAAATGCCGATCTGCTTCTCAAAAAAGGTGAACGTGCGTTCTTGCTCGGTGCAAACGGCTGTGGCAAAACAACTTTCCTTCGTGTTGTAATGGGTGAGTATATACCGCAGGCAGGTGTGCGTAAATTCGGCGAAAACGTTCGCGTCGGTTATTTTGACCAGACCTTGAGCGGACTCAATGATGAGAAGACAGTGCTTGATGAAGTGTGGGATAAATATCGCAGGCTTTCACAGACTGAGGTTAGAAATGCGCTTGCCGCTTTCCTTTTTAGAGGTGATGCGGTATTCAGCCGCGTCGGTGACCTCAGCGGTGGCGAGAAAGCGAGAGTGGCTCTGCTGAAGCTGATGCTCGGCGGCTACAACCTGCTTTTACTTGACGAGCCGACGAATCACCTCGACATAACTTCGCGTGAAGCGCTTGAGGATGCGCTTCTCGGTTACGACGGCACGATGCTTATTGTTTCTCACGACCGATATTTCATAAACAAGCTTTCAACCCGCATACTGCGTCTCGGCAAGGAGAAAATCGAGGAATTCGGCAATGATTACGATGAGTATCTTGCACGCCTTGAAACACTCAGACAGGATGTCAGGGTTGAAAAAGAAAAAACAGCACCAAAAACAGATAACTACAAGCTCCGCAAAGAGCGCGAAAGCGAAAAACGTAAGCTTAACACAGCTTTTAAGCGTTGCGAAGAAAACATAGAAAATACCGAAAAACAAATAAGTGAAACGCAGGCGGAAATCGAAACCCCGGAAATCGCTGCGGATTACGAAAAAATAATAGCTCTTACCGCAAAACTTGAGGAGCTTAACACAAGCCTTGAACAGCTTTATGAAGACTGGGAAAATATCCAGCTGAAGCTTGCCGAATACGAATAAATAAAGGAGGAATTTCCTTATGAAAAACATACTCAGCGCCAATTGGATTAAGAGCCCGAAACTTTCGAAGGAGTGCGAAATCTGCTACACAAAGTGTTTTGCTGCAGCAAAACAGGTTGCAAAAGCAAGCCTTGAAATTACGTCATTGGGTACATACGTTGCGCGTATCAACGGTAAAAAAATCGGTGACCAGGTTATGACTCCCGGATGGACTGCTTACCGCAAACGCCTTCAGGTTGAAACTTATGATATAACCGATATGCTTTCAGACGAAAATACACTTTGCGTCGGTGTAGGTCCCGGTTGGAAGGGCAGATATTTTACCGGCAACGAAAGATGCGCCGAATACTTCCTCGGTGTGCGCGAAACGGCACTTATCTGCGCACTTACAATCAAGTATGCAGACGGCACAGAAGAAGTTATCGTTACCGATGATACCTGGGTTACAGAGTTTGGCAAAAACATTTATTCCGACCTTTACAACGGATATAAATATGATCCTCTTTACGTTGATCCCAAACCGATGGATGCTGTCATTTTTCCGAAAGGAATGAATGTTCTTATTGACCGTGACGGTGAAAAAATCATCGAGCAGGAAAGGCTTGAAGCGAAAGAAATAATTATCACTCCCAAAGGTGAAACCGTTATAGATTTCGGTCAGAATATGACAGGCTATGTCGAGTTTATAGTTAAAGGCAACAAGGGCGAAACTGTTGTGATAGAGCACGCGGAGGTGCTTGATGCCGAGGGTAACTTCTACCGCGACAATCTTCGTGCGGCGCTTGCTAAGGCAGAGTTTGTCTGCGACGGCGAGGAGCATATACACAAGCCGGACCATACTTTCTTCGGCTTCCGTTATATCAGACTCACGGGTTGGAGTGATGAAATAAAGAAAGAGAACTTTACGGCAATTGTTGTTCATTCGGATATGAAGCGTACGGGTCACTTTGAGTGCTCTGACAGCCGCCTGAACAAGCTTTATTCAAATATTATATGGGGACAGAAGGGTAACTATCTTGATGTTCCGACGGATTGTCCTCAGCGTGATGAGCGTCTGGGCTGGACAGGCGATGCACAGGTGTTTATAAAAGCTGCCGCATACAACTATGACGTTGAACGTTTTTTCCTCAAGTGGCTTGCCGACCTTCGCGCAGACCAGCGTCCGTGGGGTACAATTCCTCACGTTATTCCTGATATTTTTGACTGTGATGAGAATTCGTCTGCAGCCTGGGCAGATGCCGCAACAGTTTGTCCGTGGCAGATTTATCTTTCATACGGCAATAAGGAGCTTATCGAAAAATCTCTTCACTCAATGAAAGATTATATCGAGTATATAGAGATGCAAAGCCGTGACGGTATCTGGTGCAAGAGTTGGCATTTCGGTGATTGGCTCAACCTCGATGCAAGTGACGTAGGTAAGTGTGATATAGGTACAAATAAAGATCTTATCGCAACATCTTACTATATCTATTCAAGCAGTATTCTTATCAAGGCTATGAAGCTTTGCGGTGAGGATACGACAGAGCAGGAGACAAAGCGTGAGGCCTCAATCCTTGCTTTCAGACGTGAATTTATGGATGATGGCAGAATCAAGCCCGAGTATGCTACACAGACTGCCTGTACGCTTGCGGTACATTTCGGAATCAGCGATAACATTGCCGAAACAGCTGCACAGCTCAATGAGCTTGTGCTTGAATGCGGTCACCTCAAAACAGGCTTTGTCGGCACACCTTATTTGCTTCACGCGCTTACCGATAACGGTTATGCCGAAACAGCATACAGTCTTATTCTTCGTGAGGAGTATCCGTCATGGCTCTTCTCTGTGAAAATGGGTGCTACAACAATCTGGGAGCATTGGGATAGCCTTAGAGAGGATGGCTCAATGTGGAGCACGGATATGAACTCGTTCAACCACTATGCTTACGGTGCCGTTGCCGATTGGATGTACGGCGATATGGCAGGTATCAACATTGATGAGAATAATCCCGCATATAAGCATATTATCTTCAAGCCTGTTACCGACAGTCGTCTTGATTGGGTCAAGGCAAGCGTAGATACACGTATGGGTTATGTTGCGAGTGAATGGAAACGTGAGGGAGGAAAGGTAACTTATACCTTCGCAGTCCCGGAGCAAAGCACCGCAACAGCTTGTCTGCCGGACGGTGTGCACGAGCTTGCGGGTGGTACGCACACTTTCGTAATCGGCTGTTAATTTACCTTTTCTTGACGAAGTTTGTCGACGTTTTGGTTGACACCGCAGTTTGAGTGTGATATATTCGGATTATAAAAAATAATACGGATAGAGGTTGCAGCTTTCATAAGTAGTCCTGCTGTATTATCGGGTTTATGCAGGGCGGAAGGGTAAGCTGCCGAAACAAAAAGGGTGTTCCCGTTTCAGACTCTTTTTGTTGGGACGTCAGGAGAATATCCTGCGTACTGTCACAAAACTTGTGGAGTGCTATCATATATCATTAATGTCATCAAATGACACGGTTGGTATTTTGTACTCGCCGTGTCATTTTTTGTTATTAACTTTTTAGGGGTGACCATAATGTCAAAGTCAAGAAAGATCATTTTGGCTATTGTCGCTGTGGCAATAGTCGGTTTGCTTGCTTTTGCTTTCGTTTCAGACGGCGCACTGGCAAAAGCACCGTGTGTTGATTGCGGAGGTAATGGCTGGGTTGCAGATGCTGAATCGGGTATTGATTGCAGCCATTGCGGTGCTGAAGGTGTGTTTGCAAAATTCCTTTGCGGAGACTGTGCGGACAAAACAGAAGAAGACGCAAAAAGCTGTCAGACTTGTGATGGTGACGGTTTACTCGATGATGTTACCTGCGAAAACTGTGGCGGCGAAGGCACAGTTACAAAGGCGGTTTGTGATACTTGCGGCGGCGAAGGTCAGGTAAGAGCTTCGTGGTGGGCACTTGTTCCGCCCGTTATTGCTATTGGTCTTGCGCTAATCACAAAAGAGGTTTACAGTTCACTGTTTGTAGGTATTATTGCAGGCGCTATCCTCGGTGCTGATTTCAGCTTTACCGGTACAATGGATGTCCTCACGAACGATGGCCTTATTTCCGCTGTTTCCGGTACGGCAGGTATCTTCGTATTCCTCGTAGTGCTCGGTATACTTGTTGCTCTCATCAACAAGTCAGGTGCTTCCGCTGCGTTCGGCAGATGGGCGGAGAAGCATATCAAGAGCCGTACAGGCGCTATGCTTTCTACCTTTGTTCTCGGTGTGCTTATTTTTATTGATGACTATTTCAATTGCCTTACGGTTGGCTCTGTTATGCGCCCTGTAACCGACAGCCACAGAGTTTCAAGAGCAAAGCTGTCTTACCTTATTGATGCTACGGCAGCTCCCATTTGTATGATTGCTCCCATCTCTTCGTGGGCAGCGGCGGTTGCTTCCTATGCAGAGGAAGGCGAAGGTCTTTCTCTCTTTATGAAAGCTATTCCTTTCAATTTCTACTCGCTTCTTACTCTTGTTTTCGTCGTTGCAATCACACTTATGAAGTTTGATTACGGCCCGATGAGAATTCACGAAGTAAATGCAAAGAAGAACGGTGACCTCTACACAAGCGGTGAGAAGGCAGAGGCTGTTGAAGATTCTTACAACCCCAAGGGTAAGGTTATTGATATCGTTCTTCCTGTGCTTATACTTATCGTAATATGCGTATTCGCTCTTCTTTACGTTGGCGGCATATTTGACGGATTAGGCTTTATCGATGCTTTCGGTAACACAGATGCAACAGTAGGTCTTCCCTGGGGCAGTATTATCGCTCTTGTTCTTACAATCGGTTATCTTGCTCTTCGTAAGGTTGTTACGATCAAAGAAGCTATGGAGTGTATCCCCAAGGGCTTTATCGCAATGGTTCCCGCAAACCTCATTCTTACATTCGCAACATCACTAAAGAATATGACAGGCGTTCTCGGCGCTCAGGCATTTGTAAACGATATAATGGGTGGCGCAGGTGCTCTCGCAAACTTCCTGCCCGCAATTATCTTCCTTGTTGCTTGCTTCATCTCGTTTGCAACAGGTACCTCTTGGGGTACGTTCGGTATTCTTATCCCGATTGTTACAATCATTTTCGAACCCACAGATCCTCTTCAGATAGTTGCTATGTCAGCTTGCCTTGCAGGTTCTGTCTGCGGCGACCACTGCTCACCGATTTCCGACACAACGATTATGTCGTCGGCAGGCGGTCAGTGTAACCACCTTAACCATGTTTCGACTCAGCTTCCTTATGCGATTTCCGTTGCGGTTATCTCGTTTGTAATGTATGTTGTTTCTGGCTTCCTTCCCGAGTGGTATATTGTGCTCCCTGTCGGTGTTGCTGTTATAATCGGCTTCCTTCTTGTTATGAAAGCAATTACCGTAAAGAAGCACGGCAAGAGTAACGTTTAATCAACAACTTTTTCAGGCAGTACAGTCCTCAGCGGCTGTACTGCTTTTTTTCTGAGTATCATCAGCGCTGTAAGATTAGGCACAGCCATAAGAACGTTGAAAACATCCGATAGCGCCCATACGGTTTCGAGCTTGGTTACAGCACCGATTACGGTACAGCACAGATATAAGCAGCGATATGCAGTAACCGCTCTGTTGCCCAGTGCGTATTCTGCGGCTTTTTCGCCGTAATATTCCCAACCGATAATTGTTGCAAATGCGAATATACAAAGCGAAATTCCGACAAATCCCTCTGCGTAGCGACCAAACAACCCGGAGAAAGCGGCTGTGTTCATTTCGATTTCTGCAAGTCTGTTCCCGGGTGTGTAGGCTCCGCTTGTCATCAGCGCAAGTGCAGTCAGCGTGCAGGTGAGCACCGTGTCGATAAATACCTCTGCAATGCCCCACATTCCTTGCACGGCGCTGATTTTCTCACCCGATGCAGAGTGTACGATAGGCGATGAGCCAAGTCCTGCCTCGTTTGAAAAAACGCCTCTTGCAACACCTGTACGCATAGCTTTGCTTATTCCGTAACCGATTCCTCCACCGACAATCTGATTAATACCGAAGGCCGAGAATATAATTTCTTTCAGACAGGGGAGGATGTTAACGTAATTTTTAATTATGGTTGCCGTAAGAGCCGCAATAAAAATAAATGATACGGCAGGTATAAGCTTTTCTGTGAAAGATGCTATGCGCCTTATTCCGCCTATGATAATCATACCGGATATTGATGCTACGGCAATTCCCACGGCAAGCGGTGAAATGCTTTTGCTGCTGCATACAACCCCGGCAATCGCATTGCTCTGTGTCATATTTCCCATACCAAGTGAGGCGGCAAAGCAAAACACAGAAAAAACACAGGCAACCCAGCGGCCTGAAAAAGCTTTCTCTATGTATGCCATTGAGCCGCCTATCCATTCGTTTCTGCTGTTTTTAGTGCGGTATTCTATGCCGAGCACGTTTTCGGCACAGCAGGTCATTTCACCCAGCAAGGCGGATACAACCATCCAGAAAACGGCTCCGGGACCGCCTGAATTCAGCGCTGCGGCAACACCTATAATATTGCCTGTGCCCATACAGGCCGCGAGTGCGGAGGAAAGCGCTGCAAGGGGCGAAATACCATCTTTGTTTCGGTTTTTCTTCAGGTTACCGAATGTCTTGCGGAAGATAAGTACAGGGTGTCTGAATTGAAAGAAACCGCTTTTAAGCGTAAAATAAAACCCTGTACCTGTAAATGCAAGAAGAGTAAGTGGATTCCAACATATATTCTGCAGCCTGAGAATAAAAGAAGCCATAAAATCACCGTTCCCGATATGATTTTTTATGAAAAAAGCTTTTTATTTTCCGACGTATGTAGTATTATATGAATCAGTGAGAGTAAAAAGTATCAGCATAAAATATGTTTTTCCGGAACAAAAATCAAAGATGTTCCCAAAACTCTTTAAGGGGGATAAATTATGCGCAGCTATGTTACGGAAGATACCATAAAAATCACCGGATATGAGGTGTCTGGTAAGCTTCCCGATCCGTTCATTTTTGAGGACGGCAGTAGGGTGAAAACACGTGAGGATTGGTTCCGACGTCGCCGGGAAATGTATAAAAGCGTTGTTGAACTTCAGTACGGTACAATGCCTCCTGAACCCGAGTTTGTTGAAATCGAAAAGCTCAGCGGATGGGGCGGCACAAACGAAACTTACCGTGTGACATCGGGTACAAGAGCACATCCCGTAAGCTTTACTATGTATATTAAAGGTGGATGTGTCGACGAAAGAAGACCTGCCGTAATCGATGGTGATCTGTGCTTCGGCTATCCGTTTGATAAGGAGTTTATCTCAACCTTTACCGATAAAAAAATAATGCTGGTTCTCTTCAACCGTGTTGAACTTGCAAATGATGTTCAGTTTGAAGGCAGGGGACACGGACCGCTGTATGAAGCTTATCCTGAATGTACCTTTGGTGCTCTCGGAGCATGGGCGTGGGGTTATTCTCGCTGTGTCGATGCGCTTGAAATGCTCGGCTATGCCGATATGGATTGTATTGCGTTTACCGGTCATTCACGCGGCGGTAAAACAGCTGCACTTGCAGGAGTGCTTGATGAGCGTGCCGCGATTGTAAACCCCAATGAAACCTGCGCAGGCTCTTGCTCGTGCTATCGTATCAATATTAAGGCTGTTGCCGAAAACGGTGAGGAAAAACGCAGTGAGTCACTTGCCGATTTATGGCGCGCGTTTGATTTCTGGATGGGACCCGAGATGGGTGAATATGCCGACCGTGTGGATAACCTGCCTTTTGATTGCCATTTTCTCAAGGCTATGGTTGCTCCGCGCGTGCTCTTCGTTTCCGAAGCGGCAAGCGATATATGGGGCAATCCCGTTGGCTCGTGGCAGACAACAATGGCGGCAAAAGAGGTGTATAAATTCCTCGGTGTGCCTGAAAATCTCAAGTGGTATTACCGCAACGGCACACACTTTCATCAGATTGAGGATGTAGAGATGCTCACAAACGTTATTATGAATTATAAAAACGGTGAGGAGCTGTATGATAATTATTCACGCATTCCGTTTGAAAAGTCTGAACTTATTTTTGATTGGAAATGTCCCGAAGAATAAACTAAAATAAGTAAAGCACTCTTGCTTTACGTACTTTACCAAAGTTAGTGTGAAAACACGTATCTGCGCGGTTTTTGCTACCTTTTGAACTGATTGAAAATCAAATATTATGTAAAGCGTATAGCTTTACATACACTTGGCGGCACCGTTGCGATTCCTATTGCGGCGGTGCCGCATTCAAGTAAATGCGGAAAATACACATTTTGCGTGTTAACTATTTACTTTTACTGTCTTTTTTGTTAGTATATATAAATAAAATTATTCGCAGCGAAGGGAAGAGACAAAGTGAAAAATCTTTATCATCAGCCTGAGGTGGAGTGTGCCTCACGTGAACAAATCAGGGCATTGCAGTCTGAAAGACTTGTTGCTCAGGTAAAGCACGTTTATGAAAATGTACCTTACTACAAAAAACTTATGCAGGACAAGGGTGTTGAACCCGGCGATATTAAAAGTGTCGACGACCTTCATCTTCTTCCCTTTCTCACTAAGGACGATTTAAGAGAAGCGTATCCGTACGGTCTTCTCGGTGCACCCCTTGAGGAGTGTGTGCGTATTCATTCGACAAGCGGCACAACCGGCAAACGTGTTGTCGCATTCTACACACAGAGCGACATTGATCTTTGGGAGGATTGCTGTGCGCGTGCCCTTGTTGCCGCAGGCGCAACAAAGAATGACGTTGTTCAGGTTGCATATGGCTATGGCCTCTTTACCGGTGGCTTTGGCCTCAACGGCGGCTCGCACAAGGTGGGTTGCCTTACTCTTCCGATGTCTTCAGGCAACACGGACAGACAGCTTCAGTTTATGTGTGACCTTGGCGCAACTATTCTCTGCTGTACACCTTCTTACGCCTGTTACCTCGGCGAAGCTATTTCAGAACAGGGTCTTAAAAGCCAGATAAAGCTCAAGGCAGGTATCTTCGGTGCCGAGGCGTGGACGGAAGAAATGCGTCGTGACATCGAAAACTCGCTCGGCATAAAGGCTCTCGATATTTACGGCCTTACCGAAATTACAGGTCCCGGTGTAGCTTATGAATGCCTTGAACAGCACGGCATGCATATTAACGAAGACCACTTTATTGCGGAGATTATCAATCCTAAAACGGGTGAAGTGCTTCCCTACGGTGAAAAGGGTGAGCTTGTCTTCTCTTGTATCACAAAAAAAGGTTTCCCGATGCTCCGCTATCGTACAAAGGATATATGCGTTCTCAATGCTCAGCCTTGCGAATGCGGCAGAACTTTCTTGAGGATGAGCAAGCCTATGGGCAGAAGCGATGATATGCTTATCGTAAAGGGTGTAAACGTGTTCCCGTCACAGATTGAAACGGTTCTTCTCAACAAGGGTTATCCCGCAAACTATCAGATTATTGTCAGCCGCGAACATCACAGTGATATTCTCGAAGTCAATGTTGAAATGACTCCCGAGATGTTCTCCGACTCACTCGGCGAAATATCTTCAAGAGAGAAGGAGCTTGTTGAAGCTCTCAAAAATATGCTGGGTATTTACGCAAAGGTTCGTCTTGTCGCACCCAAGTCAATCGCGCGAAGCGAGGGCAAGGCTGTCCGTATCATAGACAACCGAAATCTCTACTAATCGTAAGGAGGACAAAAGTAATGGCAGTAAAGCAGATTTCCGCATTCGTCGAAAACAAGCCGGGTCAGCTGGCAAAGTTCACCGATGTTCTTTCAAAGCACGGCATCGATATGCGTGCCCTCTCACTTGCCGAAACGGAAGATTTCGGAATCGTAAGAATCATCACGGACGATTCTTACAAAACCGCTTGTGTTCTCAAGGATGAAGGCTATATTTTCTCAATTACTTCGGTAATTGCCGTTGAAATTCCCGATACTCCGGGCGGACTCAATAAGGTGCTTCACCTTCTCAATGACAGAGGTGTTAACATTGATTACACATACTCGTTCACTGCAAGAAAGCAGGATGTTGCTTATATGATATTCCGCGTCACCGATAATGATGCCGCTGCGGAAATTCTTACGGATAACGGCATTCGTCTGCTCTCACTTGAGGATATCGACTGATTTTTAGTTTTACGAAGGAGCGGCACTATGGCAAAAAAAATTGTTGTTGCCTCCGGCAAGGGCGGTGTAGGTAAGTCTTCTGTTTCGGCCGGACTTTCCTGTGCTCTTCAGAAGGCGGGTCACAGTGTTCTTGTTATCGACTGTGATATAGGTTTGCGTAGTCTTGATATAATCCTCGGGGCAAGTGAATCGATGTTATTTAACTGGGGTGATGTTATCACCGGCAGATGTTCTGCAGAAAGTGCTCTTACCCCCACTGCATACGGTCCTACACTCCTTTGTGCACCGAAGGATTTTGAATATGAATATACTGCAGAGGCGATGCGGAAGCTGGCTTCGGAGTATGAAGACCGTTTCGACTATATGATATTTGATTCGCCGGCAGGTGTCGGTATGGGCTTTAAGCTGTCGGCTGCTGCGGCAAATTCCGCAATAATCGTTGCAACTCCCGATGAAGTGTGCGTGCGCAACGGTGCAATTGCGGCGGATAATCTTGCAGCAATGGGCATTCCTCATAGTAGGCTCATAATCAACCGTTTCGATGTCAAAGCTACTCTCAAACGCAGGTTGCTCAATATTGATGATGTGATTGATTCAACACGGCTCCGTCTGCTCGGCATAGTGGAGCAGGACAGCGCGATTGCGTTCAATATGAGCCGCGGAAAGCCTCTGCCTCAGAAGAGCAGCGCGGCAAAAGCGTTTGCACGTATTGCAGACAGGCTTGACGGAAAGCGTGTGCCGCTTAAATTAGACTAATAATAAATAAATTTATTGACTTGAGACTTATTATTTGTTAAAATATGTTAGCGGATAGAGGGGACTCAAAAAACTTCTCGGAAAGGAAAAGATATATGAACATAGCTTTAATTGCACACGACGCCAAAAAAGAGCTTATGGCGCAGTTTTGTATTGCATACTGCGGTATACTCAGCAGACACACTTTATGTGCAACCGGCACCACAGGAAAGCTTGTCGCCGAAGCAACAGGTCTCAAGATTCAGTGCTTCCTCGGAGGCTCTCAGGGTGGAGATCAGCAGATTTCTGCACGTATAGCCTGCAATGAGATTGACCTGCTTCTTCTTTTCCGTGACCCGCTAAATCCCAAACCGGGCGAGCCGAACGAAGCGACTCTTCTCAGACTCTGCGACGTGCACAATATTCCCGTTGCAACCAATATCGCAACCGCCGAGGCAATTATACACAGTCTCGAGCGCGGTGACCTTGATTGGCGCGACATTGTTAACCCAAAGAAATAATTATCAGGGCGGACAGAGTGTTTTGTCCGCCCTGCAGTCATATTTTATTCACTTGCGAAAGGATACTGCAAAATGGCATTAGTAACCAAAGCTATCAAAGGCACACAGGATTTATTGCCTGCCGACAGCTACAAAACCCGTTATGTTGAGCAGTCAATGCTCGATATTGCATCAAAATTCGGATACAAAGAAATTCGTACTCCCGTTTTCGAACACACTGAGCTTTTCAGCCGCGGTGTAGGTGATACGACCGACGTTGTTCAGAAAGAAATGTATACTTTCGACGATAAGGGTGGCCGTTCCATTACTTTGCGCCCCGAAGGTACGGCAGGTGCAATGCGCGCATTTCTTGAACACGGTCTTTTCAATGAGCCGCTGCCTCAGAAGGTGAGCTATCTTACCTCCTGCTACCGCTACGAGAAGCCTCAGGCAGGCAGACTCCGTGAGTTTCACCAGTTCGGTGTTGAGTGCCTCGGCACTGCCGCTCCCGCAGCGGATGCTGAAATTATCGCTCTCGGACACAGTATTTTTTCATTCCTCGGTATTGACGGACTTCAGCTTGAAATCAACTCAATCGGATGCCCTGAGTGCCGTAAGAATTATCATGCCGCACTTCACGATTATTTTGAAGCTCATAAAGCAGCGCTGTGTGGCACCTGTCTGGACAGACTCGGCAGAAATCCGATGCGTATTCTTGACTGCAAGAGTCCCGAATGCGGAGCAATCGCCAAGGATGCACCAAAGGTGCTTGACTATATTTGTGATGATTGTTCAGCTCATTTTGAAACAGTCAAAAAGCATCTCGATGCTATGAATATTCCCTATGTTGTCAATCCCACTATCGTGCGCGGCCTTGATTATTACACACGTACGGTGTTTGAGTTTGTTTCAACACAAATCGGTGCACAAGGTACTGTGTGCGGCGGCGGACGCTATGACGGACTTGCAGAAGAACTCGGCGGAACCAAAACTCCCTCTCTCGGATTTGCTTTGGGTATTGAGCGCCTGATGCTTCTCATACAGGCACAGAACACGCCTCTTCCCGAGGAAGATCGCCCGGACCTCTATATTGCATCAATGGGTGATGCAGCAAACGTTGTTGCCGCAAAACTTGCCGCATCTCTTCGTGAAGAAGGCATAAGCATTCAGTATGACGTGGCAGGTCGTTCGGTCAAGGCACAGATGAAGTTTGCAAACAAGCTCGGCGTGCGCAACACGGTCGTCATCGGTGACAGCGAAATTGAATCCGGTAAAGTTATCCTCAAGGATATGGACGGCGGCGAAAACGTTGAAATGGAGCTCGAAGGTTTTGAAGACAGATACCAGAGCTACCTTATTCAAAAGGCGGTCGGTGCGATTGCGGATGCAGGCAGCGGTCTCGATGTAAGCTGCGTCAATCTCAACGATTTATTCTGATTTTCACTCAAAGGAGTTAAATACAATGGATTTTATGACAGGACTTAAAAGAACCAACTATTGCGGTGAGCTTCGCGCAACAGACGCAGGAAAAGAGGTTGTTGTAGCAGGATGGGTACAGCGTCAGCGTGACCTTGGTGCCCTTATCTTCATCGACCTGCGTGACCGTACAGGCATTGTTCAGCTCGCGTTTGACGATAACACCGACAGAGAGATTTTTGAGAAGGCATTCACTGCAAGAAGTGAATTTGTTCTTATGGCAAAGGGTATTGTACGTGAGCGTTCTTCAAAGAATATGGAAATTCCCACAGGCGAAATTGAAATCGAGGTCACAGACCTCCGCGTTCTCAATAAGAGTGAGACTCCTCCTTTTGATATTGTTGCAGGCTGCCAGACTTCAGAGCTTACACGTCTTAAGCACCGTTATCTTGACCTTCGCCGTCCCGACCTTCAGTCAAACATTATTCTTCGTCACAAGATTGCAAAGGTAACGCGTGACTATTTTGATGAGAACGGCTTTATCGAAATCGAAACACCTATCCTCATCCGTTCCACACCTGAGGGAGCACGTGACTATATCGTTCCCAGCCGTATCCATAAGGGAAGTTTCTATGCACTTCCTCAATCACCTCAGCTTTACAAACAGCTCTCAATGGTTGCAGGCTTTGACAGATATATGCAGATCGCACGCTGCTTCCGCGATGAAGACCTGCGTGCAGACAGACAGCCCGAATTCACACAGATTGACCTTGAAATGTCTTTCGTTGAAATGGATGACGTACTCGCAATCGGTGAGGGTTATGTCAAGCGACTTTTCAAAGAAATTCTCAATGTAGAAATCGAAACACCCATCGTTCGTCTTACCTATAAGGATGCAATGGAGCGTTATGGCTCCGATAAGCCTGACACACGCTATGCAATGGAGCTTTATGACCTTACGGATATAGTTAAGGATTGCGGATTCAGCGTCTTCTCAGGTGCCGTTGCAGAAGGCGGCAGTGTCAGAGGTATTACGGCTAAGTCTGCCGTTACAGCTCTCACCCGTAAAGAAATTGATAAACTCACGGAGTTTGTCAAGGGCTCGGGCGCAAAGGGACTTGCGTGGGTAAGACTCAATGAGGATGGCTCGGTTGCTTCTTCTTTTGCAAAGTTTATGAGCGAAGAAGAAATGCAGGCAATCCTCGCAAAAGCCGATGCAAAGGCAGGCGACGTTGTTCTTATCATTGCAGATAAGAAAAATTCACTCGTTCTCTCAACGCTTGGTCTTCTCCGCGGTGAGGTTGCTCGCAAGCTCGATATAATCCCGAAGGATAAATACAACTTCCTCTGGATTACGGAGTTCCCGTTCTTTGATTGGGATGAAGAGCTTGGTCAGTTCGTTGCTATGCACCATCCTTTCACATCTCCGCTTGATGAGTGTATTCCTTACCTTGAAACAGACAAGGCAAAGGTACGTGCAAAGGCATACGACCTTGTTCTCAACGGTATTGAGCTTTCTTCAGGCTCAATACGTATCACTAACCCCGATCTTCAGGCACAGATTTTCTCGCTTCTCGGTCTTACGGAAGAACAGGCACACGAGAAGTTCGGTTATCTGCTTGATGCTTTCCGTTTCGGCGCACCGCCTCACGGTGGTATGGGTATCGGTCTTGACAGACTTATTATGCAGATGCTCGGCTGTGACAGCCTTCGTGACGTTATTGCTTATCCGAAGGTCCAGAACGCAACAGAGCCTATGACAGAGTGTCCTGCACCTGTCGACGGTGTTCAGCTTACAGACCTTGGTATCAGCGTTGTTCCTCAGGACAAATAAAATAAATTTCACTCGGAGTTAAATCATGGGTATTTTTTCTAAAATCAGTAAAGGCCTTCAGAAGACAAGACTGTCAATGGCAGGCGCTATCGATAACGTTCTTCACGGCGTTAACGAAATAACCGATGAGATGTTTGATGACCTTGAAGAAATTCTTGTTATGGGCGATGTCGGTGTTACAACGGCAACGGAGATTATCGACAGGCTGCGTGCCAAAGTCGCCAAGGAAAACCTTCGCAACGGCAAGCAGGTAAGGGCTGCAATCAAGGAGATTGTTGCCGAACTTCTCGATGGCGGCGAGCAGATGGAAATGATTACAATGCCGTCAATCATTCTTGTTATCGGTGTCAACGGCGTCGGCAAAACCACAACAATCGGTAAAATGGCTGCTATGTATAAGGCTCAGGGCAAGAAGGTTATTCTCGGCGCCGCCGATACCTTCCGTGCCGCTGCTATTGACCAGCTTCAGATCTGGGCCGACAGAGCAGGTGTCGATATTGTCAAACACAAGGAGGGTGCCGACCCTGCTGCTGTTGTTTTCGATACAATCAATGCAGGTAAGGCAAGAAATGCGGATATCATCATAATCGATACAGCAGGCAGACTTCACAACAAGAAAAATCTTATGGATGAGCTTGCTAAGATTTACCGCGTTATTGACCGAGAGCTTCCCTGGTCCGACCGTGAGAGTCTCCTTGTTCTCGATGCCACAACAGGTCAGAATGCTGTTAATCAGGCAAGAGAATTTAAGAATGTTGCCGAAATAACAGGCATAGTTCTTACAAAGCTCGACGGTACCGCAAGGGGCGGTGTTGTCCTTGCTATCAAACACGACCTTAACGTTCCCGTTAAGTTTGTCGGTGTAGGTGAGCAGATGGATGACCTTCAGCCCTTTAATCCTGCGGCATTTGCAGAGGGTCTGTTTGACGTAACAGAAGACCCGGAAGAGGAAAAATAAATGAAATATATTATCGCAACTCACAATATGAAAAAACGCAACGAGCTGGCTCGTATTCTGGAGCCGCTCGGCGTTGATGTGCTTACTGCCGAGCAGGCAGGCATTGAGCTGACTGACGTTGAAGAAACCGGTACCACTTTTGAAGAGAATGCACGTCTCAAGAGCCAAAGCGGTTGCAAAGAGAGCGGTATGCCGTGTATCGGCGATGATTCGGGGCTTATGGTCGATGCGCTCGACGGTGCACCCGGTGTTTACTCTGCGCGTTATGCCGGTGACCACGGTAACGACCCTGCAAACATTGCTTTGCTTCTTGAAAATCTTAAGGATGTTCCCGAAGAAAAACGTACGGCGCGCTTTATGTGTACGGTTTGCTGCACTTATCCCGACGGTAAAGAAATCGTTGTCAACGGCACCTGTGAGGGTAAGATAGGCTACGCACCGAGGGGCGACGGTGGTTTCGGTTATGACCCCGTGTTTATGGTGGGGGATAAAAGCTTTGCTGAGCTGACAAGCGAAGAAAAGGATAAAATCAGCCACAGAGGCAATGCGCTTAAAGCACTTGCTGAGGCTTTAGCTAATAATAATTAAGGATTGATAAGTTTTGACAGGTAAAGAAAGAGCTGCGTTCCGCGCGCAGGCAAATACACTCGAGCCGCTTTTTCAGCTCGGTAAGGGCGGTATGTCCGATGCTGTTATCAAGCAGACTGATGATGCGCTGCGTGCAAGAGAGCTTATAAAAGTTAAGGTTTTGCTCGAGTCAAGCCCTATTACGCCCCGTCAGGCAGCAGATGAGCTTGCAGCCGCAACGGGCGCGGATGTTATTCAGGTAATCGGCGGAGTTATCGTGCTCTACCGTTACAGCCCCGAGCTTCACGGCGAGAAGAAACAGGGTGAGCCCAAAAAACGTCCCGCAACAAAGAAGGAAGCCAAAAAGCAGGGCTACAAGGTTCATTTCGTCCGCAAGAGCAGACGTACTTCAAAAGAAAAATGAGCAGACTTGGTATTTTCGGCGGCACGTTTAATCCGCCGCATATCGGTCATACAAGGCTTGCCGAGCATTTCGTAAACGAACTTTCGCTCGACAGGCTTCTTGTTATTCCTACGGCTGAGCCACCGCATAAGCTAAGCTCTGACCTTGCAAGCGGTGAAGACAGGATGAATATGTGTATGCTCGCTTTTCCCGATGCGCTCATCAGTACGGTTGAACTTGCACGCGGAGGCAAGAGCTACACCATCGATACACTCACAGAGATACGCGCGCAATATCCCGGCGACGAGCTGTTTTTTATCGTCGGTTCAGATATGCTTCTGAGCTTTGAAAGATGGTACAGGTACGAAGAAATTCTTGATATGGTTACACTTTGTGCTGCTGACAGGCAGGAGGATGATTCGCTCCTCAAAAAGTACGGTGTGCCCGAAATTTTCGACGGCAAGAGTTTGCATATTTCCTCGCTTGAGCCTTTTGAAGTCAGCTCCACTCAGATAAGGGAGCTTATCAAAAACAATGAAAGCACCGACGGTCTGCTTGACCCTGCCGTGCGTGTATATATTGACGAAAGGGGACTTTACAGATGAGTAGTGTTGAAGAGTACAAAGAACTGCTGAAAACTCGCCTTTCCGAATATCGCTATCATCATTCGCTCTGCGTTGCAGACAGTGCTGTTGAGCTTGCTGAGCGCTACGGTGCCGATAAAGAAAAAGCTTTTCTGGCAGGTCTGCTTCATGATATAACAAAAGAGGCAAGCGCCGAAGAACATTTTACGATGTTTGAGCTCGGAGGTGTAAAATTGTCTGAGTTGGAGAGCATCAACCGAAAACTCTGGCATGCTATGAGTGGAGCGGTATATATTAAAGAAAAGCTGAATATAACTGACAAAGAGATTTACGATGCCGTGCGTTATCATACAACGGGTCGCGCCGGTATGACTTTGCTCGAAAAAGTAATATATATTGCCGATTTTATTTCGGCAGACAGGGTGTATGATGACGTTGACGTTGTGCGAGAGTTTGCTCAGAAAAGCATCGACGAAACAATGCTTTACACACAGCGGTACAGCATAAATGAACTTATTTTTAAGGGCGCTTGCGTTCATCCTGACAGTGTAGCGTGTTATAACGAAATAGTGCTCAACAAATAGTATTGGAGTGATAGTATGTCTTTCAAAGAAATCAATATCCGTGACATAAAGCAGTCGGCCGTCAAGCTGATTAATGATGATTGGGCGCTTGTTACTGCTTGTGCAGACGGTGCGGTTAATTCTATGACTGTCAGCTGGGGCGGTATGGGTGAGCTCTGGGGTAAGGACGTTGTTTTTGTTTTTATCCGTCCGCAGCGATATACCTATGAGCTGCTTGAAAAATCTGATGTTTTTTCAATGAGCTTTTTTGACGGTGAATATAAAAAAGAGCTTACCTATTTTGGCCGCAACAGCGGCAGAGATGTTGACAAATATGAGGCAACAGGTATGAGTACTGTCGAACTCGACGGTGTAGCCTGCGTTGCTCAGGCAAAGGTTAACCTTGTTTGCCGCAAGATAGCATTTCAGGATATAAACCCCGAAGGTTTCCTTGATGAAAGTATTGAGGGCAATTATAACGGCGATTATCACAGAGTTTATATCGGTGAGATTGTAAAAACCTTTATGGAAGAATAATAAAAAACCGAGTGAAAAATACAGGAGTGGTTACAGATGATTAAATTCGGCACCGGCGGATGGCGTGCGGTAATAGGTTCTGATTTCATCGAATCAAATATCAGACGTGTTGCGGCAGGTATTCTTGAACTTGCCCGCAGAGAAAATAAAACAGAAAAACCCGTGATGATTGGCTTTGATAGACGATTCCTTTCTGTTGATGCCGCAAAATGGGTTGCCGAAGTTCTGGCAAAAGGCGGCATAGAGGTATGGTTTCTGAACCGTTCAGCTCCCACTCCGCTTGTAATGCACACTGTGAAAGATAAGGGTCTGCATTACGGAATTGAGATAACAGCAAGTCATAACCCCGCAAACTATAACGGTATAAAGCTTTTCACCGAAGAAGGCAGAGATGCCGATATTGAAACAACGGCATTGCTTGAGCGGATTATTGAGGAAATTGACGAGGTTGAGTATTGCGATTTTGATAAGGCGGTAAATGAGGGCAAGATTGTTTATCTTCATAATCCGTTCAACAAGTTTATTGATGATATTATCAACCTGATTGATATGAAAGCACTGCGCGAAAGAGGACCTCGTGTGCTTTTCGATACAATGCACGGCTCGGGTACATATCCTCTTCTTGCTATCCTTTATACAGCACGTTGTACTGTTGATACAATCAATCTTAATAAAGATGCTTATTTCGGCGGCGGAATGCCTGCGCCGACTGAGCAAACGCTTGGTCTGCTCAAGGATATGGTAATCAGGGGCGGATATGATTTCGGTATAGCAATGGATGGCGATGGTGACCGTTTGGGCGTTGTGGACTGTACCGGCAGATATATTGATGCCAACGAAATTCTTTGTTCGCTTTATTACTATCTGCTCAAATATAAAGGCTGGAAGGGTGCTGTTGTACGTAACCTTGCCACTACACATATGCTCGATAAGATTGCTGCAAGCTTCGGCGAAAAGTGTTACGAGGTTCCTGTCGGCTTCAAATATATTTCTTCGAAAATTGATGAGGTTGATGCCCTTCTTGGTGGAGAATCTTCGGGCGGTCTTACTGTGAGAGGTCATATCCACGGTAAGGATTCTGTTTATGCTGCTTCACTCTTTACTGAGATGGTGAGCGTTACCGGTAAATCCCCCGCAGAGATTGCCGATGAGCTGGAAAGTGTCTACGGCACGCATATTATGGTTGAGGATAACCTTACCTTTGCTGCAGAGAAAAAGTCTGCAATAATGAAGATTATTTATGAAGATAAAGCATTACCTGATTTTGGCAAGAAAGTCGCTCGTGTAAATTATGAGGATGGCTGTAAGGTCTATTTTGAGGATGACAGTTTTGTTATCTGCCGCTTTTCAGGCACAGAACCGTTGCTTCGTATTTTTGCCGAAAGCAGCAATGAAGAAACCGCACATTGTTATGTGAACGCATTTAAAGAAATGCTCAGCATATAAAAAAAGGAAGGCTCTCAGCCTTCCTTTTTTGTTTTAGGTTTCAATTGTGAATTCTTGAATTGCTTCGTTGTTATTTATGAGCTCAAGCACGGCTTTCATTGATGTCTTTTTCTTTGTTCTGACGGTAAGCTCTGCTTTTGTGATTCCGTTGTCCTGCTTTTTGAATCTGATACCTGTAATCAGGATGCCTGCTCTTGTAAGCTCTTCGGTTATTTGGTCAAGACCTTGCGAGCCATCGTTAACCTTTATGGTGATAATGTTTGTTTCCATATTCTCTGAAAACGGCATAAACTTGTGAAGCAGAAGTTGAATGATAATCATACCGCCCGTGCAGACGATACCAAGTGTATACATTCCTGCGCCAAGTGCCATACCAATACCGGCTGTTGCCCAGATGCCCGCCGCCGTTGTGAGACCTTTGATTGAACCTCCGCGTACAAAGATAACGCCGGCACCGAGGAAAGAGATACCTGTAACGATGTTAGATGCAATTCGTGAGCCGTCAGCATCAATGCCTTTTTCGACCAAGTCGTAGAATCCTTCTTTAGAAACGATCATCATAAGTGCCGCACCGAGTGCGAGAATGACGTGCGTTCTGATTCCGGCTTCTTTTTGCCTGAAACTTCGCTCGATACCGATAATACAGCCGCATGCGCAGGCTACAAGCAGACGTACAAGCAATTCCCACTGGCCAATCGTAGCTTCGAAAATTTCTTGCCAATCCATTGCGCTTATCCTCCTCTGAATTTCTAATATAAATAAACATTATACTTAGATTATCTGTATTTGTCAAGCTGAAATTTCTTAATCGCAAAATAATCGTTTTGCAAATTTTGACAATATCCACGAAAGCACAGCAAAAAAGGAGCTGCACGGCAGCTCCTTTCTTTATATGCGTTTGTTCAATTATTTATAAAGGGGACCGTATGTCTCGCAAGCTCTGAAGTCTGCGCCCTCAAGGTCCTTAGTGCCGAATGCACCCCAGCAAGCAGGACGGAAAATCTTCTCGTCCGGTACGTTGTGGAGAGCAACGGGGATTCTGAGCATTGAGCAGAGTGTGATAATATCTGCACCGATGTGACCGTAGGAGATAGCGCCGTGGTTTGCACCCCAGTTGTTCATAAGGTCATAAGCCGACTTGAACGGGCCTTCTCCGTTACAGCGGGGAGCGAACCAAGTGCAGGGCCATGTGTAGTCTGTTCTCTTCCAGATTGTGTCGGAAACTTCATCGGGAAGTGCAACAGTCCAGCCTTCAGCAATCTGAACAACAGGGCCGAGACCCTTTACAAGGTTGAGACGGATCATTGTAGCGGGCATCTCGCTCTTTGTAAGGAAGCGTGAGGAGTAACCTGCACCGCGGAAGTAGCCGTTGTCAGCAGGGCACCACTCTGTAGCCTTGTTGCAAGCGTCTGCGTCAGCCTGAGTCATTTCGTACCAGGGCTTGATAACTGCGTTGCCGTTTTCATCCTTAACCTCTCCGCAAGCGTCAAGGCAGCAAGCACCTGAGTTGATAAGGTGAATGAAACCGTCAGCATCCTTTGCGTGACCTTCAAGGTCGTAGTCTGTAACGCGCTTGACGGCGTCTGTTGACCAGTATGTACGAACGTCAGCAAACATCTGAGCTCTGTTTGTAAGTAACTTCATAAAGAGCATGGAGATACCGTTAAGAACGTCATTCTCAGTAGCGAGAATGTAGGGCTCTCTGACACCTTCCCAATCGAATGAAGTGTTGAGAAGTGCCTCGGCAAAGTCAGCATTGGGATAGAAATCTGTCCACTGTCTCTGACCCTGGAAACCTGCTGCGATAGCGTTGTGGCCGACCATTTCTTCCTCACAACCTGCGGGGAGAGTATCGTTGCCGTTCATAAGGTCCTTGATGATAACCATCATCTTAACAACAAATTCCCAATCCTTTTCCTTCTGCTCGTCACTCTTGCGTACAAATTCAGGGTTCTTGTCGAAACCTTCCTTGCAGTTTTCTTTTGTCCATTTGAGGGCCTTCTGGAACTCTTCCTCGTTGTAGATGCCCTCTGTCATTCGTCTGATAATTTCTACCTCATCAACAGATTCAACACGCAGACCAAGGTACTCCTCAAGGAAGTTGGGGTCAATTGACGAGCCGGCAATACCCATACAGATAGAGCCGATCTGCAGATAGCTCTTGCCCTTCATTGTTGCAACAGCAACTGCGGAGCG
This sequence comes from Acutalibacteraceae bacterium, assembly GCA_045536955.1. GTDB lineage: Bacteria > Bacillota > Clostridia > Oscillospirales > Acutalibacteraceae > UBA8612. Next base: position 67,161 of record JAZSOM010000048.1, read on the forward strand.
AGCGAAACGGAGAAGTTTCTCTTCAACGTCTGCAGGAATGTTCTCGGATTCGTCAGCCTCCTGAACGTCGTGACCGTAGATGCCGAATGCAGGCAGACCCTTCTGTGCGTGAGCTGCAAGAACGGAAGCAAGGTAAACTGCACCGGGACGCTCTGTTGCATTGAAGCCCCATACACCCTTGATTGTTGAGGGGTCCATATCCATTGTTTCTGATCCGTAGCACCAACAGGGTGTAACAGAAAGAGTGATCATAACGCCCTCTTTCTTGAATTTCTCAGCACATGCAGCAGCTTCTGCTACACGGCCGATTGTTGTGTCAGCGATAACAACCTTTACGGGCTCGCCGTTTGAGTACTTGAGGTTTTCTTCAAAAAGCTTCTTTGCAGCTTTTGCCATGCCCATTGTCTGGTCTTCAAGGCCTTCTCTGACTTTAAGGGGACCTCTGCGGCCGTCGATAACGGGGCGGATACCGATTACGGGATAATCGCCGATAAATCTGTTTTTTGCCATTGTGATTTCGTCCTTTCTTATGTAGATAAATTAATTTGATTATTAAAATACGGTTTATCCGTACTGTTTACTTTGTTGCGTCGAGATAGCGTGCGTAAGCCTCAGCCCACTTGTCAGCATCCTGCGGTGAGTACTTTGTAACGCTTTCGCTATCTGCAATAATCTGTCTTGCTTCTGCAATTGATTTAATGTCGCCGCTTGCAAGAAGCTGTACTGCGATATTGCCGAGCACAGTTGCCTCAATTGGGCCGGCAACAACCTCTCTGTCGCAGGAGTTTGCCGTAAGCTGACAGAGCAATGTGTCCTTTGTGCCGCCGCCGATTACGTGAATAACCTCGTAATCTCTTTCGGTGCAATCGCAGAGCTTTTCAAAGGTCTGTCTGTACTTCATAGCAAGGCTTTCATAAATACAACGCATAATTTCGCCGACTGTTTCGGGAACGTGTTGGTTGGTTTTGCGGCAGTACTCTCTTATTCTTTCGGGTATGTTACCGTGAGGAACAAATTCAGGAGCATCCGGATCTATAAAACAAGCAAAGGGCTTGGCAGCAAGAGCTTCACGCTCAAGATCTGCATAGCTGTACTGCACGCCGTCACGCGCAAACTGGCGCCTGCTTTCCTGAATCAGCCACAGACCGATAATGTTTTTGAGAAATCCGGTTGACTCGCCGTAGCCGCCCTCGTTAGTGACGTTTGTTTCAAAAGCTTTGTCGTTTACAATAGGCTCATTAAGCTCTGTGCCGAAAAGTGACCAGGTGCCTGAGCTGATGAATGCAAACTGTTTGTCAGGGCAGGGGACAGCTGTGATGGCTGACTGAGTATCGTGTCCGCAGACGGAAACAACCTTAATTTTATCAAGTCCGCATTCCTCGCAAACAGCATCGGAAAGCTCGCCGAGCACAGTGCCGCTTTTTACGATGTCACACATAATATTCTGCGGAATGCCGAGCTTTTCGAAAATCTCGCTGTTCCAGCCCTTGGTCTTAATGTCTATGAGCTGTGATGTGGTTGCAATTGAATATTCGGTTGTCTTTTTGCCCGTGAGCATATAGCCGAAAAGGTCGGGCATAAACAGCAGCTTATCTGTGCGCTCAAGGATGTGCGGGCGATTTTTTGCGAGTGAAAGAAGCTGAAAAATAGTATTGAGCTCCATAAACTGTATGCCCGTCATATCGTAGAGCTTTCTGAGCGGAATAACTTCATCAGCTAACTCAATCATACCATTTGTGCGCTGGTCGCGATAATGTATCGGGTTTTCGAGAAGCTGACCGTATTTGTCAATAAGTCCGAAATCAACGCCCCACGTGTCAATACCGATTGATGTTATCTCACCGCAGCTTTTTGCCTTGATAAGTCCTTGCTTGATTTCGTGAAAGAGTCTGAGTACGTCCCAGAAGGTTGTTCCGTTGACGCTTACGGGGTCATTTGAAAAACGGTGAATTTCCTCAAGTGTAATTTTATTGCCGTCAAAACTGCCGACAATAACTCTGCCGCTTGAAGCACCGAAGTCTATGGCAAGTACTTTTTTCATCAGATTACAACACCTTTTTTGAGGATAATGTTAGCGTAAATTGCCGTTTCGCCTGTCGCAACAACAGCATAAGCCTTCTTTGCTCTGTCGTAGAAGTCAAAGCGCTCAACAAGCTCGAAGCTCTTTTCGCCCTCGTTGGCTGTCACGATATTTTTATAGTCTGCCCAGATAGGCGGTTGGTTGTCAGCATCACCGTTGTCCATAAGCGCAACGGGGCTTTCAACGTATGTATCGAGCGGCATAAGCTTGAGCACTGCATCAAGAATTTCGGGCACACCGTGGCCGTCAAGTCTCACAAGGCGCTGTGCAACAGATGCTGCGGGAAAATTGCCGTCGCCGATGACGATTTCGTCGCCGTGACCCATTTCCATAAGTATCTTGAGAAGTTCGGGTGAAATGATGGGTGAAATGTTTTTAAGCATATTGTAAAACCTCCATAGTTAATTAAACGGAATAAAGTGCATACATATCCGCGTACATACCGTTTTTTGCTATAAGCTCATCGTGGCTGCCCTGCTCGGCAATGCCGTTTTCGGTGAGAACAAGTATGTGGTCTGCGTTGCGGATTGTTGTGAGTCTGTGTGCAATGGTCAGCGTTGTTCTGCCCTTTGCAAGTCTTTCAAGTGACTGCTGAACAAGTCGTTCGCTTTCGTTATCGAGTGCACTTGTCGCCTCGTCAAGTATAAGAATTTCGGGGTTTTTGAGGAATACGCGGGCAATTGAAATTCTTTGCTTCTGTCCGCCGGAAAGCTTGACGCCTCTTTCTCCGACGTAGGTATCATAGCCGTTGGGAAGCTGTGAGATGAATTCGTGCGCGCCGGCGTCCTTGGCTGCTGTAACTATATCCTCGTCACTTGCGCCCGGTCTGCCGTATGCGATGTTTTCTTTAACGGTGCCTGAGAACATATATACGTCCTGCTGAACAACACCGATATGTGAGCGAAGAGATCTGAGCGTAAAGCTTCTTATATCGTTGCCGTCAATCGTTACGCTGCCTTCGCTTACTTCATAGAAACGGGGGATGAGGTTGCAAAGCGTTGTTTTACCGCCGCCGGAAGGTCCTACAACAGCAACACTCTCACCTGCCTTGACGGTGAAGTTAATGCCGCTGAGAACATCTGTGTCTGTGCCCTTGTATGAGAAGCTGACGTTGTTAAATGCGATTTCGCCGTTAACTTCCTTAAGCTCTGCTGCGCTTTCGCTGTCTTTGATTTCGCTCAGCTCGGATACGATTTCGTCAAATCTTTCGATACCCGTCATACCTCTTGAAAACTGCTCGCTGAATTCGACGATTCGGCGGATTGTGCCCATAAGCGTTGAAACCATAAGCGTATATGCGGTGAGGTCTGCCGGTGTGATGCGGTCTGCTCTGATGAAAAGTGCACCGCCTGCGATAACGAGAATATACATTACGCCGTCAAAAAGCCTGACGGTTGTATGAAAGCGTGCCATATATTTGTAAGACAGTTTTTTGATTTTAAGGAAGAGGTTTGAGCCTTTGTCGAACTTTTCTTTTTCAATCGGTTCGTTGGCGTAAGACTGAACAACTCTGATACCCAGCAGACTGTCTTCGGTGATGGCGTTTATTTCGCCTATCTGATGGCGCGAATCCTTGAAAGTCTGACGCATCTTTGTTCGGTTGCGTTTTGTGAGAAAGAGGATAAGCGGGAACATTGCAAAAATAAGAAGCGTAAACCAAATATCCATTTTGGAAAAAATTATGAAGCAACCGATAATCTTGATTACGGCAATAAGGACTTCCTCGGGCATATGGTGAGCAAATTCGGTAACGTCAAACAGGTCGCTTGTAAGCCTTGACATAAGCTGTCCGATCTTTGTGTTGTCGTAGAATGAAAAAGAAAGACTCTGAAGATGAGAAAAAAGGTCATTTCTCATTTCTGTTTCTATCTTTGAGCCCATCACATGACCGCCGCAAGCCATATAATAGTTTGCAATTGAATCAATTATACGCAGGATTATGTAAAAAAGCGCAACCTGAATAATTAAATTAACCGTAAGGTTATCAGGGGCGTTCATTGCTGTGTCTGTAATCATACGCACGATAAGCGGCAACGCAAGCTCACATACCGTTGTTAATGAAGCGCAGAAAAGATCAAGCGCAATTTCACCTTTGTGTCTGGTAAGGTAGGGAAGAAAGGTTTTGAAAAGACGCATATTCTTTTTTGCATTTTCAGATGTTTTGCTCAGCTTCATTTGTTATCACACTTCTGTTTTGTAGTATAAGTTATCAGTATATATATTATAATTAATAATTAGAACTTTGCAAATACTTTTTTGATAAATTATTGATATTTTCTGTGATTTAATATAAAATGAAGCTGAAAGTAAACAGAAAGGATAGCTATTTATGAAAATCCTTATTTCGCCATCAATTCTTGCTTCGGATTTTTCACGGCTTGCCGAAGAATCACAACGTATGCACAAGGCAGGTGCCGATTGGCTTCATATCGATGTTATGGATGGTCATTTTGTGCCCAATATAACGCTTGGCGCACCGATTGTTAAATCACTTCGCAAGAGTAGCGAGCTTGTTTTTGATGTGCACCTTATGATTAGTGAGCCGCTTAAGTACATTGGTGACTTTGTTGCGGCGGGTGCTGATATTATAACCTTCCATACGGAGTGTGATAGCGATGTTGACGAGGTTATTGACAAAATTCATTCTCTCGGCTGTAAGGCGGGTCTTGCAATAAAGCCCGGTACGGACGCAGAAGCAGTTATTCCTTATCTGGAAAAGCTTGAAATGGTGCTTGTTATGACGGTTGAACCGGGCTTCGGCGGACAGTCGTTTATGTATGAAACTATGCCGAAACTAAAGCAAATTCGCGAAGTCTGTAAAGCAAAAAAGCTTGATATTCATCTCCAGGTTGATGGGGGCATAGCTGAAAAGACGGTTTCTGCGGCTGCCGAAAACGGTGCAAATGTTTTTGTAGCGGGCAGTGCCGTGTTTGGTTCAGAGGACCCGAAAGCGACTGTTTCAATGCTTCGCGATATTGCAAATAATAGCTATTGCTGAAAAAATATTAGTTTTTGAACTTTTTCGCCCTATGAATATTCACTTGAATATTCATAGGGCTGTTTTTTGCTCAAAAAGACACAAAAAACAGGGGACAAGTAAAAAACTTGTCAACAATATTCTTAAAAAGAATTAAAATCACGAGTTATTCACATTTTCCACAGGCTTTTTCACATTTGTAAACAATGCGGCTTTACATTATTTTGCTCATTTTTTATAGTGCAAATCCCCTTTTGAATGTATATCGGTAATAAATATGCAACTTTATGTGAATATTTCTGTTTTTGTAATACAGTCTTGCATATAAGGAGATGCGTTTGGGATAATTTGTTCAAAAAAAGGAATATTTTACGTTTTTTTTGTTTAGTTTGCAGTGCTTTTGAAAAGTCAATACATTTGAAAAAAATATTTTTTTAAACCTATACGTAAAGAAAAAAGCTTTACGTATAGGTTTGTTTATATGTCAATATTTAGTTGTGCAGGAACGCATTATAACAAAATAGTGCGGTGTAAAATCTGTTGCTTTACACCGCACTGTGATATTTTAATCAAAAAACAGCCTTATCAATGGGCATTGTGGCGTAAGCGTTGAGTTCTGCTCCTGCTTTTTTGCCCGAAATGTATTCGTAGTAGCCTTGTGCGCCTACCATTGCGGCATTGTCGCCGCAAAGGAAAAGTTCGGGATAATAAAGCGCAAGTCCGTTTTTGTTGCAGATTTTTTCCATTTCTTTCCTGAGCACCGAATTTGCAGAAACACCGCCGGCAAGAACAATCTTTTTCTGATCCGTAAGTTCTGCAGCCTTAAGCGTGTTTTCCGTAAGGCATCTCACAACGGCTGAAATATAAGATGCACCGAAATCGGCAATGTTTATTTCTTCGTCTTTTTGTTTTGCATTATGTATTGCATTTACCGCCGCTGTTTTCAGACCGGAAAAACTGAAACTCAGTTCGCTTCCCTGTACCTTGGGCTTGGGGAAAGAATATGCTTTCGGGTTACCGTCTTTTGCAGCGCGGTCGAGATTGAGTCCGCCGGGGTAGGGCAGTCCAAGTGCTCTCGCTGCTTTATCCATACATTCTCCGGCTGCATCGTCCATTGTCTGACCGATTATCTCAAACTCGGTGTAGCTTTTTACGTTGACAATGTGGCTGTGACCGCCCGAAACAACAAGAGAAAGAAACGGCGGCTCAAGTTCGGCGTGGCTGATATAATTAGCCGCAATATGTGAGCGAAGGTGATGCACAGGCACAAGAGGTTTGCCGCTTGAAAGAGAAAGACCCTTTGCAAAGTTTACGCCTACGAGCAGAGCACCGATAAGGCCCGGTGCATAGGTTACGGCAACAGCTTCAATATCATCCATCGTACATTCCGCTTTTTCAAGTGCTTGCTCAACGACGTTGCTGATTGCTTCAACGTGCATCCTGGATGCGATTTCCGGCACGACACCGCCGTATACGATGTGCGCATCAACCTGGGAGGCTACTATATTCGAAAGAATTTGTCTGCCATCCTCGACAACCGCAGCAGCGGTTTCGTCGCAGGAGGATTCAATTGCAAGTATTTTCATTGTAATTTATCCTTTTGCAAAATATTTGGTCATCAGAAGTGCGTCTTCGGTTGGCTTTTCGTAAAATCCTTTGCGTATTCCAACCTTTTCATAGCCGCTTTTTTCATAAAGTGAAATTGCCGCAATATTGCTTGCTCTGACCTCGAGTGTTATGCTTTCGCAGTTGCGGTCAATCGAGCTGTTTTCGGCCGATTTAAGCAGTTTTGCGCCAATTCCGAGGCGCCTGAAGCGAGGGTCAACTGCAACGTTTGTTATGTCAGCTTCGCCGCATATTTCAATTACTCCTATATAGCCCGTTATCTGATTATCGAAGATGGCGGTGAGAAAATGAGCGTTTTCGTTTTCAAGCTCCTGGTCAAGGGCGTTTTGTGACCACGGCATTGAAAAGCACTTCTGTTCAATCTGCGCAATTTCTGCGGTATGGCTTTTTTCCATAGAAGTTATAACCGTGTTGTTGCTTACTATGTCTGCTAATAAATCGGGCAGTGCGCCGTTAATCTGCTGTGCGCAAAGGTTATAAACTTCCTGTGTGCCTGCATAAGGGTCGGATACACCGCCGCCAAGCACAAAAAGCCGTTGCTTATCGATGTAGGGTGCAAGTATCTGTGCGTGGGAATCGGTCATACAAACAAAAACAGAATCATTGAGCATATATTCATTGATTCTTTGTGCGCGGTGAGCAGATATGTCAACGCCGTATTCTTTTGCGGCGGCAACGGATTTTTCGCTTACCTCATCGCCGGGGTACGCTGCCAGACCGGCGCTTGTGACGTTTATTGTTTTAATCCCTCTTTCGGCAAGCAGTTTCTTCATCAAACCTTCTGCGAGCGGACTGCGGCAGGTGTTGCCCGTGCAAACAAAAACAATGTTCATCATATCACTCTTATCTTAATTTGTCGTCGTAGACCGCTCTTTCGCCGCCTGTGAATTTCGGTCTTGTGCGGGCTGCTATTATGAGTGCGTTGCCTATGTGTTTCGTGCTAAGTCTCATCGGAACGGCAACGTTTTTCAGATGCATACCTATAAGGACACCGCCTATATCGAGACCCGCGTGTGCTTTGATGTCTTCAACGGCAACGGGGTTTTCAAGTGCAGCGTAGAGAGCCGTTGCAAACGAGCCGCCCGCTTTGGGCTGAGGCACTGCGTTTACCTGCTCAAGGTTGTACTTTTCCATAGCGGCTTCTTCAATAATTATTGCTCGGTTAATGTGCTCGCAGCACTGTGCCGCAAGATAAACTCCGTGTTCACGTGTGACCGGCAGAATACCGTCAAGCACAGCTTTGCCTACCTCCGGACCGGAATGTGAGCCGAGGTCATAGCCTTGGATTTCGCTTGTGGAGCAGCCTACAACCATAATCTGACCGGCTTTTATTCCCGAGCGCTCGATAAGCTCAACCGCTGCGTCGTGTGCCTGTTTCGTAATTTCTTTAAGTTCCATTTTTTATCTCATCTTTCGGGGTGAATTTTTATCCTTTTGCGTCATACCAGGTTTTACCGCAGTTTACATCAGCAAGCATACTTACTTTCATATCAACCGCATTTTCCATCTCTTCTTTGAGCAGAAGAGCTACTCTGTCTTTTTCTGCTTCGGGCGCTTCGATAATAAGCTCATCGTGCACCTGCATTATGAGCTTTGCCTTGAGGTTTTCTGCCTTGAGTCTGCCGTATGCGCGCACCATAGCAATTTTGATAATGTCTGCTGCCGTGCCCTGAATTGGCATATTGCGTGCAACACGTTCGCCGAATGCCCTGAGCATACCGTTGCCGGAGGTTAGCTCAGGCAGATACCTGCGGCGGTTGAACAATGTGTTGACGTAGCCTGTTTCCTTTGCCAGGCTGACAATTTTTTCCATATAAGCGTTGACGCCTGCGTAGTGTCTGAGATATCCTTTGATGTAGGCGTCGGCCTCTGCGCGTGTTACACCGATATTCTGCGCAAGTGAGAATGCGCCTATGCCGTAAACGATGCCGAAGTTGACAGCTTTTGCGCGGCTTCTCATCAGCGGAGTAACCATCGTGAGAGGCATATTGAAAACCTGTGAAGCTGTGATGGCGTGAATATCGTCGCCACTGTTAAAGCCTGCAATCATCTCGCTGTCGTCAGCGATGTGAGCAAGCACCCTCAACTCAATCTGGGAATAGTCAGCATCAACAAGTACACAGCCGTTTTTCGCCTTGAAAAACTTTCTCATTTCTCTTCCGAGCTCGTTTCTGACGGGTATATTCTGCAGGTTAGGCTCAGTGGAGGAAATTCTGCCGGTCCTTGTTTCTGTCTGGTTGAGTGTTGAATGTATTCTGCCGTCAGATCCGATTGATTTTACAAGTCCTTCGCAGTAGGTCGATTTGAGTTTTGACCACGTGCGGTATTGAAGAATCTTTGCAACAACGGGGTAGTCAGGTGCAAGTTTTTCAAGTATATCTGCATTGGTTGACCAGCCGCTTTTCGTCTTTTTACCCTTGGGGAGTGCAAGTTTATCGAAAAGTGCTTCGCCCAACTGCTTGGGAGAATTGAGATTGAACTGATAGCCTGCCTCGTCGTATATCTCCTGCGTGATTTGGTTTATGTCTTCTTCAAGTGCTTTTCCGAATTCTGCTATGCCGTTGCGGTCTACCTCAAAACCTGTAAGCTCCATATCGGCGAGTACGCGGGCAAGAGGAATCTCGATTTCGTTGAGAAGCTGAGTTTGTCCGTTTTCTCTTAGCTTTTCTGTCAGCTTATCCTGAAGTTCCGGAAGCAGCCAGGCAGCAACAGCGGCACTGCCTTCATCTTCGTCCTGAGGAAGAGCAACCGAATACTCAAGAGCCAGTCTGTCTGCAGAATAACTGTTTGAGGAAGGATTGAGTATATATCCTGCAAGCTGCGTATCGAACGTAACGTTTTTCAATTCTGTTCCGCTTGAAATTGCGAACGAATAAGCCTTTTTGCAATCGTTCGTGATTTTTTCGATTGCTTCGTTTTCAAACAGCTCCTCAATAAAGCTCATAAAACAGAAGTTGAGGGCGTTCAGATGAACAACCTCGTTGCCGGAGCGAAGATAAATATCGGAAATTTCATCTGCCGTGCCATCAAGTGTGAAGTAAGCCTTGCCTGCCGAAGTAATGTTCTTCAAAAGAGTGGAAATGTCATCACACTCAATACAGCGGAATTTTTCTTTCGGTTTTACCGACGGCGTAACGGGTACCGCCTTGGGGTCAAGATGTAGCCTTTCAATCATACTGAACATTTCAAGTTCCGTGAGTGTTTTGACGGATTCGAAAGCGTCAGGCTCTCCTTTGATGTATGATGAATAGTCTGTGTCAATCGGCGCTTCGCGGCTGATTGTGCCGAGCGTACGGCTGAGAAAAGCCATATCCTTACTGTCAGCCAGCTTTTTTCTCACAGAATCTTTTATGTCAATTGAGTCTATTTCACTGTAAATTTTGTCTATGCTTTCAAATCTGGCGATAAGGTCGCCTGCGGTTTTTTCGCCTATACCTGCAACTCCGGGGATATTATCTGAACTGTCACCCATAAGCGCTTTAATATCGATAAGCTGAGGCGGCGTTACACCGTATTTTTCGAAAACAGCCGCTTCATCGTAATGTATGGTTTGCGGTCTGCCCATTTTTGTTGCTGTAAGCAATACGGTTACCTTTTTATCAACAAGCTGAAGACTGTCGCGGTCACCTGTGGCGATGAAGCATTCGTCACCGTCTTTGCAAGCTGAAGCAAGAGTGCCGAGGATGTCGTCTGCTTCCCAGCCTTCGCATTCAAGCAGTTTGTATCCTAGGGCACGGAGAAGAACTTTAAGCGTGGGCATCTGCTCCGCAAGCTCTGCCGGCATACCCTTGCGCTGTGCTTTGTATCCGTCGTACATCTTGTGGCGGAAGGTTGGTGCTTTGACGTCGAAGGCTATTGCGACCGCATCGGGCTTCACCTCTTCCGTGAGCCTGAGCAGAATGGTCATAAAGCCGTATATTCCGTTGGTGAACTTGCCGTCTTTTGTGGTCAGCAGTTTGATTCCGTAAAAAGCACGGTTGAGTATGCTGTTGCCGTCAATTACCATCAGCCTCATTATGCTTTTCTCCTCTCATTTGACTTGAAGGTTTACTTATGTTAAAATACCTGTCGGTGATTTGATTTGCAGATTAAGAATGTCAGATGGAAAGGCTGTGCGGCACTTGCTCCGATGGCAGGTGTTGCGGACAGAGCCTTTCGTGAAATATGCTGTCAATTCGGCGCGGGTTATACCGTTACCGAAATGGTCAGTGCAAAGGGACTTTGTATGTGTGACCGTAAGTCGCAGTCGCTTCTGAAAATATCGGATGTTGAGCGACCCGCTGCGGCACAGCTTTTCGGCGATGACCCGAAGTTTATGGCTGAAGCGGCGGTAAAAACGCTTGCGTTCAGACCGGAAGTAATAGATATAAATATGGGTTGTCCCGCGCCTAAGATAGCGGGTAACGGCGGCGGTTCAGCACTTATGAAGCAGCCTGAGCTTGCCGAAAAAATTGTTCAAGCGGTAGTTGAAGCAGTCGATATTCCCGTTACCGTTAAAATGCGTATCGGTTGGGATGATGAGAATATAAACTGCGTCGACCTGGCAAAGCGTTGTGAAAATGCGGGTGCGGCGGCGCTTACGGTTCACGGCAGAACGAAGGTGCAGATGTATTCTCCCCCTGTGAGGCCCGAGTATATTGCCGCTGTCAGGGAAGCTGTCGGTGTTCCTGTTATCGCAAACGGTGACGTTACAAATGGCGTATCCGCAAAAAAACTTATCGATGCAACGGGATGTGAAGCCGTAATGGTAGGCAGGGGTGCCCTTGGCAGACCGTGGGTTTTTGAACAGATTAAGGCTTACCTCGAAAGAGGTGAGATTCTGCCCGAGCCACACGTTGAAAAGCGTATGGAGGTTATGCTTCACCATATAGAATTGCTTTGTGAATATAAGGGTGAAAAGGTCGGTATGCTTGAAGCCCGCAAGCACGCCGCGTGGTATATGAAAGGCATACGCGGTGCTGCTGCATTGCGACGTGAAATATGCGAGCTTCAGACAATCAACGATATAAGAATAATTGCGGAAAAAGTAATTGCAACGGCTGAATAATCAGCCGTTGTTTTTTATTGTTCTTTGTTTTCGACGGTGTTGTCTTCCTTTGATTTCTGCTTCATTTCTTCCGCTGCAATGATTTTCTCTGCGCGCTTTTGTGCAATAATGCGCATATCCTTATCGGATACTCTTTTCTTGGCTTTCTTAGGTGAAGGCTCGGGGAAGAAATCCACACCCTCGATGGGCTTCGGATTTTTGATTCTCTTTACGAGCATAAATACAAGTACTGCGAGGAATAACAGCACAACCACAAGCGAAAGAACCTGAGAAACACGTAAAGATGTGTTTCCGATGTAAAGGCTGTCTGTGCGGAAGCCTTCTATTATTGTTCTGCCGGTGCCGTAAAGCACGCCGTATGTGAGGAAGAGCTGACCGCTGAATTTGCGGAATTTCTTGTAGATTACAAGCAGAATAAGGAAACTGCCGATGCACCACAGTGATTCGTAAAGGAAAGTGGGGTGAACGTATTCGGCAGGATTAACGCTCATGCCAAGCTCTTCAAGCTCTTCGAGGTGGTCAATGAGGTAATTCATTGTTTTTTCGCTCTTCATACCCCAGGGCATTGTTGTGTTGGTACCAAATGCTTCCTGGTTGGCGAAGTTACCCCAACGTCCGATGCCTTGACCAATCAGGAGACTCATACTTGCGCAGTCCAGAAGGTTGAAGAAGTTGAGCTTGTTGAAACGGCAGGTGATGAATGCAGCAATAATACCGCCGATAATGCCGCCGTAGATTGCAAGACCGCCGTTCCATATCTGGAAAATTTCACCAATGTTTTGTGAATAATAATCCCAACGGAATATAACATAGTAAAGTCTTGCACCGATAATTGCGGCGAATGTACCGAAGATAAGCACGTCAATCATTTTGTCGAGGCTCATCTTCCATTTGTATGCCATTCTGCCGCCCCAGAGTACTGCAAGCAGGAAGCCGAAGGCAATAATGGCACCGTACCAACGTATTGTTACGTCAGTGCCAAAAAAGTTAAAACTTGCAAGAATCGAGTCTACCTCGAAGCCTTTATCTCCCAAGGCGGAGAAATATACTGTTGTTGAATCCATTTTTTGTCACATCCTGTTGTTTTTATTCAATCGGTCTGATAACCGAAAGTGCTGCATAATCTTCGCGCATTGAGCTGTCGAGAACTTCTCTGATATCATCGACGGTTATTGTACGGTAGATTTCAATATCGTCAAAAACACCTGATGCATCAAAATGTGCGCCGACAAGGTCGTTTGCAATCTCATCAATGTCGTTAAAGCTCATTACTGCTCTGCCGTAAAGCTTGCGACGTGTGCGCTCAAACGCCTCGCTGTCAATTCCTTCTTTGCGTATTTTTGTAACGTAGGCGTTAATCTGTCTTGCAACCTCTTCGGGGTTTTTGCTCTCACCGCTGAAAAAAGTTGCGGCATATCCGAAGCCCGTAAACTGCTCAAAACCGAAACTTGTGTTGATGAGCTTTTGTTCGAGCAGACTGTTGTAAAGCTCGGATGTGGAGCCTGCTATCATCTCAAGCAGGATAGATGCGGCAATTCTTTGTTTGAGGCTGCGTTTGGGCAGACCGTAGGTTTCTTTGTAGCCGAAAGAGAAAATCGGAGCTGCAACCGAGAGCTTTTCCTCAATATAGTTCTGAACAATGCTTTCGGGCTCATCGTGCGGTTCCCTTTCAAATTTGAATTCGTCGCAGGGCTTGAGCATTTCGTCGCAGATTGAAACAATCTCATCAATGTCAACGTTGCCTGCAATGGCGAGCACCATATTGTTGAGGTTGTAGAAGTTATTGTAACAGTCGTAAAGAGTCTGTGCGGAAATCCTGGCGATTGATTCAACCGTGCCCGCGATATCAATTCTTACCGGGTGGCTGTGATAAAGCGCACGCAGAAGGTTGAAAAGCACCTCCCAGTCGGCGACGTCTTTATACATCGTGATTTCCTGACCGATGATTCCCTGCTCTTTTGCAACTGTCTGCTCCGTGAAGTAGGGCGACTGAACAAAGTCAAGCAGAATCTTCAGCGAAGCTGCAAAATCACCGGTGCATGAGAAAAGGTAGCAGGTGGTGTCGAATGATGTGTATGCGTTGGCGTTTGCGCCCGTCTTTGCGTATCTTGCAAAGGCATCAAGGTCTTCGCTTTCGAACAGCTTGTGCTCAAGAAAATGTGCGGTACCCTCGGGGATGTCTTCAATTTCGCCGTCTTTATTGAGTATCTTCGTATCGATAGAGCCGTAGTTTGTGCCGAATACAGCGTACGCGCCCGAATATCCGGGTTTGGGCATAACGTAAATATTAAGGCCTGTCGGATGAACTATGTGATAACATTTTTCGTCGAGAAGTTCATTCTTTATCTCGGTGATTTTCATTATTCTGTCATCTCTCCTTCCTCATCGTCTTCGGTGCCTGTGCCGGCAAGCATATATACGGTGTCAAGCGTTACGCACTGTGCGGCAGCTATAACCTGCTCACGTGTGACTGCGGAAATAAGCCGTGCGTATTCTTCAGGTGTAATGATTTCGCTGTCAAGCATCTGCCCGCTGTACCAACGGTCGATTCCCTCGGGTGTGTCACATACACCGTGAGCAAGGTTTGTCAGACCTTTGATTGATGCATCAAACTCTTCATCTGTGAAGTTGCCTTTTTGTATGTCCTCAAGTTGGGCAAGGATAGCATCAATTGCTTTCTGCTCGTTTTCGTTTTCGATTCCGCTTTGTACCATTATCAGTCCTTTGCTTCTGTTGAATCCTGCGGAGCAGTAATAGCAAAGACTCATTTTTTCGCGTACATTGTTGAAAAGCTTCGAGTAAACACCGCCGCCGAAAATATCGCACATTACCTTGATTGCGTGGTAGTTGTCGTCAATGTCTGTCATACCTGCACGCATACCGAGCACGAGCTTGCCTTGTTTGACAGGCATTTCTTCACGCACTCTGTGTGTTTCGTATGCGCTTGTGATAAATTCGGTGTGAAGTTCAGTGATTCTTGATCGGTCAATATCCTCGAACTTTTGCTCAAATCGGCTTCTGATAATATCAGCGTTCATACTTCCGGTAACGCCAATGTATACAACGGCAGAGGAAAGCATATTCTTCCATGCGCGTGTGAGTTTGTCGCTGTCAAGGGCTTTGATTTCTTCAACCGTGCCGTAGCGGCTCAGCGAATAAGCTTCGTTTTCACACATAATTTCCGTGCATCGCTTGAGTGCGTAATAACGCTTGTCGTTGAGCTCACTTTCAATCTGCTCAATCATAAGTCTCTTTTCGCGCTCAATGTCCGCATCGCTGAATTTACCGTCAACGAAGTTGGGCTCGAATATAAGATCGAGCAGAAGGTCTGCTGCTTCGGATGAAATCTTTTCTTCCGAAAGAGAGAATCTGTCCTCGAGCACTGTCACGTGCAATGAGATAATCTGGCTTTCGCCGTCTTTGCCGACACTTCCGCCGACCATTGCACCGTAAAGGGATGCGAGGTGACTGTTCATCTGAGTGATTGTCGGATATTTTTTGCAGGTGCGCTTGAGCAGACCGGGCAGCAGAGCGTTAGCAGCCGCATCGGTGCCGAGCGGAAGTGCAAAGTTTGCTGTGAGAATAGCAACCTTGAAATTGGAGCGCGTATTTACGGATAAAAAATCAAGTCCGTTTACGGGATTGGTTCGCGTGAAGTTATACTCCATATTTAAACTCACTTATCCTTTCTCAAAAGGTAATAATACATTATTATAACATACTTTTTCATTTAATCTATATTATAAACAAAAATTAATGACAATTTCTAAAAATAAAGTGAAAATTCTTTCCTTTAGGTTGTAAATTTGCAAATTACAATGTATAATTTGCTTATTAATTATAGGAGTGTTGGATTTGAATTTCAGTTACCACGAAAAATCAGGCACACATACAGGTTTTTGCCTCGTAAAAAGCTGTGAGCGTAAACTCAATAAAAACGGAGAACCGTATCTTGATATGGTGCTCAGCGACCGCAGCGGAGAAATTAACGCAAAGCTCTGGAAATATGATGAAACCGTTCACGGCGTATATGAAACGAATTCACTTGTAAAGGTGCAGGGTATAATCACAAAATTTAACGATGCCGACCAGCTTCGAGTCGACCGCATCCGTAAAGTCAACGAAACCGATGGCGTTAAGATTGAGGATTACGTTTCGTCCGCCGTATATTCCGGTGAGATGATGTTTGATGAGCTTATCGCCGTTGCAGATGCTTTTGCCGACGGCGAACTTAAAATGCTTGTAAAAACTATCCTTGAAGAAAATAAAGAAAAACTGCTGTACTATCCTGCCGCTTTCAAGCTTCATCACGCAATGCGCAGCGGACTGCTTCAGCATACGCTTTCAATTGTAAGGCTTGCTCAGGGTGTCTGCAGGATATATCCGTTTGTCGATTCGGATTTGCTTTTGAGCGGCGCAATTCTTCACGATATTGCAAAGCTTGATGAACTTGTTGCCGGTGAAACAGGTATAGCTTCGGGTTACAGCGTTGAGGGCACGCTTCTCGGTCACCTTGTCAAGGGGGCAATGCTTGTCGATAAGACGGCTGAAAGACTTGGTGTTTCTCACGATAAGGCTGTACTTCTTGAGCATATGCTTGTGTCACACCACGGTGACCCGGAATTCGGCGCGGCGGTAAGACCGCTGTTTATTGAGGCGGATATTCTTTCC
The DNA here is from genome assembly GCA_045536955.1 of Acutalibacteraceae bacterium. Classification (GTDB taxonomy): domain Bacteria; phylum Bacillota; class Clostridia; order Oscillospirales; family Acutalibacteraceae; genus UBA8612. The sequence goes on from JAZSOM010000048.1 coordinate 83,562, forward strand.
GCTCTTGACAGACTGGATGCAAGAATCGTTGAAGTGAACAACGCTGTTTCAGGTGTTGAATCGGGCGGTTTTTCAACTCGACAATGGGCTCTTGATAACCGTGCCTTTTATAACCATGGCAGGGTTGATGTCACACAGGAAACTAACCTCGGACTTTGATTTTTAAGGTGGAATTACAATGGATTGGACAGAGATTATTATAACCGTCAGCAGTGACGATATCGATAAGGCGGCGGCAATTGCTCAGGTGCTTGTGCCCGGCGTTTATATCGAGGATTACCGTACACTTGAACAAGAGGCTTTTGAAATTGCGGGTATTGATCTGATTGATGAAGAACTGCTTGCAAAGGACCGTACGAAGGGGCTTATACATATCTATATTTCTCCTGAGGATAATCCTGCCGAGGCTACTGCATTCCTGACCGAGCGCTTTGCGGCTGAAAAAATCGGTTATACGATTGATACAAGCGTCTGCCGTAACGAGGATTGGGAGAACAACTGGAAGGCGTATTTCAAGCCAATGGAAATAGGTAAGCGTTTGCTCATCCGTCCTTTGTGGATTGATGATTACGATGCAAACGGCAGGGCAGTGCTCAGTATTGAGCCCGGTCTTGCTTTTGGCTCGGGCACTCACGAAACAACACGTCTTTGCCTTGAAGCACTTGAGCCTTATATCACGCCCGATACGGATATGCTTGACGTCGGTTGCGGCAGCGGTATTCTGAGTGTTGCTTCTCTTTTGCTTGGTGCAAAATCTGCTATCGGTGTTGATATTGATGCTCTTGCGGTCAAAACGGCACGCGAAAACGGCGAAGTTAACGGCTTTACAGAGCCTAAATATGTTGTTCATAAGGGTAACCTTACCGATAAGGTGAGTGGCAGTTTTCAGGTTATTGCGGCAAATATTGTTGCCGACATAATAATTCTCTTTTCTTCTCAGGTTGGTGAGTTCCTTGCCGACGATGGCGTGTTTATCGCATCGGGCATTATTGCACCGCGTGAAGCAGAGGTGCTTGAAGCGTTCGAAAAAAACGGCTTTGAAGTAATCAGACGACATAACAAAAATGATTGGCTTTGCTTTGAGTGCAAGAAAAAGTAAATAAAAATCAAAGGCTTGTGCGTTTGAACTGAACGCACAAGCCTTTTTATATGTTTTTTACTTATTCCGCTGCGGCTTTTTTTGCAAGCCTTTTCTGCTTTGCTTTGTAGCCGAGGAAGGCTGAAAGATGCTGTTGGGGTATTTCAATACCTCCGACACCTACGGCAGTGGGTGAGTACATTCCGTGGAAATCACTGCCACCGGTCATAAGCAGCCCCTTGCTTTTGGCAAGTGCCGTAAGCTCTTTTACGTCGCTTTCGTTGTGGCAGGGATGCCATACCTCAATGCCGTCGAGACCTGCTTTAACAAGGTCGTCGACAAGTTCTGTACAACCTGTGTGAGCAGGGTGAGAGAGCACTGCTATACCGCCTGCGGCTTTAACCTGTTTTACAACATCTGTCGGGTCAGGAAAATCGGGAAGGACAATTATATTATCTTCACTTTCGGGAGAAAACAGCTCGTGATAAATCTCGCCGTAAACCTGAGTTGTTATGCCGCACTCCATAAGTGCGTGCATAATGTGCTGCTTGTATACGTTTGTTGAGCCGGTGGCACATTTGAGCACAAGGTCAGATGTTATGGGATAGCGCTTTGAAGCCTTGATTATAAGATACTGGCTTGCTCTTTTGCGCAGAAAAGAGTTGCTGCGGCAGAGACCTTCAAGTCTGTCGGCGCTTTCGGGCTGATAGCAAAGAATATGAACCTCTTTACCGAGGTCTTTGCTTGTGGCAGAAAGCTCAACGCCGGGAATGACATTGACACCGTGACGCTCGCCTATAACTTTTCCTCTTACCGTGCCGGCAAGGCAGTCGTGGTCGGTTATGGCGATTGTTTCAATTCCTTTGTTCTTTGCTAAAATTACCAGATCGTTGATGCCTATCGAACCGTCAGATAATTTTGTGTGGCAATGCAAATCCGCATTCAAAAGAAAGACCTCCCTCTGAGTAGATAGCGTGGTGTTGGAATTTGGTCAAGAAAACGCCGAGTGTTACTATATTTTACACTAAAGTCAAATTTTTTTCAAGCAAAAAAAGGTGCTTATTAAAAAAATTTATCAAATAATTTGAATAAAACACGCCTTGATCTGCACAACACAAATCAAGGCGCATTTTTATTCTTTTCCGCCCTCTACAACGTCACTCATCTTGAATACATTGATAAAGGTTTTGAAAAATATTTTAATGTCGAATGCTAATGACTTCTTTTCAATATATTCACGGTCAAGCCTGACCTTTTCTTCAATTGAGCACTTGTCTCTTCCGTTTACCTGCGCGTATCCGGTGAGACCGGGGCGCACGCTGTATATGTCGTTTTTCTGTCTGAGAAGGTGAATTTCTTCCTCCTCGGGTATAAGCGGGCGGGGACCGACAAAACTCATATCACCCTTGAGAATGTTGAAAAGCTGCGGAAGCTCATCAAGGCTTGTTTTTCTGAGCAACGTACCGCAGGAAATCATACTGTCACCTGATTCTGTAAGGTCGTTTGTTGCGGCAAGCCTTGTGCCGTTTTTCATCGTGCGGAATTTGTATATGGTAAACAGTTTTGCATTTTTACCGACACGCTTCTGTTTGTAAATTGCAGGCCTGCCGTCAGATATTAAAACTATAAGAGCTACTGCGATAAAAACAGGAAAAAGGACAATTATTGCAGAGAGCGATGTTATAATGTCCAATACTCTTTTCATAAGTTTTATTACCTCCTATTCAACTCCGACAATTTTTGTTTTCCATTTTCCGGTTTTAACAAAGATTGCACCGATGATGATGCCGCCGATTGAAGCGAGACCCATTGCAAGGCCTACACCGTTAAAGCCCATATCCAGTGCCATCACGAAGAAATAAGCGAGGGGCACTCTGATAAATATACCGTTTATAAGTGCGTTTATAAGCGCAACGTACGTCCTGCCGGAAGCAATTGCAAGTCCGTTATAGCAGAACATTATTGAAGCGAACAGATAGTCGAACGAAATATATCTGATGTATTGCGCACCGGTTTCTATAACCTCAGGGTCACTGTCAAACAGCCTTATCAGAAATTCGGGGAAGATGTTTACAACGGCAAAAACGACAACGGAAACGGAAAAAGCCATTAACATACCGACATACATTGTCTTTTTGGCTCGTTTGAATTCGCCTGCGCCGATGTTCTGACCCGCCATTGAGCTTATTGCGCTGCTTATTGCAAGCCCGGGAAGAATTGCAAAAGAGTTGATTTTGCCGCCGATACCCTGACAGGCTGAAGCAACTTCTGCGTTGGGCAGGTCATTGACGAGTGCGGTGAGTGTAAGGAAAGAAAGAGAAACAACAAGGCTCTGAACAGAGGAGGGGAGACCGATCTTGAAAAGTGGCTTAAGGCTTTCTTTATCGATTTTGAAATCGCTCAACTTATACTCCGAAAAGAATTTTTTCTTTACCAGGTACAGAAGTGAGATGATGACACTCAATGCCTGAGAGGCAATTGTTGCCCACGCGGCACCTGCGCTTGCCATATCAAATTTGCCGACAAGTATGAGGTCAAGCACAATGTTTGTAACAGCAGCAATGAGCACGAAGTATAGCGGCCGTTTTGAGTCACCCATACCGCGCAGCACGCCGCTTATCGCGTTGTAGAGGAACATAAAGACCATACCGCTCATACAGATGTTGTAATAATCAACAGCCTGTTGGTACGCATTTTCGGGTGTTTTCAGAAGGGTGAGAAGCGGGTCGCAAAGCAACAGCATTGCAACGGTGAGCACAACTGATAGTATGAGGTAGAGCGTTGTCATTGTGCCGATTGTCTGTCGCTGTTCCTTATACTTTTTCTGTCCGCTGTATTGCGCAATCATAACAGTGCCGCCTATGGAAAGTCCCATTGCCGCACCTGTTACAAGGATGTTTATCTGACTTCCGATTGATACACCCGTGATACCGTTCTTTCCGCAGAACTGACCGACAATTATCATATCGGCAACGCTGTAAAAAGCCTGAAGGAGGTTTGAGAGAAGGAAAGGCGTTGCGAATTTTATGAGTTGTTTGGCAACGCTTCCCTGTGTAAGGTCTTTGTTAAAATTAGCCAACGGATTCAGCCTCCTTCGGTTTTTTCATTGTCAGAGAGATTCTGCCTTTGGCCTTATCAACGCTGAGCACCCATACCGTGACGATGTCGCCTACCTTGAGCACCTCTGAAGGATGTTTTATAAATCTGTCGGTTATTCGTGAAATATGAACAAGTCCGTCCTGATGTACTCCTATATCGACGAATGCACCGAAGTCAATTACATTTCTGACGGTGCCTTGCATCTCCATACCGGGCACAAGGTCATTCATATCCATAACGTCTGTACGGAGCATGGGCGGCGGAAGCTCATCACGCGGGTCACGACCCGGACGAAGCATTTCTTTTACGATGTCGTTGAGCGTAGGTACGCCGATACCGAGCTGTTCAGCAAGCTTTTCTGCGCCGATTTCTTCAACCTTCTGCGCAATTGTGCCGATGTTGCCTTTTGCAACGTCTTTGAGGTCGTAACCGCACTCTGCGAGAAGTGCCTTAGCGGCATCGTAGCTTTCCGGATGAACGCCTGTGTTGTCAAGCGGATTTTTGCTCTCTGCTATGCGCAGGAAGCCTGCGCACTGCTCAAACGCCTTGGCACCGAGCTTCGGAACCTTCTTGAGCTGTGTTCTGCCGGTGAATTCGCCGTTTTCTTCGCGGTAAAGCACGATGTTTTTTGCAACGGTTGAGTTTATACCCGAAACTCTTGTGAGAAGAGAAGGGGAGGCTGTGTTAAGGTCAACACCAACGTTGTTAACGCAGTCTTCAACAACTCCGTCAAGAGCCTGTCCGAGCTCTTTCTGCGGCATATCGTGCTGATACTGACCTATGCCGATTGCCTTCGGGTCAATTTTAACAAGCTCTGCGAGAGGATCCTGAAGACGTCTTGCAATTGATACAGCACTTCTGAGAGAAACGTCAAACTGCGGGAATTCCTCTGCCGCAAGTTTTGAAGCGGAATAAACGGAAGCGCCTGCTTCGCTTACTATCATATATTTTGCATTGCTGTTTGTTTCGCGGAGAAGCTCCGCGGTGAAAATTTCTGTTTCTTTTGAAGCGGTACCGTTGCCGATTGCGATAATCTCAACACCGTGTTTTTTTATTAGTTTTGCAACGGTTTCTTTTGCCGCCTGCTTCTGCGCGGCGGAATGTGTAACGTATATAACACCCGTGTCAAGCACTCTGCCCGTTGCATCAACAACCGCAACCTTACAGCCTGTTCTGTATCCGGGGTCAAGACCGAGAGCAACCTTACCTTTTACGGGCGGCTGAAGCAGAAGGGGGCGGAGATTTGCAGCGAATACTTTGATGGATTCCGCTGCTGCACGCTCTGTGAGCATTGAACGGATTTCTCTTTCGATAGAAGGCATAATGAGCCTTGTGTAGCTGTCTGCACCTGCATCGCGTACGGTGTCTGTGCAGGGTGAGCCGTTGTTTTGCAGTGTTACGCTTGCAATTACGCCAAGTGCCTTCGTTACGTCAAGCGTTACGCTGACTTTGATGAAATCCTCTTTTTCACCTCTGTCAATCGCAAGCACTCGATGGTTTGCAATTTTGTTTACAGGCTCGCTGTAATCGTAATACTGCGCATAAACACTGTCTTTGTCGGGGTCTGCCGCTTTTGAAGTTACAATGCCCGTAACAGTGAAAAGGTTACGGATTCTGCGGCGGATGTTGGCATCGTCCGAGATGTCTTCTGCAATGATGTCCATAGCACCCTGAAGCGCTTCCTCAGCCGAAGCAACTCCTTTTTCCTCGTTGATGTAATCTTCAGCCGCTTCGGCAGGTGTTTTGCCCGATGCAGGCTGGCTGAATATATACTGTGCAAGCGGCTCGAGACCCTTTTCTCTTGCAACGCTTGCTCTTGTTTTTCTTTTGGGTTTGAAGGGACGGTAAATATCTTCGATTTCGGCAAGAGTTACTGCGGCATCGAGTGCGGCGGCAATCTCGTCTGTCATTTTTTCCTGACCTTCAATGGCGCTTCTGACTTCTTCACGGCGCTTTTCAAGGTTGCGGAGATATTCAAGTCTTTCTGAAATCTCACGAAGCACCTGATCGTCAAGTGTGCCGTGAGCTTCCTTGCGGTATCGGGCTATGAAAGGGATTGTATTGCCTTCGTCGATGAGCTTTACCGTGTTTTCTACCTGCCATCTCTGCAGACCGAACTGTGAAGTGATAGATGAAATAATATCCAATTTGCTTTACCTCTGCTTTATTTTAAACTTCAAGCTTCATATCGCCGTTTTTAATTAATTTGAGCTTTCTCATAGCTTCGGATACGCCTAAGGCTATTACTGCGGGCAGTATGAAGTGAACAACCGCCATTTCAGCGAGTGCAACCGACGGCGCAACTCCTGCCTCGGTCATAGCCTGGTAGCCCATTATCTGACCTACAAGACCGGCTGTACCCATACCTGCGCCCGTTGCGTTGTTTACCATACCCAGAAGTGCGGATGATATCGGACCGGTAACGGCGCTTGCAATAATTGCCGGAAGCCAGATTATCGGCTTTCTGACAATGTTGGGCATCTGGAGCATACTTGTGCCTATTCCCTGTGCGACGAGACCGCCGAATTTATTCTCACGGTAGCTCGCAACGGCAAAGCCGACCATATTTGCGCAACAGCCGGCAACTGCCGCGCCGGCGGCAATTCCGTTAAGACCGAGCGCAACGCCGATTGCCGCAGAGCTTATCGGCAGGGTGAGGAATATACCCATAAGAACGGAAACTACAATACCCATTATTATCGGTTGCTGTTCTGTGCCCCAGTTGATGAGACTGCCGAGCCAGGTCATAAACCGTGAAATATACGGACCGGCAAGCAACCCGACAATTGAACCTGAAGCGATTGTTACGATAGGTGTGAGGATTATATCGAGCTTTGTTTTGCCAGCAACAAGTCGTCCTGCTTCGATACCGATGTATGCGGCAACAAATGCACCCATAGGCTCACCGGGGCCTGTGTAAGATACGACGCTGCCGTCTATCATCGCGCCGGAAAGAATCTGGCTTGCGAACGCACCTATCATACCTGCAACTGCGGCAGAAAGCGTGACAAGAGGTTTCTCGCCGAACTTTGCCGCAACGCCGCAACCGATACCTGCGCCCATAAGTGAGGCGGCAACCTTACCGATTGTGAATATTATTGAGCCTGCGGGGCCGGGCACAACATTTCCTATCTGTTGAATAATCGTGCCGATGATAAGCGTTGCGAAAAGACCGGAAGCCATTCCGCTGAGTCCGTCGATGAACAGTCTGTTCAAAAACTTTTTGATAGCTTTCATTTTTATGTCTCCTTCCCAGAGAATTAATAAGCTTTGAGCTGTCTTATATCCTTACCGATAAACTTAAGAGAAATAAAGTTGCCGATTATTCTTGATGTGATTCGCTGTGTGTATTTGTCTTCAAGCTCACGTGCGGTAAGGTTGGTGCTGATGATTGTGGGCTTGCGGCTGAGTATACGCGAGTTGATTATGTTGTAGACACAGCTTACCGTGAACTGCGTTGAAAACTCAACGCCGAGATCGTCAATAATTAACAAATCGATTTCAAGCAAATCCTGTTCGTATGTTCTTTCACTGCTGTACTGCCTGCCGAAATGCTCTCTTTCAAGTGTGCCGAATATGTTAGGTGCGCTGCCGTAGATAACACCGAAGCCTCTTTCGATTGCCTCGTTTGCAATTGAAAGTGAAAGATGTGTTTTTCCCAATCCCGTTGCACCGTGCATAAAAAGTGATGGTGAATCGGTTGAGAAATCCGAAGCATAATCCTTGCAGAAGGCAGCAATTTCACCCATTCTTTTCTGTGGTGAAACACCTGAAACATCGTTCTGCTCGGGATAATATTTGAGTGAATAGTTATCGAACGTTGAACGTCTGAGAGGAGCGTATTTTTCGATTTCGTCTTTTGCTGTTGCAATAAGCATTTCACGCTGACAGGTGCAGATTCCGTCTTCCGTTATGCCCGTATCGTTACATACGTTGCAGGTATATTGCGCCTCGAGGTAGTTTTCGGGCAGACCTGCCTGAACAAGAAGCTGTCTGCGCTCTGCCTGAGCGGCAAGACTTTCTTCTGCCAGCTTTGCAATGTATGCAGATGCCTGTGCGCCCTTGGATATTGCCGATACTGCCTCGGCGCCGAGCAGTGCGATGCGGCTTTGTATTTCTGCAAGCTTCGGGATTTTTATGTATGCGTCAGCACGTCTTATCTCGAGAGCTTCTTCTGCATCTTTGCGACGTTTTTCAATTTTACCCTGAGCGAGCAGGTATGTGTTTTTGCTGTAACTCATTTTTTATACCTTTCCTTCGTCGGCTTTCTTTTTGTAGACGAGCGGTGCGGTTTCCGACCTTCTGTCAAATTCGTCAATGTCGTATGAGGCTTCGTAGCCTTGTGACTTTTTCTTAGAAACGGATTTGGGCTTTTCGGCAGTGCGCTGTTGCTTTGCTTCTTCAACCTGAAGTGCGTTGCTTATGCCGAGGTCGTGCCAGCTTTCAAGCACCTTGTTGATGTACGGGAAACTGATTTTATCCGTGTGGTTTGCCATTTCCTCGTAAGCAAGGTAAATCATATCGATGTCAAACTTGAGTTCGTTTGTCCAGTGTGAAAGATAATTGCTTTGTGAGGCGGTTGGCCTCGGTGTGCTGATGCCTGTCAGCTCACAAAGCTGTTTCCAGGTTCCGTCGCATCGGCGAAGAATGTGAATCTGCTCGTCAGCCTTTTCGATAGAGTCAATTTCTTTTTCACTCCATGTTTTGGCGGCTTTTGAAATGTAGTTGAGTGAGTTTTTGCCGATGGATACGCAGTATTCGATCAGCATAAGCAGAACTTCAACGGGCAAACCGTAGAAATCGTGTATCATCAGCAATGTTGACTGAGCATCGTAGCCGATCGTTTTTCCGAGCTTTTTCTGTGCCTCGCAGAACATAAACTGAATCTCTGCACTTTCTTTAGTGCGCTTGAGTACTTGTTCTGACGTCGGACGTGTGTATGTTATTTCCGGCTTTACTTCAAGCTTTACGTTTTCTTTTGCGGCTACTGCATAAGTCGGCTTTTCTTCGGCTGCAGCTTCTTTACCGTTTTCGAGAACAATTCCGCACTCGACCCAGTACTGCATAGCGTCTGCCGCATCTGCACGATTCATATTGAGAGCTTTGCAAAGCTCGTCCATCTCGGGATTTTCCGCCGCATGGCGTAACAACCAAAGTAAAACTTTGATCTGTGCTGCACCGGCAAGTTTGAGGTGCTTGTCTGCAACAGCGGCAGGGACACTGAAAGACAGACCGAACATCATCTGTGGATTGATTGAATATTCCATAAAGCGGCAGTTCCTCCTTTTTGGCAACATTTATCGATTATCTAATCAACTAATATACACCAAAAAATAAAATTAGTAAATAGCTTTTGTTAATTTTAAAGTAAACATAATATGAACGAATTTGACACAAAGCTAAGGTTGTGTTATATTCATAATGGCAGATATTGCGGCAAATTATAATTTGCACAATCAACTTCAGTTGGTGTATCGAAGAATTTTTGAATTCATAGAAAGAGGATTAGAAATGAAACCCGTAAAAGTAGAACATTTCGGAATACAGCGCAAAATTGTTTCGAATATGACGTCTCAGTCTTGGCAGGAAATTCCTCATGCAGGACCTGTTGTTGAGTTTGATGTTACCGATCTTATGGCTCAGTTTAACCTGCTCCGCAATTCCGGTAAGCTGAAAAACAAGCTGAGTATCAATACCCTTATGCTCAAGGCGATTGCCATTGCGCTCAAGGAATCACCGAGGATGAATGCACATCTTGAATTTAACCGTCACTTTGTCAAAGGAAATCTCAAGTGTTTTGATGAGGTGCATTTCTCAATACCCATGCAGCTCCCCAATGGTGAGATGATGACCATTAACTGTCATAATTTCGAAAGTAAAACTCTTGATGAAATGACGGAATATATGATGGACGTCACACGCAGACTCAAGAACACGAACCTCACAGAGGCTATGTTTGAGGTTTCGATGGATAACACGGTTAATGCGCTCAAAAAGGGCAAGTTCAAGACAGTTATATGCCGTCTGCTGGGTGCAAAGCTCGGCAAGCACAAGATTAAAACTCTCAGCGGCAAAGCGAAAAAAGAATATCTCAGCATTCCGGAAACCGACAGAATAACAAAGAGAGATATTGAGCAGGGTACAATTACCGTCAGTAATCTCGGCTCAGTTGACAGAGGCAGACACGGTCACTGCGCAATTCTCGAAATTATTCCGCCGCAGACATGTGTTATTGCACTCTACTCCGCCACGGATAAGCCCGTTGTTATTGTGAACGACAAGGGCGAAAAAGAAATCGCAATCCGCACAATTCTTCCCATGACGGTACTCTTTGACCACCGTGCTTGCGAGTACAGTGATTTGCTTGGCTTCCTCGATAAAATTCAGGATATTTGTGACCATCCTGAGCAGATAATGGAGTGGTAATATTGCCTAAATACAGCATAGTTGTTCCTGTGTATAATGCCGAAAAATATCTTGGCGAGTGTGTTGCTTCCGTTCTGTCACAGAGTATGACGGATTTTGAACTCATTCTCGTTGATGATGGCTCAACAGACAGAAGCGGCAGTATGTGTGATGACTTTGCCTCACGTGATGAGCGTATAAAAGTTATTCATCAGCCAAACAGCGGTCCTATTCCCGCAAGATTCAACGGCGTAAAAAATGCAGCCGGTGATTATATTTTGTCACTTGACAGTGATGATTATTGGCTCGACGGGTTGCTTGAAAAAGTCGATAAAGCAGTAGAGCGTTTCGGTTGCGATATGCTCATTTTCCGCCTGCTGAAAGGCAAGGAACCGTGCCACGATTTCTTTTGCGGCGAGAAGGAATTTATCGACCGAGGTGAGTTTTTTCAGACCAGTCTTAAAGAGAGCGGAATGAACAGCATTGTAATCAAAGTGTGCGACCGTAAACTTTTTGAAAACGTTGATATATCAAGCATTATGAGGGTTCATAATGCGGAAGATCTGCTTATTTCAACGATGCTTGCACGCAAGGCAGATAAGATAAGTTATATACCCGATGTGCTTTATTTTTACCGCGCGAACGATACGAATATCTCAAGTAGGATAGATAGAAAAGCGGTTGATGAATACTTGTTTTCGCGCACCTTTCTATGGAAGGAGCTTGAGAGTATGGGGCTCGATAATGAGTCAAACCGAAAGCTGTTTAACACAGGCTTTTTGAGGCGTGTTGCCGACCTTGTTCTTCAGGTGAACCGCAGCGCGATTCCGGAACGGGAAAAACTTGATTATATTTCGGGCATTGCCAATCACAAAGAGTTTGTTCGTATAATGAGGGAGGCAGATTTGTCACCGTTCGGTAAAGCAAAGCGAATGCGTCTCAAACTTTTATATGCCCGCAGGTACAAGCTGCTGATGATGCTTGACAAAATAAGGATGAAGGTGAATTGAATGGGAATGGACTTCAAAGACAAAATCAAACTTATGAAAATTCTCTCAAGCGAAGAGGGAAGAGATAAGTTTAAGGAGATGTTTGAACTCAAACTGAAGTCACAACAGGCTCAGCAGGCAACAGCAAGGTGTATTGCCGAAGGCTTGGGTGGTGCTTTGGTTGTTAACGGGCTTACAATATCTGCAGGTGAAAGCGCATTTTTACCGTTGAATGTTACAGCGGTAGTCGACGGTGAAGAAAGGCGGATTGAAAGCATCCAGCCGTCGGATGCGGATTTTGATTATGCACAGCTTTGTGAACAGTTTAATGTGCTTGTCGGTGAAAATTCTGACGAAAAGACTGAATTTTTGCAGAAAACGGCAGTTCTGATTGAAGGCATTGTCGTTGAAAATGGGGCTGTTGCCGAAGAGTTTACAGTAGAAATTAGTTAAAATTTTTGCTATAATTCCAAATTAGAAATAAAAACATACATTTGTGTTATATAATGTCAAATAACGATAATATCTATGTAAAGAGAGGAATAAAACAATGAGTAAGTTCACCAAAATCGCGGCTCTTCTTATGGTTCTCGTTCTTTGCCTTTCCTTCGCAGCTTGCGGCGGAAAAGACGGCGGCGAGACTAAAGACCCCGCAGCAGATGTTTCCGGAGAATCAGTTGACGTAACAGATGTTGTAGCTGATCCGCAGGAGAACACAACAGCAGACGCTACAACAAACGCAGCAGATGAAACAACAAATGCAGCAGACGAAACAACAAATGCAGCAGACGAAACAACAGTTGCCGCTAACACAAAGCCTGAGGGCACAGCAGCTATTGTTGAGTATTTCAACACTGCAGTTAACAAGGTTAAGACAAACGCAAAGAGCGTTAAGCAGAACCACGTTACAAACTACCTTGCAGCTACACCCACACTTCCCAGTGCAATCGGCGGCATCTACAAGATGCTCGGTGAGGACAAGTGGCTTGACGGTATGCTTGTAGACAACAGCCAGGGTGCTGCTACATACACAGGCGCAGACATCGACGCAAAGTTCCCCGTAGAGAACGAGTCATGGGCTTCCAAGCTTACAGCAGCAGACGTTAAGTCCGCTGAATGCACAGAGGCTAACGGCGTTTACACAATCACAATCGTTACAAAGGCTGATGCCAAGTCAGATTCCATTAAGCACGGCCAGGGCCACAGCCCCAAGGCATTCAACGTTGTTCTTCCCGGTGTTGTTAACGACAATATCCCCGGTATTGCAGCAAGTATGGTTGGCCTTTCAACAATGAGCTATCCTATGGGTAAGGCTGTTGTCAAGGTTGACGTTGCAACAGGCAACGTAATTAGCGCTGAGTATGATATTCAGTGGACAATCAACTTCGATAAGATCGGTGCGGCTATCCCGCTCGGTACACGTTCATCATACGTTGTTACATTCTGATTTTAAATCTCTTCAACTGCTCTCCTCCGGGAGGGCAGTTTTTTTGGTTCCATCGGTGAACATTTGTTTGTTTTATGTTGACTTAGCTGTTGTTTTTTGTTAAAATAATAAGATAAAGTCATAATATATGATGAGGTGCAGATATATGGCAGATTTTGAAGTGATGAGAAAAAGAGCGGCTGAACTTAAAGATCAGCTTAACTATCATATAAAGCGTTACTACGATGAGGATGCTCCCGAAATAACCGATTACGAGTACGATATGATGATGCGCGAACTCAAGGAAATTGAGTCGGAGTATCCTCAGCTTATTACTTCCGATTCGCCGACTCAACGTGTAGGCGGCACAGCTTCGGAAAAATTTGCCCCCGTTGTTCATACCGTGCGTATGGAAAGCCTGCTTGATGCCTTCAGTACCGATGAACTTGATGCGTTCGATCAGCGAGTAAAGCAGGCGGCAGGAGACGTGTGCTACGTTGTCGAGCCTAAGATAGACGGTCTTTCGGTTTCGCTTGAATATGAAAACGGCAGACTCGTGCGCGGTTCAACCCGAGGTGACGGTGACGTGGGCGAAGACGTAACGCATAATATTCTTACAATCAAGTCAATTCCGCTTGAGCTTAGCGAAAAAATGCCATTGCTTGAAGTCAGGGGTGAGGTTTATATGCCTCACAGCAGCTTTGAGGAGCTTGTGCTCAGACAGGATGAAGCAGGAGAAAAGCCTTTCAAAAATCCCCGAAATGCCGCCGCAGGCTCACTCAGGCAGAAGGATTCCGCAGTAACGGCAACGCGCGGTCTTGATATGTTTGTATTCAATATTCAGCGTATTGAGGGAAAACAGCTTTCATCGCATAAAGAGTCGCTTGATTATCTTGCGTCACTCGGTTTTAAAACCGTGCCGGGTTATGAGCAATTCAGCAATTTTGATGACGTTAAAAAATGTATCGAAAGCATCGGCGAAAAGCGCGGATCACTTTCATTTGACATCGATGGTGCAGTTATAAAAGTTGACGATTTCTCAAAGCGTGAGCTTATGGGAAGCACGGCTAAATTTCCCCGTTGGGCAGTGGCTTTCAAGTATCCGCCTGAGGAAAAACCGACCGTATTGCGTGATATAGAGGTTGCTGTTGGCAGAACGGGTGTGCTTACGCCTACTGCCGTGTTTGATCCTATTCAGCTTGCGGGTACAACCGTCAGCCGTGCAACCCTTCACAATCAGGATTTTATAAACGAAAAGCAGATTGCCCTTGGTGATACTATTGTTGTGCGAAAAGCAGGCGATATAATTCCCGAGGTGCTAAGTGTAGTTGAACATTGCGGCGAGAGTGTATTCGTTCTGCCTGAGGTTTGTCCTTCGTGCGGTGCGGCTGTTACCCGTGAAAACGGTGAGGCGGCAGTGCGTTGCAATAATTCCGACTGTCCTGCACAGCTCAAGCGCAGGCTTATACATTTCTGTTCAAGAGATGCAATGGATATTGAAAGTCTCGGTGAAGCAGTTGTTGAGCTTCTTGTCGACAGAGGTCTGGTTTCGGGTGTTGAGGATATTTACAGACTCACGTCGGAGGATCTGATCGGTCTTGATCACTTCGCAAAAAAATCGGCAGACAACCTTGTGAAGGCTGTTGCCGATTCAAAACAAAACGATTTGTATAAACTTATTTTCGGTCTTGGCATACGCCATATCGGCCAGAAGTCTGCAAAGCTTCTGAGCGAGCATTTCCTGACGATGCAGGCGTTACAGCAGGCAGATATTGAAGAAATATCAAAGATTGAAGGCTTCGGTGGGATTATGGCGCAGAGCGTTGCGCAGTATTTTGCTCTGCCGCAGACAACCGAACTTATCGGAAAACTCACCGAGCTTGGTCTCAATATGAAATCACTCCGGGAGATTGAAAGCGATAAGTTTGCAGGCAAAATTTTTGTTCTTACAGGCACTCTGCCTACTTATACCCGCAATCAGGCTGCAGAAATAATCGAAAAATTCGGCGGAAAGGTTTCTTCCTCGGTTTCAAAGAAAACCGATTTCGTTCTTGCCGGTGAGGATGCGGGCAGCAAGCTCAAAAAAGCTAACGACTTGGGTGTCGCCGTTATCAGTGAAGAGCAGTTTAACGAAATGATATCAGAGTGAGCCTTCTTTGAATGCGCGCTCAAACCATACGTCACTTGTCTCAAAGGTTTTTCCGTTGAGGTAGTTGAGGATGCCTGCGTCCGTTGTGAAAGAAAATTGCAGACGATAGGAGTAAAGACACTGTTTTTTGTAGCCGCCCTTTTCTTTGTTCATTGCGTTTGTGCCGTATTTGCCGTCGCCGAGCAGGGGGTGCCCGATGTGCGCAAGGTGTGCTCTTATCTGATGGGTCCTGCCCGTCAGCAGCTCAACTCTCACAAGGCTGAGGTTGTTCTTTTCGTCGAGCACTTTGTAACGTGTGCGTATCTCTTTTGAGTCTGGCTTCTGCGTGTCAAACACCTGTACCTTGTTCTTCTTTTCGTTTTTGATTAGGTATGCTTTGAGCGTTGCCTCTTTTTTGTCAAATCTGCCGTGTGCAATGCAAAGGTAAATCTTGCTGAGTTCTCTGTCCTTGATTTTTTGGTTGAGAATTCTCAGTGCTTCGGCATTCTTTGCAGCAATTACGATTCCGCCTGTATTACGGTCGATTCTGTTCGCAAGCGCAGGTGCAAATGAGTTTTCGCCCTTGGGGTCATATTCACCTTTTTCGTATAGGTATCGCTCAATTCTTGTTATCAGCGTGTCAACGTATTCGCCCTCGTCCGGATGGCTTAGCAGACCTACCTTTTTGTCGAGCAGAATTATGTTTTCATCTTCATAAATTATGTCAAGTTTTGTTGACGCACGAAGAAAATCGTATTTTTCCGGTGCGGCTTCAAAAAACTCATCGTTTATATACATCTCTACAAGGTCACCTACCTGAAGCCTTGTGGAAATTTCCGCGCGTTTGCCGTTAACTTTGATGCGCTTGAGACGGATATACTTATACATCAGTGCCTGCGGCAGCAGCGGCACGGCCTTGGATATAAATTTATCAAGTCTTTGCGAAGCATCATTCTGTTTTATTGTGAAGCTTTTCATAATGTACCAACACCTAAAAAATAATGAAACAATGATAACACAAAACAAATTTTTAATCAATATGCAAGGAGGGTGAGAGCGTTGGATAAATTCGTGCTTCATTCAAAATATCAGCCTACGGGCGATCAGCCGCAAGCAATTCAAGCGCTTGTAGACGGTGTCAACAGCGGCTATGATGAGCAGACTTTGCTCGGTGTTACCGGCTCGGGTAAGACCTTTACAATGGCAAATGTTATCGCAAAAGTAAATAAGCCGACACTTGTTCTTGCCCACAATAAAACCCTTGCGGCACAGCTTTGCAGCGAATTCAGAGAGTTTTTTCCTGAAAATGCGGTTGAGTATTTCGTATCTTATTACGATTATTATCAGCCTGAAGCTTATCTGCCCACAACAGATACCTATATAGAGAAGGATTCTGCTGTGAACGATGAGATTGATAAGCTCCGGCATTCGGCAACCTGTGCTCTTGCAGAGCGACGCGATGTTATTATCGTAGCAAGCGTTTCTTGCATTTATACCCTGGGTAGTCCGTTTGACTATAAAAATATGCTCATATCTTTGAGACCGGGTATGGAAAAAAGCCGCGAGGAGCTTATTGAGAAGCTTGTCAGCATTCAGTATGAGCGCAACGATATAAACTTTATACGTAACAAATTTCGTGTCAGAGGCGATGTTGTTGAGGTTTTTCCCGCCTATTCAACAGACACTGCAATACGTGTCGAATTTTTCGGAGATGAAATTGACCGCATAAGTGAAATAAACGTGCTCACGGGCGATGTTAAATCGGTTCTCACTCACGCGGCGGTCTATCCTGCATCTCACTACGTTATTCCGCAGGAAAAAATGGAGGAAGCAATCGGCAGAATTTTTGACGAAATGACTCAGGTTTACGCCAAATTTGTTGAAGAGGGCAAACTGCTTGAAGCACAGCGCATTAAGCAGCGTACGGAATATGATATTGAAATGCTTCGCGAAACAGGATTTTGCAAGGGTATTGAAAACTATTCCCGCGTGCTTTCTGGTATGCCTCCCGGGTCTGTGCCGTTTACTTTACTTAACTATTTTCCCGATGATTTTCTGCTGTTTGTTGATGAATCTCACGTTACGCTGCCGCAGGTAAGAGGAATGATAGGCGGGGACAGAGCGCGAAAAGAAAACCTTGTCGGATACGGTTTTCGACTCCCCTCCGCTTTTGATAACCGTCCGCTTACCTTTGATGAGTTTTACGCCCGTACGGGTCAGAAGATATTCGTCAGTGCAACACCGGGTGAGTTTGAACGCAATAAAAGTGCTCAGATTGCTGAACAGCTTATCCGACCGACCGGTTTGCTCGACCCCGAAATATCAGTCCGCAGTACCGATGGTCAGATTGATGACCTGCTCGGAGAAATAAATAAAAGGGTACAAAAAGGTGAGCGTGTGCTTGTCACTACGCTTACCAAAAAGATGGCTGAAAATCTTACCGATTACTTCAGCGAAATGGGTATAAACGTGCGCTATATGCATCACGATATTGATACCATTGAACGTATGCAGCTTATCAGAGGTCTTCGCCTCGGCGAATTTGATGTGCTTGTCGGTATCAATCTTCTGCGTGAGGGCCTTGATATACCGGAGGTATCGCTTGTTGCAATTCTCGATGCGGATAAGGAAGGCTTCCTGCGCAGTGAAACTTCGCTTATACAGACAATAGGCAGAGCTGCCCGTAACTCAAACGGTGAGGTCATAATGTACGCCGACAGCGTTACTCCGTCAATGGAGCGTGCTCTTGAAGAAACAGCACGACGTCGCGAAAAACAGATGGCTTACAACGAAGAACACGGAATTACTCCGCAGACAATAGTCAAAGACGTTTCCGATGTGCTTGAAATTACCGCAAAGTCGGATAGTGTAAAGAGCGACAAACAGCTCAGCCGCGCAGAGCGTGAAATGCTTATAAAACAGCTTACAAATGAGATGAAGGCAGCTGCAAAAATACTTGAATTTGAGCATGCGGCATATCTGCGCGACCGAATAGAAAAGCTCAGACGAGGTAAATAAATGAGAGAGAAAAAGATAACGGTAAAGGGCGCGAGAGCGCATAATCTTAAAAACATAGACGTTGAAATTCCACGTGATAAGCTTGTTGTGTTTACCGGGCTTTCAGGTTCGGGCAAATCTTCTCTTGCGTTCGATACGATTTATGCGGAAGGACAACGCCGATATGTAGAATCGCTGTCGAGCTATGCAAGACAGTTCCTCGGTCAGATGGAAAAGCCGGACGTTGACTATATTG
This sequence comes from Acutalibacteraceae bacterium, assembly GCA_045536955.1. Classification (GTDB taxonomy): domain Bacteria; phylum Bacillota; class Clostridia; order Oscillospirales; family Acutalibacteraceae; genus UBA8612. The sequence goes on from JAZSOM010000048.1 coordinate 101,940, forward strand.
AAGGCTTGTCTCCTGCAATTTCGATAGATCAGAAGACAACGTCAAAGAATCCCCGTTCAACCGTCGGCACGGTAACGGAAATATACGATTACCTGCGTTTGCTGTGGGCGCGTGTGGGTGTGCCTCATTGCCCGGAATGCGGCAGAGAAATTAAGAAGCAGACTGTTGACGATATTGTCGGCAAAATCCTTGAAATGCCGGAGGGCACCAAAATCCAGATTCTTGCCCCGGTTGTAAGAGGGCAGAAGGGCGAACACATCAAGGTTTTTGAATCGGCGCGTAAAGGCGGTTACGTGCGTGCAAGGGTTGACGGTAACCTGTATGAGCTTACCGAAGTTATCAAGCTCGATAAAAATAAGCGACACAAAATTGAAATTATAGTTGACCGACTCGTTGTCAAGAATTCGATACGCTCCCGCCTTGCAGATTCGGTCGAAACCGCTTCTGCACTTGCAGAAGGTCTTGTGCTGTGCGATGTGATAGGGGGCGAGGAAATACTTTTCTCGCAGAACTATGCCTGCCCCGATCACGGCACCTGCATTGAAGAACTCGAACCTAGAATGTTTTCTTTCAACAATCCGTACGGAGCTTGTCCCACTTGCTCGGGTCTCGGTCTGTTTATGAAAATTGACCCCGATATCATCATACCCGACAGGTCTCTTTCCATAAACGCAGGTGCAATCAAGGCAAGCGGTTGGAGTATACACGACAGCTCAAGTATTGCGAGAATGTATTTTGAGGGTCTTGCAAAGCACTACAAATTTTCACTTGATACTCCGATTGAGGAGTTGCCCAAGAAAATTATTGATATAATTTTTTACGGTACGAACGGTGAAAAAATCACGATGGAGCGTAACACCCAATATATGACCGGCACTTACCGCTCCGATTTTGAAGGCATTATCAATAACCTTCAGCGCAGATACAACGAAACGAGCAGTGACCTTATGCGCGGTGAGGTTGAGCAGTATATGTCAGAGCAATCCTGCCCCGACTGTAAGGGTGCAAGGCTCAAAAAAGAGGTTCTGTGTGTTACTGTCGGCGGTATTAATATTGATGAGTTTTCTCATCTTTCAATCTCAAAAGGGCTTGAATTTATAAATAATCTCAATCTTTCCGAGCGAGATGAGAAAATAGCAAGGCTCATACTGCGTGAAATCCGCGAAAGACTCAGCTTCCTTGTTAGTGTAGGGCTGGAATATCTTACCCTTGCCCGTCCGGCGGGCACTCTTTCCGGTGGTGAAAGTCAGCGAATCCGTCTTGCTACGCAGATTGGTTCTTCGCTTACCGGTGTGCTCTATATTCTTGATGAACCGAGCATAGGGCTGCATCAACGCGACAATTCGCGTCTTATAGATACTCTGCGTCATCTGCGTGATATTGACAATACGCTTATTGTTGTCGAGCACGATGAAGAAACGATAATGAGTGCTGATTTTGTCGTTGATGTCGGTCCGGGTCCCGGTATACACGGCGGCGAAATTGTTTGCAGCGGAACTCCTGAAGATATAATGCAGTGCGAGGAATCCGTAACAGGACAGTATCTGAGCGGAAAGAAGAAAATTACTGTTCCTGACAAGCGTAGAAACGGCAATGGTAAGAAACTTAAAATCTGCGGTGCGAGGGAAAATAACCTTAAAAATATTGACGTAGAGATACCTCTGGGTACTCTTACCTGCGTTACGGGCGTTTCCGGTTCGGGTAAATCATCACTTATCAACGAAATACTCAATAAAAAGCTTGCCGCTGAGCTCAACGGCGCTCGTCGCTATGCAGGTAAGCATGATAAAATAACCGGCATAAGCCATCTCGATAAGGTTATAAATATCGATCAGTCGCCAATTGGCAGAACTCCTCGTTCAAACCCTGCAACGTATACGGGAGTGTTTACTGATATACGTGACCTTTTTGCCGCTACGACTGATTCAAAGATCAGGGGCTATAAGTCTAATCGATTCTCTTTTAATGTAAAGGGTGGCCGCTGTGAAGCGTGCCAGGGCGACGGCATTGTCAAGATTGAGATGAATTTCCTTGCTGATATTTACGTGCCGTGTGAAGTGTGTCACGGTGCGAGATACAACCGTGAAACCTTGGAGGTGAAGTACGGCGGCAAATCAATTTATGATGTGCTTGAGATGACTGTTGAGGAAGGTATGAATTTCTTTTCTGCCGTGCCTAAGGTCAGGCGTAAGCTTGAAACACTCTACAATGTCGGTCTCGGATATATAAAAATTGGTCAGCCTGCAACAACTCTTTCGGGTGGCGAGGCGCAGCGTGTCAAGCTTGCAACCGAACTTGCGCGTGTTGCGACGGGAAAAACAATCTATATTCTTGATGAGCCGACAACCGGACTTCACACAGCCGACGTACACAGGCTTATAAATGTTCTCAATCAGCTTGTAGACAGCGGAAACACTGTGCTTGTTATTGAGCATAATCTTGATGTGATCAAAACGGCGGATTATCTGATTGACCTCGGTCCTGAGGGTGGTGACAAGGGCGGTGAGATTGTTGTTTGCGGTACACCCGAAGAGGTGGCTGAGTGCGAGCGCTCGTATACGGGACATTATCTCAAAAAAATTCTGAAATAGTTTAAAAGAGGTTTGTGAGTTCAAGTCACAAACCTCTTTTTTGTGTTTTATTCTGTTATCTGATAAATTCTTACGTAGTCTACAATAAATTCGCTGTGGTATGTTTCTTTGTCGAGCGGCTCAAGCGCGGAAGCATCGGGCACTTCAAGGGAAACTCTGACCTCTTCTTCAACTTGTGATGTGCCGTTGCCGAAGGAAGAACGTGCAGTTTCAACGCCGTTGATGTAGAATATGTATTCGTCCTCGGTCCACTTTACACCGTAGGTGTTGTATTCATTGTATATATCGTTACCGTAGAAAGCACCGAGCATACGTGATTGATAGCCTTCTGTCGCACCGTCGACACCTGCGCAGTGTATTGTTTGTGTGACAGAGTCGTGCATAGTCTTTTTGCCGTAGTAAGGTGCTTCAAAGATATCGATTTCTGCACCACCGATGCCGCCTTTGGAATATTCAGCTTCGTACGGATGGGCAGCCATTATCCAGAAAGCACTCCAGAATCCGCCTGCGTCACTTACTTTACAGCGGATTTCAAAATATCCCTGCTTGTACCACTTTTTGAGCGCGAGGTCGCCTGCATACCAGCCTGCACCAAACTGACCGTCTTCAAGGTATTCTGCAGTGATAACACAGTTACCGTCCTTTATCTCTACTTGGCTGGGTGCACGGTAACCGCCGCGGCGTACACCTGTGTTGCAGTATTTCCATACGTCTGTGTTGAGTGTATCACCGTCAAACTGATCTTCAAAAACAAGGCTGTATCCGTCAAGGTTAAGCTCTTCGCCGCGAGGAGTTGTAGGATAGTCAAAAATTGTGAGTCCGCAAAGTTCGATAATTGCGAGAATTGCAGCCAAAACACCTTTTAATGTTTTTGAAGTAAAAATCTTTTTAAAATAAATTTTTTGTTGCTCTACACCCCAAATCTGTCTGGGAGCAAGTTTCAGGACTTCGGTTAAAAATTTTTCAAACATAAGAAATCTCCTTTATTATCTTTCTGGTTTTGCATCTTTATGCGGTACGTTTTCTGCTACTGCGGCAATCAGCTCATCTGCTGAGATTACCTCGATATTGTCACCAAGGTTCTGTACGAAATATCTCAGGCTTGCAGGGCTGACAGTCCAGGGGTGCACGTTGATTACCGTATAGCCGTTTATTGAGTTAATATCGGCAGGGTAGCTGTTGATAACGTCTGCCTGCTCCTTGATCCATTCCTGAGTTACCTGTGACATATCGCCGCTCGGATGCCAGAGTGAATAACCAACACTTATGAAAGGCTTGTCATTTGCAAAGAAAACTCTGCCGCGGCCGCCGCCGTATCCGTTTGTATAGGGGTCAGGGTCAACCTGAAGAATGCCGCCTTTGATGTTGTCGTATCTTGCAAAGTACTCAAGCTTATGTGCGTAAGAAGCGAACTCAATCTCGTTGTTTATTTTATCGAGAAGAGTCATTGTGGTAAGACCGCTCTTGAGCATTGTTGCTGCTGTTAGGTCAGAATAATTCTCTACTTCACTCGGTGACATCATTGAGATTCTTGCATATCCGGCGCCGGAAGGACCGGTTATAAACGAGTCATCGCCTTTGTTTGCAACTGCTTTCTTAACTGCAGTTGGTGAGAATTTATACATCTGCGGCGCAAAAGTCCAGGTCAGCGGAATATCCATATCTTCGTATGACTGCCATGTGTAGAATTCACTGAAGCCGTTTGAAATCCACTGTGCGTTGTCACCGTCACTGTATACGATTGCTACGTAATGCTTTGTCGGGTCAAGCTCGGGTGTCTCGACATCCTGACCGAGTGTGTCAAGCTCCATCTTGTTGCAGGTGAGTATGCTCATATTCATACTGTGGTCAGAGGGGATTACGTAGTGACCGAAGCGTGACGCACACTGTGTGAACTTAACTTCGTACTGACACCAGCCGAGAATCATAGAAGTGGGCTCAAGATCGCTGAAAATCTGATCGCGGAATGCTCTGCCGACGTAGTCGGAATCCTCAATATATGTAATGAAAATCTTCTGTTGCACTGCAAGGTCGCGTAAGCCGGATGCGTATGAATAGAGGTGAACAAGACAGTCATTGCGGAAGAAATCCTTATGCTCTTCATAGAAATCTCGCTCGTGAGTGAAGTCGAGCACTGTTGTTGACAGGTCATGCTTCTTTTCCATACCGAGTGCTTTTACGGTTTCCTCAACGGATACGGGCACTGCAAGCCAGCCATAAACCGTTGCATAGTTGAAAGCAAGGTTAAGCTGTGCGTGTGTATCACTGTCGGAGAAAAGCACGTAGCCGTTATCTTTGATGTGAGAGGCAAAATGAGGGACGAGGTTTTTGAGTGTCCAGTAATTGCCATTTTCATCGGTGTAAGAGAGAGTACAGCCTTGATCCTTCAAATCTTGAAGCTCAGTCTTGGAGTCGTAGCCGTAGTTGATGAAAATAGTTGCTTCTGTACGACCTACAAGACCCTGAAGAGACTGTATTGCCATACGCTCGTCTTTGGAAATTCTGCCACTTTCGACTACTATAATTTCGTCTGCAAGAGGTATCTGATCGAACTCGTCGATGAGTGATTTGAGCTCAGCCTCTGATTTGGGGTTGGAGATGATACCGGGGATAAATGAGGATATGCCGTTGGTTATGAACATAATAATTGCCAGTATAAGTCCTAATGCTGATTTAAATGTTGCCATCTTATCACGCTCCAATATGTTTATAATGCAATTATAACAAAAAAATTTTTGATTCGCAATATAAAAAAATCCGCCTGAGATTATCTCAAGCGGATTTTTTTATCTGAATATTAATTATTTTGCAGAGTCCTTAACTGAAATAATGCCGTTGAATACACCAACATAGAGTGTATCGTTAGGTCCGATTGTGATAGGACCGTAGCTGTTGTTCCAGTTTCTGCCGATACCTGTGAATACCTTGAATACGGTTTCGCCTGTATCAAAGTCAACAGCGGTCAGATACCATGCAACCTTACCCTCGGGGATGCCGTCGTCATCAGTGTCCTCAGCATCGTCATACTCTCTTGTGTAAAGATAAACAAGACCGTTCTTTGTGGAAAGCTTGGGAACAACCGTGCAGGAAGCCTCCTGGCTTTCCCATGCGATGAATGCATCTGTGCAGTCCTCGTTGAGGTCAATTCTTACAACACCGGGTTCGCTTGTCGGGTCAGTTACAAGGAAGCCTGAACCGGATTCGGAATAGTTGTTCTCAACGATAAATGAGCGACCGTGAGCAATAAGGCTGTTTTCGCTTACGCTCTTGCCCTTTGTGAATACGGGAACCTCAGCGATGATATCGCCGTTTTCGCGGTCGTAGATGCATACGTGAACCTGCTCGTCAGCATTGTCTGTTATAGCAACAACCTTTTTGATGCTGCCGTCTGAACAAGGAACGTCGAGAAGTGTGGGGGTAGTACCGCTGCCCTGGTTGATAGCGCCGGGCTTGAGTGTTGTACCACGGTCGTAAGATGTTCTCCAAGTGTAGTAGGGTGTGCCGTCATCATTGATGTCAAAACGGTACATTGCGTGGTCGGATACGATGTAGACACCGTCTTCTGCCATACCGAATGTGTTCTGGATTTCCTCACCCTTGCCCTCAAATGTGAGCTTTGTGAGGTAGACTTTATCTGTGCCCTTTTCGATGTAACCGACTTCACCGGGACGTGTTACGAACCAGATATTACCCTTGTAGTCAGGCATAGCGTCTGTGATGTATGAGCCTTCAGGAAGGTAGCTGCTGACATTGTACTCTTTTTCGATCTTCCACTCGGGAGTGCCGGTAGACTCGTCTATGTAGTAGATCTGAATTACGTTTTCGGAGTTGCCGATAATCGGTTTGTCACCCTCGTAAAGGTGGCAGTAAGCGCCGCCTGAAGTGTCGGTTGAGATTGAGGCGAAGTCGAATCTCTTGATTGCTTCGATTGTTGAGGGACGCTGGGGAAGACGTGTTTCGGCAAGAATCTCGAGTGTATCGGGATCGAGAAGGAGAAGGCGGAAACCGACAACGTTACCGCTGATACACATAATTCTGCCCTGGCTGTCGAACATACATGTTGCGACAAGACCTCCAAAAACGTTCAGTGAGCGGCTTTTTACAACAGGATTGTTGCCGAGAGGGCCCATGTTGTTGTAGGAGCCTGTGTTGTAGGAGTTACCGTGCATACCGTTTCTGCCCTCTTCACCGAGGTAGGGGTTCTGCGGAACGACGATTTCGTCCATCGGGTCTGCAACTGCAGTTTCACCCATAAATGCGGGACATTTGTCAGCTGCACCGGGTTGACGGATAGCACCGCCGGGGCTGAGGAAGAGCATAAGGAACGCAGACAGTGCTGTGAGAACCTTAATGAATACTTTTGATGCGAAGATTGCTTCAAGCATAATTGGTTGTCCTTTCTTTTTTTATTTTGCCAAATTTGCCAAGAAAATTGTACCACTCTTATTGTCAATAGTCAATATGTTTTGTCCGAGAAAAGAATATAGTTGTTGACATTGTTGTGCTTCGGTGATATTGTTGACTTAACACATTGATAAAGTGGAGGAATGTTCGATGGCAAAATGGCGCGTAGGTATTATAGGTAACGGCGGAATCTGTAAGGGTGCTCATCTTGAGGAGTATCTTAACGACGACAGAATTGAGGTTGTTGCACTTTGTGATATTATTGAGGATAGAGCACAGTTCCTCAAGGATAACTATTTCCCCGAGGCAGACGTTTACACGGATTACAAGGAGCTTCTCAAGGATGAGAGCATTGATTCTGTCGATATCTGCACACCCAACTATCTTCATTCGATTATTGCTGTTGCCGCTTTTGAGGCAGGCAAGCATGTATTCTGTGAGAAGCCCGATGCCGTTAGTGTTGAAGAAGCACTTCGTATGGATGCTGCAGCAAAGAAGGCAGGCAAAACGCTTATGATTATGCGTAACAACCGTTTTGTTGCTCCGTCACAGTATGCCAAGAAGTATATTGATGCAGGCAAAATGGGCGAAATCTACTGCGGCCGTTGCGGTTGGCAGAGAAGACGCGGTATCCCGGGTAAGGGCGGTTGGTTTACAACCAAGGAGCAGTCCGGCGGCGGTCCTCTTATTGACCTTGGTGTTCACCTTATCGACCTTTCAATCTGGCTTATGGGTAACCCCACACCCGTTGCCGTTTCGGGTAATACATACTGCAAGTTTGCGGATAACGATTCAAGCGACTCTGTCAACTCCGATTTCGGCGACAAGATGGCAGACGGTACGTTTGACGTTGAAGACCTTGCAATGGGTATGATCCGTTTTGACAACGGCGCAGTGCTTCAGATTGAGTTCAGTTGGGCTTCAAACATCAAGAGTGAAAATCGCTTTGTTGAGCTGAGAGGTACTAAGTCAGGTCTTGAGTGGCGTAACGGTGCGCTTGAGATTTTCACGGAGGAAGACGGTCAGCTTCTTGATATTACTCCCTCAAACATCAACGAAAAGCACGGTCATATGTATAACCTCCGTCACTTCTATGACGTAGTTATCGAGGGTGCAAAGCCCATCTTCGAGCCTCAGCAGGGTATCGATATGATCAAGATTCTCTGCGCTATTTACGAGTCTGCAAAGACAGGCAAAGAGATTGCGCTTTAATCCGAATTTAAGAATTATAACAGCAGAACACCGCTGTATCGGTCCGATACAGCGGTGTTAATTGTTTTGGCGATATATGTGTTTCAACATATCGGAAATCCCTTCAGGGATTTATATCGCTAACTTTCATCAGCGATGAAAATTATTTAATGAGACTTGTGCCTGTCATCTGTGCAGGCTGCTCAAGACCCATAATCTGAAGCATTGTCGGAGCAATGTCGCAGAGCTTGCCGCCCTCTTTAAGCTCGCAGTCGTAGCCGACTACGCAGAAGGGGACAGGGTAGGTTGTGTGAGCGGTGAAGGGTGAGCCGTCATCCTCATACATCTTGTCTGCGTTACCGTGGTCTGCTGTGATAAGGACGATTCCGCCCTTGCCCATAACAGCGTCAACAACCTTGCCGACACACTCATCAACAGCCTCAACAGCTGCAACAGCGGCATCAAAAATACCGGTGTGGCCGACCATATCGCAGTTAGCGAAGTTGAGCATAATTGCATCATACTTGTCCTCTTCAACTGCCTTGACAACCTTGTCAGCAACGATATATGCGCTCATTTCAGGCTGCATATCGTATGTTGCAACGTTGGGAGAATCTGTAAGGCTTCTGTCCTCACCCTCGTAAACTGTTTCTTCACCGCCGTTGAGGAAGAATGTGACGTGAGCATATTTTGTGTATTCTGCAATTCTGAGCTGCTTCATACCTGCGTTGCTGATTACTTCTCCGAGAGGCATTGTGATGCGTTCGGGCTTGTAAGCAACCTCAACGTTAGGCATTGTCTCGTCATACTGAGTCATACAGATGTAGCAAAGGTCAAGCTTCTCGTCACGTGCAAAGCCGTCGAAATCAGCGTCAACAAAAGCTCGTGTGATTTCTCTTGCTCTGTCGGGGCGGAAGTTGAAGAAGATTACGCTGTCGCCGCTCTTGACTGCTTCAGCCTTCTCATTTACGCAGGGTACGATGAATTCGTCTGTTATGCCGTCAGCATAGGACTGCTCCATCATTTCTTTTGCGCAGGAGAATTTGGGAGCATCAAGTGCTGTCATAGCGCGGTAAGCCTTTTCAACACGGTCCCATTTTTTCTCTCTGTCCATTACGTAGTATCTGCCCATTACTGAAGCGATTGTGCCTACGCCGATTTCGCCACATTTCTTGTAAAGCTCAACCAGGAAGTCCTTGCCGCTTGTTGGAGGGACGTCGCGTCCGTCCATGAAGCAGTGGACGTATACTTTCTCAAGGCCGTTTTTCTTTGCAAGCTCGAGAAGGGCATAGAGGTGAGTGTTGTGGCTGTGTACACCGCCGTCGGATACAAGACCCATAAGGTGGAGTGCGGAGCCGTTAGCCTTGCAGTTTTCAACTGCCTTTGTGAATTCAGCGTTTGTGAAGAAGTCACCGTCGGAGATTGACTTGGAAATTCTTGTAAGCTCCTGGTAAACAACACGGCCTGCGCCGATGTTTGTGTGACCTACTTCACTGTTGCCCATCTGACCGTCGGGAAGACCGACATCAAGACCGGATGCACCGATATATGTGAGGGGATAGTTTGCAAAAAGGCAGTCAAGATTGGGCGTTTTAGCGAAAACGATAGCGTTGCCGTAATCGCTCGGATTCTTACCGAAGCCATCCATAATGCAAAGAAGAATAGGCTTTTTCATATCAATAAACCTCGCAGTCAGTTATAATTATTTGCTTGCTGCCTTAACGATAGCTGCGAAATCTGCAGCCTTGAGTGATGCGCCGCCGATGAGACCACCGTCAACATCGTACTGAGCAAGAAGCTCATCTGCGTTGCCTGCGTTCATGCTGCCGCCGTACTGAACGACAATCTTGTCTGCTGCAGCCTTGCCGTAGAGCTCACCGATGAGCGCACGGATAGCACCGTTTACTTCGTTAGCCTGCTCTGCAGTAGCTGTGAGACCTGTTCCGATTGCCCATACAGGCTCGTAAGCGATGATGATGTTGTCAAGCTCTGCTTCGGATACGCCGAGGAGAGCAACCTTTGTCTGCATACGGACAATTTCCATTGTGATGTTCTGCTCGCGCTCTTCCTTGAGCTCACCGACGCAGAGGATAACCTTAAGTCCGTTATCAAGAGCAGCTCTTACGCGCTTCTGAACGGTAACGTCAGTCTCACCGAAGTACTGTCTGCGCTCGCTGTGGCCGATAACGACGTACTCTACGCCGATAGCCTTGAGCATAGGTGCGGAAACTTCGCCTGTGAATGCGCCGCTCTCTGCCCAGTGGCAGTTCTCAGCGCCGATTTTTATGTTTGAACCCTTAGCAGCTTCCATAACTGCGAAGAGGTCGATATAGGGAACACAAGCAACAACGTCGCAATCTGCATCTGCAACGAGGGGCTTGATTTCGTTGATGAGAGCTGTTGCCTCAGCGGGAGTTTTGTTCATTTTCCAGTTACCTGCGATAACTACTTTGCGGAGATTCTTGTCCATTTTATAAACATCCTTTCGAAATTGATTTACTACAAATCAGCCCGTGTATTTCGGTCATACACGGGCGAATAAGGTAATTGGTTGATTATTTCTCGTTGAGAGCTGCAATGCCGGGAAGCTCTTTGCCTTCCATATACTCGAGAGAAGCGCCGCCGCCTGTGGAGATGTGGCTCATTTTGTCAGCGAAGCCGAGCTTCTGGACAGCTGCTGCGCTGTCACCGCCGCCGATGATGGAGATTGAGCCGGACTCTGCAACTGCGTTAGCAACTGCAACAGTACCTGCTGCAAAGTTCTCCCACTCGGAAACGCCCATCGGGCCGTTCCAGATAACTGTGCCTGCACCCTTGATAGCGTTTGCGAAAAGCTCCTGAGACTTGGGACCGATGTCGAGACCCATCCAGCCGTCGGGAATATCGTCTGAATTAACAATCATAGCCTCTGTGTCGGGAGCATATTCCTTACCGACCTTGTTGTCCACGGGAATGAGGAAGTTAACACCCTTTTCCTTAGCCTTTGCCATCATCTCGCCTGCAAGCTCAACCTTGTCAGCCTCGAGGAGAGATGTACCGATGTTGTGGCCGAGGTACTTCATAAATGTGTATGCCATACCGCCACCGACGATAAGTGTGTCAACCTTGTCGAGGAGGTTTGTGATAACACCGATTTTATCGGAAACCTTAGCGCCGCCGAGAATTGCGACGAAAGGACGCTGCGGATTCTCAAGAGCGCCGCCGATGAAAGCGATTTCCTTCTGGATGAGGTAGCCGCAGACAGCGGGAATGTAGTCTGCTACACCTGTTGTGGAGGAGTGAGCTCTGTGAGCTGAACCGAAAGCATCGTTTACAAAGATGTCAGCAAGAGAAGCGAATGCCTTGCTGAGTTCGGGATCATTCTTTGTTTCGCCCTTTTCGTAACGTACGTTCTCAAGGAGCATAACGTCACCGTCGTTGAGGGAAGCTGCAAGTGCCTGTGCGCTCTCACCGACAACGTCTGTTGCCATCTTAACTTCCTTGCCGAGAAGCTCAGAAAGACGTGCTGCTACGGGAGCAAGAGAAAACTCGGGAACAACCTCACCCTTCGGTCTGCCGAGGTGAGAGCAAAGGATAACCTTTGCGTTGTTGTCAAGGAGATACTTGATAGTGGGAAGAGAGGATACGATTCTCTTGTCGCTTGTGATAACACCGTCCTTAAGCGGAACGTTGAAATCGCAACGTACGAGAACTCTTTTGCCGCTGACCTGAATGTCTTCAACGGTCTTTTTGTTAAGTGCACTGCTCATTTTACTGGACATCCTTTCTGGTGTATATATTTACTTCTTTTGTTGACAAAAATTGGACAGAAGTTGCCCTTTAGTATTCTATACCAACTTGGAATTATTTTCAACAGATAATTGTTGCAGTTTTTCGCAGGATAAGCGTAGCTTTTTGTTGAATTTGCCAAGATTTATGCTTTGTTGAAATTATTCCTTGACATTGATAAAAACGAGCGCATATAATAGTTCGTATATAAATTGTCCCCATTATTAGGAGGTATATTCAATGGCAAGAGTTTATAATTTTTCGGCAGGTCCGTCAATGCTTCCGGAATCTGTCCTCAACAGGGCTGCGGCAGAAATGCTTGATTATAAGGGTAGTGGTCAGTCTGTAATGGAGATGTCCCATCGCTCAAAAGTATTTATGGAAATAGCAGCAGAAACAGAATCTCTTTTCCGTGAGGTTCTCGGTGTACCGGACAACTACAAAGTCCTTTTCCTCCAGGGCGGTGCATCAACTCAGTTTGCGGCAATTCCCCTCAACTTTATGAACGGCAGCAAAAAAGCCGATTATGTTCTTACCGGTCAGTTTTCAACAAAAGCATACAAAGAAGCCTGTAAGTACGGCGATTGCCGTGTCGTAGCAAGCTCCAAAGAGGATACTTTTTCATATATCCCCAAGCTCGAGAAGTCCGATTTTGATCCTGAGGCAGATTACGTATATGTTTGCTTCAACAATACAATCTTCGGTACAACCTACAAGTATATCCCCGATACAGGCGATGTTCCGCTGTTTGCTGATGTTTCATCATGCTTCCTTTCAGAGCCGATGGATGTTACAAAGTTCGGCCTCATCTACGGCGGTGCTCAGAAAAACATCGGTCCCGCAGGTCTTACGGTTGTTATTGTCCGCGAGGATCTTCTCGGCAACGCGAGAGATTATACTCCCGCAATGCTCAACTACAAAGAGATGGCTGACAACGATTCTATGTATAACACACCTCCCTGCTATTCAATCTACATTTGCAAGCTTGTTCTTGAGTGGATCAAGAGCATCGGCGGTCTTGAAGCAATGAAGGAGCGTAACGCAGCAAAGGCAAAGCTTCTTTATGATTTTCTTGATTCAAGCAAGCTGTTTAAAAACGGTGTCAACAAAGAGGACCGTTCGATGATGAACGTAACCTTCGTTACCGGCAGCGAAGAGCTTGATGCAAAGTTTGTCAAGGAGGCAACCGCAGCAGGTCTCGTAAACCTCAAAGGACATCGTTCCGTTGGCGGTATGCGCGCTTCCATCTACAATGCAATGCCTTACGAGGGTGTTGAGAAACTTGTAGAGTTTATGGCTGAATTCGAGAAGAACAATTCGTAAAGGGTGATTCAAATGTTTAATATTCTTACTCTCAACAAAATTGCAAGCTGCGGCACCGACAGACTCGGCGACAACTACAAGGTTGCTGACGATATTCAGGCTCCCGACGCGATAATGGTTCGCTCCGCAGCGATGCACGATATGGAATTCGATGCTGCTACTGTTGCTGTTGCACGTGCAGGCGCAGGTGTCAACAACATTCCGCTTGATAAGTGCACGGAAAAGGGTATCGTTGTTTTTAACACACCCGGTGCAAACGCAAATGCTGTTAAGGAGCTTGTTCTCTGCGGTCTTTTCCTCTCTTCCAGAAGAATTCCCGCAGCTATCGATTGGTGCAAGACTCTTAAGGGTGAGGGTGCAAACGTATCCAAGCTTGTCGAAAAAGGCAAGTCACAGTTTGTCGGTCCCGAAATTTTCGGCAAGACACTCGGTGTTATCGGTCTTGGTGCTATCGGTGCAAAGGTTGCAAACGCAGCGGTTGCGCTCGGTATGGATGTTATCGGCTATGATGCTTTCCTCAGCGATGCGGCTGCAGCGGCTCTCGCTCCCGAGGTTAAGATTGCATCAAGTCTTGATGAGGTTTATGCAGCATCCGATTACGTTTCGCTTCATCTTCCCTGCAACGACAGCACAAAGGGTATGATAAACGCTGACACATTCGCTAAGATGAAGGACTGCGTACGTATTCTCAACTTTGCACGCGGTGAGCTTGTTGATAACGCTTCTGTTCTCGAAGCTCTTGCAAGCGGTAAGTGTGCGGCTTACGTTACCGATTTCCCGACTGATGAGCAGATTGGTGTTGACGGTGTTGTTGCAATGCCTCACCTCGGCGCTTCTACTCCCGAGTCAGAAGATAACTGTGCAGTTATGGCAGCGGATGAAATCAAGGCTTACCTCGAAAAGGGTGAGATTGTAAACTCTGTCAACGTGCCTGCAATGCGCCTTGCTGCTCCCGCAGGCAAGAGAGTCTGCGTGATTCACGCAGAAGCCGCTTTTGCTGATGTTGTTGCCGCTATGGAGGGCAACACAGCTAACGTAAATACAGCTTCACGCAAGGGCGTTTCTTACACAGTTGCAGATATGACGGGTGACTGTGCAGATAAGCTCAGCGCTGTTGATGGCGTTTACAGAGTCAGGGTTATCGACTGATAAAAGATAAAAAATAAAAATTGCCGCTGATTGTGCGATGGACAATCAGCGGCATTCTTTTTTGCGTAGTGTTTGCAGAATAATGTGTTTTACACTATTTTCAATGAGTGTTCAGTTTCTTTGATCTCAAAAAATTCGGGTCTTTCATCAGGCTGACTGTTCGGTCTGTGAAGCGAAAGCATAAGCTTGCCTTCAAGGCTTCTGAATATCATACCGTGTCCGCCGTCTTTATCAAAAAGTGTAGGCAGATGTGACCAGTTTCCACTGATTTTGCCGTTGTCGGATGTTGCTGCGCACTGTGCATAGCCGTTGACAAAGGTTGACCAAATCATAAGCAGTTTGCCGTCAGTTTTTCTGTACATATACGGACCGTCGGTAACGTAGTGGTCATCTTCGTTTTGTGTTTTGCCGCAGAATGAGCTTGCTTTAAATATCTCAATCGGCTCCGATACAGCTTCTTTCAGGTCGGCAGAGAGCTGTATAAAGTTAATGGTGCCGTCAAGAATCTGTGTGTGCTCATGGCAGAATACGCAGTAGGGGATACCGTCTTCAATATAAAGAGTGCCGTCAAGGCATTCCCAGCTTTCCGGTGTGATTGCTTTGCCTGTAAGCGGTACGAATTCACCCTCAGGGCTGTCGCTTGCGAGTATGTAAGTGCCTCGCATTCCGTCAGGCTTCATAAACGTTGCAAGCATATAAAACTTATCGCCGAATTTATGTACTTCGGGCGCCCAGTTAGCTTGCTTGTTGAGGTCATATTTTATGCTGTCAAAAACAGGTATCGGCTCTGACCAATTTTCAAGGTCTGTACCGATATAAACGTCAACCCCGCCGACTCCCTGGCCGAAATTTGCGCCTCTTGTACCATACATATAATACTTATCATTGTATACAAGCACAAACGGATCGCGGATATGAATATCTTGGTTTTTCATTTTCAGTTCTCCTTAGTAAGCCACTCGTGTTCGGGTGCGTAAAAACGCGTTGTCTTGTACCACGGGTCGCCCTCGAGATGACGGATCATCCATACGTAACACATTTCGTAACCGGGTGCAACTACCTGCTGGTGGTCGTTTCCGTCGGTAATGAATGATGCCGAGCCGTGTGTGCTCTTGAATACGTTATCACCTATAAAGCAAGCACCGAAGCCCTGCGGCTTGTCAAACTGATAATAGTATACTTCGGGCTGCGGATGATGGTGCGGCGGATAGCTTGACCATTTTCCGGGTTGGTTGAATACCTCGCCGAGCACCATATTTGAATACGGTGCGTTATCGTAGTCGAAAAGTGTAGAACAGATTCTGTGACCGGTGCCGCCCCACTGACCTTTTCCGAATTCCTGGTAAAGACACATATCCGGAGTATAGAAAACAGGCTCAAAATCACGCTCGTTGTCCGTTTGCTGAATAAGTATCTCTGTTCCTTCATCAGCGGTTATGCTCACAGCCGTGTTTCTCGGCACGTGAAGACAGTAAGGTGCTTTTTCAAACGGGTCGCGGCGCTTCATCTTCTGTGTGTTGCCGCCCCATCTGATTGTTGCGTTGCCTCGCTGAATCAGGAATGCGGTTTCACATTCCTTGTCAAGCAATTCAAAGGTTTCGTTTTCTTTGAACCTCTTTACGCGGATTGTCATAAGCATATCTGCGTTTTTGCCGCCCATTTCGCAAAGGGTTAGGATTCCGTCGGAGTTGAATTCGGGGTATTCAAACATTTTTATCATTCCTTTTAAGGTTCTTTGATTTTTGCTTCATATCGGCTGATTCCTATTTTTACAGTATAATCTTATCGCAGCGTCAAGTCAATTATCTGTTGCATTTTTGTTTTCTGTTTGTTACACTTGTTTCATATCTGACGGCTACGGAGGCAGAGCTTATGGCATATCTTTTTTCTCACTTCAAAGAAAAGGTTACCCCTGACGGCGAGCAGGTTTATTTTTCCGTCAGTAAAGACGGATTTAACTGGGAACAGGTGAATGGCGGCGAGCCTGTACTGACAAGCAAACTCGGCACGTGCGGATGTCGCGACATCGAGATAATCCGACTTCATACGGGTGGATTTGTTGTGCTTACAACCGATTTGTGTATTGCAAATATTATGGACGAAAACTATTGCGTAGATTGGAAAAAGGTAAACAGCTCCGGTAGTAAATACCTTTCACTTTGGAGAACGGATGACCTTGTGAATTTTTCGGAGCAGGAGCTTGTGTATTTTGGCAGAGATGATTTCGGCTGCCTTTGGGCACCTGAAATATTCTTCGACGAGGATAATAAAGAGTATCTGATTCATTGGGGCTCTACCGTTGCGCAGGATAATTTCAAACATATGTCAATTTACTGCTGTATTACGAAGGATTTCAGAACTTTTTCCGAACCGAAGCTCTATTTTACGAAAGATAACGAAATTCTGGATTCGCACATCGTTAAGGTTGGGGATAAATATCATCTTTTTTATAAAAATTCCGATTCACCTGCTATGAATATGCACGCAACATCCGACAGCCTCTACGGTCCGTTTGAAAACGATGATTGTTTTCAGTGTCTTATGTCTTCTCTCGAGAGCCCGGGCGCATACGAAGCCCCTACAACACTTGTTTTGCCGGATGGCAGATGGTGTCTTCTTATAGACTTTTTCGGTTGTGAAAAATCAAAAATGGGTTATGTTCCTTTTATCGCATCAAAGCCTGGCGCAAATGATTTTATCCGTTGCGATGAGCTTTTTTCTTTCCCTTACGGCTTCAAACACGGCGGCGTGATTGAGATAACGGACGAGGAGTATGCGCGCCTTAAGGCTGAGTGATCCGATAAAATTTGTTCATACAGAAGAAAAAACAGAGCCTGTGTCGGTTGAACGATACAAGGCTTTGTTTTTGATGTAAGGTTAATAAACTTTACAAGTCCGTGAAATTAGAAACAAACGAACTTGCTTTGGTTCAGCAAACCTGCGCAGAATCAAGGTTTTATCAAATTCTTATCAAATTTGCGTGAATGTTAAATTTGCGAAAAACGTAAAGTGAATTAACTTTACGTATGTAGCGGGCAAACATAAAAAACGTTCCATATATTGCAGTTGACTTAAAATTTTCTTTGTGATAAAATAACAACCTATTGAGAACTTGTGCGTGTATATGCGCGAGTGAAAGGAAACGAAAGTAAATGGCAAGAGATTTAATTTTACGTTCAATACCGACAGTCGCCATCAGAGGTATGGCTGTTTTTCCGGATATGCAGCTCCATTTTGAAGTGAGCCGTAAGCAATCAATATCAGCTCTCAAGGCTGCAATGGCAGGCAATCGCGAGGTCTTTCTTGTTATGCAGCGCGATCTCCGTACAGAACAGCCGACTCAGCCTGATGAATTTTATCCTATGGGTGTTATCTGCGACGTTCAGCAGATTCTCAGTGCGCCGGGAAGTGAAAACCTCCGTGTTGCAGTTGAGGGCATAAGCCGAGGCAGTGTTGTAGAAATTCAGAAGACAAGCCCTCATTTGGTTACACTTGTTCAGCAGCGCACGACAACACGCATAAAAGCGGAAGATAAGGATTATGCTCAGGCTCTTGTTCGTGTATGTAAGGACGATTTTCAGGATTATTCCGATTTTGTCCCCAATATGCCGATGGATTTTGTTCTTGACGTCCTTTCTCAGGAAGAACCTGGTGCGCTTGCAGATTTTATAGCAAGCAACACAGCGATCGATCCTGCTAAAAAACAGATAGTTCTTGCTGAACTCAATCCGCTTCGCAGAATGGAGAAGCTTTGCGCCATCCTTCGCAGCGAAACCGAAATTCTTCGCATTGAAGAGGGAATACAGGATAAGGTTCAGGAACAGATTGACCGCAACCAACGCGAATATTACCTTCGCGAGCAGCTCAGAGCTATTTCCGTTGAGCTTGACGGCGACGAAGCTGATGAGGCTGAAATTTTCCGTGATCAGATTAATGCGCTCACTATTGGTGATGAGGCACGCAAAAAACTGCTTCAGGAGTGCTCTCGTTTTGATAAAACTACAAAATCTTCTCCCGAAGCAATGGTTATCCGCACATATCTCGAAACCTGTATTGCTCTCCCGTGGGGAGTTTATACAGAGGATTCGTTTGACCTTGATAAGGCACGAAAGGTGCTTGATGACGACCACTACGGCCTTGAAAAGGTTAAAAACAGGATGATTGAGATGCTTGCCGTGCGCAAGCTTTCGCCGGAAATCAAAGGGCAGATTATTTGTCTTGTCGGTCCTCCCGGTGTTGGTAAAACCTCTGTTGCCCGCTCAGTAGCACGTGCAATGGGCAGGAAGTATGCCCGTATTTCACTCGGCGGTATAAGGGATGAGGCAGAAATCAGAGGTCACAGAAAAACTTATATCGGTGCGATGCCTGGCAGAATTGTAAACGCGATCACGCAGGCAGGTAGCTGTAATCCACTCATTCTTCTTGATGAGATAGATAAGCTCGGCGCAGACTACAAAGGCGATCCTTCTTCTGCTCTTCTTGAGGTGTTGGACGGTGAACAGAACGATACCTTCCGAGATCACTACATTGAGCTTTCGATTGATCTGAGCAAAGTGCTGTTTATTACTACGGCAAACGACCGAGACAGTATCCCTCAGCCGCTCCTCGACAGAATGGAGATTATCGAGCTTGGCAGCTATACGGCCCAAGAAAAGTTCTTTATCGCAAAGAAGCATCTTCTTCCCAAACAGGCGAAACGACACGGTCTTAACGGCCGTACACTCCGTGTGAGTGATGCTGCGCTTCGCGAAATTATTGACGGATATACACGTGAGGCAGGCGTACGTAAGCTTGAAAGAGAGCTCGCCGGTGTGTGCCGTAAGGGTGCCGTTGCCGTTGCAGAGGGCGCAAAATGCTTCAGCGTTAAACCTTCAGACCTCGAAAAGATACTCGGTGCGCGCAAATACCGTAAGGAAGATAAGCTCGCTAAGGATGAGGTCGGTGTGGCAAGAGGACTTGCGTGGACTGCAGTTGGCGGCGAAATGCTCGATGTTGAAGCTGCTGTGCTTGACGGTACAGGCAAGCTTGAGCTCACAGGCTCACTCGGTGATGTTATGAAGGAGTCTGCTCATGCGGCTGTTAGTTTTATCCGAAGCCGCGCTACACAGCTCGGCATTGATTCCGATTTTTATAAAAAGAAGGATATTCATCTGCATTTTCCGGAGGGCGCAGTGCCTAAGGACGGACCTTCGGCGGGTATTACGATAACAACCGCACTTGTCTCTGCACTTACGGGAATTCCGGTAAAATCAAGCGTTGCAATGACGGGTGAGGTTACCTTGCGCGGCAGGGTGCTTCCCATTGGCGGACTTAAAGAAAAAACTATGGCGGCATATATTGCGGGTGCAAAGCAGGTAATTATTCCTCAGCGCAATGTTTCTGACCTGGATGAGGTTGAATCTGTGGTCAGGGAGAATATTGAGTTTGTACCCGTCAGCGATGTTATGAAAGTGCTTGAAACGTCGCTTGTAAGAATGCCCGGCGGTGAAGTTGCCCGCAAAAAGGTAACCGCTCCCATTGAAGAAAAAGGTATCGGTGCACGTGATTTTGTTCAGTAATGAGGTGAGGGAATGAATTATAACAATGTTCAGTTTGAGGCGGCTTTCGGCACGCTCAGGCAGTTGCCTAAATCAAGCAAAGCTGAAATCGCTTTTGCCGGACGTTCAAACGTCGGTAAATCCTCTTTGCTCAATAAGATATTTAACCGCAAGTCGCTTGCCCGCGTCAGCTCTGTTCCCGGCAAAACAATCACCGTTAATTTTTATTCTGTCGGTGAAGTGAGGCTTGTTGATTTGCCCGGTTACGGCTATGCCAAGGCGGCACCCGGTGAAAGGCGCCGTTGGGCGGAACTTATGGAGGGCTATTTTAAGACTGAGCGCGACATACGTCTTGTAATTCAACTTATCGATATGCGCCATAAGCCGACTGCTGACGATATGATGATGCTTGCTTTCCTCCGTGAGATGGGTTATCCGTTCGTGATAGCGCTTACAAAGTGCGATAAGCTCAACAAGACTGAGTTTAACGCAAGACTTGCCGCTCTTGAAACGGAACTTGCGGAGTATTCCGATATAGTTAAAATTCCTTGCTCCTCTGTCAAGGGCGACGGTATCGAGGCTGTCAAGGCAGAGATTGAAAAAGTATGTTAAGGTCAAGGTGGATTTAAAAATGTTTGTTTCAGATTGTTTGTCGGTTAATGAAAAGGGACATCTTGCAATCGGCGGTATGGATACCGTCAACCTTGCAGCTGAGTACGGTACACCGTGCTATGTTGTTGACGAGGATCAGATTAGGGCAAACTGCCGTGCTTACGTAAAATCCATTGAGGATAATTACGGCGGCAACGGAATTGCCATTTATGCTTCGAAGGCATTTAATTGCAAGGCAATGTGTCGTATTGTCAATGAGGAAAAAATGGGTCTCGACGTTGTTTCGGGCGGCGAGCTATATACTGCGCTTAAGGCGGGATTCCCGGCAGAAAAAATCTATTTTCATGGGAATAACAAAACTCTTGCGGAGCTTGAAGAGGCGGTCAGTGCAGGTGTCGGCAGAATTATGGTCGATAATATGTATGAACTCGACAACCTGAGCAGAATAGCTGTAAGCAAAGGCAAAAACGTCGGCGTTATTCTCAGAATTAAGCCAGGTATAGATGCGCACACCCACTCATTTATTATGACGGGTCAGATTGACAGCAAATTCGGTTTTGCCCTTGAAACAGGCGAGGCAATGGACGGCGTAAAGGCTGCGATTGCTGCGAAAAATATCGACTTTAAGGGTATTCACTGCCATATCGGTTCGCAGATTTTTGACGTTGAGCCGTTTGAACGTGCGGCTGAGGTTATGGTTGCATTTATGGCTGAAATCAAAGCTCAGACCGGTGTTGAGGTTGCCGAGCTTGATCTTGGCGGCGGCTTCGGTATAAAGTATTCTTCTGACGATAACCCGCTTGAATATTCCGAATATATGGCTAAGGTTGCAACCGTGCTCAAAGCAGAGTGTATAAAGCATGGTGTTGCACAGCCGTTTATTATAATTGAGCCGGGTCGCTCCGTCGCAGGCAGTGCAGGTATTACTCTCTATACGGTCGGTGCGGTTAAGAACATTCCGGACATCAGAACTTATGTTTCAATAGACGGCGGTATGGGCGACAACCCGAGATATATTCTCTACCAGTCAACCTACGAGCTTATCTGTGCAAATAAGGCTGACAAGCCGAAGAATTTCAAGATAACTCTTGCAGGCAGATGCTGTGAAAGCGGTGACCTGATTCAGGAGGATGCACTCGTGCAGAAGGTTGAGCCGGGTGATAT
Organism: Acutalibacteraceae bacterium; assembly: GCA_045536955.1. GTDB lineage: Bacteria > Bacillota > Clostridia > Oscillospirales > Acutalibacteraceae > UBA8612. The sequence continues at coordinate 123,679 of JAZSOM010000048.1, forward strand.
AATGGCTGTACTTTCAACCGGTGCCTATAACTATTCAATGTCTTCAAACTATAACAGAATCCCGAAGCCTCCCGTTGTTATGGTAAGCGGCGGTCAGTCAAGGGTAGTCGTAAGACGCGAAACCTACGAAGATATAATTGCAAAAGATATGTAAAAGTAAAACCGTATCGGCGTTGTCCGATACGGTTTTTGTTATAGTTTTCTTGCTTTGATTACGATGGATAAAGGGAAATGTTTGGCTTTGAAATCGGCGTAATAGCCTGAACTGAAGTCCTTTGATTTTTTAAGAACGGTTTCGCTTGTTTCTTCAACAACTCTTTCTACTGCAAAACCTGCGTTTGCAAGGGTGTTAATATAAGTTGATAGTTTGCGATTTTGAAGCGTTAAGGGATTACCTTTTTTCTCGAATGTATAGTAATCTTCTTCAAGATAATTACCGCTGAAAATGATGCGTTCTTCTGTTGCAAGGGTTCTGTTACCGCCAGAAATCGATACGCTTTCCAAGTCAACGCAGTGTTGTAACGGATGATCCCAAGAGAAAATATACGTGCCGCCTTGTTTTAAGTAAGAGGAGACATTTTTTTTGTTTTTTCAAGATTGGTAGTCCAACCGATTGCGTAGATTGAATATATAACATCAAAGTAATTCTGCGGAATATTTGAGTTGTCTTCCATAGGCTGATGAAAAAGAGTACAAGTATATCCGTTTTCATTAAGGAGTTTTTTTGCGGTTTTAAGTTGATCTTCGGATATATCAAGACCGAAAAGCTCTTTTGCACCGTGTTCGGCACACCATTTGAGTGAATGACCGCTTCCGCATCCCATTTCAAACACAGCTTTGCCGTTAAGATCAGGGAAAAGTTGCAGTTCATCCTCTGTCGGAATTGAGCAACCGAGCACAGGTAAAGCGGTTACGCCGAAGAATTCTTCAGCCAATGCATTCCAACTGTTTTCGTTTTGTTTTAAAATATCATTATTCATATTTTAAACCTTTGGTTGGTGATGTGATTAGGGACAATTTTTTCGTTAATTGCGAATTAAAAACATTGTCCAAAACGCATATGGAAACGAAATTTATATTACCATTCATATTTTGTCAGTTTGCCTTCGCATAATAATTCGGGGTAATCCCACTGCCTGAGAACCTCATAAACGCCTATTGCAGCGGAGTTTGAAAGGTTAAGACTTCTTGCTGCAGAATCGTTGATCATCGGTATTCTGACGCATTTTTCGGCGTTTTCTTTAAGTAATTCTTCGGGTAGCCCTTTTGTTTCTTTTCCAAATACGAGATAGGTGTTGTCGGGGTAGATGACATCGGTGTGGCGGTGAGTAGCCTTTGTCGAAAAATAGAAGAAATTACCGTATTTGTTTTTTTCGAAAAAGTCTGCCGTATCCTTATAGTATGTAATGTCGAGCAGATGCCAGTAATCAAGCCCCGCGCGCTTTAATTTTTTGTCATCAACCTTGAAACCCATCGGTTCAACGAGGTGAAGTCTTGCACCCGTAGCCGCGCAGGTGCGTGCAATATTGCCCGTGTTCTGCGGAATTTCAGGTTCTATCAGCACTATGTTGAGTGTGTGTTTATTCATAAAGTCCGAGCTCCTTGATAAGCGAGGGTAATTCGCCCTCAAATGCTACGCCGTAGCGCACGTCGGGTGTATATTTAAGTGTGCGCTCGATGCATCCGCAGGTGAATTTTGTTGCTGTTTCGGCGGCTTTTGTGAGACTTTTACCGCGCATCAGTGCACCGCATAGTGAGCTTGCAAAAACGTCACCCGTGCCGTGGTAAACACCCTCCAGTCTGGGCATCATAACGTAGTCGATCTTGCCTTTATCGTAGCAGGCACAGCCGAGATTGTCGCCGTCAAAATATACACCTGTCAGCACTATTTTTTGGGGGCCCAGTTCGGCAAGTTTACAGAGCATATTCTCAACGTATTCTCTTGTGTACGGGCCCTCTTTGTACTCTTCATCCGTCATAAATGCAGCCTCGGTAAAGTTGGGTACAATGATGTCTGCAAGTGAGCATAATTCAGCCATTTTTTTGGCGAAATCCATATCGAAAAGAGCATACATTTTACCGTGGTCAGCCATTGCAGGGTCACAGAGGAAAAAGTTGTTTTCTGTTTTAAAATCTTTTACGATTTTTTTTACTATTTCGATCTGCTCAAAAGAGCCGAGATAGCCTGTATATATCGCATCAAAGCCGATTTCAAGGTTTTTCCAATGCTGGGCCATAGGCATCATATCGTCTGTTAAATCCCGCCACGTGTAGCCGGTAAAACCGCCTGTATGAGTTGAAAGTATGGCTGTCGGCATAACGGTTGTTTCAATTCCGCAGGCTGAAATTACGGGCAGCGCAACTGTAAGCGAGCATTTGCCGAAACCCGATATGTCATGTATTGCGAGAGCACGGTTTGTTCTTTTCATTTTTTATCACCGTTTGTTAAAAAATTACCAAATTATTATAGCACAAGCGAATAATCAATATCAACTGTTTCTTCCATTAACTTCAGCCTATTTTGAACGATCTGACGGTCAAAATAAAAACAACTTGAAATTGTGAGGTGATAACGTGAAATCAACAGTATCAAAAATTGCTGTCGGTATGGCTGTTGGCGGTGCTGCTGCGGCATTGGGTGCGGCAATGATGACCCCGTCAATGCGTAAACAGACAAAGAAAAATATGACAAAAGCCATGAAAACAGTCGGTTCGATGATGGATAGTGTGCAGAGTATGATGAAATAACTTTTCAAAAGCAGAAAACTGTGCTATAATTATTTCACAGCGGCGGTGTTTGCAGCCGCTGAACATAAAAATAAGGAGAAAACAACGATGAAAAAACCGTTATTGATAATAACCTGCATAGCTCTTCTTGCGGTTGCGGTAGTCGTTTTTGTTACCAATAAAGACCGTATTATCGGCGGAACGGCATCGTCTTCACAGACAACGGTGCAGGAGCCTGTCGGCAACCCTCAGACTGTTACTGCCCAGCCTTCTTCGGAGCCGTCGACAACAGCGATGCAGACAACGAAAGCGCCTCAGACGCAGGCGGCGGAAAAACCGTCCAAGCCCCAGGTAACTTACAAAAATCCTGATTTCAAGGCTGAAAACGTAACCGGCGCATACGATCCTGCCGCGGGTACCTATACAGGCTACAAGCCCCTCAGTCCTGTCAGTTTCAGTGTTAACGACCCATCAAATTCACGCGGTCTTTCCACAGCTGCCAAAAATCACAGCTTCGGTGTTGCAAAAGATTCAAAGCCGCATCAGATAAGCATTGATTCGCAGAATTATTTCGACAGTAAATCCTTCAACGCAGTCACTTATGATTCAAAAAGCACTGAGAAGGTACTTTATCTTACGTTCGACTGCGGATACGAAAACGGTTACACTTATGATGTGCTTGATACGCTCAAAGAAAAAAATGTAAGTGCAGCTTTTTTCTGCACGCTTGATCATATCAAGGCTGAGCCGCAGTTGATTGCCCGTATGATTAAAGAGGGCCATATTGTAGGAAATCACTCAACAAAGCATCCTAATTTCAGCACCATAAGTCGCACGAAAATGGTGGAAGAGATTCAGACCGTCGAGAATCACCTCCGCTCTGAATTTGGCTATTCTTCGCCATATTTCCGTTTCCCCGAAGGTGCTTATTCCGACAGTGCGCTTGACCTTGTTCAGTCTCTCGGCTATAAGAGTGTATTTTGGTCTCTTGCTTATTCTGATTGGGATACCTCAGCTCAGAAAGGTGCCGATTACGCTTACAAAACCGTTACGTCAAGGCTTCATCCCGGTGCGATAATTCTTCTGCATTCCGTGTCATCCGACAATGCTGCGGCGCTTGGAGATATTATCGATTACGCTCTGGCGCAAGGATATGTTTTTAAGCCGCTTACCGCATTACCGCAATAATATCAAAGGCAAGTCGGTCGACTTGCCTTTCTCATTTTATTTTTTTGGTTGACTTATATATTTTTTTGAAGTAGAATGATTATAACTATATGTAAAGACAGGTGAATTTTATGATAAACGTAGTAATTTATAACGAATATGTTCACGAGCTTGAGGACGAAAGCATTGCTGCCGTGTATCCCAAAGGTATTCAAGGCTGCATTGCAGATTTTCTCGGAGCAAATGACTATATAAACGTAAAAACGGTGACTCTCGATACCGTTGAGGAGCTTACAAAAGAGCTTCTTGAAGATACCGACGTTCTTATCTGGTGGGGTCATTGTGCGCACCATAAAGTGCCTGACGAAATCTCCGAAAGAGTATACGAGCAGGTAATGTGCGGTATGGGCTTTGTTGCTCTTCACTCTGCTCATTTTTCAAAGCCCTTCCGCAGACTTATGGGCACAACCTGTTCGCTCTGTTGGCGCGATGCGGACAGAGAGCGCGTCTGGAATATTATGCCTTCGCATCCTATTGCACAAGGTATAGGTGATTATTTTGAGATTCCCGAAGAGGAAATGTACGGTGAACGTTTCGATATTCCCACACCGGATGAGCTTATTTTCCTTGGTTGGTTCAAAGGCGGCGAGGTGTTCCGCTCAGGCTGTTGTTGGAACAAAGGTCTCGGCAGAGTGTTCTATTTCCAACCGGGTCACGAAAGCAATCCTACATACTATATTCCTGAAGTTCAGCGCATAATCACAAACGCTGTCCGTTGGGCTGCTCCCACTTATCGTCAGCCCTCAATTGAATGTCCTCAGACCCCCTCGCCTGAGGATAATCTGACCTGAATGTAACAACACTGTCAAGAGGTGTATATTTTGAAAAAAACTGCATTTATTTTGGTGTCGTTGGTGTTTTTGTCGGTTTGCCTTTTCGGCTGTAACAGCGAAAACAACGGCGATGCTGAACAAAACACCCTGTCGTTCAGCGAAAGGGTTTCATACTACGATAATCTCGCTGATTCAGGTGAGGTTGTAACCGTCGAAATGACTGAAGTAGGTGCTCTTTACAGAATTACCGGCAGTGCTGCACTTTGTGATGGAGAGGTTTACAGCACAATTATCGGCTCTTTTAACAAGTTTTATCCCGATATTTATCATAAGTACGGTAAAGAGTATTATGAGCCGATTATTACACTTAATTTCGATCCGACTTATATGCGCGACGAACCTGCAAACGTGGTTGGAAACACCATAAACATCAATGTCGTATGGTTTAACGAACATCCTGACAAAGCAAACGTCATAATCTATTACATCGCAACTACCATTATGGATTACAATGCGTCTGCTCCCGATTGGGTTAAAGCAGCGGTCAACTATGCTATTGCTGTGGAATTCAATGCGGCAGGATATGAGTTTGACAGCAGATATGCAGGCGGAACGTATGAAAACAATGCGCAAACTGCAGCTTCTTTCCTGAACTGGATCAAACAAAGAAGCGGCATAGATATAGTCTACCGCATCAACAAACTGCTGATTACAAACGAATGGTTCGATGACGATTTCTGGATAGAAGAAACGGGAAAAACACTCGATCGCCTCTGGGCGGAATATAAGGCAAGCTGACGTATGAAAACAGTGTTATTGTTTGATAAAAAAACCGACGTGTATATACCTGCGATGTCACCGCTCGGATGCCATCTGTGGTCTCAGACTTACCCTTGCTTTTTTAGCAGCAGAGCGGGTATGTATGTCGTTGAAGATAAAGGTGTTTTTGTGCGCTTTGAAGCCGATGAGCCTTGCCCCAGAGCGGTTTTTGAGAACCGTGACGATCCGGTATACAACGACAGTTGTATGGAATTTTTCTTTCAACCGTTTGCCGATGATGAACGTTACGTGAATTTTGAAATCAACCCTAAAGGTGCATTCCTTTGCGCAGTGGGCAAGAGCAGAAACGACAGGCTGCTTTTAAGCGAATTGAGCAGCTGTTCGCCCGATGTATCGGCGCAGACTACGCCTGAAGGTTGGAGTGCGGAGCTTTTTGTTCCCGAACAGCTTATTACCGATGTTTTCGGAAAAAAATTCAGTGTTGCGCAAACGAAGTACATAAGAGCTAATTTTTACAAATGCGGTGACCTTACGGAGCAACCGCATTATGCTTCGCTTTTCCCTGTGAAAACCCCACTTCCGGATTTTCACAGACCCGAATATTTCCGAAAAATATATTTTGTCAACGAAGGAGATTTTTAACAATGAACACAAATCTTTTTGACATTGAAGAGATAAAATCCAACTATGAGTTTAAGGGCGAATATTGCGATTTCAGCACACTCAACCAAGGTCATATAAACAACACTTATCTTCTGCGTTTCGATTGTGACGGCGCTGAAAAATCATATATTCTCCAGCAGATTAATACCGCCGTTTTCAAAGATCCTGACGTGCTCATGGATAACTACGTCAATGTTACTGAGTTTATCCGCAACAAGGTGATTGAAGCTGGCGGAAATCCTAAGAGAGAATCCATAAAGGTCTACAAAACCAAGGACGGCAGGCCGTATTATCTCGATTCTGACGGAAGATATTGGCGTGTTATAAGCTACGTTATCGATACGGTAAGCTACGATATTCCTGACTGTGCCGAGCTTTGCCGTAAAGCAGGCAAGACGTTCGGCAATTTCCAGAAACTGCTTGCCGATTATCCTGCTCAAACGCTCGCTGAAACGATTCCGAATTTTCACAATACAGTATCACGCTATGCGGACTTTGAGGCTGCCGTAAAGGCTGACAAAGCAGGCAGAGCGGCAGAGGTGCAGAAAGAGATAGAATTTGCGGTAAACAGGAAGGATGACTGTTCCGTTTTGCTTGATCTTCTTGCAAAGGGTGAACTCCCTGTTCGCGTAACCCATAACGACACGAAGCTCAATAACGTTCTTTTCGACAAAGCGACGGGTGAAGGAATATGTGTAGTTGACCTTGATACCGTTATGCCGGGACTCTCGCTCTATGATTTCGGCGACAGCCTTCGCTTTGCCGGTAACACAGCTGACGAAGATGAAAAGGATCTTTCAAAGGTTAAGTTCAATATGGATTTTTACCGCAGCTATACCGAAGGATACCTCTCTGCTGCGGGTGACAGCCTGACTGAAGCGGAGGTATTCTATCTTCCCTTCTCTTGCAAGATTATGACTTTTGAATGCGGTATGCGCTTCCTTACAGACTATCTTAACGGTGACGTTTATTTCCGTATCAGCTACCCCGAGCAGAATCTTGACCGTTGCAGAACACAGTTCAAGCTTGTGGAAGAGATCGAGAATCTCTATGCTGAAATGCTTGACGCAACACAGTTGATTTATAAAAATCTCAAATAAATATGAAAGGGGAGCCGACGGTGAAAAAGAAGCTGTTGATAGCCCTTACTGCCTCTGCCGCAGGGTTGGTTCTGCTGGTTTTCTTGCTGTTTGTCAAGGGCGGAGATATGCTTACTTTGCCGCAGCGGATAGAGGTGGATCGTTACCTTTCGGTTAACCCGTTTTTTGATGAAGAAACGGGCGAGGAGACGAGCTTTGTTCAGGTTGCAACTGCAAATAACAGTGAATCTACTCAGAAAAACACCTTTCTCTGGTTCCTTAACAGATATGAGAGCGAGGCGTCATACGTTGAGCTTGATATAGCCTTTGACGCTGATAAAAGGCCGTGTCTCGGCGACTCCTATGAGGATGTCGAAGAGTCTCCGGTTTTGCTCGAGCGTGTGCTGAATTATATCAACGAAAAAGAAGATAAAGAGACCGGCCTTGTAATCAATCTGCGCGAGTACACGAACCTTGAGTCGCTTTCGGCGTGCCTGTCCCAAAGCGGTATGCAAAGACGCACCGTGATTACCGGGGTTAATGAAAAATCAGTAGATTCGGTCAAAAGCTTCTTCCCGAATATTTGCGTTCTTTGCGATTACGATTCCGATACAAAAAGCTCGCTTGAGGAGCTGAAAGAAGCGGGCGCGGACGGAATAATATGTCCGTCTGATAAGGTTTCGGCCTCACTTATGAAGAAGTCAAAAGAGCTTGACTTGCATGTCTGGGTGAGGTGCGAAAACGAGGTTTACGGTACGATAAAAGCAATGAATTATTGTGTTGACGGTGTCATTTCAACCGTTCCTGAGGTTGCTTGTATGATTCGCAATTCATGGGGTGAAAACATAATTGACGACGTCAGAAGCGCTAAAAATTACTACGACCTCAAATAAAAGAAACATTAACTGCGCAGCAGCATATCGTTTGATATGCTGCTTTTTATTTTTTGGTAATTTTCCTATAATTTTCAATGAAATTTCTACATAAATCACAAAATTATTTTTTATTTTAATTTAAGGCAGCATTTTGTTGACTTTTTTGTTACGGAGTGATAGAATTTCATTGTGTATATCTGTCTCTATATTTTTAAGTATTATAATAAAGAGAAACGAAGGATAAATTTTATTCACGTGAGGGGTAAGTCAAATGGATGACAACAAGCAGCTTGCCGTTGAGCAGGAGAGTGCACAGCCCGCAAAGAGGGGTGGCAGACGTCAGCGCGCTATGGAGCTTATGTTTGAGCCTGTGTTCGATACGCACCTTAATATGGCGCTTGATTACGTGGCAACCGTCCGTATTCTTGACCCCAAGATGGGCGTGATGCTTCCGGAGTATTACGTTCCCGTCGCAGAAAAGAGTAACCGCATCTGCGAAATCAACCGTTGGGCAATCGAAGAAGGTTGTGAGGTCATCAAAAGGGCGGATGCCCGCGATGCAAGCATCAACCGCCTGATAATGAACATCTCGGTCAGATATCTCTCAAAACCCTACTTTGCAACGCAGATCAAAAAAATCCTAGAGAAGTATGAGGTTGAGCCTGATAAGTTCTGCTTCAACATCACCGAAAATATCTACGAGGCGGTAAGTGCTCAGGTTCTCAAAAACATTCGTGAGCTTCGTGATTTCGGTTTTCTCTTCTCGATTGACGATGTCGGCGTCGAATACACATCAATGTCAAACCTCTCACATTACGAGGTCGATTACATAGGCATCAACCGCAAGCTTGTTGAGCCGATTCAGCCGGACCTTTACGAGGATGAGGACAGACCGAGAATAGTCGTTCAGGGCCTTATCGATTTTGCCAAGAAGCTTGGCGTCAAAACAAAGGTCGGCGGCGTCGATACTCAGGCGCTGTCACTTCTCATTGCAAAGATGGGTGCAGATCAGATGCACGGCAAGTTCTACTGCACAGAGCTTTGGGACGAAAAGAAAATCAAGTAACTTCGCTTAATTAACAAATCTCACAAAGAATCGGAGATGATTTGAGTTGGCAAGAAAAAAGAAATCGGCGGCACCTGATGCGGCAAAGTCCAATGGCGGATTTGTTGCGGGGGCAACCGGCTCATACATACCGGCGCTTGACGACCCGATGGGCAAGTACGACGTAAATACGTCAGCCGAAAAGGTTTACAAGCGCAACTGGCTGCTCAGGATAGTGGCCATCATCGTAGCGGTGTTGCTGTTGCTGTTTGGTATAGGCTTCGGCTGTGTTACCGTTCTCAATCACGGCGGTCGTTTCACAGTCAGTATGACTAATAACACCTACGGCATTCAGCTATCGGATACACCAACTTTTGATTCGCCTACGCTTCAACTTTACGGCGAAGCAATCGAAAACCTCGATAACATTACAAAGGACTGGATTCTTAATACGGACGGAAGGCTTGGTGCTGACGCTCCCTCTTACAAGTCCTATGAGGAGTTTGAAAAGGATTACGGTTCTCACAATGCTTACTTTCCCGCTAAGGAAGGGCAGGAAAAAGGTAACGGTGCTTACTTCGCCTATACTTTCTTCGTGCGCAACGGCGGTACGAAGGCAAATGGTGAGGACGCAACGGTTGATTACATGACAACGCTCAAGATTACATCGGTAAACAGAGCAATCGACAGCAGCAGTGCGAGCGAGTATGCCGCCGATGAAGCGATGCGAGTCATGGTATTCATAAACGGTGAGCCTACGGTTTATGCAAAACCGCAGCGCGGCACCGAAAACGCAAAAGAAACTTTCGCTGCGGACAAAAATTTCATTTCCGATACAGAGGTTATGCAATTTGTCCGTGACGATTTCGGGGTAGATTCGATTGACCGTTATACGGTTGTAATCTGGCTCGAAGGCAACGATCCCGAATGTGTTAACGAGATTATGGCGAGCGAAGTTAAGCTCAAAATGGAGTTTAACGTTCTCGAGGAACTTGATACCGAGTGAGTTGGGGGAGACTTAACAAGGTATTTTGTTCCGAAAAGAAAAGCAAACCATACATCCGCAAACACTTTACGGATATAAACAGTGTTGAAAAACACACAAACTCTAAAATGGAGGCAATAACTATGAAAAAACGTTCACTCGTGGCAGCACTTGCGATGCTTGTAGTGTCCGCAATTGTTCTCACATCATCAACTTACGCATGGTTCGCAACATCATCAGCAGCAACAGTTGGCGAGATTTCCGCTACTGTATCTAACAATGATGGTTCTCTTACCGTTTATGCAACAGGCGACAATGCTCTTAATCAGGTAAAGAAGACAAGCATCACAGCTGCTGACTATGACGGTCTCGCTAAGAACTTCATCCCTGTAACAGCTTACATCGGTGCAGACGGCTTCGTAGCTAACACAGTTGCTTATGATGCTGCTCAGTTTACCGGCTTTGATGGCGCTGATCCCAACACTGAATATCTTACCTATCAGTTTGGTGTTGAGTACATCGCAGGTGCTGATGCAGGCGCAACTGTTCAGATCACACCTAATTTCTCAAGAGAGTCTCAGTTCTGCTACGGTATTGTTGCTCTTACAGTAGGCACAGAAACAACATATTACCTCTACGGTTCTGACAGCTATGTTCCCCTCAAGTCTCTTTCCGGTACAGTTGTTGATAACGGCAACGGTATTGTTGATTCTGCTGACCAGGGTTACTCAGAGGCTGACACCACAGAGATCGGCGCTACTTCCGCTACAAACGCAACAGCTATCAATCTTATGGATGTTGAAGCAAACACAACAGGTATTGCAACAGTTACTGTTTATGTTTGGGCAGAGGGCCAGGACGCTCAGTGTACAGGTAACGTAAGTGCTGAGTCTGCAGGTTTCAACTTCTCACTTGCAGTAGCATAAGTTAAAGTTCTACTTTAGTCTTAAACCTAATTACTATCCGGGTCGGGTGTGACCCGACCCGGATGTCCCCCCGTTATCTATTCTCCCCCAAGGTAGGGGCGGCGCTAAGCTGCCCTACTAAAAAGTGATTTAGCTAAAGCACAAAAAGCAGGGCCGTTTAGCACGGCTCCTACACCTGTCGTCCGGCCCGTTGTGCCGGGTCGGACGGTTCGGTGGAAAAGGTGCTGACTTATATGTTGAAACGTATTAAATATTTATTTCAATATATAATTGAGCAGTTTTTCAAAAAATACATCCATAACTGTGAGGTACGCTGTATGAAAAAGGCAGGACGCATTATTTCAAACGTGTTGGTGACGGTTGTTCTTATCTTCTCGATTATTACAACCATAATCGCTATATCATCAACCAAATCAGAAATCGGTAAAGAAACCGGATTGCCCAACTTCTTCGGCAAAGCATTGTTCGCCGTTGAATCCGACTCAATGGACGGAGACGAAGAAGATAGTTTTAAAAAGCATTCGCTTATTATTGTTGATCTTGTCGACCACAGTGGAGACAAAGATAAGGTCTACAAGGTTGGTGACGTTGTAACCTTTAAAATGAAAAAAGCCGACAAGACAATACTTAATACCCATAGAATCGTTGCTGATCCTTATGCACCTGAGCATGAGGTCGTTGACGGCGTCTGGATTCATGGCGGTGAGCCGGCTTATCTTACCAAGGGTGATAAACAAACAGCCAACATCGACAGCCTTTCTCTTGAATCCGGCGAATCACCGATGTATCAATCTAACGATACCATAGTCGCCATCCGTACCAGCAGTATCGAAATTCCTCTTCTCGGCGGTCTGATGCTCTTGCTCAAAAAGCCGGAAGGATTCGCAGTATGCGTTGTTATTCCCACTCTTATCTTCTTCCTCTTTGAGCTGTTCAAGTTCGTTTCAATCCTTATGGAAAATAAGAAACAGAAGGCTGTTGAGGCAGTCAAGGGCGCTGAGGAGGAAATTAAGCAGAAGGTCATTGCCGAAATGCTGGCAAAGCAAGAGGCGGAGAAGGCGAGCGCTGCTTCAAATGCAGCCAACGTTCCCGACTCTGACGAGGAAGCCAAACGCAAGGCACTTGAGGAAGAAATCAAAAAGAAGGCGATTGCTGAGTATCTTGCTCAGCAGGAAGCCGAAAAGAAATCTTCTGAAGAAAATAAAGCTTAAAAGTAAGCGTATAACACAGTTACAGTATAAAACACAGTATTTAAGAGCGTGTGCTCTGAAATAAATTTTTAGTAAAGAGGGTAAACAAAATGGCAAAACGCAAATTAGGTCTTTCACTTGTTGTTCTTCTCATTGCCGCAACAACTTTGGTTTCAGGTACTTATGCCTGGTTCCTTGTCGGCGGCTTCGCAGAGATGTTCGATCTTGGTTTTGATGTTATTGAAGCTGAGGGCGGAATTGAGATTCAGGGTTCAGCCGGTCATGCTTACGTATCAAACGCAGAGGGTGCCGAGCAGACCAGTTGGGGTGCATACCTCCAGCGTGACTGTTTCGCAGAGGGCGAGCTTATTGCTGAGGGCGGAAAGTATTCTCCCGTATCCAGCGCAAATGGTTCTTCGTTCACAAAGGTAGGTCTTGAAGGCGGCTACTTTATCTCGCAGACTCCCGAAAAGGGCGTTGATTACAACGAGATGACTATTAAAATCCGTTCAACAACAACAGAAACCGTTGACGCAAGAATGAATATTTCCCTTACCGGTTTAGATGGTGACAACGCAGCTGTCAACGCGGCACGCGTATCGGTTACATACAAAGGCAACACAACCGTGTTTGCCGCTCCCGGTGATGCTACAAGCGCCGTAACAACAAGCGATATTCCGATGAATACCGTTGTTGATACAAACGGTGACTGCATTATCAACTCATCAGAAGCAACGGGCGTTGTTACTCTTGCAGCACAGAATGTTACCGAGCTTGCTCCCAATGCAACAGATGCTAATAAGTTCGACGCAGTAATGGAGCTTCCTCAGGTTTCCGGTAACGCAGGCTATGATGAAATTGTTGTACGTATCTGGATTGAAGGTAACGATACAAACTGTACAGGTGAGCAGCTCAGTGCAAAGCATCTTTCTGCTAAAATCTCCTTCGGTTCATCCACAGATTCAGGTTCAGAAACTCCGTAAGATTTGATATATATAAAGGATAAATACAAATGGCTAACATTTTAGATAACAAAAAATTCAATACGATAACAAATATCGTATCTACGGTAGTTCTTGTTATCTCAATCAGCATTTGTGCAAATGTCCTTTTGTCATCAAAAGCCGATATAGGTGTTCCGAAATTTTTTAACTACTCCTTTGTTTCGGTTCAGAGTAATTCGATGATTGATGAGTTTTATGAGGGCGACCTTATAGTAATCAAACGTTATGATCATGAAGCCAACCACGAATACAAGGTAGGGGACATAATAACGTTCGTTAATGTAGAAAAAGGTCCGAGAGAAATTCTCACCCACTCAATCGTTGAGGTTATCGATGGTGCCGACTACACAGCATACGCAACAAAGGGCAAACATCCGAAAGCGCCTGTTGACCCGCATCACGTACCTTACGACAACGTGCTAGGAACTTACACGGGAATACGCATCGGATATTTAGGCAAGTTTTTTGATTTTTCCCAGACACCTAAAGGCACACTTCTTCTAATTGTTCTTCCTGCAGCAGTGATTATTATTTGGCAGTTGTTCAGTTTCCTCAGGTCTGCCGGTAAACGCAGATCGGAGAATACAGCTCCTGTCCCGACTATGGCGGCTTATGCGCCGCAGCAGTATTACCCTCCTGCAGCGGAAAGTGAAAAAGAAGCCATAATTCAGGAATATCTGCAAAAGCAGAGGCTTGAAGAGGCGAAAAAACAACAGATTATAGAAGAATATCTTGCTAAGCAGAAAGAAATTGAAGAAGCGGAAAAAGCAAAAGCCGAGGAAGAAAAGATAAAAACAATTATCGCCGAGTTCCTCGCACAACAAAAAGCGGCTGAAGAAGCCGCAAACAAACCGACGGAAGAATCTGAAGAAAAAACCGACGGTGAAAAACAAGGTCAGTAACAACAGTTTTTAAAAATACAGCAAAGGTGGCTATAAAATGTTACACTTTTTAGGAGATTTCCTTGATCAGCTTTTTGTTAAAGGCTTCTGGGGCATAATCAAAGGTTTCGGTCTTGGTATTGCTAACATTTTCAACGTTCCTGAATATGTAAAAATTTTCAAGAATCATTCAGCTACTCTCGGAGTAGGCGGCATCATTCTCGGTGCTCTTTGTATGCTGCTTGTTCTTATTCTTCTTGCAGCTATCATCTTCCTTTTCGTGCTTATTATCAAAAAGTACGTTCGTTTCCGTAAGACAGTTGTCAACCAGGAAGAGCTTCTTAACGAGGTTGCTACACTCAACCGCGAGGTTATGAAACTCTCCATCGAAAAAGATAAGATTCTTGCAATGAAGGTTTCACAGCTCGGTCTCAGACCCGGCGAGAATCCTTACCTCGAGGCTGCTGATGGCAGCACTCCCGCAGCAGAGAACACTGAAAGTGCAGAGGAAGCCGATGCAGCAGCGGGTGATCCCACTCTCGATGAAGATTACAGCCGTTTCTACAAGCTTACTCAGGTTGACCTTGAAATGGCAGACTATGTAGCCCCCGAATACAACAATGAAATCACACTTCCCGGTATTATCGATATGTACCGTAATTTCGCAGCTTCAAGAATGGGTCTCTACTATGAGCACAGAACTCTCCGCCTTTTCCTTGCTGCTTTTGCTTCAACCCGTCTGATTATCTTACAGGGTATCTCCGGTACCGGTAAAACTTCACTTCCTTACTCATTCGGTAAGTTCCTTCAGAACGATGCTATAATCGCTTCCGTTCAGCCATCGTGGCGTGACCGTACTGAGCTTTTCGGCTACTTCAACGAATTTACAAAGCGTTTCAATGAGACTGAAGTTCTTAAAAAGATGTATGAAGCTACATACAAAGAGGACATCTATCTTACCATCCTGGACGAAATGAACATCGCCCGTGTTGAGTATTACTTTGCTGAAATGCTTTCAATTCTTGAAATGCCCAGCCGTGATGAATGGATTGTTTCCCTTGTTCCTTCTGTATGGCCGACAGACCCGAAACACCTCTTCGACGGTAAGCTCAAGCTCCCCGACAATATGTGGTACATCGGCACAATCAATAACGACGACTCGACCTTCGCCGTTACAGATAAGGTTTATGACCGTGCTATCCCGATTGATATCAACACAAAGGGTAAGTTCTTTGAAGCTCCCTGGACTGATAACCTCACACTTAGCTACAAACACCTTGAATCAATGTTTGCAGAGTGTAAAGAAAAGTACAAGGTTTCTGAAGAAAGCCTTCGTAAGCTGGCAGAGCTTGATGACTACGTCATCGAACACTTCCGCCTTGCTTTCGGTAACCGTATTGTTAAGCAGCTTCAGGATTTCGTTCCTGCTTACGTTGGCTGCGGCGGTACTGAGATTGACGGACTTGATTTCGTTCTCTGCCATAAGATTCTCCGTAAGTTTGAATCACTCAACCTTTCTTTCATCCGTGACGAAATTGCAGGTCTTATAACTTACCTCAACAAACACTTCGGCAAGTCAAATATGACTGAGTCCAAAGAATACCTTGAGCGTCTCCAGAAGATGATCTAATGTGACTTTTATTTACATACGCCTCTGTCACGGGGCGGAGGCGTATGTAAAGCAACTCTGAATTTAAGGGGCGAAACTTAAATGAGCACTTCATACGAAGAACTTTACAGCGAATATAAGAACGGTTCACTCTCGATTTTCGAAGGTGACGAATATTACGGCGATATGCTTGACGCTATGGAAGGCGGTAAGCACGAAATTTCGCTGTTCAATCGTTTCTTTGAAAAGAAAATCGATCTTAAGTGGGTTGAGGCAATCGAGGCTTGTACAGTTGCACTCGATACGATTGTCCGTAACCCGCGTAAGTTCATCGTTCAGGAAGAAGAGATTGTTCCGATTGAACGTGCAAGAAAAATTACGGCTGAGTCTGTTCGCCACCTTGCTCAGCACACAAGTATGATTGCCCGTGTTGATGGTGACCGTGTCACCCCAAGCCAGATTCTTAATGTTTTCCGTGAGGAAAGTTTTGAAATTTACGAAAACAGATTTATTTTTACACTTCTCCGTAACCTTCGCCACTTTATCGATACGCGATACAATGTTCTGTTCAATATGGAACAGGATGAGAAGAAATCATCAATCAGTATGAACAGTGAGTTCCGTGCCGGAAACGAAAAAATCAGCTATAAACTTGAGGTTTCCTCGCAGGCAGTATCTACAATGTCTGCTACGGATGCAATGAACCCCGGTGATAAAAACGCAACAGCGCTTGCAAGAATTGAAAGAATCAAGCGCGTTGTTAACGGATTCTGTTCGTCTTCATTTATGCGTGATCTTGAGCACTGTACTCCCGTACGTCCTCCGATCATGCGTACAAACGTAATTCAGAAAGACCCCAACTTCCGTGCCTGCCTCACTCTTTGGCAGTTCATTTCGTCATACGACGAGGTTGGTTATGAAATAACAGCAAAAGAAACTAACGAAATGGTCAACGATGAATATAAGGAAGACCTTTTCCGTCTCGCAACTGTCAATTATATGCTCCTCAAAAAGAATACGGGCGATCTTGAAACGACAGGCGAACTCAAAGCCAAAAAACGCAAGTTAAAGCCCAAACTTCTTAAGCGACTTGCGGAAGATCTTGTTCTCAACTACGATATGGAAGAGGTTGAGATTCGTAAGGTTTTTGTTGACGAGCTGAAACGCGCTAACAAGAAAAAGACGGCGGGCGAAACCAAGATTAACGATGCGATCGATCGTGCTCTTAAATCTGAAAATGACCGTAAGGCAGAAATTGAAGCAAAGATCAAAGCCGAGATTCAGCGTCAAAAGGAAATCGAGAAACGTCGCAAAGAGAGAGAAAGAGCCAAGCTTGCAAGAGAGCTTGCCATCGAGAAAGAACGCAAGGCAAGAGAGAAAGCAAAGCTCAAAGCAAAGAAAGAAAAAGAAATTGCTCTCGAAAAAGAACGCAAGGCAAAAGAAAAAGAACGTATCCGCAAGGCAAAGCTGCGTGAACAGGAACTTGCACGACTTGCAAAAGAAAAAGAAAAAGCACGACTTGCAAAAGAAAAGGCGAGAGCCGAAAAAATTAAAGCACTTGAAGAGGAAAAAACCCGCAAAGCAGCTCTTCTTGCTGAACAAAAAAAAGCAAAAGAACTTGCGGCTCAGCAAGCAGCCAAAGAAAAGGCTCTTGCAGCTAAGCAAAAGGAAAAAGAAAAGATGGCAAGGGCTAAGGCTTTACAGCTTGAAAAAGAGCGTGCAGCTAAAGCAAAACAAAAAGAAAAAGAGCGCTTAGCAAAACAGAAAGCTGCTGAAGCGCAAAAAGCTAAAGAAAACGCCGAAAAACAGAAGGCAAAAGAAAAAGCCGCCAAGGAAAAAGCTCTTTTAGCTGAAAAAGAAAAAGCAGCTAAGGAAAAACAAAAAGAAAAAGAGCGTTTAGCAAAGCAAAAGGCTGCTGAGGCTCAGAAAGCAAATGAAGCTGCCAAAAAGCAAAAAGCAAAAGAAAAAGCCGCAAAGGAAAAAGCTTTACAGGCAGAAAAAGAAAAAGTAGCTAGAGCAAAAGCCAAGGAAAAAGAAAAAATGGCTAAACAGCGTGCTTTAGAGCTCGAAAAAGAGCGTGCAGCTAAGGCTAAACAAAAGGCAAAAGAAAAGGCAGCAAGGGAAAAAGCTTTACAATCTGAAAAAGCAAAGGCTGCTGCACAGAAGGCAAAAGACAAATTAAAATCAGCCACCCGAAAGGCTGACGCATCAACCCCTGGTGATTCAGAATAAGGTTGAATAGAAAGCATCGTTCCTGCTCTCGCAGTTGAGGTTGTAAAAGCAGAAAGAGGCAACCTCAGCAAAAGGGCGTAAGAGGAATAACTTAATTTTATGGAGGCATACAAACCATGAGAAAACGATTACTTTTCCGCACAATATCAGTATTGGTGGCAGCAATTACATTGCTGTCTTCTACAAGTGCATACACTCTCCTGGTTTATGCCAATCAGGAGATAGACTCTCTTTCTCTTTCTGCAAACGAAAACAAGGATGCCTACGCACCCGACATCACCGTCCAGGGCGGTGATGTCAATCTTGAAACCAATGCAACAGACGAAAAGATCAGCTGGGGTACGGATGCTAACGGCAACCCCGCAGACGGTTCAGAACAGAACCCCTATCAGATTTCTTCACTTGCTCATCTCCTTCAGGTAAACGACCTCGTAAACGATACATCAGGAACGTTGGTTGACAATGTAAATGATAAGTACTTTATCCTTACAGCCGATATTGACATCAGTTCTCTCAGGAACAACGATTTCGTTGAAAAAACCGGTTATGCGTACCTTGTATCAACAGATCATCAGAACGCGAATTCGCGCCAGGTGTATATTAACATTGACGGTTCCTACACTGATGCTAACGGTGTGAAGCAACGTCATAAAATCACCGGTGGTGCAGGTGGATGGAATATTGAAATATCGGGTCATCAGAACTTTTCAATTTTCGGCTACCTCAGCCAGAATTCTATTGTCAGCAATATCATATTCGAAAACATCAATGTAAATGTTACGTCCGATTCTCCGCGTCAGATTTCAATTATTGCCAACAAGAATGACGGCCTTGTCGAAAACTGCAGCATAAATAACTGTTCCGTAAAGTCAAAGCTCGGTTCAGACCACCAGAATCCGTACAATGTTGTTGATGGTATCAATTTCTACAACGGCGTTGCCGGTGCTGTTGCAGATAACGGTGGTACAATCCGAAACCTTGAGGTAAATGATATCAGCATTACGGTCAAAGACGGTCGTGATGATTACATCGGTGGTGTTGTCGGACAGAACAGAGGTCTTGTCGATTCGGCTGCTGTTTCCGGTATCCGGATGGAAGCCTCATCCTACAACTATTACATTGGTGGTATTGCAGGATACAACGAACCTGACAACACGTCACTCGGCATACAGAACTGTTCGGTCAATATGGCAGGTAGATCCGGCAAGGAAAAGAACTTTACAAACGGTGCGTATGTCGGTGGTCTTGTCGGCAGCAATGACGGTTACCTCCACAACTCTTCCGTTACAGGTACTTTCAGCTCTGCAGATAAAACGACTGTTGTTTCATACAATATGCTCGGCTATGTAGATGCTTACAGTGCAGATTCTTCCTATTTCGGCGGTGCCGCGGGTGCAAGTACAGGTGTTATATCCAACGTTACCGTTGCCGATCTCGGTTTCTTCTCACATGCATCAAACTCTATCAAGCAGTCTTACTTTGGCGGCATCACTTCCACCGTCACTGATGCGGGCTCGATTGTCAACTGTGTTGCATCCGGCGTTTTTGCAGCTTCTAACGATTCCAAGGTTTATGCAGGCGGTGTTATTGGTTTTGCAAACGATAACATTGCTGACGGTGCAATCGAAAATACGTATGCTCTTTACAAGATTATCAACCCCGGTAAGGAATACGTTGGTGCTGTAATCGGTTGGGGCGGTAAGGCTTCAACTCTCACAAACTGCTATTGGTCCGATCAGCTCAGCGGATGTACGGTATCTTATGTTCAGCGTGATGCTTTCTATACTGACCTTATCGCAAATGCTGAAGCAATTAAAGGTAACCTTATTTCAGCAAACAGAGCAGTTGTTGCTCCCAGAAATTCAAGCGTAACTGTTCCAGCTTCTTCGCTTACTCACAGTTGGAGCGGTTCCGGTGTTACTATCGGTACTCCTGCTCAGGATGTAACCGTACCTACAAACGGTCTTGTAAATTCTCTTGCATCCGCTCCCTATATGGTCGATTTCACTTTCACTGGAGCTGGTGTAGGTTCATCCGATAAGCAAGAAATGAAAGTTTCTTTCAATATTGATGTTCTTGTTACTACTGCCCAGGGTGACCCGGATGATATCAACAATCCCATGGAGATTTCATCATCGGCTCAGGCTAAATACATCAGTCTCATTCCCTACGGTCATTTTGAGCTTACGAATAATGTTTCCGTTTCCACAGCTTCTTGGGATGCCCCGGTGTTTACGGGCACATTAAACGGCAACGGACATACGATTTCAACTGACGGCTCAATTTTCAATGCTGTTGTTGGCGCAAGAACAGGCGAGATTCTTGACAGTTCAAGTGACGCAAACAAAAAGGCAACAACCTTATTTACAGATCCTGCAAATGATAATCCGACTTATCTTGTCAAGGGTTACGTTTATGATGTAAACGTTGACCTGAGTGAAAACATAACAAAATCAGTATTCGGCAACATAATAAACTCGACTTTTGTCAACGTTACTCTTACAGACGGTGATGTTGCAACAGATGACGGTGATGAAGCCACATTTGACGGTTTCTATGCAACAATCAGAGATAAGCGTGAGGCTACTTTTGCGGCTTCTGCAAACGGTTACTCGTATATTTACGGTTGTTCAACCAACGTATCTGTTCACATTGTTAACGATAGCCGAGATGCTGCAAATAACGATATAGCTATATTTATTGCAAAGCTCAGCGGTAACGTAACAGTTGATAACTGCTATGTCAACGGAAATATGTATATCAAGGGCGGAATTGAAGGAAACTACGGCCGAGCTGTATTCCTTGGCAACGTTTCTGAAAACAGTGGTTTTGTCCTTAACAGTGCTATCTGCACCTGGATACATTATATGACAAATAATACAAGCGTTAACGGTTCTCATTGTGCGGTTGTTTTCGGTCAGATGGATCATATAGGTAACCTCTATAAGTACAAGAACATTGTCTGGTCGAAGAATTTCGGCAGCAACAATTCCGGTAATGTTAACTCTTCGTTCTATCCTGTCGGTGATATTGAAGGTGCTACGGATTACGACAAAACTCAGATCGTACTTTGGGGTGCTTCTGCAAGCGGCAACTATCCCGATAAGACAGTTGCAGCGGGTAACTCTGCAGGTTTTGAAATTACAATTCCGCAAAACATAAAATCTTTCGAAGGCTTCTCTGCATCTGATTTCTCTGTTTCCGTTAACAAAGGTTCGGAAAGCCCCATTGAAATTACCGGTTTATCCATCAAAGACGGCAAACTTAATGTAATCGCAAGAGCGAAGCCGTTGGCAGAAGGTGAGGCTGCAACTAATAAGAATGACTGGGTTCGTATTTTCCATCAGCCCAGCGGTCTTACCACATTTGTCAGAGTTTATGTTAAGGAAAGCGGCCTTTCCTATAACGAAGAAGACGGTTATTATCACATTACGTCTGAAAGTGATCTTAAATTCATTTCTGATAACTATGGGGTTGCTGATCCTCACGGCAGCGGCACAACCTACCGTGAAGCGGCATATATCCTAGATGCGGATATTTATGTCAGTGAAACTCTCAAACCCATCGGTGATTCAGAGAATCCGTTTACAGGCGTGTTTACCGGTCAGGTTGGTGAAGACGGCGCTCCTCTTTATACAATATACTTTGATAGTGCTAAGCCTGCTTTCAGTGCAACATCAGATAACGTAGCGCTTTTCGCAGCAGTTGATTTCAGCGGAACCGATCTCGTTCTCGGTACTGCTCAGACTGCGGTGCAGCGAGGTATAAGCAATATCGCAATTGACGGCGCAAAAGTTGAAGGCGGCGAAAACGCAGCCGTGCTTATCGCTTATGCAAAGGGTCCGTCAGGTACCGATTATTACGGAAAATTAAACGTTTCAAATATCGTTATCAACAATTCAACCGTTACTGCCGGCAATATAAATGATGTAAATGCCGGTAAGTCGGCTGCTGCTGTTCTTGCCCGTGCAGAAAACGTAAACCTCAACATCAGCGCTATCAGGCTCAATAATGTTGAGATTATGTCTCATTATTATCCCTCAAACCCCCAATACTTTATGGCGGGTTCGACTGCAGGTCTTGGCGGTGTTGTCGGTAACATCCGAGAAACCCGTAACGGCAATATGGCAGAATCAATGGATGTCAGCATTAATGACGTTCATATCGACGGTATTACTCTGAGCAGTACGGCGAACGGCAGAAAGACCTATGCCATGGCTAATATTGGTGGCGTTGTTGGTGTTTTCTACACAACGTACGCCAAAAATACGTCCAAGTATGCCACTCTTACAATCGGTAATCCTTCATTCAACGGTGAAGGTTACGATATAACGGTCAATAACGTTGTTGTTATGACTCAGGGTGTCGGCGGTGGTGTGCTCGGCGCAGCAAACGTAAGGTCGAGCGTTAACTACACCTGCGTAACAGGTGACAGATCACCCGTAGGTGTTGATTCTGAAGATGTTGAGTCTCTTCCTGCAAGAATCTGGGGTACGACTGAGCTATACCTCGGCGGTATTGCGGGCTATATGGGCTCCATTAAACCTGAGGCAAACTATGACACATATGTCTATCCTTCTCTTGAACAGGTTTACGGTTCTGTAAACGGCTGTAAGGTTGAGAAGGTCGATATCAGGGCAATTGCTGAATCAGGCACAGCTGCCAAATCAAACAATGTAACCGCCGGTGGTATTGTCGGTGCAATCAACGGACATAAAGCTTCAACTGCAGTTTCTGATTCAGAAGTTAACTCAAGCCATATTGAAGCTCTCGTTGTCGGCGGTATTGTCGGCTCGAGTATTGAAACCTACGGTAGAGAAAGAACAGGTGACTACCAGCTTAACAGACCTCCCGTTTATTCAAACTCGATCAATATCGATTCCTGCTCTGTATACGGCTCGGAAATTGAGACACTCGACGGTGTTACTCCGATTTCAGAAGTAGTCTACGGCTCAGCAGCATACGGCGTTGGCGGTATTCTCGGCACCAACAGACGTTCCTTTACAAGCTATGCAATGCATACCTCTGTCAGTCGTTGCTATGTTGATAACAAGACCGTTATCACAAACACAATCGAACCCTCGACAGATAAAATAGAGGTTTGCACACACTCATCAACGGGCGGTATCCTTGGTTCAGGTTTCGAAAACGGAATTGAGGACGGTGAGCTTTCCGTCAAAAATAATGAGGTTTATGCCACAATTATTACTGAAAACAGTTTTTCTGCAGGTACGACAGCTGTCGGTGCTGATACTGTATTCTTTAATTCGCTTACCGCAACAGGCGGTCTTGTCGGTTCGTTTATAGGTAGCCAGTATGACGAATATGAGCCGGAGTCATACGAAATATGTGACCTTTCAAAGATTAATGTTGAACACGGTATCTTTGGCGGTTCAATTACCGGTACTGACGGTATAGGCGGTGTAATAGGTGTTATTTCCGCTGCATCTGCATATACAGATGTAAGAGATGATGATATTCCCGAGAATCTTATCAGTGATATTGCTGTTACGGGTCAGCTTGAGTCAACACTCACAACTTCCGTTAATCACGGCGGTATAGTTGTCGGTCATATGGCTGTTAAGGCTAACGGCGCAGCAGCAAATGACGAAGACGATTTCTACGTTTTCGACGTTGCAGCAGGCACCGATGTCACACGTGCTATCAACAGAGTTTATTTCTCTTCATTCCAGGTTGATACTGCTAATTTCCCTGTGTTCGGCTACAACACCCTTGCAAGCTCATCAACATCGGCCGATACACCCTTCTCTGCAAATGCAAAGGCAATACTCATTAACTGTTATGATGATGTAAACCTTGAGGATGATAATGTCACAAAACAGTTTGCTGATGTCTCGGCAGGAGAAACATTTACACTGCCCGAGGCAAGCTATCCTCTTATTACCCGTCCTTCGGGTGATGCGAACGCATACTCCGTTGACGGTCAGCATTGGTACGGCTCCAATACGGATATTGCGGCTCTCACAAGCACGGGTCCGAATAACCTCACTGTTACTCCCAAGAATTCGGGTTCAATCAATGTTTCAATCAACTATGTCGGCACGGTAGGCGACAGCACATGGTCAAGGGAGGTTTCTCTGCCTGCAGGCTTCAGATTCACCTCGACCAGTCAGGCGCCGCTTGATACTGTCGTACATAACGGTCAGACATACTATATTATTTCCAATCCGTACGATATCGTCCTTATAGGTAAAACTCCGGGCGATACAAGTGTGCTCAGTGATGAGCTTATGTCGGCAACCTACTGGATTGCCAAGGATATTGTCCTTGAGGATTCACTTTTTGCCGCAAACGGTATCTATGACGGTGGTATTATCCCCGTAGGTACTTCTGCAAAACCCTTCACAGGTACGATTACTTCTATGCCTGCCGGTGAGTATACCACAACTCTCGGCACAACATACGTATCTGACGGCAGTGCAAAGAAAATCACAGGTCTTCAGTTTGCAAGCAAAAACGGCACAACAAACCTTACCCACATCGGTTTGTTTGCCTATGTAAAGGGTGCAACGTTTGAGAATTTCTCTTTTGCAGATGTCAAGGCTCAGAGCACTTTAACAACAACAGCCTATATGGGTACGCTTGCGGCTCTTGTTCAGGATAACGTTACGGTCAATAACGTTACTCTCAGCGGACTTGATCTTTCAGGCGCAAACTACGTCGGCGGTTTCTTCGGCGGTATTGTTTACAGTTCCTCCACAGAACCGTCATCTATCACAAACAGCGGTGTGGTCGGCGACACGAGCGACTTTGACGAAGAAACAGGCGCAAGAAATTACTCTAACTCAATTGAAGGCAGATACGGCGCGGCAGGTATTTTGGCTCATACAAGCCAGTACAATACCAATATTTCAAATGTTACCGTTGCCGATGCTGCAATTACCCAGTATTACAGTGGCACCGATAACAACCGATTCGACTACGGTGCAGGCGGTATTTCCCTTGCTTACTCGGGTAATATTACGGCAAACGGTGAAAACCGAAACAGAATAGAAGGCTGTGCGATTGAGGGCGAAGTTGCATCCGGTGTTATAACCCGTACCTATAACTCAAATGTTGCAGACAGCTACACGCTCTATACAGGTACTTATACCGGTACTTCGTATCCTCCTGTTCGTGCCGATGTGCTGAAAATCAGCGGCACGGATGTTATTGCAACCACTGTCAAGGGTACTCATTCAACCGTTGCCACTACTTACAACTACAATCACAATACTTCCGGCGGTATCCTTGCCCGTGTTGATGCAAGCTTTGTTGAACACGAGATTAAGGACTGTACTCTCGACAGCGATACTTATATCACTGCGCCCAACGGTGCAGGCGGTATCATCGGCTGTTACGAAACATCCAATACGCTGAACGCAACTTACTACGCGGCGGAATACCCCGTTGTTATCGATTCGTGTGCCAGCTATGCTACTGTTGAGATAACAAATACTGCTGTTGCGGTTTCGGGAACGACCGTCACAAACAAAAATGTCTACGGTGCAGGTGCAATTCTCGGCTATATCGGCAGATCAACATCCTGCATTGATACGCATATCCGTAACTGTATAGCAGGCGGTACAGTACGCGGCGCAGGTAATATCGGCGGTATTCTCGGCGCAATCTGGTCCACAAATACCGTAGCACACTTCTACGATATGGACCATCATTACGCTGAAAATTGCGTTGTATCTGCTAAGCTTGAGGTTCCCAGCGGCGAAGGCTACGTTTCCGCTTTCGCTGATGACAAAATGGGTGTTGGTCTTGTTGTAGGTAACCCCGTTTATTCAGGCAGCCCGGCTACAACTACCACCACAAACGGTAAGCTGCTTCATCCGCCCACGGGCAGCAGCTTCGACGAAACAAATTACCCCTTCTACAACATCTATTTCTCAGATGATGTATACAGAGGCGATGACTATGTCCGCCTTTACGGCAACCCTGCAGGTGCTACCACCGGTACAAGCAAAAAAGCACCGTTAAGCGGATTCTCTTACTATGCCGATTACATCTACAACCTCAACAGAACAACCAAATTCTCTATGTCGATTGACGATTATTACGCGATTGACTTTGGTAACGAATCATACAGAATTCAGCTTTCCAATCCTCCTGTTGAGTCAGAGAAGTTTATCTACAAGCTTAACAGCAGCTTTATTACAAACATACCGTACGCTTTCAATGCGAATAGTTTCCGCCTCAATACAGAGGTAGCAGGTGATGATCCGACTTATCAGATCAGCTCATTAGAAAACGATGTCAAGTACTTTGAGACTACGGCCAATGCCAACGCTAACATAACAGCAGGTGACGGAACAAGCGAATTTATCCTTGAGAGTATCACTTGCCCTGATGAGCGTGTGGTAATCACACCTGTCAATCTTGCAACAGGCGATTTTACAATTTCAACTACTGAAAAATGCGCTGTTATTTCATACCTTGAGTTTAACTACTCCAACGGTACATCGCTTTGTATTCAGCTTGAAATTGAGAATAAACCTGAAGACTATTGGTTCAGAGCGCAAGAAGGAAACAGCGCGGTAAACGATATACTTGTTTTCAATGCAGCCAACCTCAGCTACATCAAATCAATGGCATCGGCTGAATCTAACATTATCCAGTGTTACGATATTTTCTGGACCGTAAGCGATTCCGGATTAATCGCTGCCGCAAACGCTGCGATGGCAAACAAGACCCTTGCGGATGTCTACTCTTCAGAGTTCATTGCAGACCTCGGCAACTATCAGCATCCCAACCCCGAATGGGATGGAACGGATGCAAAGCCGCGCTTTGTGACCTTTGATGAGATGTACGACACAACGGCTGCAACCCGCGGTACAGTCCTTCTTTCAGAACTTATCGGTGAAATTGCAGCAACAGGCTTTGATGTTTACGGTAAGGGAGCCGGTTCAACGGTCTATCTCCGTGATGAAGCCTTTGTGGGCACGTATTCGGTTCTCACATCTCCGGACAGTGACGAACACTACAAAATTTACGGTTTAGCACTTCAATCAACCGATGCAACTGCAGACTACAAGCAGTATTCCGGTCTGTTTAACAGAATCGGTGCAGGTGCAACAATCAGTGATGTTACTTTCGTCAATCCCGATATCAGAGCAACGAGACTTACCGGTTTTGATAACTACGTAGGTGTTCTTGCGGGCGAAATTGCAGGCGCCGACGTATCAAATATCACAATCACCAAAACCGCTAACGGTACCGCTCAGGTGCTCGGCTTGCGTACAGTTACACCGGCTAATATCTATGTCGGTTCGGTAGCGGGCTCAATCGATGCCGATACAACACTTACGGGTGTTACGGTCGACGGTATTACAGTTGCTGGCGCTTCAACAGCTGGCAACAATGCAACTCAGGATAAAGACATCAAAAACGTATTCGTCGGCGGTATCGCAGGTGTCAGTGACGGCGATATTGCGACAGCAACACTCAACAATATCAATGTATTTGTAAATAGGAACGAAGCTTCTGCAAGAGGTTACATTTCTTATGCAGGCGCCGTTGCAGGTAAAGCCTCCGGTACTATTAGCAACGTTGAGGTTTCAGCACTCGTCAGCGGTTGTGACGTAACTGTAAACGAAGACCAAAACAAGTGCGTAACCTTTACTTATGAGGCCAATCCCTCATCCGAAGCAGGTGACCGTCTCGGCGGCGTTGTCGGCCTTGCAAACGGCACACTTGCTATTAGCGGTATCAATGCTTCCGAGCTTACAGTCAATGCTTTTGACATTGCGGGCGGAATTATTGCAGAGATTCTCAGCGATAAGGATACGTCTGTTACAATCAGCGGCTGTGACATAGGTAATACTGAGACTGATGCAAACAAAGCTCAGGTTACAATCGGCGGTTCAAGCAACATCGCGGGTAAGATTTACAGCCGTGAGTTCTATAATGCTGTCGGCGGTGTCGTCGGCTATGTGAACGAGGTTGCTTCGCTCAGAATTGATGACTGTGACTTTGTCGGTTATATCGGTCAGTATTCTCTTGAGCATAAGAATTGCACGGCGGGCGGTATCGTCGGTCTTGTCGATGCGGATATTGCTTCACTTAATAACATTGTTATCAGCGCATCTACGGTACAGGGCGAGGTTGCAGGCTACCGCAGAGGTGCACAGAGCACAAGTGTTGATTACCGTATGCTCGGCGCAGCGGGCGGTATCATCGGTAAGATTTACAGCTTTGCTTCAAAAACCTTCGATTCGAAAGATACAATGATTTCCGACAGTGTAATGTCAGCTAAGGTTGACCTTTATAACAGCGTCAACGGCACAACTGTTAAAGCTGATTACAAGTCACTCGAAAACGAGAGTGATACTTATGTCGGTAAGATTATCGGTGAACTTCGCAACGATGATTCGGGTGATAACTTCGCTTATACGGCAGGTACGTCTGATGACAGCGATATTCGTTTCACAGACTATGTGAATAACGTTTATATTTCGTCATATCCGCAGAACATAGTTGCCTACGGATGTACTGATTTCTATACAAATCAGTCTAATGACCCTGCTGATACGTACGTAGATATCAACACGGAAAACCGTTATATGGCACCTGATGCTGAAGGCACCGAAGATGTCAGCTCATTTATGGTCGACGGCAGTGCAGTTGATGTTTCCGATGCGCCGCACGAATACGACACAGGCACTTACTCCGGTGTCGCAATCATCACCTTCGATGAAGATCAGGCTGCGACAAGTGCTTCAAGACACTTCAGACTTGCTTACGACAGCCTTCAGTTCAAAGAGGGTAAGGATGCTATTAAGTTCAACGGTAACTTCAACATTTCCGTTGAGGGTGATTCTGTTGATCTGAGTGACGTTACGGTTTCATCAAGCGACTATCAGTCTTCACACAGACTTACCGAGTCGGTCAAGCTCGAAAGTGATAATTCTACGCACAGCTACAACTACTATACCGGTGTTATCACCGTTAACTCAAACGAGAACGTTGATATAGTTGGCTATATCAGTGCCGGTTATTCCTACGGTCTTGAGGTCGGTATCCAGTTTGTCAGTATGGAAATTGCAGGTAACGGTACCGAAGCAACTCCCTTCGAAATTGCAAAACCCAAGCACTTCAAGGTTGTTCGTGCTCTTCGCGGTGCGTTCTATAAGCAGGTTGCAAACATCGATTTTGCTGATCCTGCCAATTACCAGTACAGCGCCGAAACAGAGGGTGCAATGTATGCTGACGTCAGGGGCGTTGAGCCCATTGGCGCTTCATCAGCTCCCTTCACAGGTAACTACGATGGTCAGGGTTACGTAATCTCCAACGTCTACATTAACCGCTCCGATGAAAACAATGTCGGCTTCTTCGGCTATATCGGTAACGGTAGCAATCAGGCTGTTCTGAAGAACATCCATATTGAGCTTGCAGGCGAGCTTGAAATTAAGGATGAAAACTCCAACGTAATAACCGTAGCAGGCGGTGTAACGGGTAAAGAGAACACAGGTGGACTTGTCGGTTATGCTTACAACGCCTCCGTTACAAACTGCTCCGTTGCCAACGGCTTTGTTATGGGCACCACAAGGGTAGGCGGTCTTATTGGCCGTACCGGTAATGCACATCTTGATTCGTGCTTTACCTCAACATCAACCTATTCTTATGCCGTACCGTCTTACGGTTCTGCAGAAGCAAAGGTTGTCGGCGCCCTTATCGGTCAGTCCGGCGGTACAACGGGTATTGGTAATTCATTCACACTCGGTATTGCAAGTGTTGGCACAACTAACAACTTAGGTTCGGCAGGCGGTCTGGTCGGATATAACGTAGGCACGCTTACCATTACCGATTCACTTGTCGGTGCAACAGTATCCGATTATTCAGGTAATACGTTAGACGTAAGTGACGGTACACTTAAAGGTCTTACGGTTGGCGGAATATCCGGTACAGGCTCTTCAGTTTCAGTCAATAATGTTACGGTCGCCTCAACAAACGCTTTGTCGATGCGTACTGTCGAAAAGAAAACAGATTACGTCAATCCCATTGCGGGTGAACCGTACAGCGGTACGGGAATGAATGACATCTTTGTTGATACAGGTGTTACCGGCGTTCTCAACGGCTCAGAGCCTTATACCGCAGTTGTCAAAACAGCAGATGGTCTCTATAACTTTGATGTCAGTGCTGATGCGGCAGGGGATGCATATACCGCAGCTTATGTTGCGGTGGCTGTCATTCCGGTTGAAGTAAACGAGAAAGAGACAGCTGATAAAGAAACTACCGTCAATAAGGGTATCCCCGGCTACTTCTATCCCGTTACTCTCAACCACGGCGGCAAGTATTCATTTACTTCTTCTGTTATTGATATGAGTGATACCGTTTCATATCCAGACGGTCTTGATGCTGATATGTACGGTATCAGAACCGAAAGCGGTGTCAATAAGAATACTGACCTTCTCTTCCGTGATGAAGATGGCAAAACAACCGTCTATGCAAACATTTATCCGTATGACAGGAGCGGTGCTTTTGAAACGGGCGCAGTCCTCAAGGACGGTACGGTTCACGCAAACGGAGAGGTTGCTTACAGCGCAGCAATGCCTTACTTCGTTCTTTCTGCTCCTGCAACAGTCAACGGTTCACTTACCATTGAGGTAACAAGAAAAATTGTTTATCCTGTTCAGGACAGAACCGAATATCCGATTGCAACTGCAAGGCAGCTCTTTGCACTCAGCAACAGTGCGGAGGCTGATGAGGGTTCAAAGTTCTACGACTCCTATACTCTTAACGGTGACGGCAATGCGCCCAAGAGAAAATATACGGTTGTTGCAGACATTGATCTCGGCTCTGTCAACTTCACTCCGATTGTAGGATATGAAGGTGAGTTTGACGGTAACGGCTTTACAGTCGACAACCTCAGAATTGATATGTCTGGTGAGAGTGAAGTTGGTCTGTTCAGAACTCTTGCCAGTGCAACAGTCAAGAATCTTACAGTTGGTGTTGATACCATTAACGCAAATAATAACGTAGGTGCTATTGTCGGTGCGGTTATTGTCAATGACATAAGAAATATGGCAATAAATGCATCTGTTACGATTGAAAACTGCCATGCGGTTCTTTCCGAAGGCGGTGAAGGTATCGTAGCAACAGGCAGAAACGTCGGCGGTCTCGTCGGTGCAACTACCCGCGTTAACAAAGGTTCAGCCATAACTAATTCATCATCATCCGTTAAAGTAAGCGGTTATGATGTGGTCGGCGGTCTCGTCGGTTACAGCGAAATGTCAATTGACAACAGCTATGCAACAGGCGAGGTTAATGCTAAGGTCACTTCAGCCTCAGCTGTAACTCCGATTTATCCGTGGGTTATAATCAACGGAACGCAGGCAAATAATGCTACAGCTTATTCAACAGGCTCAGAGCACGGCATCGGCGGTTTTGTCGGTGTGCTTCGCAAGAGCAACTCAACTACCGGCAGTTTTGCAGATGCATCTGTCAGTTACTGTTTCGGCAGCGGTATTGTAACAGTTACCGAAGCGGCATACGCAAACGGTGTTTCATATGGTGTCGGCGGTCTCGTCGGTGTCAACTGTGCAGATACTTCAGTTACAACGTCGTTCTCCAGCGGTAACGTTTATTATTGCTATGGTAACAGCTCGCTTACACCGTGTAACGGTGCGACCGTTGGTGTCGGCGGTCTTGTCGGTATAATGAACAGCTCCCTCAGCGATGTTTATTCAAGTGCTTCCGTAGCTGCTGATTTCGGCAGTGTTTCATCGGCAACGGCAGTCGGTGCAGGCGGTGTGGCAGGCGTTGCTTATGCAAAGCTTTCGAGTGCTTACTCATCAGGTGCAACGCTCGGTACAACATCGACCCCTGATTACTCTGAATGCAACTACGGTGCAGGCGGTGTCATAGGTATACTTGATTTCGCCGGTTCAGAGTGTGCTAACCTTATCTTTGACCTCAACCTTTCAATTACAGATAAGGTTGTCGGCAAGATAATCAGCGGTGCGGTTTCTGAAGGCGATTCAGGTGCAAAGACAACAAAGTATCTTACAGCCGGTTCAAAAGAGGACGGCGGTGAGCAGTTTATGAGCCTTCAGTTCGGTTATGTTAAGGGCGCATATCCTTATCTTACCGAATTCTTCCGTAACAGTGTTTCACCGACAATTCGTATTAACGCTCTTCTCAGCGTTGTCGCTCTTCAGCTTAATGAGCTTGACGTTTCCGCTGCAAACGGTGACGGTATCTCGATGGCTCTTAATATTCCCACAAGCTTTGAGTATAAATACACGGGTAACGATGACCAAGACAACGCCGGTACGTACACGTACAACTACTCCGACAGAAACAATCTTGTCGATGCAGCTCAGGGCGTTATCGATGACGTAACACATACTCTCTCCATCCAGAGAACCCAGAATGAGGCACAGTATGTAAACTTTGTCATCTCAATCGGTGCAAAGGACGGCAATACGTCAGATGCAAACGGAAACGTTTATGCTGATATTGCAACACGTCTCGTTTCGCGTCTTTGTGCTCCTATGCTTGGTACACAAACTCATCCCTATCTTGTTGCAACGCAGAAGGATCTTGAGCATGTCGGTATGACTGCTGCTGAACTTCAGGCAGTTCCTTCAGACTCTGCCAACAAGATGTATAAACAGTGGGCAACACCTATCCTTGAAAACGGCACACCTACGGAGGGTGTAGTCAATTTCAGACTTATGGGTTATGTTCCGCTGACAGATTACAACAGAGGACCTATTGCTGACCTCACGAATGAGAGTTACAACCTTTCTCACAACGGTAATTCTTACACTATCGCTAATAAGGGTATCTCTTTCGACGGTAACGGTTACTCGATCAGAAATCTCAATTCAAGGCTCATTGCAAAACTCGATGCAAACTCCGTATTGAGAAATATGACGTTTGAAAATGTCAATTTTGCAAATACAAGCCTGATTGGTGAAGTGTCAGGTGAGGTAGAGGGTGTCAATGTCTACGGTGCAGCATCAGGCAGCAACGTTTCCGGTATCGCTAACACAGTAAATGATGGCGGTAAGATAATCGGTTCGGTTGTCAACCTCGAATATGCTGATGCTTCTTCAGTAAGTAACGTGGCAGGTGTTGCCGTTACAAATAACGGTACGATTGACAAGTGTGCTTCAGTCGGCAACTTCAGCGGTAACGCTGCTTCCGGTATCGGCGGTTTGGTTGTTACAAATAACGGAAGCATTGTCGACAGCTTTACTATCGGTAATGTTCAGTTTAACGATGCTAACAACCTTGGTGGTTTTGTCAATACCAATAACGGTGATATCCGTAACAGCTATACACGTTGCAACATTATAATCGGCGCTAACCCCGCTGACAGATTTATCGGCGGTTTTGTTGCACACAACAACCAGGATGCAACAATAGCAAACGCTTATTCTTCAGGTATGTTTAAGCTTGCAGCCGATACTTCTCCGCTCAACATCTTTGCGGCACAATCTGCCGGTACACTTACCGACTGTATGTTTGATAAGCAGATGAGCGGCAGCACCTTCAGCGATATCTATGATATGGCTGAACGTACACTTGACATTGTCGGACTTACAAACCATCCTTCAATGATAAGCAAGGTTGAATCGGGAGAAGATGACGTTACAGCCTATACTGTCACTGCTCCTACAATTGACGCTTCAACCAATACGTATCACAACATCTATTATCCGCAGCTTACGTCAATCCTCAATACCGAGGATTATGAAACAAAGACTAATGATAACGGAGAAGAGGTACAGGTTGAAACGGTCAACAGCCGTATGTACAGAGTGCTTCGCGCTTACTCGTTTATAAGCTCGGCAACTGCTCTCGTCGGTAATGATAACTATATCGACAATCTGGCTCTCGGCAGTTCAACTGCGTTGAGTTACGATTTACAGAATAATGACCTCTGGAGAAAAACCTCCGGTTCCGATCTCGCTTCAGCTACATTCTTCGGTTCAGCAGGTTCCGGTGTCAACGGCAGACGAATTGTTGCTGTGACATCGCTGCCGTCAGGTTATGATGCGGCTGCAGATAACACAACGGTTATCAGCGCCGTTAATCCGGTCAGAGATTTCTATGATATAGCTATTGATAATGCTCAGCTTGACCTTTTTGTCGAGGTTACGGGTGCGGATCATCCAAACTTTGCAGGCGGTCAGGGCACAGCGGAAGCTCCGTTCGAGATTTCAACTGCAGATCAGTTTGTAGCTCTTTCGTTCTACGGCACAAATGCCGAGAACAACTTCAGGCTCATTAATGATATCGATATGAGTGAAGCTAAATGGACTTCATACATCGATAACTTTAAGGCCGGACTTGACGGTGACGGCTACGCTGTCTCCAACATCACAATCGGTTCGGATGGTAATGATTCACTCTTCGGTACCGTTAACGGCGGTAAGATCGATAAACTCGGTGTTGCAGGTATTGATGTTACTGTTGACGGTGCAAGCGGCGGTATGCTCGCAAGCTCCGCAACGAACGGCGCAACAATAACCAACACTTACGTTGTCGGTTCCCTTATAACCGCAACCGATTCGGACCAGACGAATATCGGTGGTCTTGTCGGTGAAATTGACGGCTCAACGATAGACGGCTGCGTTGTATCCGGCAAAATCGTTTCCGATGCTGACACAACGGGCGGTGTCGTCGGTTCAGCACAGGACGGTGCAACAGTCACAAATGTTCTTTCAACCGTTTATGTTGATGGCGGCGATGGAACAGCAGCAGGTGTTGTCGGTACGGCAGTTGATTCTGCTCAGATTACTTTCTGTGTCTTTGCATCCGACGTCAAGGGCGGTACAATCGGCAACATTATCGGTGACGGCTCTGCGGGCGATTCGGGTTGTTACTACGATAACCAGATGTCATCTGTAGCTGACGAAACAAATAAAGCAGACGGACGTACAACTCATTACCTCACAGGCGGCGCAACAACGGCAGAGCTCTTTGGTGAAGACACGGCAATGGCTTACATCAACGACTTTGCATCTTATCCTGTTCCCAAGGGTATGACAAGCGGTTCCGTCTCCGCTAACTTCCTTGCAGGTCTTAAGCTTGCAAGCGCAAAAATTAACCTTGCAAGCGGTGCAGGTGCAGGTACACTTAATTCCTTCACAACAATTACAGCTCCTGCAGGCTTCGGTAAGCTCTCTTTTGCAGGCGGTACACCCGCATACCTTGTCAACGTAACCGATACACAAATCAACACAGATACTGTTCAGCTTGCTCTCGGCGCAATTGAAAACCGTCAGGTAACATACAGCCTCGGTGACAGCAGCTTTGACGGCGGCAAGATGTTCAGATTCGTCGATGTTTTTGTCGGTAAGACTCTTAAGGTAACTTACGTATTCGATAACCTTGCAGACGAAGAAAGCGCGATTCTTACAGCTTACTCGGGTATGAGCAACGTTTCTTCCGTAACGGCATTTGCTTATTCCGATAAGCACACGGATACGCTCTGCTCAAGTATGGTAATTCCTTACGATGCCGATGCAGGTGCTTACATCATCAGAGTAGGTGCAGAGCTTCCGTCTGATTATGCTGTCGATACTGTCAGAGCAGACGTCCGTAAGAACGGTTCAAATGTTGTCGGCGGTATAGAAGGCGAGTACGATAAGAACAGCGGCACCTACAAACTTGCAATTGCAGGCGGCAGCGAAATTGACTGTGACGAAATTGTTATTATCGTTAACGTCAAGGACGCACCGTGGGGCATCCGCAATTTATTCAATATTTTTTAAATTAACTTAACGAAAGGGGGATCGGCCGACTATGAAAACTAAAAAGAAAAACACTGTTCAACTGATTGTTGCAGGCATAGCTCTTGTATTTGTTGCTATCGGCAGTACGTTTGCATGGTTTGCTTCAAACAGCAGTTCGAGTGTCGATCTGATTGGCGCAACTGTTACCAGCCCGAGTATGGAATCGGGTTTCGGCGAGATCCAAATTTATGATCCTACTCTTATGGATTGGGTTGAATATGACGGTGAAGATCCCCTTAGTTTCATTCCCGGTCAGTCGTACAGCTTCAGAGTCACTTTCTATGCGAACGAGTCGCAGAGCATATGGCTCAGGCTGAACGACATCTCGGATTCAGGCGGAGATGAGCAGGCGCAGCTTTATAATGCTCTTGAATACAGAGTCAAGTATGCAGTGAATCCTGAGCCTGCGTTTTCACCGCTGAAAAACGTAATAACCGAGTCGGAAGGCAAACTCAGTGCTGAGATTGTTTCCACAGCTCAGGCAAATACGTTTGAGAAGCAGAATCAGAAGTATGTCTGCTATTATGATATTATGCTCGGCAGTGATGCCGGCAACGAATACTTCAATAAACAGTTCAACGCAACGGTAGAACTTATTATTTCCTGAAAATTTTCAACTCGGAAGGACAGCTATGAAAAAAGTAATCTCAAAAATCATAAACGTAGTACTTGTTTTAGTAATCCTGTCGGCATCATCTCTGATTGTTGTTGTAGGAATCAATAAAACAAAAGGTAAGCCGACAATGGTTATGGGTTACGGCTTTATGGCTGTCCTTACGAAGAGTATGAGACCTGATTATCCTGAAGAATCGGTTGTTGTTATCAAAAAAACCGATTCCTCAGAACTTAAAACAGACGATATAATTACATTTTATTCAAGCGATCCGAAGAACTATAATATGATTATTACTCACCGTATTGTGGAAGCCACAGATAACGGTGACGGTACGTACAGCTTCACCACAAAGGGTGATGCAAACCTCATTAACGATGAATATAAGGTTGAAAGTGAACGAATTATCGGTAAGGTTATTACAAGAAGTTCGTTCATGGAAAAACTTCAGAATATACGCAGCAATCCCGGTACTTTCTTTTTGGTCATTATGCTTCCTTTAACCGCTGTTATAGCACTTGAATTATTTGATTTAAGCAAGCGCAAAGCTGCCATAAAGGAAGATAATAAAAATGAAGAAAACAAAGATAAGAAATAAGATACTGATAGCTGTCAGCATAATTATATTTTTGCTGTCGCTGTTCCTCTGGGTGCCTCGCTTTATGGGTATGAGCACCTACTACGTCAGCTCAGACAGTATGGAACCCGAAATACCAAAGGGCAGT
Organism: Acutalibacteraceae bacterium; assembly: GCA_045536955.1. GTDB lineage: Bacteria > Bacillota > Clostridia > Oscillospirales > Acutalibacteraceae > UBA8612. The sequence continues at coordinate 160,772 of JAZSOM010000048.1, forward strand.
TTTGCTTTTGTTGAAACGCTCGGCTTTGAGGACATAAGGGTAGGGGAGGATGTCCTTGTTTTTTCTTCTCCCTATAATTCAAAAACTTTTATGCACCGTGTTGTTGCTATCAACTCCGATGAGCAGCTTATTTACACAAAAGGTGACAAGAACAACACGCGAGATCCGTTGCCGACAGAGTTTTCTGCGTGCAGCGGTAGGGTAAAGTTTCATATTCCGCTTGTTGGTTATGCCGCTTGGGCACTTGATACGCTTGTCGGCAAAATCGCGGTGGCGGTTTTCTATATCGTGTGTGTGGCTGTTCTTATTGAGAGTCACAGAGCAAAGAAATCCAAAAAAGAGGTGAATGCCTGATGAAAAATAAAATAATCTGCCTTGTGTTGTCCTTGGTTTTAGTCGGCGGTCTTGTCGGTGCTAACGGGGCTTATGCATGGTTTGTTTCAAGTTCGGGCGGTGCATCGGGCAGTGCGGGTGCAGTGCACCTTTTCACAACGGGTAACGTCGGCTACGAGCTTGTTGGTGACCTTGCCTATCCGGAGAGTGCTGACACAATCATCCCGGAGGATGAACTTTTGGTTGCCCTCGGTGATGAAGAAAAGCTTGCTTCCGATGAAACCTGTAAAATGTATCTCAAGAATACTTCAAGCGTTGATTCACAGCTTCGTATAAAGATTCTTTATGATTACGGCGACGTTACCGAAAACGTCTATTCTGCTGCCGATGCAGAATCTCCCCTTACGGTTGAATTTTCCGGCGATGCAACGTGGACGTATGATAACGGCTATTTCTATTACGGCACTTATGATGCCGAAGCAAATTCTTCCGATGTTATCCCGGCATACGTTATCCCCGAAGAAGGTACAGCGCCGGATCCCGAAGTGATTCCGCTCTTTAGCTCAATCCGTTACAGCGGCGAGAACACTGTCAGTGAAAATATTTCCGGTAAGACCCTAACCGTAAAGGTTATTTTTGAAGCAAGACAGTCTGAGTATGTCAATTGGACAGATGTCGGCACAATTTATACAGGAATAACTCCCGGAACAGAGTAATTTATGAAAGTATTTAATGTAATCTACAATATTGTCGCTATCGCAATAACGCTAGCTTTTCTGTTTACTCTTGGCATTATTGCTACCGATACAGATGTTTATTCTGTCGGAACTCCGAGTATGGAGGATGAAATTCCCGAAGGCTCGATTGTTTTTGTTCGCGGTGCGGATTCTTATGTCGAGGGCGATATAATCAACGCAAAGCTTCCGAGCGGCGGTACGTTCACTCACCGTATAATAGGGGTTGACAGTGAAAGGCAGCTTGTCTATACAAAGGGCGATGCTAACCCTTCAGCTGATCCGTTACCTACATCGGTTGCAGATATCAACGGCAAGGTGCTTTTTGGCGTTCCTTATCTCGGTATGCTTTCGCTCAATTTTAACAGCACGGCGGTTATTTTCGTTCTTGCGGCAGTTTTATTTGTTCTTATCGTAATCCGTTTTATTATCACAAAAAAACCAAAGGAGGTAACCGAAAATGAAAAAACTCAATAAGCGCAACATTTTCAGCATTGTTCTTGCGTTGATGCTTGTATTTACAGTCGGTTTCTATTCTTCGGCAGAGCAGACAACAGCCTGGTTTACTTCCTCGGGAGATAATTCTCAGGATTTTCTGATGGATACTATTGACGTTGAATATTCGGGCTTTGATTCAGATAATCTCATAATGCAGTTTGATGCCGCAACCAAGTTTGACGACGCGGATGAAAGAAGCAAAATGTTTGAGCACGCCTGTAAATTCTTCACAGTTACCGTTGCAAACAACGGTGACAGAGATGCCCTTGTTTTTATCGATATAGCAAGCGAAATAACCGAAGATAATGGTCTTCGTTATTACATCTACGAATATAACCCCGATGATAACACGACATATACCAATAACGAGCTCACCGAGGTTGCTCCCGGTGTGTTTGAGAATGCCGACGGCAAGCGTGTAATCAAAAGCGGTGACACGTATTTCAGAACGGTTCCGATGATTGCAGACGACGCAAACGCAAAAGCTTATCAGATTGGCGGACAGCCGCTTCTTATCGAGCTTGATGCAGGTCAGTTAAAGAGCTTCTGTTGCGTATTCTGGGTAGAATACGATGAGTTTATAAAGACGGAGCCTGTTGATGGTGTGCGTACGGCAGAGTTTAACGTTGACGTTCTTGTTAATGCCGTTCAGGCTGAACATTATCCGATCGAAGAGATGTATTCTGTTTCCGAATGAGATTAAAAAATTAACTTTTTTCTGAAAGGGCGCAAGTCTAATGAGCAAGAAAACTGCAAAACAGAATAAAAAACGAAGGCTTAATCCGTTTGTAATTGTTGCTTTGGCGATTTGTGCTCTTGCAGTGATTTATTCCGCGACTATGGCTTGGTTGACGGGCAGTGTACCGAATCCCATTCGGTTAACACAGCTTGAGGATTTTGATTATAAGATGAACGTCTATTTCGAAAACGGAGAAAACGACGTAGCGGTTGTGAGTGATTTTGATTGCAACTCAGCCGCAATTACTCCAATCAGTGTTGATTACAGCAACCCTGATGCCGAAAATTACGTTGGCAAGCTCCGTGTAGAAATAAGACAGACAGGCAGCGGTGTGGCTTATTCGAGAGTCAGAGTTTCACACGAGTGGTCAAACTCAGTCGTCGGCAGACTTCAGGGCGACAGTTATCTGCCCTATACGGTTACGGAAGATTTTGTAGATAAACGTGACGTCGACGGATATATTTACTTCGATGGTACAATGAGCGAAAGTGAACAGTATACGGAAGTTATAAACGGTTTCGATTCTGCCGAATTTGACGCATCAACTGTTGCTGCATTAAGCGGAACAACCGAGCTTCTTATCAACGTATCCGTTGATGCTGTTCAGTTCAACCGCTATCAACAGATATGGGGTATGGATTCAATCCCCTGGAAAAAATAATTCAAACAATTTGTTGGAGAATTTGATTAATGGCAAGTCACAGACAAAAGAAGAAAAAAAACGCCGCAGCCACCAAACAGGCTGCGGCTCAATATAAGGGAAAAAATGCTCCTGTAAGACCTGTTGCCCAACCCAAAAAGGTTGAAGAAGAATCACTGAAGCCTCAGGCTGAGACAGTAAAGCAGCAGGCGAGTAAGACTCAGCAAACGGCACCAAAGGCAGAAAACAGCCACCGTAAGCCTGAACCGCTGCCTTCAAAACCCGAAAATAAGGAAAAGATCAAAAAGCAGAACGGAAAAACAAACGAGTCTGTAAAGAATCATAAAAAACAAACGAGCAAGGCGCAACCCTCGAATACCGCAAAACAAGCAAAAAAAGGTGGCAAATCAAAGCAGACGCCAAAGAAGAAGGTTAATCGCAACGTTAAGTTTAGCAAGCTTATAAAACTTAAAATTGAAGAGTTCGGCGTTCGTAAGTTTGCCGCAATTGTTCTTGCTGTCAGTGCGGCTGTTGCCACAGTGTGCGTTATTATGTGGGTAACTTCAAGCACATTCGGTATTCCGGATGCTGCAGTTATCGAATATAAGGGCAGGAACATTGATCCGAGTATTACTCAGACTGTGCTTGACGATATTGATAAGCAGTATGAGTATGCCGACAATATGAAGCGTAAAGGTGATAAAAAAGCCTTCCGTTACTATGCGAACAACAACTTGGTTTTTGCCGCCAAAAATTCATACGCCTCACTTGACCTTGTCAATGTTGTGAATAATGACTGTGTGCTTATTGCAACTATTGTCGATGAATCCGGTAATGTGTGTTACAGGTCAAAAGGCTTACCCGAGGGACAGAGGCTTACCGACATCAGAATCCAGGAGTATCCCTACGGTATTTACGATATGAAACTTGTTGTTGCGGCTTATGAAACTGAGCCCGACCCCAAATCCAACGAGTATAAACTTATTGGTGTTCAGCATTCAGATTTGACCGTTCAGGTCGGAATAGAAGAGGAAACATCTGATGTCCAAGAAACCGAAAACCAAAACTGAAAACACAAAATTACGTGATCCTAAAATGGTTCACGCAGCCGTTATGTTGGCGATAAGCAGTGTGTTTATAGTTGCTGCAATTATTGCTCTGAACGCTCTTGGCTTTTTCCATCTGGCAAGCGGTTGGTTTATTCCTCGCGGTAATGTATCCCAGGGTTCACTGAGCGAAGAGTTGCCCGCACCTTCCGGCAATGATGACTTTAATTACTATATCAATTCAAATGTGTATTTTAAGCACGAATATGCTCAGGGTACAATACAGTTTGCCAATCCGGAAGGCTCCGGATATAAGATGCAGCTTCTTATTTATCAGACAGACCACACCAACAATCCGCTTTATGAATCTCCTTTAATCTCTCCGGGTGAGTATATAAAGAACGATAAATTTACTGATCCGTTGCAGATACAAAAGGGTGATTATACCTGTATGGGCGTTGTTAAAGTTTTTGATTCTGACGGTAAATATTGCGGACGGGACAGTTGCACAATTAAAATAAAAATTGAAAAATAATGTTTAACCGCTGACAGCTCCGTTTGGATTGTCAGCGGTCTTTTTTAATAATTGTCGGGCTTTATCTGGAAGTAAGCTTTTGCGTGTGAGCAAACGGGGCACATCTCAGGTGCACCTTTTCCGATAAATATGTGTCCGCAGTTTCTGCATTGCCAGATTACGTCACCGTCACGGCTGAAGACAAGTCCTTCGTTTACGTTTTCAATCAGTTTGCGGTATCGGTTTTCATGTTCTTTTTCAATTTTAGCTACATGCTCAAAAAGAAATGCAATCTGCTCAAAACCCTCTTCTTTTGCTGTCTTTGCAAACCCTGCGTACATATCCGTCCATTCATAGTTTTCTCCTGCGGCGGCGTCATTGAGGTTGCTCAGCGTTTCGGGAATTTTACCGCTGTTAATCAGCTTGAACCATATCTCAGCGTGTTCTTTTTCGTTATTTGCAGTTTCTTCAAATATCGCCGCAATCTGTTCGAAGCCGTTTTCTCTCGCTTTGGTTGCATAGTATAAATACTTTGTGTGAGCCTGACTTTCGCCTGCGAATGCTGCAAGCAGATTGTTCATTGTTTTTGAGCCGTTGAGTTCCATTATTATTCTCCTTTTCAATTTGGTTATTTTATTATTTCCAGTAATAATTGCCATTATTCACTTAATGTGATATACTTTTAGTATGCGGGCAGGGGATTGACTCTGACAAAATAAAAGGAGAAGAATAAATGGGTAAAATTGTGGCGATAGGCGGCGGAAGTTTTGAGTACGGTGAAATATGGACAATGATTGAGCATATCTGCTCACTTTGCGATAAAGAGCATCCGAAGATGCTTTTTCTGCCAACTGCAAGCTTTGATTCCCGCGACGATACACAAACCTTTATCGATGCCTTTGCAAAGTACGGCTGTACAGGTGAGGGGCTTTATCTCACCGATGAAAGCCTTACTTACGATGAAATCAGGGAGAAAATTTTCAGCAGTGATATAGTTTACGTCGACGGCGGTAACCTTAAATTCCTTATGGATACGTGGAATAAAACGGGTGCAACTCAAATTTTTCGTGAAGCGTATGAGAAGGGGATTATCCTCTCGGGCTTGAGCTCGGGTGCGATGTGCTGGTTTGATATGGGTTGGGATGATTGCCTCGAGGGCGGCGAGTTTGCTTTTATCGACTGTGTAGGTCTTCTGCCTTACTGCAACTGTCCGCATTTCGAGTCCGAGTATTGGCACCGCTTCAAGGATGAAATCAAGGCGCTCAACGGCCCCGATGGTATGGGTATCGATAACGATGTATGCGTCAGCTTTGTCGACGGTGAAATAAAGGTCGTCAAACACGAAAAAGAAAAATCCGCATTCCTCTACCGCAAGGCAAATAACTTTGAAGAAGAGGATATGGCAGAGATATACTGATAAATAAAAGCGGTCATCATGCGTGATGACCGCTTTCTTATTTGTTTATCAAATTAATTCAGGTAATATAACCGGAATTATGCCGGCGGCATACACTCGAGCACTTCAAGTGTTTCGTTTGCCTCGATTACGTAGTCAACTGTTTTTGCCGGCTCAAACAGGCAGTCGCCCGCCTTTACTTCGAGCACCTTGCCGTCAGCCTTGAATACGCCGCTGCCCTTTGTTATTGCAATACAGCAGGCTCTACCGCTGTTTTTGCGTTCATAAGTTTTCTCAACGGTGTATCTGTTCAGTGCAAAGCAAGTGGTATCGCGGTAGGTGATAAGGCTCTCAACTTTATATCCGTTGCCTTCTTCAAGCGTGTTGGAAGTGAGTGCATATCTTGCGAGAAGCTCTTCCTTTGTCACGTCTTCATAAGTGAAGCACTCAAACATCTTCTCAAAGCCGAGACCCATATGGCAAAGGTGGTCGGGCATAAGGTTGCCGCGCATATCGCACTTTTCAACGCTGATTGTGTAGTCAGTCGGCTCCTGCACCTCAAGCAGCATACAGCCCGAGCCTATTGCGTGGGGTGTGCCGCCTGTGATAAGGAATACATCGCCGGGCTTCACAACAATCTTGTGCATATATTCCTGCATCTCGGCCATATCCTGCTTGTCAAAAAGCTCTTTCCACTTTTCACTCGTTACAGGCTTCTTAAAGCCGAGCAGAATATAGGGCTCTTCACCGTCGATAACACGGCTGTCGAGAATATACCACGACTCGGTTTTGCCGTAGTCGGAGTTGAAAAGTCTCTTTGCAGCATCCTTTGTCGGGTGTACTTGAATCGGCAGACGCTCTGCAGAATCGAGGAATTTTGTCAGCACACCGAAATTGACACCGAATTTTTCAATGTGTTTTTCACCGAGATAAGTCTCGGGGTCGGAATCTATAAGGTCTTTGAGATAGAGCTCACTTCCGTCCTCGGTTTCAATTTTGCTCAGGCCCTCTTTTTCGGGCTTGTCATCACGGTCAGGGTTGTCTGCAACAACAACGGAAGCCAACCAGTCCTCGGGGAAGTTACCGTCCTCACCGTTGCCGTAAGCGTAGCCTCTCATTTTGTCGATAAGTTTGCCGCCGTAGTAGAGTCGCCATACGCGGTTTTCCTTCATCTTGAGCGGGAATATCATTTGATTATACCTCCGGGCAATTTAAGCTTATATTTCTGTGCTTTTATCATCTGAACAAGCTGTTTTTCGTCTGTGGGTCGCTCTTCAAAATATACACCGCCGGGCGTTGAACGGAACGGTTCGTGGTTATCCGTGCCCGAAAGCATCATTCTGCCGTGTGCTCTTGCCCATTCGTAAGCCACGCTGTTACGTGAGTTGTGGCTTGCGTTGCCGTTGTATACCTCAATTCCGTCAACAAGATAAGGGTTTACAACAGTCATATTGTTGCGGAAGGGGTGAGCGTGGAAGATAAGTATATCCTCATACTCGTTGATAACCCTTCTGAATTCCTCGAGGCTTGTTTCGGTTATATCGGGGTGATCAAGATAAAACTGCTTGTCAGCACCGAATACAAGGTAGTCGTTATCAATGCCCTTGAAACGGATTTCAACACCCTTGAGCACTGTGAAATCGTCTGTTTCGCATTCTTTGGCAAGCTCGTAACCGATCCATTGACCGTTTACTCTGCTTTCCCAGTCAAGCTGACCGTAGCGCTTATCCTCACCGAAAGGCTTGAAGTGGTCGGTTATGATAATTCCGTCATAGCCGTTTCTTCTGTAATATTCAACCATTTCCTTTGCAGGAATTTCACCGCATGTGCTTGATTCCGCGGTGTGAACGTGGGTATCGAAAAGAAACATATTTTTCGCCTCTTGCTTAAATAATGTATGGGCGGATATTATTCGCCCGAACAAATTTGTTTTTACAGACCTGTCTTTTCTGCAATGTATTTTCTTGCAATGCAAGCATACTCGTAGGGGTTAGCCTTGGCAGGATCCTGCTCAGCCTCAACAACAACCCAACCTTCATAATCTGCTTCGGCAAGAATGTCAAATACGGGTGTGAAGTCGAAGTCACCGTCGCCGGGTACGGTGAATGAGCCTGCGCGTACAGCATCAAGGAAGCTGTATCCCTTTGCTTTGGCGTCGTCAATAACGCTCTGACGAATGCTCTTGAGGTGAACGTGTTTAACTCTGTTTACATATTTCTTAAGAACACCGATTGCATCTTCACCCGAGAATGAAAGGTGACCCGTATCATAAAGAAGGTAAACAAGGTCGGGGTCTGTAATTTTCATAAGTTTGTCAATTTCTTCTTCGGTCTGAACGCCTGTGCCCATATGATGGTGTACTGTGAAGTACATACCTTTTTCTTTTGCAAGGCGACCCATCTCGTTGAATCCTTTGGCAATAAGCTCCCACTGCTCGTCTGTATATACGGGCTTCTCGCCGAATATGCTTACATTCTTGCCCTGGATGCTGTTGCCCTGTTCTGATGCGCCGATAACCTTTGCGCCAAGTTCGTGGAGAAAATCTCTGTGCTTGATGAAAGCTTCAATTGTTGCTTCGTATCCGTCAGAGAGAAGAAGAGATGAGAACCATGCGTTGCAGATGCGCAGACCTCTTACGTCGAGCTTGTGTTTGAGTGTTTCAACATCTTTGGGATATTTGTTACCGATTTCGCTGCCCTTAAAGCCGCTGAGTGCCATTTCGCTTACGCACTGCTCAAATGTGTTTTCTGCGCCGAGGTCGGGCAGGTCGTCGTTTGTCCATGCGATGGGTGCGATTGCCAATGAAACTTTATCTTTGTTAAGCATTTGCTTTTCGTCCTTTCAATCAATACTCTCTTGCTGTTTTGATGTTTTCAGCCATATCCTCATAAGCTGCCTGAACTTTTTCGCTTGTAGAAACCTCAGCTACACCGACACGCCACCAGCTGTCATAGCCGTGGCTCATACTGCCGTGCGCAACTTTGATGTCGATAAGCGTTGAAACAGTCTGCTTTTTGGAGTCTTCGATTGCTTCAATGAGCTCTTCAATATTTGTTGCAGTGTAAGTTTTGCATCCGTAGCCTGCAGCACATTTTGCAAAGTCAATCGGTACGATGTCACCATCGAGCAGACCCGTAAGGGGATTGCGTGACTGGAAACGTGTGCCGAAAGTGTCTGTGCCCTGGGAATTCTGCAGGTTTTCAATGCATCCCCAACCTGTGTTATCGAAGAGCATAATGTTGATTTTAATGCCTTCCTGAATAGCAGTATAAAGCTCGCTGTGAAGCATAAGGAAGCTGCCGTCGCCGACCATTGCATAAACTTCTCTGTCAGGTGCGGCAAGCTTTGCGCCGACTGCGCCGCAAATCTCATAACCCATGCAGGAGAAACCGTATTCCATATGATAGGTCTTTGGTACGCTTGCTCTCCAGAGTCTCTGCATACAGCCGGGAAGGCTGCCTGAAGAACCGATTGCGATTGCATCGGGAGCAATACGCTTGTTGATTTCGCCGAGTGCTCTTGTCTGTGAAAGCCCGTCGGGAAGCTCACAGTTATAGCAGGCATCCATTTCTTCAACGTATGCCTTTTTAGCTTCTGAAAATTCATCAGCCCAACCGCTGCGGTAATACTTCTGCGAAAGTGCGGCGGAAAGGTCGAGAAGTGCCATCTTAGCATCTGCAACAACCGAAACAGCATCCATTTTGAATGCATCAAAGGAGCTGACGTTGATGCTGAGTATTTTTACATCAGGATTCTGGAATCCCCATTTTGAGCAGGTTGTGAAGTCGGTAAGTCTTGTACCGATTGCAATAATAAGGTCAGCCTGTTTTGCAATAACGTTTGCGGCTTCACCGCCTGTAACACCGATTCCGCCCAGGTTGAGCGGACAGTCCCACGGAATCTGACCCTTACCTGCCTGTGTTTCGCCGATCGGAATATTGAAGCGCTCGGCAAAATATTGTGCAGCCTGCCATGCACCGGAATATGTGACACCGCCGCCTACAATCATAAGCGGTTTCTTTGAGTTGTCTATAAGCTCTGCGGCTAAATCAATCTCTCTGCGGGTTGCGGGTCTGCGGTCGAGATACCATACTCTTCTTTTGAAAAAATAATCGGGATAGTCATAGGCTTCACCTTCAACGTCCTGCGGCATAGCGAGACAGACGGCGCCGGTTTCTGCCCAATCCGTGAGAACGCGCATTGCGTTGAGACAGGCTGTCATAAGTTGTTCGGGACGCTCGATTCTGTCCCAGTATTTACAAACGGCCTTGAAGGCGTCGTTTGAGGTTGTGGCATAGCTTGTGGGCTGCTCAATCTGCTGGAGTACGGGGTCAGGCTGGCGGCAGGCAAATGTATCGCCGGGCAGAACAAGCAGGGGAATGCGGTTAGCTGTTGCCGTGCCGCAGGCAGTAACCATATTGAGTGCACCGGGACCGATTGAGGAAGTGCAAGCTATGATCTGTCTTCTGTCGCTTTGCTTTGCAAAAGCAATTGCGGCGTGAGCCATGCCTTGCTCGTTGTGACCCTGATAGTAAGTAAGGTCATGACCGCCCTGCTCGAGTGCCTGACCGATACCTACAACACAGCCGTGGCCGAAAATTCCGAATATGCCCTTGACAAATTTGGTTTCCTCACCGTCAAAGCTGACGTACTGGTTATCGAGGAATTTGACAAGAGCCTGTGACATTGTAAGCTTCATAGTTGTTTCTCCTTCTTCCTTATTTAACGGGTGGCCAGATATCAGCCTCTTTTTCACCGTCTGTTACCCAAAGATGTTCGGGAACAAAAGTGGGGGTGATATAGGGGTCACCTTCAAGATGTCTTATAACCCAGAGATACCACATGGCATAGCCGGGAGCGGTAGTCTGAGGATGAGTTTCCTTTTCTGTGATGAAAACGGTTGAATTGTTGTGAGTTTTAACAACATCTTCCGAAAGCTCTGCAAAGCCGTAACCGTTTTCGGGCAGGAATTTATAGAAATAGATTTCGGGCTGGGGATGCCAGTGGGGAGGGTAGCTTGACCATTTGCCCGGGAAGCCGATAACCTCACCTACTACAAGATTTGAATAAGGTGCGTTTGAATAATCAAAAACAGTGCGTACAATTCTTGTTGAAGCCTCACGCATTGTGCCTGCGCCTCTGTTTTCGTTTCTGCATTCCTCGGGAGTATAGAGCTTTGAGGGGAATGAACGCTCATTATCTGTTCTCTGAATAACGATTTCAACATCGCTTGCGGCTTTGAATGTAACCTTAACATCATTTGCAACGTGAAGCACCCAAGGGCAATAATCAAAACAATTGGGGCGGTTTACACTTACGCTGTTGCCTTCCCATTCAAAGGTCATTTCGCCGCTGAT